>CBFIJD010000129.1:0-1127 GCA_965662845.1 uncultured bacterium | reverse complement strand
GATCGCCGTTGTCGCGTCTGAAGAAGGCGAGACGGATGTGTATGTGCTGCCCAGCGAAGGCGGCCCCCTGCAACGCCGGACCTACGTCGGCAAGGTGCTACACATCGACGGCTGGAGCGCAGACGGACAGGCGATCCGCTTTTGTGGAGGACACCGCTCGGTTCATGGCTTGGCAGACGCGATGCTCTACGAAGTGCCGCGCGCAGGCGGGCCGATCTCAACCATCGCGCTCGGCCCCGCGCGCACTCTATCGCTAGAACCCAACGGCAGCGGGCGCGTGCTCGGACGCAACACCACGCAAAACTCTCGCTGGAAGCGCTATCGTGGCGGCACCGCTGGGGAAATCTGGGTGGCCTCCCACGGCGACTACTCGTTCACGCGCCTCCTCACCGAGCATGAGGGCAACGCCGTCCAGCCAACCTGGTGGAACGGTCGCCTCTGGTTTGTGTCCGACGCAGATCGCCTCGGGAATCTGTGGTCGTGCCTGCCCGACGGCTCCGACCTGCGCCAAGAGACGCACGAGGCCGAATTCTTTGTGCGCCAGCCGGCCTTCCACGAACAAAATGTGATCTATCACTGCGGCGGCAAGCTGCACCGCTGGCGCGTTGGGGACTCCCAAAGTCAGCCGCTGGAGCTTCGCCTCCGCTCGCCGCAATTTCACCTGCAACGCAAGTTTGTATACGGCTCCGACGAGTGGGATGACTTTCACTTGCACCCCAAAGGACACGCCATCGCGCTGAGCGTGCGCGGACGCCTCACGTCCATGCCGCTGTGGGAGCTGGCCGTCCAACAACACGGGATGCGTCAAGGAGCGCGCTATCGTGACCCTCGCTTTCTGCCTGATGGACGCTTGATCGCGCTCGCCGACGAACAACAGGCACGCGAAGAGCTGCTGCTTTTTGCTGAAGAAGCGAGCGTCGCGCCGCTGCAACGCTTCGAGCTGCCTGCCGGGCGGGTGCAAGACATCATCGTCTCACCCACCAAACCGGAAGTGGTCCTGACCACCAGCCGCTTAGAGCTGTGGCATCTCGACTTGGAGAAAAACCAGCGCACGCAGCTAGACCGCAGCACCTTGCGTGAAATCGAAGACCCCACCTTTGCTCCTGACGGGCGCTGGGTCGCATACA
>CBFIJD010000128.1:0-1137 GCA_965662845.1 uncultured bacterium | reverse complement strand
GCCGCAACATCAACATGATGATCTTCCACCGTTTGTTCTCTAGGAACCGCTTTTTCTTCAAAGCACAACTGTCGGCCCAAGGCATTCACTAACCATGGTTGCCCCTGCGAATACCAGAAGATTTTTGCTAACGCTGCGTCTGTAAATAATTGCCCCGTTGCTTCCGCATGTTGTGAGTACAACTGAACGACTTGTTCTTGTGTGAAATACTCAATCGTCAATGATTTGTCTTTGATGTTAAACGCCGAACCTCCAATGACATAACGCTGCTCTCGGTCAGAGAAGATGCGATAGTCTCGCACATCTCGCAATCCGATTAAACACAACGAATGAGGAAATGCTCTACGCTGACGATTTGGGTAACCTTCCCGAAGCTGGCGCAACACTGACAATAATGAGTCGCCAATCAGAGCATCGATCTCATCAATAAACAAAACCAGCGGTTTGGGGAGTTCCAGACACCAACGCGTTAAAAACTCTCCTAAAGCACTCTCCATTGAATTCACCTGATAACATAGCTCGGAGGGGCGATATTTTTCAGGGAGATGAACCAAGCTTTGTAGACGAAATCGGCTGAGGATAATCTGGTTGACCTTCTCAACATTAGAGCGCATGGCTTGCCCGGATTCAATGTTGACATAGAGCGAAACATAGTCTCCCTGTTGATTTAAATTCTCCATCAAGCTCAACACCTGCGTCGTTTTTCCTGTCTGTCGAGGGGCGTGCAGAATGAAGTACTTTTCTTGTTCAATCAACTCCTTCGTCTGAAACAAACGCTCTGACGCTGGGATCATATAGTGTTTCTCTAGGAAACAAGGTCCAGCAGTGTTGAAAAATTTGTACATTCAATGCTCCTTTTTTCACGAAAATCACATCCAAATCACTTCGATTTTCTTCCCGTCTTCTTCCAAGAGTTCTCGTTCACCGACGGTCTCAATATCTTCCGGAGGCTTGCGGGAATAAATGATCAACCTCCCAAAGTCTAATCCGCAGCGTTTGAGATAATCGGCGAGCTGTTTGCGACCTTTTGTCAACGCAGTTTTTCCTGATAATTTTAGTTCAAACGCAAACTTCTCTCCGCAAAACTCCACCATCAGATCCATGCGGCCCAATCCAGCGGCGTATTCGCGGTGAATC
>CBFIJD010000127.1:0-1169 GCA_965662845.1 uncultured bacterium | reverse complement strand
AAGGTGGGCGCGAGACGGATGTTGCGATTGTCCGGATCAACGCCATAGGGAAAGGTCGCGCCGGCTGGAGTCAATTTGACACCGGCTTCTCCAGAGAGGCGGACAACTTCGCGCGCGAGCCCAGGGAGCGTATCAAACGAAATAAAGTAGCCGCCGGCGGGCTTGATCCACGAGCCCATGTCTTTGTCGCCCAGCGCGGTCTCTAAAGATTGCAAGACGGTTTCAAACTTAGGGCGAATCAAATCGGCGTGACGGCGCATGTGCGCTTGAACGGCGTCCATGTTCGGGAACATGCGCGAGTGACGGAGCTGGTTCACTTTGTCGGGGCCAATCGTCCAAATGGCCATGCGCTTGCGAAACAGGGCCAAATTCGCTTCAGAAGCTCCCAAGTACGAGATCCCCGCGCCCGCGAAGGTCACTTTTGAGGTCGACCCCACCTGTACGACGGTGTCCTCGGTGCCGTGCTTACGGCTCAGCTCCATCACATTGGCGAGCGGCGGAGCGTTGTCATACAAATCGTGGACGGCGTACGCGTTGTCCCAAATCACCCGAAAATCAGGCGCAGCGATGGTCCCCAGAGCGGCGATGCGCTCCACGACTTCGTCTGAGTACACGTTCCCTGTTGGGTTGGAGTATTTCGGCACACACCACATCCCTTTCACGCTGGGATCGCGCACCAGCGATTCGACCTGCTCCATGTCCGGGCCCTCTTCCTTCATCGGTACGTTGATCAGACGCAAACCGAGCGTTTCACACACGCTAAAGTGACGATCATATCCCGGAACCACGGCGATGAATTTCGCGTTTTCTTCCTGCATCCACGGCTGAGCGCCGAGCCCGTAGTGATATGCCACATGCAGGAACTGATACATCAACGACAGAGAGCTGTTGCCGCTGACGAGCACCTCGGAAGGCCTCACGCCGAGCCAATCGGCGCCTAACTGACGGGTCTCTGGCAGTCCATCTAAGCCACCGTAGTTGCGAACATCAGTCCCGTCTGCCGCTTGGTAGTTGCCTTGCAGCAAGCCATCGAGCGCGTCGGATAGCATGACTTGCGCTGTCGCGGGTTTGCCGCGGGTCAGGTCGAGCTTGAGCTTGGCGTCACAAAATTCTTGGTAGCGTGTTTGAAGTTCAGCTTCGTAGGAGCGCAGCTGATCGGCGGTCATATC
>CBFIJD010000126.1:0-1184 GCA_965662845.1 uncultured bacterium | reverse complement strand
CCGGCCTCTTCGAGCATCGCTTTGAGGAAGGTCACGCTGTTCTCATTCGCATAAGGCGAGACGCCCTCGGCGGCTTGGGGCGGATAGACGACCACAAAAGGGCGGTCACGACGGAGTTCCTCGTTGCTCGGGGGATACGGCGCAGCCTGCTGATCTTCGGGATAACTGCGCAGCTGAGTGACATCAATCTGGGGCTGACACGCAACGGCCACGAACGCCGCCAATCCCACCCAAAACAAAGAACTATAACGTCGCATAGCGGCTCCGGTAGTAGAGTAGAGGTTCGCCTTCAAAGGCATGAAATTCCAACACTTCGCCCAACAACAACACATGGTCGCCCCCGTCATACTCTCGCCAGAGCTTGCAGTCAAACACCGCTAAGCACCCACGCAACAGCGGATGCTGCGACGTCGTCGAAAGCAACGGCAGCTCCCCAAACGGCTCCTTGTTGCGCGAACCCGCAAAGTGGTTCGAGAGCTCTTCTTGCGAGGCGCTGAGCACATTCACCGCGTAGCCACCGGCGCGCTGGATGCGTCCCCACATCACCGAGGAGCGCTGCAACGCAAACGATACTAGCGGCGGCTCCAGAGAAACCGACGTGAACGAGTTGATCGTCACACCATATTGCTCGTCATCCGACGTGCGAACCGTGACGACCGTGATGCCTGTGGCAAAGCGACCTAAGGATTGACGGAGAGCTTGGGAATCCATGAGTCTTCATGCTTGGGAGTTGAGGAGTGCGGAGAGAAAAACGCGAGGGGAGGAGTCTAGCGAAATTCGGCGGGCTTGCCCAGTGGGGAATGTCACCAACCCGACACAGAGACAAAAAAAAACGGGATCGCAGGCGAACCCACGATCCCGTTTCTCAAATCAGCTTAGGCTGACAAGTCAGCTTATAGCTTCCAGCCCCAAGTGGCTTGCATCGCTGTCTCTGTACCAGCGAGCGATTCTACGTCAGAGTCTGCTGTGGCCACACCCACACCCAGCTTCATCGTGACGGCGTCTACAAAGAAGGGCATCTGCAGTGAGCCCGAGAAGCGAGTTGTGCTCACCGCCGCGTCTTCACCGCCGATCTCCAAGTCTGGATCGAAGTTCAGGACGTCGAAGGAGGCGCCAGCCTTCATGCCACCGCCCAAGCCGACGGTCACGAAGCCGTTGATGCCGTTGAAGGTGGCTTCTTCTTC
>CBFIJD010000125.1:0-1193 GCA_965662845.1 uncultured bacterium | reverse complement strand
ACGCAAGTCGCGCCCCAGCTCGGTGGACTGGTCGAGTTCTATCGCAGCCCAGACCGCGTACGCTGGAGCCCAACCGGGACCAACGTGCCAGACTATCCGAAGCTAGCCCAGCTCTGGTGGAAGCATGTGGGAACGGTAACGGCTGGGGAAGAGACCGCGCAAGCGGCGCTGGACAACCTAGCAGAAGAGCAAGATCGGGTGCTGCGGCGCTTGTCTCGCGCTCGCTTGGGGGAATGCGGGCCACAGCTCAACGAGGAGCGGGACGCGAGCTACTGGCTGAATCAGCCCGGCGCACCGAAACCCAAGCTGGCCAACGAGAAGCCGCAAGGTCAGACCATTCCTTATGACGACCTGATCGCCAACTGGCGCCAGGGCAAGTCCATCGAGTATTAACCCTCCCTCCTGAGCAGCTTCTCCGCGCGTCACGTCTTCCTCCCCGTGGCGTCAGCAGCTCCTCTGCGCGTCACGTCTTCCTCCCTGTGGCGTCAGAGGGGCTGCTTGTCCTCTCCTACCTCGCGGCCTCTCCTTCTCCTCCCCTTCGTTTGTCTCCTCCCAGCCAGAAAATCGGGAAAACGTGGCCAACCAAAAACGAGAAAACAAAAAACGGGCAACCATAGCGGGTCGCTCCTGACGTGGTGGAGCGCGTGATGAACCTCGGGAGCGCCCCCTAGAACGGCGGATCCGTGATGAGTCTCTGTTTAGGTGGACGATATGGATTAAGTGGGGCTATCAAATGGAAAGTTTTGGTGTAAAAGCCTCAGAAATATGTGACAAAGAGTTTGGAAAAAATCGGCAACCAATGGGCACATAAAGAGTTTCGCCCAGTAAGCGGATTGACAACCATCAAATCAGCAAGAGCATCATGGAATCAACCAATGAGATACTAGAAGAAATCAAAAAGAATCTAATAGCCGAATTTGCACCAGAAAAGATTTATCTTTTTGGATCTCATGTGTGGGGGACTCCTGATCAGGACAGCGATTTAGATTTATTGGTGATCGTTAGTCAAAGTAAACTTCCTCCAACAAAACGAGCTTCGCTGGCTTATCGTTGTTTGAGAAACATCGCTTATCCTTTAGACATTATCGTAAAAACTCGAGCAGAAGTAGATCGATTTGCCGATATTCCTGCAGCCTTAGAGCATCAAGTATTAGAGCGTGGAAGAGTGATTTATGGATGAGAAATCAATTTTA
>CBFIJD010000124.1:0-1220 GCA_965662845.1 uncultured bacterium | reverse complement strand
TCTGGGTGCGGGGACAGCAGAGTGCCTTCTTTTAAATGTACTGTGATCGGCTCCAAGCAACCTTGGTTGAGGGGGATCTCGCTCTGAATGAGGCAGCGCAAGGCGTACAGAATCGCGGAGTAGGTGACGGCAGGCGGCGCGTTCCAGTTGCCCCAGACCTGCGAGTCGGTCTCGCGGAAGTCAAAGATTGCCGAGCCGTCCTCTTTGTGGATGGTCAGCCGCAAGACGACGCGGCTCCCGTCGTCCATACAATCTTCGGCGTGGAGCGTCGCGACGTCGGGCAAGCCTCGAGTGGTCACCAGCTGCCGCAACATAGTCCGCACAGCCTGCGCGGCGTTGTCCTGAATGTGCTGCATATAGGCTTGCACCACCGGCAGCGAGTACTTCTGCGTCATCTCGTCGAGCAAGCGGAGCCCCTGTTGGTTCGCGGCGACCTGCGCTTTGAGGTCTGACAAGTTGTCCGCGAGCGCCCGCGACACCGCGAGCCGTGCCCGCATGCGCTCCTCTTGAAACACGCCCTGCACGACGAGCTTCTCGCTGAGCAAGCAGACGCCTTCTTCGGCCAACGTGCGCGAGAACGGCGGCATGGAACCCGGAGTGCTGCCGCCAATGTCTGCGTGATGCCCACGGTTCGCGACAAAGAAGACGATTTGTCCCGCGTGCCAAACAGGCGTGATGACGGTGATGTCTGGCAGGTGGCTGCCGCCAGCGGCGGGGTGGTTCGTGACGAGCACATCGCCTTCGCGCACGTTGTCACCTTGCAGGCGGATCTGTTGCTGGACCGCCTCGCTCATCGCGCCCAAGTGCACCGGCTGATGCGGCGCGTTGGCGATCAAGTTGCCGTGCTGGTCAAACAGCGCGCACGAGAAGTCGAGCCGCTCCTTAATGTTGGTCGAGATCGCAGTGCGTTGCAGCGTGCGCCCCATCTGCTCCGCGATGGACATGAACAAGTTGCTGAACACCGACAGCTGCACCGGGTCGACCTGCGTGGACGGCGTGACTCGCTCCGCCGCCAGCACTTCGATGTGCACGTCGCCAAACGCTGTGATCTGCGCTTCGCAGCTCGGTTCCAGCACAATGGTCGAGGTGTCTTGGATCAGCAACGCAGGCCCGACGATGCGATCTCCCGCGCCCAGCCTGTCAGTGCGGAAGATCGGTGTGTCTCGCCAGCCGTCGGTGAAATACGTCTGGGTGGTCGCCTCGGGGACAGGCGGGTGGAG
>CBFIJD010000123.1:0-1235 GCA_965662845.1 uncultured bacterium | reverse complement strand
TCTCCAGAGGTGGATCGGGCGGAATGGAAATCTCGCTGGGACAGCGTCAAGAGTCAGTTCCTTCAATTGAGGGAGCGAAGAAGAGAGCTATTAAGGCAGCTGGCTGGCGAGCAGCAAGTTCGGGCAAAGCTGGGGGACGTTGAGAACGACCTAAAGCAATACGAAGAAAAAGGTCATGGTGAGGTGCTGAAACGGTATCAGAAGCGCAGCCAACAAAAGAACGCTCTGCCCGATGACCAGGTCTTTGATGACCTTTCGTCTGGCATAAGAGAGCTGGCAGCCAGCGCCGAGCTGTCCGACTTTCCTGCACATTTATTCGACGAACAGGATGAGACCACTGCCGAGATCAGGGCGATTCACGAACAAACAGCGCAAGAGCTAACAAAGGTCAGCGAAACGCTTAGCAAGCTCGCCGATAGCGTTGATGCACTCAAAACCCAAAGGGCAAAAGAGATTTCCTCAAGCAAATGGCACCACGCGGTAGAGGCAAGCATCGCCGCGTATGAAGGGCTGGTCAAAGAGTATGAAGAAAAAAAGAGTCAACTAAGTATTTCCCTTTACGGGGAATGGGTACAACAGCGCAATCAACTCCAGCAGCACTTAAAAAAGCTGGATTCGGTCCGCAAGGAAACGGAGTTGACGGAAAAGCAGATGGAGGAATCCCTCGCCAAGCTTCAGGAATTGCGCGTCGAGTTGCTCGAAAAAAGAAGAAGTTTTCTTAACAAAGTCATCGGAGCCAGCGCTTTTGTGCGCATGGAGTTGGTTCAGTATGGTGATGTGAATACATTGGAAGACGAATACCGCTCCTTGCTCAATCTTGAAGATGGCAAGTTTGTAAGTTCGGTATGTGATCGAGAAAACAAACAGGGCCTTCTCTGGGCCTTCAATCAATGGGAAGAGGCTAAAACACCTGAATCTGATTTGCCGCAGCTCATCTCGCAGCTCAAAGCCAGAACACTTGAGATCGCCAGCGGGCAAGTCTCCGGGAATCATGGTGCGTTTGATAATCGCTTGAAAAAGTTATTAGAAACACAACCCGCTATTTTCGATCAACTCGATGCCTGGTGGCCCGAAGATATGCTGCGGGTTAAGTATTCCAAAGACCCGTCTTCTGGCAAATTTGATGACCTTGAAAAAGGGTCTGCCGGGCAGAAAGCAGCAGCGATTCTTGCCTTCTTACTGAGCCATGGCAACGAGCCACTGATTATCGACCAACCAGAAGATGATTTGGATAA
>CBFIJD010000122.1:0-1247 GCA_965662845.1 uncultured bacterium | reverse complement strand
AACGTGCGCATACTCTCTGCCTTTGCTCAAGAAGGTGTCGTGCAGGTGCTGCAAGGCAGGAATCAGGGTGCGCTTGGCTTCGAGCAAGGCGGCGATGCGGATCGCGGTGGGGAAGACGTCGTTGGAGCTTTGCCCAAAGTTGACGTCGTTGTTTGGGTGCACTGGGCGCGACAGGCCGTCGCCCTTCAGCTCCATCGCGCGGTTGGTGATCACCTCGTTGGCGTTCATGTTGCTCGAGGTGCCAGAGCCGGTTTGGTAGATGTCTACCGGGAAGTGCTCATCCAGCTTGCCTTCCACGACTTCGGCGGCGGCAGCTTGGATCGCTGTTGCCACATCGGCGGGGAGATGCTGCAACGCCCCGTTCACTTGAGCGGCGGCTTGCTTGATCGTGCCGAGGGCCTGAATCAGCGGGCGGCTGATGCGGATGCCGCTGACCGGAAAGTTCTCGACAGCGCGTTGGGTTTGGGCGGCGTAGTAGGCGTTCTGGGGAACTTGAACTTCGCCCATGGAATCTTTTTCAATCCGGAATTCTTGCGACATACGTGCTCCATTTGGGTGCGGAGAATTAAGGGCGGGGTGAAAAACCGGCGAACCCTAACACGTTTTGCAGGACGGGAACAAGCGCGGGGTGTCATCCACAGGGGACGCTAGTCACTGTGGCGGGAGAGCAGACGGACGCGAAGAGCTTCGAGCGCTTTCAATTCTTGTAGCAAGCTGCGGTTGTGTTCACGCAGAGCGTCATTCTCTTGCTGAAGTGAGCCGATGCGCTCTTCCAGCTCGGGAGACTGCGCGTGCAGCAGACGAGGGCTCATGCTTCCTCCGCGGGGGGGCGTGTTTCCTTAGGCTCGACTTCTCTCTTCGGCTTGGGCTCTGAGCCTCGGTCGCGTTCTACGCGATCCATGAGTTCAGAGATCGCCTGTAAAATGATGTCCGAGCGTTTGCGCCCCGAGCGGTCGGCCTCCATATTGAGACGTTCCAAGAGCACTTTGGGGACTTTGATCGTGATTTGTTCTCGTTTGCCAGGCATGAGTGGTGTTCGTATAGCGGTTTCAAGCTGTAGAAAGGGTGACGACATCGTGGATTTTGGGGAATGTCTCTGTCTAGCAGCAAGATACGGGCAAACTTACTCGGAGAGTCAAAAAAGAGAGGGAGGCAGCGGGGAAGGCTCGCTCTACAACCAAGAGCCAAGCCTCGATTCAATCCGGAGATTATTGCGCTTCTGCTTGCTCGGGAGCGGTTGTGGGGGC
>CBFIJD010000121.1:0-1266 GCA_965662845.1 uncultured bacterium | reverse complement strand
GGCAGGAATGCCCAATTTTCGCAACGCTCCACAAGTCCTTCATTTTTCAAACAAAATCGAAACGCACCACCAAAATCAGTCAAAAAATCAGAAACTTAGCAATTTTCAAAAAATTTCCTCAATGATTCTTGCCAGTTAGAAGAGAGGAACCTTGTGAAGCATTGACTTTCCACTTTTTGATTCGCTACTCTGATTAGTCTTTTTGCTCATGGACGAGAACGGTGACCTCATCAGGTGCACCGGAGACAGCTGCAATCGGATTCCTTCCTAACTGCTCCTCCTAGCCGCCACTGTTCGCCTCCAGTCTTCGCGCCACCCAAATCAATCGCCAACGTTTGCTCAACAGGAAGATGTTATGAAGTTTCAACGACTGTTCACCCAAAACACAACCGATCCTTACGCTTCTCTCGAGTTTGAATCGCGGAGTTCTATCATCAGAAATCCCGACGGCTCAGTCGTAGCAGAGTGGAACGACGTGAGGGTGCCGAAAAACTGGTCGCAGGTCGCTTCAGACATCATGGCACAAAAGTATTTCCGCAAAGCTGGCATTCCTGCCGCGCAAAAGAAAAATCCCGAAGCGGGAGTCCCAGAATGGCTGCAAGCTTCTGTACCCGACGAAGCCCAGTTGGCCAAAATGCCTGCAGAAGACCGCACCACCATTGAAACAGATGCTCGGCAAGTTTTTGACCGACTGGCTGGTTGCTGGACTTATTGGGGCTTCAAACACAATTACTTTGCAGACGAGGACTCTGCGCGCGTGTTTTACGATGAGCTGCGCTACATGCTGGCCAACCAAATGGCCGCTCCGAACTCCCCTCAATGGTTCAACACTGGGCTCAACTGGGCCTATGGCATCACAGGGCCAGCACAGGGACACTTCTATGTCGATCCGCAAACGGGCAAAGCCAAACGCTCCGAAGACGCCTACACACATCCACAACCACACGCGTGCTTCATTCAATCTGTTCAAGACGACTTGGTACAAGAAGGCGGCATCATGGACTTGTGGATCCGTGAGGCTCGCCTCTTCAAGTATGGCTCAGGGACTGGATCAAATTTCTCTGAATTGCGTGGCGGCAAAGAGCCCTTGTCTGGGGGAGGAGTCTCTTCTGGGCTGATGTCCTTCCTCAAAATCGGTGACACCGCAGCCGGCTCCATCAAGTCGGGAGGAACAACTCGACGGGCGGCCAAAATGGTCTGCCTTGATGTTGATCACCCAGACATCGAGCAATTTGTGAACTGGAAAGTCCGCGAAGAACAGAAGGT
>CBFIJD010000120.1:0-1345 GCA_965662845.1 uncultured bacterium | reverse complement strand
GTGCAACGCCGCTTTCGCGAAAATGTGAGCGCCTTCTTGAGGAGGGATGACCTGCACGCCTCGCTCTGCGAACATTTGTCGCAGCTGTGGCGTGACCATACCGCCGTCCCAAGGGCCCCAGTTGAAAGATAAGACGCGCGCTTGAGGGTGCTGGAGAGACCACTGCCACGCGAACCGGTTCAGGGCCTCGTTCGCGAGCGCGTAATCGGATTGGCCGACGTTCCCAAAAAAGCCGGCGGCAGAAGAGAAGAGCAACACTTGTTGGAGTTGATCGGCTTCCACGACCGCCAGCAGCGAGCGCAGTCCACCAACTTTGGTGCCATAAACGCGTTGAAAGTCTTGCGCAGTCTTCTTCTCAATCAGCTGATCGGCTAAGACGCCCGCTCCATGAATCAGCCCTCGCACCGCGCCATAGCGCTCCAGATGGGGGGCGAGCTGCGCCTGCAGCTCTGTGGTGTGGTGAACGTCCACCGAAAGATATTCGGCGGCGGCTCCCTTCTCGCGTAGGGCGTGGAGAGTCTGGCGAATGGCCCGCGACGCGCGCACTTCGCTCACGATCTGACGCAGCTGCGGTGGCGTGGGTTTTTTCCCCATCGAGGTCAAGATCGCGAGCGCCGCGGCCTGCAGCTGTTCGTTGGGGAGCCCTTTGGCCCAGGCGGGCTCTTCTTCTAGGCGTGAGCGTCCCAACAGCAGAAAGGTCCCGCCGGCTTGCTCGGCTAACTCGAGCACACAGTGGGCAGTGACCCCTTGGGCTCCGCCGCTGACCAGCCACACCAAATCGCGGGAGACCTCGCCAGCATTCCAGTCGTCAGCACGGACAAATTGCTGCTGGAGGGTGCTGCGTTGGTCGGTCTCCCGCACAACAAACTGGAGGCGCCGGTCGGCATCCGTCCACTCTTCCCAAAGAGCGGCTGGCAGGTCTTCATTCTGGAAGTGAGGCGGAAGTTCGAGGTGGCGGCAGAGAGCGTGAGGCCACTCCGCTTGCAGAGTGCGGGCGAGTCCTGCGAGCGCTCCACTGACATGGAATCCGGATTCCTCAGTCGCAAACGTGACGAAATAAGCCTGCGCGACGGGCTGCTGGCCCAGCCCCAGTTGACCACTGAGCAAGAGCGCGGTCTGCAAGAGCTCGTCAGGATGTTGTGGACTCTTCGGGTGGATCCAAAGGAGCCCTTGCAAATGGGGATGCGCTTCGCGAATGGCGGTCGTCACCTGCCGGAGCTCGGTTTCCGCAAAGCTGGTGAGCGAGAAGTCGCCTGCGCTGGCGCTCATGGGCAAGGAGAGGGTGAGGAGCGCCCCATCTTTTTTGTGCCAGACTTTGCGCACTTGAGAGGCGAGCTTCGCGGAC
>CBFIJD010000119.1:0-1383 GCA_965662845.1 uncultured bacterium | reverse complement strand
CGCGTGGCGCAAAAAGAAGCGTACGGCTTCACCTATCCCTTACTCACGACCGCGTCCGGTAAGAAAATGGGAAAAACCGAGCAAGGCGCCGTCTGGCTCGACCCGAATCGCACCTCGCCGTATGACTACTACCAATACTGGGTGAACCTCGATGACGCGGATGTCGCCAAGTGCTTGTATCTCTTTACGTTTTTGCCTTTAGAGGAGATCCAAGCACTTGAGAAATTGGAAGGCGCCGATGTGCGGCAGGCGAAGGCGAAGCTGGCGTTTGAGGCGACCAAGCTCGCGCATGGCGAAGAAGAGGCCCAAAAAGCGGAGAAGGGGGCGCAAGCCTTGTTCGGAGGCGGGGGAGATCGGTCGCAAGTGCCAACCACTGACATCGCCGCCACTCGCTTCGACGGCGGTATCCCCGTTCTGGAGCTGCTCTGCGAGGTCAAGCTGTGTCCTTCTAAAAGCGAGGCGCGGCGGCTTCTGCAACAAGGCGGAATCTACGTCAACCAAGAGCGCATTGAACAAACCGACTTTCTGATCACCACGGAGCACTTCGCGAACGGTGAGCTGCTCTTGCGCGCGGGCAAGAAGCGCTATCATCGTGTTTCTCTCAACTCAGTCTAGTAATTGTGATGAATCAACCCCTCCCGAAAGACGACTTGACGAAGTCTGCGCTCCAAGTTGCGCCGCCACAGATGCCGCCACAGATGCCGCCACAATATTATTATCCGCCCGAAGACGACACCATTGATCTGGTCGATCTCGTCAAGACGCTCTGGCGCTATCGACTCTGGATGGTGGCGCTCACAGCCGCCGCCGTGATTGGAGCCGCGGTGTATGTGCAGATAGCCCCCAAGACATACACCGCGAGTGTGATCTATGAACTGAAAAATCAACCAGAAGCGGAAGCGAGGCTCAAAGGGCTGTATCAAACTCGAGCGTTCCTCGGCTATTTCCTGGAAGAGTCGGGCTACCTCCCCCAAGTGTTGAACGATCTCTATGATCCCTCGACGAAGACCTATCAAATCACAGATGACCGGCTGTCTGCCGTCGAGCTGGGCGCGGCTCGATTGCAGGAGGAAAACCCACCCTTTTTTGAAATCGTCGCGAAAGATGGCAAGAATCAAGTCGTGAATCAACTGGTCGTCAACTACAAAAACCCTCCAGACCCCGCGCTCACGGCTCAAATCGCCAATGACAGCCTGCGCTGGGCGGAGTCTTACTTTGAGCAGCAAGCGCTCGAGGATTTAGAGGAAAACTTACCAAAGCGTCAAATTCAGTTAGAGCGCTTAGCTGAGCAGCTCGAAGAGACACAAAACCAGCTAGACCAAGCGTATGCAGAGTACAGTGTGGAGCTAGCGGAGAGTCCGGCCCAGACTCTTTTGACGGAGG
>CBFIJD010000118.1:0-1515 GCA_965662845.1 uncultured bacterium | reverse complement strand
GCCGACCGCCTGCGGGAGCTTGCCGCCAACCTCAACTTCCTGCGGGAAGCCCGCGTCGTCATCCTCGTCGATTAAACGGCAACGCGCAGGTTTGTCAACTCTTGGCGTGGATGGAGGAACAATGAGGGCTCACAGATGTTTTCGCTGGTCGAGGTTGCTGCTTGGAGGGGTGTTGTTGCTTGGAGGCAGCTGCGGGGAACCGCTGCCGGTGGACTGCGCCGCCGCAGACGAGTGCCACGAAGAGCGCGAGGGCGACTTTGAGCCCGCCCCCGTGGCCGGCGGGGTCGCGGCGGGAGTGGCGCTGATTGGGATCGCCGCCGGCGGTGACGAAGAGAGTGGAGGCTCCAGCACCACCAGCACCACCAGCACTCCCTCCACGAACACGACTCCGGTCCTCACCGGACAGCTGATTGACAGCGCCGTCGCCGGAGTGAGTTACCGCGCCAGCAGCGGCCTCAGCGGCACGACCAACGCCAGCGGCGAGTTTGCGTATCGCTCTGGGGATCAGATCACGTTCACGGTTGGTGGCGTTGTGTTGGGCACGGTCTCTGGTGCCACCGTCATCACGCCACTGGAGCTGGCCGGAGCATCGACAACCGCCGACCGCCGCGTGATCAACCTGACGCGCCTGCTCCAGACGCTCGACAGCGACCTAGATGCGAGCAATGGGATCTTCATCAGCAGCACCTTCGGCAACGCCTTGTCGGGTCGCACGGTGAGCTTTGACGCCAATCCAGTGAGCTTTGAAACAACCGCCAACACGCTGCTGAGCAGCGCGGGGACAGGACGGACGCTAGTCGATGGCACCGAAGCGTTGGAGCACCTGCACGGGAGCTTGGAGGAGCTGGGGCAGAGTGCGCAGATTGGGGACGAGGACAGCCTGGCGTCGCTGTTGCCAGAGCCCACGGGAGCCGGGTGCAGCTTCAACGGAGCGTTTATCGACGATGGCGCGAGCGTGACGGCGTATCAAAGCAGCAGCGTGGCCTTTGGGAGCAGCTGCGTCTCTCAGCAGCGCAGCTGCGACGATGGTTTTCTGACGGGCAGCTATGCGTTCGCCGCATGCCAGCCTGCTGCGGCTGCAGACTGTAGCCTCAACGGGGTCTCGGTTGCCCATGGGGCGAGCGTCACTGCCTATGAGAGCGCGAGCGTTGGGTTTGGAGAAATCTGTAGCTCGCAGACGCGGACTTGCAGTGACGGGACGCTCTCGGGCAGCTACAGCTTTTCGTCTTGCAGCGTCGCGACGGCGAACGCGTGCAGCTTCAACGGAGAAGAAGTCGCTCACGGGAGTAGCGTGACGGCGTATCAAAGCAGCAGCGTCTCTGCTGGAGAGAGCTGTGCCGCCGAGCTGCGCAGCTGCCAGAATGGGACGTTGAGTGGCAGCTACGGCTTTGCGAGCTGTGCCGTGGAAGACCAAGAGGTGCGGCTCAACTGCAGCTTTAACGGAGAAATCGTCCCTGATGGCACGGCCATCGTGGCATACGCGGCGAGCAGCGCTCCCTTTGGTTCGACCTGTAG
>CBFIJD010000117.1:0-1524 GCA_965662845.1 uncultured bacterium | reverse complement strand
TCGCCGCTGTGGACGCGGTCGCCCGCTCGACAGTGCCAACAGAGCACGCCGCCGTTTGGAGCCGCCCAGCGCTTGAGACGCCCTTTGATGGGCCAAACTTTAGAGGGTTCGGTGGGGGGCTCCAGCTCGAAGAAGCGCCGCAGAGCGGTCAGTCCACGCTCGACATCGTGCTCCATAATGCCGCGACTCGCCGACAACTCAAACGTGAGCGCGACCTTGCCGTTGTGGTGACAGGTGTCGCTGAAGCTCGTGGAGTGCGTCTCCCACGTCAGGATGTGCGGAATCCCAAGCCCTTGCGCATATTCGACTTGGGTCGTGTGCACGTACACATGCGGGGCCATCTCGACACCGGCGGTGTGCAAATCCAGCACAATGTCAGCCGGCTCTGCGAGCGTGAGCAGCAGATCAATCCAGCGTCCTTCTTGGCTCTCTTCGTCGCGGAGTTGCCCGATGCGGTTCCAGTTCCAGCAGTTCTGTTGGTTCGTGTGGATGTTGTTGTAGCCGGTCTGGATGCCCATGATCTGGCTGTCGAGCCCCATGGGGTTCGACTGGGGCACACAGATGAACCGCTGCGGCAACTGCGCCTGTTCAATCTGTCGCATGAACTCGTAGAGCACAGGGATGCCTGTTAGCTCAACGCCGTGCAGGCCGCCTTGCAAGTAAACCGTCTGTTTGTATTGCGGCGGCTCGTAGCGGAAGACGTCGATCTCGTAGCGCGCGCCGCTGGCGGTGGTGTGGACGGGGATGACCTCGCGGTCAAATTGGGTCGTCATCCGCCGCCTCCGAGCAGGGCGCGGATCGCTTCGACGCGCTTACGGTTGACGCCCATGTCGCTGTAGCCCAAGCGAGAGGCAGAACGCACGTGCACGACGCCTTCTTCAGCCGCGAAGGAGAACTCGACGTCATCGACAAAGCCCATGAGCCGGCTGGTGAACTCGGCGTGCAGGTACGTCTCGTTGTCGGTGATGATCTCGACGCGTTCCATGCGTTGCAAGGCGTTGCGGACGTCGTCGAGGGTGCCGCGCAGCGGCTCAAGGCGGTGGGCTTCGTCTTCGTCAGACAGACTCGACACACAGTTGGGAGAGCTCGGGCAGGGGCGCAGGCGCCCGTCCTCTTTGAGGCCCAAGTCCGCAGGGCGCGATCCAGAGCAACCGAGCATAGAGACGCTGAGAACCAGCGGGAGAGAGCAGCGCATAAGGCGTCCTAAGAGGGTCATAGGGGGAAACGGCTAAAGGTGAAAGAGATCAAAGGTGCGTTTGCTCGTGAGCGGTGATGCCTAGGTAGAACAGCAGGTGGTCGATGCGCGCTGTGGTCAAGAACCCGTTCGCGACGTCCTGCAGCGCAGGCTTGGCGTTGAAAGCGACCCCGAGCCCTGCGGCGGACAGCATGTTGGCGTCGTTTGCGCCGTCGCCAATGGCGACGACCTGCTCTAGCGGGATGTCTTCTTTTGCCGCGATCTCGCGCAGCAGCGCCTCTTTGCGGGCGGCGTCCACGATGTCACCGAGCAGCTCACCGGTCAGCACA
>CBFIJD010000116.1:0-1533 GCA_965662845.1 uncultured bacterium | reverse complement strand
TCCACCAGCGGGGGAACCAGACCAACGCCTAGGTAGAAGCTGTCTGCAAAAAACTGCCGCAAGCGAAATCTTGGTAACAGCGTTGGGCTCTCGACCGGCTCGGTCTTGTTGCCAATGCGATGATCGACAGCAGGACGGTGCAGGATCTCGACTTCGACTTCTCGTTGGTGTGGCCTCTTGACGACAGGCGTGCGCTGCGAGCGAAAGTCGAGGAGGTGAGCATACACCAGTTGCAAGCGTTCGGACTGCTCTTCAAAGGTGACGGCGCTCGCGCTCTGCGTGGCCACCATCAACGCGCAGATGAGCTGTAGGCTGAGGAGCAGAGGGCCATGTCGCATCGGAGCAGAGGGGGACGTCGCTTGTGGCGTTTGTTGGAAAAACGCAGCCCCCCGATGAGGGGAGCCGCTGCTCAAAACATATCTTCGTAGTCTGCAATCGCGGCTTCGATCACTTTGCTGGCGTGCTCAAAACCATAGGCGTCTCCGATGGAGACCTTGTTGGGTTTGCCCGGAACCAGCTTGTACGTCATGAAGTAGTGGCGCAGGCGCTCCGCTAGAGCTACCGGCAAATCGGTGATGTCCTCAGCTTGCGCCCAGAGCGGGTCGTTCTCCAGCACCGCGACAATTTTGTCGTCAGCTTCTCCGCCGTCGAGCATCGGGAGCCCGCCAATCACACGAGCGTTGAGGATGATCTCTGTTTTGGAGATCGGGCGTTCACTGATCACACAGATGTCCAACGGGTCACCGTCGCCTTTTTCTGCGCCTTCCATCAGCGCCTGAACGCGTTCGCCACAGTACGTCCTCGGGATGAAGCCGTACAGCGTGGGGTGCTGAGAAGACGAGCGCTGCGGACGATCTACGCGCAAGTAGCCGGTCGTCTTGTCAACTTCGTATTTCACCAGGTCGAAGGGGCAAATTTCAATGAACGCGTGCACGAGGCGCGGGGCTTCGGGTCCAATCTCAAGACCATGCCAAGGGTGTGGGCGCCAGCGGTAAAAGGCCGTGGGGAAGCTGTTTTTCATGAGGCTTTGCGAGAAGGAGTCTGGGTTGCAGGGGGAAGCCCGACGCAGCAGGGCGCGGAGCAGAAAAGGTTGAGAAGCTAGCAGGTTCTGTGCAGAAGTTCGAGCATGGAGCTATTATTGTGACAAAAATCTATCATTTTGAGAACATCGCGCCTGTCACACGAGATGTTAGACCTTATACTCAAATGGGTTTAATAACTTAACATCAAAAGATTCAAAATCAGTGATATTTCTTGTGACGACGATCAACTTATTTACTTCAGCGATCGCTGCGATCATTCCATCTTCGTATAAGGTGTCAGATTTTTTGTGCATCAGCCTTGCCCAAGCACGGAACGCGTTACCATCCAAATCCAAGATGTTATGGGTGACGGCCACTTCATCGAGCCATGACTCCAGTTCGGCTGCCCGTTCAACATCTTGATCCCGCGTTATTTCTATGCCTGCTTGAATTTCAGCCAATGTTACCGAAGAGAGATATAAATCCTTGTCATCGACTGACTGAACCCATG
>CBFIJD010000115.1:0-1588 GCA_965662845.1 uncultured bacterium | reverse complement strand
ATGGAAGCGCTCTACAACGAGACAGGAAACAGCCAAGTCATCTTGGACATGCTCACGCACCTAGAAAAATCCTCAAAGTCGTCTCTTTACGTGACCCTCACGCTGGCCCGCATTCACCAACGAGCTGGCAACACCGAAGAAGCGCAGGCACTCCTCCAAAAAATCAGCCCCGAGTCAGAAAACGCGCCTTCGATGTATCACGCGCTGCGCTATCAACTCGCGCTGAAACTCAAGCGCCCAGAAGAAGCCATTGAATCTGCCAAGCAGCTCACCTCTGCCGACACTCCGGCCTGACCCGGTCGTCTACGTCTCGGATGCGCGGCCAAGGCCGCGCTCGCCCGCTTGCGTTCCCTCGCCAGATTTGCCTACAATCAGTAATTATTTTTTGACCTCTCTCCCCTTTCTCACAAGGAATCCCTAAATGAATTGGAAGAACGAAAATGTGCTGATCATCCTCAGCATTTTGATTCTCGCCATTTTTATGGTGAACACGTTTGGAGGCGACTCCAGAAGGCAACAAGCCTCCAATGAGCTGATTTACAGCGACTTTGTCAACCGAGTGCAGGCCGGCGATGTCGCTAGCGCACAGTTCGTAGGTGACACAACCATTGAAGGCGTCACTAACGATGGCATGCCCTATCGCACCTTTATTCCCGAGAATGACCAAGGCCTGATTGACTTGATGCGTTCCCGCGATGTGCAGATCAATTATGTGCCCGAACCCGCGACACCGTGGTACCTGAACATTCTGATCCACTGGGGCCCCTTCATTCTGATCTTCGGCATCTGGATTTTCCTGATGCGTCGCATGCAGGGCGGAGGAGCCGGTAAGCTCTTCTCGCTCGGTAAAAACAAAGCACAACGCATCGAGCCCGACCAGCATCGAACCACCTTTCAAGATGTCGCAGGCGCCGACGAAGCGAAAGAGGAGCTCAAAGAGACCATCGACTTCTTGAAAGATCCGGCAAAATTCCGACGCTTGGGGGGACGCATCCCCAAAGGAGTGCTCATGTCCGGGCCTCCGGGAACAGGGAAGACCTTGCTGGCGAAAGCTGTCGCAGGCGAGGCCGGCGTCCCGTTCTACAGCATCAGCGGTTCCGACTTTGTTGAAATGTTTGTGGGGGTGGGAGCCAGTCGCGTCCGCGACCTGTTTGAGGAAGGCCGACGCAACGCGCCTTGTATCCTGTTTATTGACGAGATCGACGCCGTCGGACGTAGTCGTGGCGCGGGGATGGGTAGCGGCAATGATGAACGAGAGCAGACGCTGAACCAACTCTTGGTAGAGATGGATGGATTCGACGCCACAGAAGGCATCATTGTGATCGCCTCCACCAACCGCCCCGACGTGCTCGACCCCGCTTTGCTGCGTCCTGGGCGCTTCGACCGACAAGTGAACGTCGCCCTCCCCGACGTCCGTGGGCGCGAAGCGATTCTGGGCGTTCACGCAGGGAAGGTTCGCATGGCTGCCGATGTGGAACTGCGCACTATCGCGCGTGGGACCCCTGGGTTTTCTGGCGCCGATCTCAAAAACCTAATCAACGAAGCCGCGCTCTTCGCGGCCCGCTCCAACAAAAAAGAAATCACGCTG
>CBFIJD010000114.1:0-1654 GCA_965662845.1 uncultured bacterium | reverse complement strand
ATGGACTGCGCACGACATTGGAGTCGAGCGGCCCGCTTGGGTGTGGCAACCCCGCCGGTCTTTGGCCCGGCACCCCTACTCATGGAGGGACAATGAAGGAATTTCTTTATCTGCTAGTGTACATCATTGTGTACGGTGCATTGATTACACTTGGAGCACCACTGATCATTTTCGCCCTAGACTTTTGGATCACCTTATTGGAGGCACTTTGAAAAACTTTTTTTGCATCTGGTGCGGCGCTCCGACAGAGCTGCTCGCGACCTGCTGCTCAGAGGCGTGCGAAGACGCCCTAGCGGCATACAACGCGGAGCGCAACGCAGAGATGGCGACCTATGACGGCCCGCATGTGCCGATGATCGACCCAAAGGACAGCATGCCTCGTAACGAGATGTGCGAGATCTCTTGTGTGTCGCAGGTGATGACTTTGCGTCAGTACACCGATCACTGTCAAAAGTTTGGCGACTACTGGGACAAGCGCCATGCGTGAGTGTTCCATCTGCGGGCAACCGTTCGAGCCCGTGAGCATCCGCAATGTGGTTTGCTCTGACACCTGCAGGCAAAAAAGGAAAAACGAGTACCTGCGCTCATGGCGAAGGAAGCCAGTAGCCCCGCCAGCACCCCGCCCCTGCAGCGTCTGCGGGCAGGAATTTCAGCCGAGAAAGCGCCAGCACCTCGTTTGTTCGACCGTCTGCAGGCAAAAGGCGCATAGGAATTATTTCCGCGAATGGAAGGAGAGTCGGCGAGAAGTAAGGAGCTGCGAGGTCTGCGGAGTGCAGCTCCCAAAGTCCAGAGTCAAGTATTGCGATCAGATTTGCCAGAAGCTCGGGCAAGTCCGCAAAGCAGCAGAGCGAAAACGGGCACGAGAGGCCGCCTTCATGCGGGAATTTGACCTCCGCGAGAGGCTGCTGCAAAGAGCAAAGAAAACGAAAGAGATGCCCTCTGAAACCAGCTACGCCGCAGAGATCGAGGCGTATCTCAAAAAGGGTAAAAAGATTACGCAGATCCCTAGCGTCTGGGCGCAGGGATCAATTCACGAGGAGCACCCGCTCTACGACGAATCCGAAAATACACGAGACCTCGACGGCTAACCCGTCGCCTACCTCCTCCGGGCGGCCTTGATTGCTGGGCCGCACTAAAATGGTGGGCACTGTCAGGCGGGAAAGCAATAACGGTTCGACGGCCTACGCTGTCGTTGGGGTCTCTCGAATGAACAAGGCGAGGCATGGCGGGGCCAGGCTCGGCCGGGCTCAGGCATGGGTTCACTACCGGCGCAGCGAGTCTGCGTCGTTGGATGGATCCAGCATTCATCGGGGCGTGGCCCGACTGGGCGAGGCACGGCAGGGTCGGCCATGACTGGGCCTAGGCATGGGTTCTTTCACAGGGCATTCATTGAGTGCTCTGTGTGATGAATCCACATTCATCAAGGCTTGGCCAGACGAGGTCTGTCAGGACCAGGCAGGGCGCGACGGGGCTTAGGCAGGCACCTGCAAAAACTTTCCGATGTGGTGTGGCGTGGTTTACTCCGCATCGGACTCACTCACTCACTCACTTAACGGAAAAATTATGGAAATGATCAAATTTCGACTGACTGGCGACGCACCAATCCTGATGCACAACAACCAAGCCACCGATCCGCTCCACCATCTGGCAAAAG
>CBFIJD010000113.1:0-1783 GCA_965662845.1 uncultured bacterium | reverse complement strand
TTGCGCCAGCGTCGGATGGTGTCTTGGGAGATACCCAAGAGCGCGGAGAGTTGTTGGGTGGTCATTTCCACCCAGTGGTCATATTTCGCACCTCGGCGGCGGTGCGGGCGGTGGTAGGGGTGCTGACAATCAGCTGAAAGGCCGCCTCAAATTCGGCGGCGTGCCGTCGTTGTGCGCCCTTGGGCAGGGCGTGAAACACCTTTCCCAGCACGGAAAGCTGCTGGGAGCGTTTCAGGGGAGCGCCCCCTGCAGATGCCGCTGCTTCGCGCTCCGCCTGCGCTTTTTTACGTGCAGCCTCACGCTCTTGCTCTTCGCGGTCGGATCGTTGACGGCGGGAGACGGTAGCCGCACGCCACGCCACGGCGCGCATTTCCGTGGCAACATCGCTCATGCCGACCTCGATGCGTTCGGCGATCAAGGTAGCGCACTTGTTTTCCGCAGCGGTGATGTCCTCTGCGGTGAAGTTTTGGTTTTTCAGGGAACGGAGGGCGGAGGCTTTGCACGCCTCGTAATAGGGGCGCCGAGCAGCAACGGCGGCTTCGCGGTCAGCCTGCGCCTGAGCTAATCGCTCGGCACGTTGCTGGCGTTTGTCGTCCAGAAACATCGGCAGGCTTCCTGTCTCGACGGCCTCGTAGAAGCCGGGAAACGGGAAGGGGTCACAGTCGTCAAGGTTGACTGTGACGTTTTCGAGGTTGTAGTCGAGGGCTTCTGCGAGAAGTTCCTCGGCGAGGGTGGTCAGGGGTACCCATTTGCCCCATGTGTCCTCGTCTATGAGGACACGAGCCTTGGAGCCGTTAAGCTCCACACGGAAGGATCTGCTCCGTGTTGACTCTTCCACGCTTGGCGCCCAGCGTGAAATCTTGGAAGGCTCAGGCGCCTCCCGTGTGTGTCGCGTCTCCCCGTGGTCGGGGACGAACATTGAACCTAGCATTCCCATGTCATCTTTCCTGTTGTTGAAGTTGTGCCCCCGTGGGGGCGTTGATTACTCAAAATCTCGATCAATCGCGTGCCGCAGGCTCAGGCAGCGAAAACCCGTCACCTCCGCAGACGCTACGAGCTGCGCCTTTTCCTCTGCGGAGGAGAGGAGGTTGCGGTGGTCGATCACCGTTGCGGCGTCCAGCACGCCTGCGGTTCGGAGAGCGGCCAGCTTGCGGGTCAGCCATGCGTGCTGCGCGGCTGGCATGAACGTGCCCGTTGAAGCCCGCCGCGATTTGGGTCGCTCTGTGGTGCGGGTCTCCAGAAAACTGGAGATCTCGTCGAGCAGAGCGGGGATTTTTTCAGCAGGCAGAATTTTTTCTGCCCACGCAATTTGTTTCTCACTTCCTGAATATTCCATTGTCATTCTCCGGTGTTGTTTGCCTGTCCCTTGAACTCGCTGGCGGAATTGCCAAGGCGGGCGGGGTCGGCGGGGTTGTGTGCCTAGCTGCCTAGCAGCGTGAAACAATCCTATACTTGGGCCGGATCAAAAAGCAAGCATTTTTTCACTCGGTCTTGTTTTTTTCTTTATTCCCGATCACACCGGCTTTTTTCAACGCAGCAACACCCGCCGCAGCTGCAGGCAGACCGACACCGACCAGCACCAGCTCCAGCACGCCTGAGCTGACGGCGATGTTTACGATTTCTGCGATCTCTTGCATCGGGTTCCTTTTTGAAGTGAGTGAATGGTAACGGACTGTTCGACCTGTCTCTCCTCTAACGCATGCAGGCGAGTCTGGAGTATGTGCAGCCGAGTCTCGAACTCTTTCAGGTCGTCTAGCAGTGCGATCACCAGCGCCTCGACGTT
>CBFIJD010000112.1:0-1825 GCA_965662845.1 uncultured bacterium | reverse complement strand
TACCGCTCGCGGATTGTGGCGACGCACCCAGCGATAGAGCACATCTTGGGGCACAAACTGACGCAAGGAGAGGACTACCTCCGCTTGCGCAAAGAGCGGCTGCAAGGTGGCTTCTTGTTCCTGCAAATAGAGCGGCTGCTCGTCGAAGCCCACAGACGCGGGAAAGATCGGCGTCACGCGGAAGGTCGTGTTTTGGGTCAACCGACTCGCAAGAAAGTAGGTCACTGGCAGGCCCGTGAGCACATCAATGGCCTCGTCATCGGCTGAAACCGGGCCCTGCGGCTCAACTACCACAGAGGAGGTCTCCGCCTTCCAAGGGCCGTTGCGCGTGAGCTTGTGTTCCGCGCCCGAGTCAAACGTCACTGTGTAGGGCACACGGGGACGCGGCACGATCAGATAGCTGGCTGCTGGGAACGTGTGTTCACCGAGGAGGCGGCCGGTGCCTCGTTCGCGCAGAATGGCCTGCATGCCTGCCGCGCTTCCGCCATCCGAGAACCCTGCTTCGATGTAGATGGTCTCGGCGTCATTGTCTTGTACGAGCAGCAGCGGTGTGTGTGCCCACAGCGTGAGTGGCGCCACCATCACTGCAAACAATAAAACTCTAAACGTCATGACTCTCTGCTTTTTGTTTGAAGAAGATTATCATTCACGTTGAAGTACTTTTGAAAAATCGCAATCTAAGATGTACAACCGTGGCCGCAGGTCCTCACTCCACTCCCCCAAGAGCCCTATGTCTCGCTATCTCTTAGGAACCCTCATGCTCCTCAGCCTCTTGCAGTCGGGTTGTTCGGTCTTCGGGATCCGTCTCTGGGAGCAACCTCCCTATCAAACACAAGTACAAGAAGACGCCTTCGAAGCTCGCGAATATCCACCCTACTTGGTCGCAGAAGTCGTCCTCGACGAAGCCGACTTTGACGAAGCGTCGAGCGCAGGCTTCAAGCTGCTGGCTGGCTATATCTTTGGAGAGAATCAGGCGCGCAACGCCACCGGAGACAGCGAGTCTATTGAAATGACGTCCCCCGTCCAGATGGAAGCGGTGAACGAGAGCGAATCCCTCGCGATGACCGCTCCCGTCCAGATGGAAGCCGCCTCCACCGGGAAGTGGCGGATGGCTTTTGTGCTGCCGTCCAAATGGACGCTGGAGACCTTACCGATCCCGAATGACTCCCGCGTAAAACTACGCGAAGTCGCGGCAGAACGCGTCGCCGTCGTGCAGTTTCGGGGGGTGATGCAAAGCTCTGAGCTTGCAGAGAAAGAAGCCGAGCTGCGCGCCTGGATCGCTCAACAAGGTTGGGAAGCCGTCGGCCCCGCGCGCACCGCCCGCTACGACCCTCCATTCACGCTGCCGTTTCTGCGACGCAATGAGGTGCAGTTGCGGCTGCTCTCGACAACGACCAACGCCTCCACCGCGCAGTAGCCTCTTCCCTGCAGAGCACGAAGCCGCGCTCTGGGCGGCCTCGGCCACAAAAACACACTCCTTACGCTTGAGACCACAACTCGCTTGCCTCCCTACCGCGTCTCCTCTATTCTCTTGAGCTTTTTTGCTCACCTTTCGCTGATCTTTCCAAACCCATGACCAATCCGACCGATCGCGGCTATCCGCGCTTTCCGACCTTTGATGCCGACCGTTTGATTTTTGTCGCTGAAGACAACCTGTGGGAAGCCGCTCCCGACGGAGGGCGCGCTGTGCGTCTGACCGAATCTCGCAGCGAGCTGCTCACCCCACGTCTCTCTCCCTGCGGACAGTGGATCGCCGTTGTCGCGTCTGAAGAAGGCGAGACGGATGTGTATGTGCTGCCCAGCGAAGGCGGCCCCCTGCAACGCC
>CBFIJD010000111.1:0-1900 GCA_965662845.1 uncultured bacterium | reverse complement strand
CACGCGAAGTGGACACCTATCCCCTCAAACGCAACGCTTGGTCGCTGTTCTTGGCCGTAAACTGAGGTGGCTGCCCAACCATTTTCACAGGATATTGGGAATTACCGATGGCAGAGGCGCACGACCGTGCGTTCCGATTTCACGAGCGCAGCGCCTCCAAATCGCGGAACAAGTCCAGCGCCTGCGGGTTGGCGAGCGCTTCCACATTCTTCACGGGGCGACCATGCACGACGTTGCGCACCGCCAACTCCACAATCTTCCCGCTGACCGTGCGCGGAATGTCGGCGACCGCGACCACTCTCGCGGGGACGTGACGAGGCGTTGTGTGAGTACGGATCTCTGTGCGGATGCGCTGCTCCAGCGCCTCATCTAAAGTCACGCCCGCGCGCAAGCGCACAAACAACACTACGCGGACGTCGCCGTCCCACTCTTGCCCAATCGCTAAGGCTTCCAGCACCTCTTCAATCTTTTCCACTTGCCGATAGATCTCTGCCGTCCCGATGCGCACCCCTCCCGGATTCAGCACCGCGTCGGAGCGCCCGTAAATGATCAGCCCGCCGCGCTCCGTCTCTTCGGCGTAGTCGCCATGCGCCCAGACGTCAGGGAAGTGTTCAAAGTACGCAGCGCGGTAGCGAGCGCCGTCGGGGTCATTCCAGAACTGCACGGGCAGGCACGGGAACGACTGCGTGCAGACCAGCTCGCCCTTCTCGCCGATGACGCGCTCTCCAGCCTCGTTCCAAATCTCGACCGCCAGCCCCAGCCCCACGCACTGTAGCTCCCCAGCATAGACGGGCAGCGTGGGATTCCCCGTCGCAAAGCAGGAGACGATGTCGGTGCCGCCTGAAATCGAAGCTAAGCAGACGTCGGCCTTGAAGTCGCGATAGACGTATTCATAGCTTTCAGGAGAGAGCGGAGAGCCGGTTGAGCAGATCGCTTTGAGCGGTTGCAGATCGTGACTGTGGGCAGGGCGGACCTCGGCTTTCTCGAGCGCGGCGAGGTACTTCGCGCTGGTGCCGAACACAGTGATTCTCTCGGCTTCCAGCACGTTGGGCAGGCGCTCCGGCGCCGGATAAAACGGAGAGCCTTCATACAGCACCAAAGTGGTTCCCAGCGCCAAGGCTGTGACCATCCAGTTCCACATCATCCAGCCACAGGTGGTGTAATAGCTGAGGGTGTCGCTTTCGGTCAGGTCGATGTGCAGCCTCAGCTCTTTCAGGTGCTGTAGCAGCGGCCCGCCGGTTCCATGCACGATGCACTTGGGAGCGCCCGTCGTGCCGCTGGAGTAGAGAATGTAAAGCGGGTGGTGGAAGGGCACCGGCGTGAACTCTGGCGTACCCGCCGCCTCGTAGAACTGCTCCCACGTCGTGACTTTGGCGTTCGTCGAGAAGCGCTGGGGCTGAGCTTCGGCGGCATAGGGCACCAAGATCACTTGCTCCACCGAGCTTAGCTGTGGAAGCAGCGCTCCCAAGCGCTCATGCAGATCGATGACTTTGCCGTTGTAGCGATAGCCCGTGCTAGCGATCAGCACCTTGGGGGCAATCTGACCAAAGCGATCCAGCACGCCTTGCACGCCGAAGTCTGGGGAGCAGGACGACCAAATCGCCCCTAAGCTGGAGGTCGCCAACAGCCCCACGATGGTCTGCCACGTGTTGGGTAGATACGCCGCCACGCGGTCACCTCTGCCGACGCCTGCGTCGCGCAAGCTGCGCTGTAGCCCGGCGACGTGTTCCGCTAATTGGGCGAACGTCAGCGCTTCGCGAGAGCCGTCCTCGGCAATCGCGATGATCGCGTCTGCGGCGTCCCGACGGCGCAACAGATGCTCAGCGTAGCTCAGCGTCGCTTCAGGGAACCACCGATCCTCGCGCATCGTCGCGCCGACTTCCCGCACAGCGCGGGCTGG
>CBFIJD010000110.1:0-2024 GCA_965662845.1 uncultured bacterium | reverse complement strand
TCCGCAGCGAGCGCGTTGCCGGAGGCGTCTTCGACGGCGGTCGTCACACGCACCTGATAGGTGCCGAGGCTCAAGTTGCTAGCGGGTTGGAACGACACACGGCGACCATCCGCGGAAAGGGTGGGCGCTGTCAGCGGGACGCACGTGGAGAAGTTGTCGAGGGAGAGCTGAAAGGATCCGACACAGCTTGTGTTGTCGGTGACAGTGGCTGTGGATGCGCGCAGCACATCGTTGAACGTGACGAGGATCTCTGGCTGCACTTCCACCACGCTCGCGTTGTCGACGGGGCTGAAGCTGAGCACTTCTGGGGCTGTACTGTCAGTGTTCAGATTCAAGCTGGCAATGCCGGTGAACGCAGACAGCGTCCTCGCCGTATTGGTGCCGTCTCCGAGCTGCCCGCTGTTGTTCTCTCCCCAGCACTCCACGGTGCCGCTGGTGGACAGCGCGCAGGAGTGTGTCCCTCCCAGCCCGAGCTGCGCAACGTCGCTGAGGCCGGCAATCGCTTGTGGGCGCGTGCGGTCTTCGCTGGAGCCGATCCCGAGCTGTCCGTGGTTATTCGCTCCCCAGCAATAGGCGGCGCCGCTGCGTAACAGCGCACAAACATGGCCGCTTGCGGTGCGATTGTCTGTGGCGATTTGCAGAGACGTGACCGCGCTCAAGCCGCTGACGGTTTGGGGTTGGGGACGGCTGGCGGTGGTGCCATCTCCAAGCTGTCCGGCGTTGTTTTGTCCCCAACACTGTACGGTCGCGTTGTCTAGCAGCGCACAACTGAAGCCACTCCCGGCGACGACTTGCTGCGCCGAGCTGAGGCCGACGACCGCGACGGGAGTCGAACTTTCTCCGCCTGTGGTGTCATTCCCTAGTTGTCCAAATTCATTAGATCCCCAACACGCTGCGGTCCCATTATCAAACAACGCGCACGCGTGCGTCGTCCCGGCGCTGACTTGTCGTGCGTTGCCGAGGCCACTCACTGCGGTGGGCGTGGTGCGCGATGTGGTGGTGCCGTCTCCAAGCTGTCCGTCGTTGTTTTGTCCCCAACAGTACACAGAGGCGTTGTCTAAGAGCGCGCAGCTGAAATCGGCGCCGGCTGAAATTTGTCGCACACCGCTCACGCTCGCGTTGACAGGCACGGAGTGGTTGGTGCTAGAGCCGTCTCCAAGCTGTCCGCTGCTGTTGCTTCCCCAGCAGGCGACGGTTCCGTTGTCTCGCAAGGCACAGACATGCGCGGCGCCTGCGCTGACTTCGCGCACTTGGCTCAGGTTCAAGACGGGGGTGGGGTTTGACGAGTTGGTGTTGGTGCCATCCCCAAGCTGTCCAGCGGCGTTGTTCCCCCAGCAATTCACGGCTCCGCTGGGCAAAACGGCGCAAGTAAAGTCCTGCCCTGCGCTGAGGCGCTGTCGATCCGCGAACAGCACCGTGCTGCCAACAGGGAACAGACCTTCCCGTAAAAAGTAGCTGAGCGTGGAGGTCAGGCTGTCACCGTCAGTGACCTGAAGGCTCAGGGTACCGATCACAGCGTCACTGTAGTTGTCGAGATCGGCGGTGAAGGTGCCCGCGTTGCTCGTGAAGTTGTCGAAGGTGGTGGCCGCGTTTGAAAAAGTCCAAGTCGCGGAGATTTGCGAGAGATCGTCGTCATCGGTCGCCGTCGCCGTCCAGCGCAGCGTGGTCGCGTTCTCGCGGGTCGCCGAGAGCGTTTGAATGACGGGAGCGAAGGTCAGCGAGGGCGCTGTGGTGACGGTCTCACTGATGGTGAGCGGAAAATCCGTAGAGATTTCGAGTCCGTCTTGATTGCTGACGACGACGCGATAGGACTTCGCGCCGGTTTGATTGCCGACGGTGAGCGTTGTCTGCAGCAGGTTGACTCCATCCACGGCGCTGAGGTTGCCGCTGACAGGTGAGAACTGCGCTTGCGGGTCATTCACCGGAGAGAACGTGTAGCGCAAGGAATCATTGTCATCGGCGTCCACGAGGACGGTGATCGAGTGCGTGCTCTGCGGGAGGACGGAGTCAGGGCGAGAAATGCC
>CBFIJD010000109.1:0-2045 GCA_965662845.1 uncultured bacterium | reverse complement strand
AAGTCCATATCTTCGTCGAACGTAATCGTCACGGCGCTTGCGTTGCCGACAGTGTCTTCGATCGCTACCCCGGTCGCGTTGTTATCAGGATCAACGCTGCTGACGGCTGGCGACGAGGTGTCTGGAGCACTTGTGGTGGTGAAGATGAAGTTCTCTGCTGCGACTGCGTTGCCGGCATCGTCTGTGACGTCAGCCGAGACAGCCAGAATGTAGCTGGTGTCGTACGCGAGGTCCGCACTCGGATCCAGCGTGACGATTTGGGCTGTCGAGTTGTCGAGGCTAACTGAGCTGGCAACCGTTGAGCCGTTGGCCTGAGTCAGGGTGATGGTGGTGCTATCCACCGTGGAGCTTTTCATTGCCTCACTGAAGACAATTTGCAGGCTGTCGTTGACAGCGAAATCACTGTCTGCCGTCTCGGGCACCGTGAAGATGATTGTCGGCGCCGTGGTGTCGCTCGTGCTGTCATCCGTTGAAGCAACGGAGCTAGAGCCCGTGCTGGTTGAGGTCTCTTCTTCTTCCAAAATACCGCACCCATGCAGCCCAATTCCTACGGCCAATCCGAGCAGGGCTAGGGATACTTTTGCGTTGAAATGACGTCTCATACTCTCGTCCTTAGGAAAGGTTATTAACTGTTTCGACAACAACGTTCTCGACAGCGGTCCAATGCAGAACGACCGGTCCGTCCTCAAACCGTCATCAAGACTTGTCATCTAAAGTTCGGACAGCATCCTGCGTCCGCTGTCGGATCTCGACTCCGAGACTGATGCAAATCGTAGAGAAACCTTAACAATTGAGCCCACTGTAAGTGTGGACTGTTTGTGGATTTTTTGAATAAAAACAACAAAAACAATGATTTGATCCGATATGCTTGTGATTTTTTGACAAAAAGCAACAAATTTTTTTTCTTGGGAAGCTTTAGGACTCAAAATGTGGAAGGATTGATTTTGTGGACGATTTTTGGAAAGGGGAGCGAGCGAGGTGGATGATTTTAGGAGAAAATCTGAAGATAAGGAGGGTGCATTTGGTGAAAGGGCAGAAGACGATTAGTTACTATATTGGCGTAGCGCTCGGAGCATGTCTTGGTAGTGAGTGAGGAGTCTCTGCCGATCCTCTCCTTCGGGCAGGTTCTGCCAAACAAAGTGGACGGTTTGAAGCATTTTGTTCCACTTCGGATTGTTCGGGAGCTTCGTGACGTCTAAATACCGATCCAATTGCCGCGTGCGGAAAACTCCGCGAGACTCCATGTGAACTCTCCAGAGCCCGCTCTGCTCGGCAAGATCTCGTTTGGCGAGTCCAGAATGCGTTTGCCAGAGAAGCAGCGCCAAATTTAGGGCTTCCACGGCGAAGGTGCGGAACTCTGCGGAGTTTGGCACCAGATTTTTCTCTTGATGTGGGCTAGGGGCGGGATCATGAGCGACGCCCGCTGTAGCGGCCTCATCGGGCGTTGTGGGGGCCGAGACTTGGCCAAATTTGCCGATCAAATGTGCGCGCAAACGAGCGGTCAATTCTTCAGACTCGACGGGTTTGATCAGGTAGTCATTCGCTCCAGCTTGGTATCCCTGCCTGAGATCGTCCAGCTGGCTGCGCGCTGTCAGCAGAATCACAGGCAGTTGTTTCTCGGTGTGTGAGTCACGGATGCGTTGGCATACTTCACAACCACTCATCTCAGGGAGCATCCAGTCGAGCAGGACCACGTCGATGTCGTGTGACTGCAGTTGTGCCAGCGCCTTCTCCCCGCTGTCAGCGAGGACTACTTCGAGTCCTAAGAGATGAAGTTGGGTTTGTAGAGCCTCACGGGTGATGAGGTCGTCTTCCACCAGCAGAGCTCGAGCTTGAGCAAAGGTTGCTGGCAATGGCAATGGGGGCGAGGGGGCGAAGAGGGGCGGATCGTGAGGGAGAGGTGCTGTGCTCTCCGCTGTGGATTGGGGCGCTAAAGGGAGGCGGATTTCTACAGCGCAACCTTGGCCTTGCGCAGAGTGGATGTGTAGGCTCCCATCCATCACTTCGACCAGCTGTTGACTCAGAAACAGCCCTAGCCCGGTTCC
>CBFIJD010000108.1:0-2120 GCA_965662845.1 uncultured bacterium | reverse complement strand
TCGGTCTCAGACAAAAAGCAGTTGAGCGCGTCGCGCAGCAGGTCGGGGTGCTGCCCAAAGAGCAGCTTGAAGACCAGGTCATTCTTGGGTGAGAGCAGCTGCATTGTTTGTGTTTTCTCGGAATTGGGGCAGGCACGGGGGCCAGCCCTTGCGATGACCGCGTTTTTGTTTTGCCCGACCCCATACGGCAACCCCTCCTGCCTGCCCCTACATTGAACCGTAGTCACTCCGGCTTAGCCTAGCTCTCGCTCCAGCTCGGCCAACAGCTGCTCAATCCCCAACAGCCGCCGCCGCATGTCCAGCACACGTGTGGCTTGATGGTCGCTGACGACTGCTTGCACCCACGCTTGGAACACCGGAGAAGGATACTCTTGAGCGAGCTGCTGTAGAGAGAGCACAAGCGCGCTCTTCTGCTGGGAGTCCAGGCGCTTGATTTTGAGCGCTTGGGGGACCACCTCGGTTTGCAGCCGCTCCCGCAACCGCTCTTGTTGTGCTGCGGTCAAGCGAGGCTGCGGCTCGCCGACGTTGGCGTCGGTGGTGGGAGCGCTGACGCTATGCGGCAAGAGCTGCATCAGCAGGTCTCGGAGGTCTTCGTAGAGGGCGGGCTTGGTGAGCTGGGCGTTGAAGAGCGCAGCCTCCTCCGCGTCGCTGATGGGGTCGGTGGTGTAGCTGATGAGCAGTAGGTCTTTTCCCCACGCCGCTCGGCGCCACCGCCGCGCGATCTCCACGCCATGCTCGTGGCGCAGGCGCAGGTCGAGCCACACGAGCGCGACGTTGTGCTCCTGCAACAGCGGCGCCGCCTCGGCGCTGGATGACGCTGCTAAGACGGTGAGTTCAGGGTGAGACTCTAAGGTTTTGACGAGCACTTTGCGGTGCAGCGCGAGGTCATCGACCACCAATAAGGTCGCAGGTTCAAAGCGCACTGTCGCTTGCGTGGTAGTGGCGGCGGCCGCGTCGTCTGTGAGGAAGGCCACGCGAGGCAGCGTCACCGTGAAGCAGCTCCCTTCCCCTACGGTGCTCTCCAAAGTGATCGCGCCCCCCATCGCCTTCACGAGCGATTCGCTGATGCTCAAACCTAAGCCCGTCCCTCCGCCATGCTGTTGATGATTCACTCCGCGCGCTTGCGCAAACGGCTGAAACACCTGCTCTTGCTGCGTGGCAGGGATTCCAATCCCAGAGTCTTGGACGCTGATCTGGAGCGTCCCCACCTCACCCGCCGCGCCTTGAGGCCGGATGCGAACATTCACAAAGCCTCGCTCTGTAAACTTGAGCCCATTGTTGATCAGATTCACCAGCACCTGCTGCAAGCGCAGGGAATCCAACTTGACGAGGTTTGGTCCCTCGTCCTGCTCCACACGAAACTCCAGCTCCTTTGCTTGCGCTCTTTGCACAAACATCCCCCGCAAGTCATCGGCCAAATCAGAGAGCGCGTGGGCTTTGGGGCTAAGCTCAAGTTTGCCCACTTCGAGTTTGGAGAGGTCGAGGATGTCGTTGATGAGCTGCAGCAGCAGTTGGCCCGAGCGGAGGATGTTGCTCAAAAACTGCTGCTCTTCGGCAGGCAGCCCACGCTGCGACAAGATCTCCGCAAAGCCCAGCACCGCGTTGAGCGGCGTGCGCAGCTCGTGGTTCATGTTGGCGAGAAACTCGCTCTTGAGGCGCGCAGACTCGTGGGCGGTCGCGAGGGCTTGTTGCAGGGCGTCTTCTTGGTTTATGCGGTGGGTCACGTCACGAGCCAACCCAAACCAACTCTCACGGGTGCCTTCACGAAACCGCACGACGTAATTCTCGATCCAGCGCAGATTCCCGTTGACCATAACCCGTTGCGTAAAACGAGTCGGGAGACCGACCCCAATCATCTCTGTGATGTACGCTAATTCATCGCGGGTAGTGCCTTCTTAAAGCGATGATTTAAATTTGAAGAATCGATCGGTTGTAATGGTGGACGAAGTTCCAGATCGCGCCGAGATGATTTTCGCGATTCTTTGAAAATGAAAGGGTCTTTCTTCCAAGCCTAGAAACTCTTTGTCGTAAAGTCAGATTCAAACGTTCAATATGATTGGTTTGCCCCGTACCTTTGCCCACGGCCCGATGTCTCTCACGGGGTAAGATCGCACGATAGG
>CBFIJD010000107.1:0-2179 GCA_965662845.1 uncultured bacterium | reverse complement strand
ACCCCAAGATTCATGAAGCCTACTCGGTGTTGGAGCAAATCAGCGCCGACCCGCAGACCCGCGAGCTGGCGTGGCAGCGGCACACCCAGAAGCTCAACGAGAACAGCGAACTCTCCAGCGCCAAACGAGAAGGCAGAGAAGAGGGAAGAGCGGAAGGGGAGAAAAAAGGCCTCGCCAAAGGAAGAGAAGAAGGACGAGTGGAAGGAGAGAAAAAAGGCACACTGCAAACCCTACAGAGTCTGCGCGACGCCGGCATTCTCAGCGACGCTCAATTTGAAGAGCAACGTAGGAAGCTGCTTGGCGAGGACGCGCTCTCGTGAAAGAGCAGATCAGCGCCGACCCTCAGAACCGCGAGCTGGCGTGGCAGAGGCACATCCAGAAGCTCAACGAGAACAGCGAGCACTTCAGCGACTCACTCCATGACCGCCAAGCAACCTTGCGTTGAGGCTTCAGTCTCGGGCTCTTGTCGGAGAGCCTGCGTTTGCTCAGCTCGCATTCGATCTACTGCGTCGAACAAATCGGTGGGACGCGCAAACAGCTACTTACCCGATCAGGCTGACGCCTTGGAGCAGGCGTATCACGAAGCCGCAGCCCGCGTGGGGGCGCTGAGCCAGACTCCGTTGGAGACGCATGACGGCTACTGGCGAGACGTTCTACAAGTCCGCTTGGAAGTTGGGGAGTTGTCGCTGCGAGCGGCGCAAGCGCTGGTGTTGCACAATGGCGCGAAGGGCTATCTGCGCGGCGCGAAAGCGCAGCGACGCCTACGCGAGGCGGTCTTCATCTCGATTGTCACTCCAGCGGCGAAGCATCTGCGCAAGCTCTTAGGAGAGATGGGCCCGCACCGGTAATCGTCACCTCTTCGGAGGCTGCCCGTCTCAGCCTCTGGCTTCCCCTGCTGTTTACAAGGACGCTCTGTACTGCGCGACCCGGGGAATGATCTTGGCGAGAAACTCGGAAGACAAATGCTGATTGTGCTGAGCGATCACTCTCATCAGGCTCGGATGCTCCGGAACCACCTGAAGCGCCAACTCTAGGTGGTCTTCCATCCGTCGATACTCGCCTTTTGCCCCCATCAATGTCGCGAGGCACGAATGAAAAGCCACTACCTCCGAGACGTGAAATTCAACTTTTCCTCCGCAGAAGCTAGTTAGGTCTGAGTGTCCTCCCAGCGCAGCTTCGGCTTGCTCTAGGTTCCCTTGCTGCACACAAATCAGAACGTAGTTGACAAGCGCAAAAATGTAGTCGGGGAACCTCTCAAACGTCTGTTTGCTTAGCTCTGCAGTCTTTTCTGGCTGAGAGTCTTTTCCGTAAGCCTGTGCGAGCCAAGTGTAGAGTATTCGAGCATCAGGAAACTCGCTGATGAGCGTCTCGAGCGTGGCGATGTACTCTGAGAGCGGCCCTTCGTGCTTTAGGGCTTCGAGTTCACTTTTGTGCTGTTCTAACTGAGGCGGCCATCCTGTTGCTCTTGTCTCAAAATCGATTTCATAGCGCAGCACTCGGAGAGCCTCTGCATCTGTTGACTTTTGGCGTTTTTTCAAGGAGCGAATGGGCCCCGGACGCCGCTTTTTGCTGTTGGATTTAACTTTATTGGGTCTGGGCATGGCGTATGTATGTTTATGTATTTACGTTAATTCATAAGAGACCGCTGAGATCACATCCAAATCACTTCAATTTGCTTCCCGCTTTCTTCCAAGAGTTCTCGTTCACCGACGGTCTCAATATCTTCCGGAGGCTTGCGAGAGTAAATGATCAATCTCCCAAAGTCTAATCCGCAACGTCTGAGATAATCAGCGAGCTGTTTTCGACCTTTTGTCAACGCAGTTTTGCCCGAAAGTTTTAGCTCAAAGGCAAACTTCTCTCCGCAAAACTCCACCATCAGATCCATGCGGCCCAATCCAGCGGCGTATTCTCGGTGAATCCGACCTCTCCCATTCACGACGCGCTGCAACCAAGCCAAAAACAACAGATGATGCGCCGCTTCGCTGTAGCTTTTGCGACGTGTGACCATCTCGCTGTGTTCTTTGTAAAAAGCGATGTATTCGTTGAGCAGCTTCTCGATGTCTAGTTTGCCGTCTTCTTTGACATACCAAAGCGGATTTTGTCCTAAACGATCTTGTTGATTTGACGTAAGCTCTCTCGGAATGACTTCTCGATAAATCGGGTTTGCGATCTCTAAACC
>CBFIJD010000106.1:0-2238 GCA_965662845.1 uncultured bacterium | reverse complement strand
GCCACGTCTTGACGCAGTGCGACGAGCGCATCAAAGAGCGCGTGAATCAGGTGGTCTTTCTCGGCGTGCGAGAGGGTGCTGAGATCGGGGAGTTGTTTCATAAGAGATCTAACGGCAGATCAGCCCATTTCTTGAGTCCAAAATGAACCCGCCCCTGGAAGACGGAGTTATCACCAAGCTACTAGCGAAGTCTTGTCGCTTAGTCATAAAGCCCTGCATCGGCCAGCGAGAGCCCGTGGCGGTCTTTGTCTGAGAGCAAGGGCGCTGCTCCCGCTGACGCCAGAGGCCAACCAATGCCCAGCTCTGGGGCGTCCCAGCGGATGCAACGCTCGTGCTCTGGAGCGTAGTAGTCGGTGCGTTTGTACTGAAATTCGGCGACCTCGCTGGTGACATAAAAGCCGAACGCAAACCCCGAAGGCACCCAGAGTTGGCGACGGTTTTCCGCGGACAAGAGCACGCCCAGAGAAGCGCCGCAGGCCTACCGCCACGTCAAAGACTTCGCCCAGTGTCACACGCACCAGCTTCCCTTGGGGCTGTCGGATCTGGTAGTGCAAGCCGCGCAAGGTACCGCGCACGGGACGGCTGTGGTTGTCTTGCACAGAATCTCCAGTTGAGAAATCGGCTAGTTCCAAAACTTGAGGAGCGCAACCACCAAGCCGCCGACGCTCACCGTCGTCCCAAACGACCAGACCATGAAGCGATCCATACGACGGTTCAGCTCATCGAAGCGTTTATCTATCTGCTCAAAGCGCCGGTTCATCTCTTCTTGAAGCGCCTCGAAGCGCTTGTTCGACTCATCGAAACGCCGATTCATCTCTTCTTGAAGCGCCTCGAAGCGTTTATCGACCTGCTCAAAACGCTTCTCGGAGTTCTCGAAGCCTCGGAGCATCAGCTCGCGTTGGTGTTTCAGCTCTTCTTCGACGCGCACCATGCGCTCGCGCAGCTCGATCTCATAGACCGCCGGTGGTTTGCCGAGGCTCGCTTCGACCAGCCACTCGCCGAGGTGATCCTTGATGAATTGAATGTCTTCTGCCGCTAGGCTCATGAGAAAGATCCCTTTGAAAAGAGTTAGTTCCAGAACTTGAGGAGCGCGATCACCAAGCCGCGGCGACAAGAGCCAACTTTGAGAAGAGGCCCTCACTGACCCAGCGCTCGGTATGATCTTTAGGTCTCTTGGAAGACCTCGCTCAAGGAGCTGGCCTCCAGCACACGGTCGGTCCAGAGATCGAGCTGGGCTTGGGTGGCTCGCTGCAAGAGCCCTTGCTCAAGAGAAGGGAGAGGCCCGAAGCGTCGCTGGATCTGCCGCTGAAGCACGGCCGCTTGGCCTTCGAGTTTTCCTTCGAGTTTTCCTTCGAGTTTTCCTTCGAGTTTTCCTTGTTCTAAGCCTTGCAAGAGCCCCTCTTCTCGGCCGCGTCGGAGCGCGAGGCGTTCAAGGCTGGTGACGTAGGGCATGCTCTCTCCTTCGATAGTCTGTAGTTCTTGCCACAGCGATTGCTCTAGCTCCTCAGGCAACCGCAAAATCCAATCAATAAACCGAAACAGCTCCTCAATCTGGGGGCGTCCCCAGCCGCGTTGGACCAACAATCGCAGCAGCTGAAACTTCGCTTCGTAGCGTTCGCTCGGTGACCGCCGGGTCCGTTGCGTGGCCAAGTGTGCCAGAGTGACCAAGCCAAAGGGGTTGGTCGCGGCTGCGAGCTGGGCACGCTGGGCATCATAGTCGAGCAACTTCACGGTGGGAAAGACAAAGTGATGCCGGCAGCCAAAGATCTCCGAACGATATTCTTGAGGACGCCAACGCGCCTCCTCGTCAGAGAGCACAGCCAAGCTGAGGATTGGGAGCCCATAGCGATCGAAGAGCCGGTAGTTGTAGATGAACATCCGCTGGGCGAAGGCTGCCTCGGCTTGGCCTTGGATCTCGACGTGGATGTAGACCAAGCTGGCCTCACCAGATCGCGAGTGGACTTGGGCCAACACATCCACAAAACGGCTGCCAAACTCGGCCTGAGGGACCGCTTGACGCAGCTCCTTGTCGAGAAGCTCGTAGCCATGGCTCCAGTCCAACTCGGCGTGGATCTGGGGAAAGTAGAACGCGACGAACTCGGGGAAGGCTTGTCGCAGCATCTCCTTCCAAGGGTTGTCGTAATCATCAGCTGCGCTCGGGGCGAGCTGAGTCGGTTCATCGTGGGCAGCGTTCATGCGCGGGGTAAATTCTGTCAGGGAGTGCTGAAGGGTTTCGAG
>CBFIJD010000105.1:0-2327 GCA_965662845.1 uncultured bacterium | reverse complement strand
GCACCTATGACTATCCAACAGGGGCATCGCCTGCCGGAGCCAACTGTTTGGGCTCCTGCGGAGCAAGCCAAGCTGTGCCGCATGGGGTCGAGCTGCAGCGTGGGAGCGGACACGCGCTAGCCGGAGTCACCAAAGCTGGGGTCAATGGGTTGTATGATATGGGCGCCAACGTGTGGGAATGGGTGCAGACAGAGGGAGACGACGCCCGCACGCGAGGTGGGTCTTGGTGGTATGGCTCTCGGCCCATGCACCGTGAGCACGCGGCCTATAAGCCCAAAGATTTTTTTGCGATTTACATCGGGTTTCGTTGCGCGGCCGATGAGTGATGTGGTCGCGCAGCGCGCTCGTCAACTTATCAGAGGCCACCATGTGGAACAGTGTGCTCACAGACGGCATTGTCGTCGCGCTTTTTTTGGTCTGCTTGAGCGTGCATCCCGGGCTGATCGTTTTTGCAGGGTTGACCAGCTTGCTGTTTAACGCTCTGCACGAGTGGCAAGACAACCGCCAAGAGCCTTAACCGCAGGCGGCGCTCCGCTTCACTTGCCTTTGGCTTTCTCGATGCCTTTCCGAAGGAAGTCCCGCTTATCCGCACAGAAATCAATCAACGGCTTGAGTTCTGGTTTTTCTTCCAGAAACGCCCGCGCGATTCCCTCCAAAGTGTCCACCACCGGAAACATCAACTCGCGCTGAGTTCCTAAACTAATCGCGACACCCGTCTCCGTTGTGCCATCTGCGAAGTGAAGGCGGCGCTCGACGGCGCGGTGATCGACATTCACACCTGCGAGCAGCTCTTCTTTCTGACAGAACAGCAGCAAATAAGGGAAGGTGTTCACGCGCTGCTCGGGAGCCTTGCGATCCGCATACGCCTGATAGAACGAAGGCGGCGCGTTGCGGTGATAGCCCAGCCCCAAGCACAGGGTGAGCGCGTGAGCGCGTAGCGCAGGGTTGGTGAACAAGGCATACACCTTCTCTACGGAGACCGGCCCTTGCTTGCCGGCGAAGCTGTGCACGGCCTTCTCACCGTTGAAATGCGCGCTCTCCGCAAACAGCGTGATGAGATCCTTGAGCTGCTCTACATGTGCGAAGCTCTGCCCGGTCCCAACGCGGGCAACCGGCTGCATGAAGGCGATGCTCTCCACAAAACTGTCACCGGGTTCTGCGGTGTTCCACTTCCGAAAACTGAGGACGTCGCTGGTCGCAAACGTCAGGTCGTTGGGGAAGGGCGCCGCGTCATAGTTGCGTGGAGCCGGCTCCATGGGCGCGACCGGCTCTGCTTTTTTGACGAGCACAGATGTCCCCAAATCTGTGTTCTTGGGCTTCGCAGGGAGCTTCCCGAACGCGCTGAGGACTTCATCCCTCCGAGCCAGCGTTTTGATCAAGCCCTTGAACACGGCAGTGATCGGTGGAATGTAGATCTTGGTGATGTTGCCGAGCAGTTTCCGGTTCTGCGCATAATCCACCTGCGGTTTGTCCGCGAGCGTGCGGCGCCGCTTCCCCAAAATCTGCTTGAGGCGCTTGATCTCTGCTGGCTCCACATTCAGCTCTTCAATGTTGTGGACGACGTTGTACAGCAGCTGCTCAATCTCTCCGACGTCTAGTTGTTGCAAAAAGAGGCTGAGCTGCTCTTTCGCCGGGCGCTTGTAATCCGAACACAGGTAATGGATCAGCTTGCCGTCGAGCTGCAACTCTGGGTCTGCGGTCGTGGGATCCAGTTGGCGCACGTCAATCAGATCATAGGCAATCGCCACTCCCCCCTTGGGCAAGTCTACAAACTCCACCAGATACTTCACAAAATACTCCCGACGCTGACGGAACAACTCTAACAGCGCCGCAGGTATCGAGCGGAGCAGGTAGAACAGGAACGTCTTCAACAGCAGCCGAGAACGCTGCGTCTGCTCTTGGCTCTGCAAATCGTAAATGTAGTTGCTCTGAGGATGGGAAATGATCTCGGCGGCGAACTTCGGCAGCACCAAGCGCTGCACTTGCAGCGCAATCACATCGTCCACGTTGCCCGACTTGGTGGGAATGTCGCGCAGCAGCGCTTCGGGGTTCTGTTGTAGCTTGATCAGCAGCGCGCGCGTGGTCGCTTCGTGTGCCAGCTCGGTCTGTTTTTTCAGTAAGGTGACCAGCGTCGGCAGCTGCTGCCGCACATACGTCCGTGACAGGATGCCCTCCGGAATGTGCGGAGAGGGAGAGATGCACAAAATGTATTTTGACAGATAAAACAGCCCGTTGATGATCTGTTTTTTGCTCTCAGGAGAGGCGTGATAGCGCGAGATGATTTGCCCTGCATTGAACATTTGTCGATAGGTCTTGAGCATCTGGTG
>CBFIJD010000104.1:0-2440 GCA_965662845.1 uncultured bacterium | reverse complement strand
ACGGAGCCTCCGCATCAAAACGCGCCATTTGCGCATCGATGAGGAGCCGTACCTTGTGGGGGTACTGCTGCCAGATTTCGGCTGAAAAGTCACAAGTCTTCTAAGTTGCCCCGGATCCATTGGGCATGTTCGATCAGCTTGTCGCGCTCGGAAGGGTTCATCTTGTCCCACGTTCGATACACCATCCCAAGGCGGTGATTCTGGGCGAACGTTTCACGGTGCCGCGCGTGAAACTCCCAATACAAACTGTTGAAGGGGCAGGCCCCCGCGCCATGCCGTTGTTTGGGGTTGTAGAGGCAACCATCACAATAGTTCCCCATCTTCTTGAAATAGTTGGCTGACGAACAATACGGCTTCGTGGCCACCAAGCCACCATCGGCAAACTGGCTCATCCCGCGTGTGTTCGGCAGCTCAACCCACTCAATAGCGTCGATGTAGATCCCTAAGTACCAAGCGTCCACCGCGTCGGGATGAATCCCGGCCAGCAGCGCAAAGTTACCGGTCACCATCAGGCGCTGGATGTGATGCGCATAGGCATATTCCAACGATTGCGAGATGGTGTGCTGCAGACAACGCATCTGGGTCTCTCCATTCCAAAACCAGCTGGGGAGCGTTGCTTGATGTCCCAGCGCGTTCATCGTCGCGTAGTCCGGCATGTGCGCCCAATACACCCCGCGAATAAACTCCCGCCATCCTAAAATTTGCCGCACAAAGCCCTCGACTTGTGCCAGCGAGATCGCCTGAGGCCGCTGTTCCCACTCAGCGAGGCTGCGCTGAATGACTTCCCACGGGTGCAGCAGCTTAGTGTTCAGAGCAAAAGACAGGCGAGAATGGAACAAAAACGGGTCTGCATCCGTCAGCGCATCTTGATACGTGCCAAAGTGCGGCAGGCTGTGCTGGCAGAAGTGCGCAAGAGACTCCAAGGCTTGAGCGCGACTGATCGGCCAGTTCAATTGAGTGGGGGTGATCTTGCCAATCGTCGGCACCTTCTGCGCTTCCAGCATCTGCACAAGGTCGGCGACGTCATTGACAAATGGACGAGGCGGCGGGAGCGCAACCTGTGAGTCATACGCATTGCGGTTGCTAGCGTCAAAGTTCCATTTGCCTCCAACAGGGGCGTTGCCATCCAGCAAAACGGAGTGCTTCTTGCGCAGATGCCGATAAAACGACTCCAACAAATAGGTCTTCTTGCCAACGAAAAAATCAGCGACGGCCTCACGCGAAGTCAAAAAGTGTTCGGAGTCTACAACGGTCACAGGCAGCTCTATGGATTCCGCAACCGCCTGTAATTGCTGATCAAGTCGGAACTCATCGGGGAGCTGATACGCCAAGGACGTCGCCTGCAGCTCGGCAGATAACCAACGCAAGTTGGCGGCAAAAGACTGATGATTGTGGGGGTCGTCTAAGCGGATATACCGGACGCGATGCCCCTGAGCCTGCAACTCTGCAGCGAAGTGCCTCATCGCCGCAAAAAAAGCGGTCACTTTTTGGACGTGATGCCGCACATAGTCGGTCTCGGAACGAATTTCCATCAGCACATAAGTGACATCTGGCCGAGCCTCTTGGAACCAGGAGTGCTGATGGTTCAGTTGATCTCCGAGCAACAAACGCAATTCATGTTGTGACATCAGTGACTTAGGGGATGAAGTGTTGGGAGTAAAAAACTTTTTTAGAAATTTTCTGCAATTATAGTTGCAATTAAGTGTTTGGTGCTATATTATCCTTCCCATGCTCAAGTTGAGAGCGCAACGCTCCAACACATTTTTCAATCTCTCATTTTGGAGACACCATGTTCGTAGAAATGAATAACACCGCAAAGACCTTCTACAACCAAATGTTCGATCACAGCATGAACGGCGTAAGCTTGCTGGAAGAAGCGCAGAAGCAATTCATCGAGTTGGGCTTCAAAGCCGCTTCCACCGTAGAAGGCATGAATGAGTATGTTCAGCCCATGAAGGACGCTCAAGCTCAGATGATGGACATGACCTACACCACCCTGCGCACCGTCTCTTCACAAGCGAAGACCATGACGGACGAAATGGTTCAGAACGTAGAGAGCTCATTCGCATCCGTCATGCCAAAGGCTGCCTAATTCTAGGCTCCTGAGCTGTCACCGCTCTCCCAAACGCGATCTGGCTTCGGCTGGGTCGCGTTTTTTCGTTTGTACGCCTCCCTCTCCCTTGCCTGCTTCTTCTCCCTCTCGCTTTCTGTTTCTCTCTGATCTCCGCTGCTTGCGCTCAGTCCCGCTTCTCGTTAGGTTACCCGATTGTTTCTTCACATTGGTAACTTTCTGTAGATCGGATCATGCAACTTACCGCTGAAATGCAAACGCTAACGCAAGCGATTCACGCGCAAGGGGGACGCCCCATTCTTGTTGGCGGCAGCGTCCGAGATCACTGGCTTGATCAGCGGGCTCCCAAAGACCTAGACATCGAAGTGT
>CBFIJD010000103.1:0-2556 GCA_965662845.1 uncultured bacterium | reverse complement strand
TATGAGTGTTCTCCGTCTGCGACAGCGGACAAACCTCTCTCCTACTTCACAAGACAAACGGGCTCGCTTCGTACCGCCGAATTCAACGTTATCTGCGCACCATTAGTGCCGACTTACACTTTCCAAGAGAGACTTTTTGCGCACAAAAATAAACGAAATTCACGTTCTCATTGTAAGCGGTCGCGCGAGGTCACGATGTCCCGGCCTCTCGGCTCAGGCACGACGGCTCAAAGCGCTCCACGTCGTCTATCCCCAAGTACTCTCCTTGTTGAATTTCTAGCACTTGCAGCGGAATTTTTCCGGAGTTGCTCAAACGGTGTTGGACGGTCTTCGGGATGTGGATGGACTCGTTCTCCGTGAGCAAGACCTGCTCTGCGCCGCGGACGACATCTGCTGCGCCGCGCACAATCACCCAGTGTTCACTGCGGTGCCGATGTCGCTGCAACGCGATGTAGCGTTGAGGCAGCACCTCCAGCATGCGCACGCGATAGATCGAATTTTCCAGCAAGGTCGTCGCGCTGCCCCAAGGGCGCAGGACCGTTGTGTGGAACTTGTACTCATGGCGATCGGTCTCTTTGAGTGTGTCCACCAGCTTTTTCACGTCTTGTGAACGCGCGAGGTCGCAGACGAGCAGCGCGTCGTCGGTCTCGACGATGATCAGGTTCTCCACCCCGATGCTGGTCACGAGCTTTTTCGTGCTAAAAATCAGCGAGTTCCGGGTCTCGTGTGTGATCACGTTACCACGCAGCACGTTGCCGTTGTCGTCTTTGTCGGAGACCTGAAAGATGCTCTCCCAGCTGCCCAAGTCGCTCCAGCCAATCTCCAGCGGCAACACGGCCACGTTGTCGGACTTTTCCATGACAGCATAGTCAATCGAGACATTTTCCACGCTGCGGAAGAGCGCTGCGACGGTCTCTTCGTTGTGCAACGCTTGGTGGTTGCGCGCCTCTTCAAACGTCTGAAAAATGTTGGGAGCGCACTTTGCAAACTCTCGACGCCAGGTTTCCCCAGAAGCGAGGAAGAATCCTGCGTTCCAAGTGTAATCGGGGGATTGCACCAGCGCTTGTGCTGTCGCGAGGTCTGGCTTTTCCAAAAAGCGTCGCACAGCGAACCCGTTCCCCAGAGGTTCGCCCGCGCAGATGTAGCCATATCCTGTCTCTGGACGATCGGGGCGAATCCCAAAGGTGACGATCCGTTGGTTCTGGGCGATCTCTGCAGCCTCTCGCATCGCTTGCACAAACAAATTGGTCGCACGGATCAGATGATCCGCCGGCAGAATCATGACCGGTTCAAGGAGCCGCTCTTCGGGGAGCGCCGAGACGCCCCAACAGATCGCGGGCGCGGTGTTGCGAGCCATTGGCTCCAGCAAGAGCTGCTCTTCCCGAAAGTGAGGGATGACCTGCTCCAGCTGATGGCGCAGCTCGAATTCATGACTTTTGGCGCCGATGACATAGATGTCTTCGGGTCGCACCAGCTCTTCCAAGCGTCTGCAGGTGTCTTGCAGCAGCGACTCGTGCGTCGATCCGAGGTTCAAAAACTGCTTGGGGCTCATCGTGCGGCTGTAAGGCCACAGGCGCGTTCCGCTGCCGCCTGCTAAGATCATGGCGATCATATCTGCTCCGTAGATTGAGTGTGTCAAAATGTCGCGGCACCTGCAAAAAACATGACAGTGGCCTCGCGCCCAAACTTGATCTTTCCGAGGCTGATCGGTAAACCCTCTGGCTTCTGTGTTGGTCGAACGAACGACGCCCACACGCCTTTCCCTGCACTCGCTGTCCACCCCCTTGCCGAGAGGTTCGGTTCCCATGTTTACAGAACAGGAGTTTCAGGAGCTAGCACGCCTGATTTATAGCAACTTTGGCATCGTGCTCGGAGCAGACAAAAAACCCTTGGTCATGAACCGCCTGCAGCCCGTCTTAGCCAAGCAAAACTACTCCAGCTTTTCTGCTTTTCTGAAGGACATCCGCGCGGATACTACCGGCAAAAAGCTCTTCTCGCTGGCCAACGAACTCACCACCAACTATAGCTTTTTCTATCGAGAGATTGAGCACTTCGAATTTCTGGAAAAGACCGCAATCCCCGAGCGCCTCGAACAGAACTCTTTCGGCGCCAAACCCAAACTCAATTTCTGGTCTGCCGGCTGCTCTTCAGGAGAAGAACCTTACACTATCTCGATGATGTTGCACGACGCACTCGGGACAAAAATCAACCAAGTAGAGGCCGGAGTCTTCGCTTCAGACTTAGACAGCAACATCCTCGGAGAAGCCTATCGTGGCATCTATCCGGCTGACCGCCTGCGCAATGTGCCCCCAATGATCAAGATGCGCTATTTTCAGCAGGTCTCTGATGGGTGGAAAGTGCGAGAATCCGTGCGGGAGCTAGTCCACTTCAGTCGCTACAATTTAATGAAGAAACAGTTCGTCTTTAAGGGAAAGTTTTTTGCGATTTTCTGCCGAAACGTCATGATTTACTTCGACAAAAAGACGGCAGCCGAGCTGGTGGAGCGCTTCTTCAGCGTAACAGAGAAAGGGGGCTATCTGTTCATTGGGCAGACGG
>CBFIJD010000102.1:0-2580 GCA_965662845.1 uncultured bacterium | reverse complement strand
CAAGTCCTCATCCGCGGATTCGCCTCTGCGTTTCGCATTGACCTGAGCGAGTGCCCACAAAAACTCCAAGAATTTCAGACGTTTAACGAATTTTTCGCTCGGCCAATGCTCCCAGAGTGCCGAACGATTGACCCGACACCTGACGCCGTAGTGAGCCCTGTAGATGGAACTATCGGAGCGTTCGGAGACATTTCTGGTGAGACGCTACTGCAGGCAAAAGGTAAAGCTTACACCTTGACCGAGCTGCTAGAAGATCACGAGGCCGCGCAACGCTATCAAGGGGGACACTACCTCACGATTTATCTGGCTCCCTACAATTACCACCGCATTCACAGTCTGCTTGACGGCCAAGTGACCGACTTTGCCTACATTCCAGGAGAGTTGTGGACGGTCAGCCCGTTAGGGTTGCTCTACGTTCCGAAATTATTCGCGCGCAACGAGCGCTGGATTTCCTACCTGCAACACCAGCATCGCGAATACGCACTAGTTAAAGTCGGCGCAACGGTCGTTGGGCGGATTCGGGTCAAATATCACGAACGAATCTCCAACTGTCCTCGGGCGCTTCCTCTCCATCAACGCCTTCCGACTCCACACGCGGTGGCTAAAGGCGAAGAGATTGGGCGATTTGAACTAGGCTCAACAGTCGTTGTGTTGTTTCAGAAAGGCACTATCGAATGGAATGCGCTATCAGTCGGCCAGACCGTGAAGTTAGGAGAACAAATCGCGACTCTGAATCGGCATTCTCCTTGATTTTTCTTGGAACTTCGCCAGCTTCGGAATGTTTTTTGAAGGCGCCACTTCTCTCGCAAAAATGCAGTGATTACCATTTGATGACAGGCAGATATGATTGATTTTTCCGGAAAACGAGGAGTGGTCTTAGGTGTTGGCAATCAACGCAGCATCGCTTGGGCGATTGCAGAGCGGCTCCATCAACAAGGCGCTGACGTTGGCCTTACCTACTTGAAAGACCCCAAGGGACGCTTTGAAGCGAACGTTCGCAAACTCGGTGAGCAGATCAGCTCCTCGCTCATCTGCGAATGCGATGTTGCCTCTGACGAATCCATCCAAGGTCTGATTCGAGAGATTGAGCAGCAGTGGGGCGAGATTGACTTTATCGTACACAGCGTAGCTTTCGCTGATACAGACGACCTGAGTAAGCCCTTCTCTGCAACGCTACGCGACGGATTCCGACGCGCGATGGATGTCAGCGCGTATTCGCTGCTTCCACTGACTCACGGGGTCGTGCCCATGATGCGCAAACGGGGCACAGGCAGCATCTTGAGCCTCAGCTTCATCGGCTCGACCTTAGCCGTCCCCAACTATAACGTCATGGGCCCCGCCAAAGCTGCCTTGGAAGCCAGCACACGCTATTTGGCGCGAGAGCTGGGACCGGACAACATCCGTGTCAACACACTCTCTCCCGGCGCAATCCGCACTCTCTCTTCTTCTGGCATCAAAGACATTTCAGGAATGATCCGCACCGCAGCCGAACACTCTGCAATGCTACGCACGGCCTCCCAAGAAGAAGTCGCCAATACGGCAGCGTTCATGCTCAGCGACGCGGCAAGCGCAATCACCGGCCAAGTTCTCTACGTGGACTGTGGCTATTCCATCATGGCCAACTGAGGTTCTATGGCGCAAAATTCAGATCCTTCCCAAAAGCTGCAAAAGCTTCCGCCATCTCAGCAGCCCAAAGCACAACAGCTGCTAGACCTTCCATTAGACACTCGTCTGGTGCTCGGGGAATGCATGATGAACATCAGCGATGTACTGCGTTTGGGACAAGGGTCTGTCATTGAGCTCGATTCCTCTCCGCGCGACCCGCTGGAGATTTGGGTCAACAATCGCCAAATCGCTCGCGCTGAAACCGTTGTTTCTCAGGAAAAAGTCGGGGCTCGTATCGTTCAAATTGAACCACCCGAAGCCCGCCTCAAAACCATGTCTAAGCAAGAGAAAAGCGATGACGCTCCTAGTCAATGAATTGTTAGCTCAACAAATGGAGGAAGTCGTCGCATGGCACGACGCGCCTTATACTGGAAGCGAGGCGCGAAGTTTTGTCGTGCTCGTCTCTCGCCAAAACTGGTCCAACTTCGCGCTTTGGCATGAAGAAGATAAGGCTCGTGATCCGCGCGCTTCTGACCAAGAGATTGCGCAAGTCAAGCGCAACATTGACAAGCTCAATCAGCAGCGCAATGACTTGATCGAACAACTCGACGAGGCTATCCTTCAGCATCTTGCCAGCCAGCAGGACTCCAATCTCAACGCACCGTTGAACAGCGAGACTCCGGGGAGCATCATTGACCGTCTCTCGATCAACGCGTTGAAAATTTTTCACATGCGAGAAGAAGTCGAACGCGACGATGCCTCCGAAGCACACCAAGAGAAGTGCGCTGCAAAGCTCGAGATTTTACAGGAGCAACGCGCGGACTTAGGGCAGTCTCTCACAGAGCTCTGGGACGATTTACAAAACGGACGCAAGCGCCTGAAGGTCTATCGCCAAATGAAGATGTATAACGACCCCTCCTTGAACCCTGTCCTCTACCGCCAAACCTCACAGGAGAGCTAAAAGCGGCCTCCATT
>CBFIJD010000101.1:0-2699 GCA_965662845.1 uncultured bacterium | reverse complement strand
AGCAAGAGGGACCAAATCCAAGCCTTCATCATATTGTCCTTTGGGTGTGGGGGTGAGCGGAACAACAAGATCTGCGACCAAGGCAGATCGATCAGAGCGGGAAAGTGAAGCAAGCTTGTGTTTAGAGGGTGTTAGGGGCTGAAGATTTTTGTCGCGGGGAGCGCTCTGACTATGGGCAGTTCGCGGTGGTGTTTCAGGCTGTTGGATGTCTTCGGGGCGGGGCCGCGGAAGCGAAGAGTCACGATACTTTAACGAGTGCGGCGAGGACCGCTGTTTGTCCGAGCAATAAGCCGACGCCCCACCGCAGCAGCGCTGTTTTTGACTCCGCAATTTCTTGTAAGGTTCGCCTCGGTCTTTGTGTCTTTGCCAAACCTCTGGAATGAATGAGGCGTGAAGACAACCTTGCCGAATGAAAAAATCATTGATGTGCTATACAAACAGCTCCTCGCACTGCTGAAAAACAAATCGCAACACAGCCAGCACCAAACCGGAGTCAATGATTGAATAAGGGGCACTTTCTTGGATCTGTTGATCTAACGTTAAATGATAAAAGCGCCAAACATCGGCATTCGTCACAATCCCCCACAGAGGGACCTCCCAGTTGGCCTGTTGATTGTTCCACCAACAAGCTCGCAGCTCTGCTAGACACTGGGCTTTCCCCTTTTCAAAATCATCTTTTTTTGCCTCAACAACGCAAAGGAGTGGGTGGTCTAAATAATCCTTTCGTTTTGTGAGTAAGTAGTCCACTTCTCCAAGAAATAAATCATCTTCTAGCGGCGCGGACTTCCAAAATTTTAACCGAGAATAAGGCAGTAAGGCTTCTTCTAAAAAAGCATCAATCAGCAGCTCTTTTGAGTGTTCGTTCGCGCGCAAATCAAAGACATTTAATCGTTGCAATCGCTCTTCAAAAAAAGCAGAAACAGGGATTGATTCTACATGAATTTGCCAAGTTCCAATTTCTTCAATTGCAAAAATAGGGAGAATTTCTTTCAAGCTTATTTTTGAAAAGGCTTTTTTATGACGAGCCATGTTTCTCATAGTAGAACTGTTGTTTTTGACAACATACGATTACGCAGCGGAAGAGCACAGGTAACATTGCATGCCACTTCTCAAAGTGAGACTTTCAAATGTGGGTCGCTGACTGCGCTTGCTTACCAGCACTTAGGCTGGAAGTTGTCTGGGGTCTCAAGCAGGAACTGCTCATCGTGGATGCCCGCGAGGTAGAAGCCGCTCTCCAGCGCTTCTTGGCGCACATCGTCAGGGGCATCGACGACAGCGAGCATCCCATAGAGCGCTTTGTCGCCATGTTCGGGGAGAAACTGCCGGAAGCGCTCCATGATGTCGCGCAGCTGAGCAATCCCGCTGGAGCGCAGGTGGCTCTTGACCTCGACGATGTAGGCGGCGTTGCGCTCTGAGTTGGCGTAAGCCAGCACGTCAAGCTCGAGGGTTTGGCTGCCTTTACGCACTTTCACTCGTGGCGTGACGACCTCCATGCCGAACTCTTCAGTGAGGATTTTGCTCATGGCGGGGAAAGCCATGCCCTCGGTGAAGCCGCCAAACTTGGCTCCCAGCCCGCCGATCTGTTTGCCCAGCTCCTTGAGCTGCTTGCGAAGCTGTTGGTCGGTTTCTTTGAGTTGCCGGTCGGTTTCTTTGAGTTGTCGGTCGGTCTCTTTAATCTGTTGCCGAAGTTGTGGATCGGTTTCTTTGAGCTGCCGGTCGGTTTCTTTGAGTTGTCGGTCGGTCTCTCTTTGGGCCACCGCTAGGCTGGCGACAAGCTCTTTCAATTCTGCGTCGGTCATCGTTACGCTCCTCTCATAGATGTTTGGCTCAGGTATGGGGCTCCGCTGCATCCTCGTCTCTTGGATGATTCTACCAGCACTTAGGCTGGAAGTCGGCTGGGGTCTCGAGCAGGAACTGCTCATCGTGGATGCCCGCGAGATAGAAGCCGCTCTCCAGCGCTTCTTGGCGCACATCCTCAGGAGCGTCGACGACAGCGAGCATCCCGTAGAGCGCTTTGTCGCCGTGTTCGGGGAGGAACTGTCGGAAGCGCTCCATAATGTCGCGCAGCTGAGCGATCCCGCTGGAGCGCAGGTGGCTCTTGACCTCGACGACGTAGGCGGCGTTGCGCTCTGAGTTGGCGTAGGCCAGTACGTCAAGCTCGAGGGTTTGGCTGCCTTTACGCACCTTCACCCGTGGCGTGACGACCTCCATGCCGAATTCTTCGGTGAGGATTTTGCTCATCGCAGGGAAGGCCATGCCCTCGGTGAAGCCGCCAAACTTGGCTCCCAGCCCACCGATCTGTTTGCCCAGCTCCTTGAGCTGCTTGCGAAGCTGTTGGTCGGTCTCTTTGAGTTGCCGGTCCGTCTCTTCGAGTTGCTGACTCGTGGCCTTGACCTGCAAATCGGTCTCTTTGAGTTGCCGGTCCGTCTCTTCGAGTTGCTGGCTCGTGGCCTTGACCTGCAAATCGGTCTCTTTAAGTTGTCGGTCCGTCTCTTTTTGGGCCACCGCTAGGCTGGCGACAAGCTCTTTCAGCTCTGCGTCGGTCATCGTTATGCTCCTCTCATGGATGTTTGTTTCATTCAGGTATTGGGTTCCGCTGCATCCTCGTCTCTCAGATAATTCTACCAGCACTTAGGTTGGAAGTCCGCTGGGGTCTCGAGCAGGAACTGTTCATCGTGGATGCCCGCGAGATAGAAGCC
>CBFIJD010000100.1:0-2783 GCA_965662845.1 uncultured bacterium | reverse complement strand
CCAGATTCATGTCCGCTTCGACAGAGGTCTATGATTAGCGAATTTATGCTGGGCCTCTCAGAGCGCATCGCCCGCGAACCGATCCCCCCAGCCTCCCCCCGACAGGCACCGCGCCGCAGACGCTACGACGCTGCCAGTGGCTCCCGATTTTTAGCCGACTTCATTGGGCCGACGACGAGCGCTGATGCCGAGCTGCAATACTCACTGCGGCGGCTGCGAGACCGCGCCCGCGAGCTGTGCCGGAACGACGACTACGCCCGGCGCTATCTGCAACTGATGGCCTCGAACGTGATCGGCGAACACGGGTTCACGATGCAAAGTAGAGCGCGGAATCTGAACCCCCCAAATGCAGGGGAGCTTGACGTAAGCGGGAACGAAATCATCGAGCGCGCTTGGAAGCGCTGGGGCCGCACATGCTCTGCCAATCGCCGGTTCTCATGGCTGGACGTGCAGCGCATGGTCATTCAAGGGCTCGCTCGCGATGGCGAGATTTTGGTGCGGTTTGTCAGGGGCACACGGTTTCCTGACGGGCTGGCACTCCAGATTTTAGAGCCTGACTATCTCGACGAGGAGTACACGACCACCGCCAGCGAGGGGCGCCGCATCGTGATGGGAGTCGAGTTGGACGAATTCGACGCCCCGACTGCCTACTATCTGAAGCTGGGCACGGGACACCCGCATGATAATTTCGGGCAGCGTCGGGCAGACAAACGCACGCGCGTCCCTGCAGAGGACATCCTGCACATCTACCTTCCCGACCGTGCGCAGCAGACACGGGGCGTGACGTGGTTCGCGTCTGCGATGGCCCGAATGAAAATTCTGAGCGGCTACGAGGAGGCCGAATTGATTGCCGCTAGAGTCGGTGCTCAGAAACTAGGCATTCTCTATAGCCAAGAAGGTGATGGTTACGTAGGAGATGAACAGCAGGACGGCAATGAGATTATGGCCGGTGAGCCTGGTTCATTTGTGCAGCTGCCAACCGGCATGAATTTTCAGGCGTGGGATCCGTCACACCCCACGAGCGCGTTTGCAGAGTTTCACAAGTCGGTTTTACGCGGCATCGCCTCTGGCCTCGGTGTGTCCTACACCTCGCTGTCCAATAATCTGGAAGGTGTGAGCTATTCGAGCATACGCCAAGGGGCGCTAGAAGAGCGCGACCTGTACCGGCAGGTGCAGACGTTCCTCATTCAGCATCTGTGTGAGCCAGTCGCCCGCGAGTGGTTGAAAATGTCAATGACCACCGAGCGTCTGCCGATCCCGATTAGTCGTTACGAGAAGTTCGCAAACACGATGGAATTCCGAGGGCGCGGCTTTTCGTGGGTGGATCCGGCGCGCGAGATCAAAGCGGAAGTAGAGGCGGTCAAGAACGGGTTCAAATCATTAAACGATGTCGCCCGCCAGTATGGGCGCGACGTGGAAGAGGTGTTCCAGCAGATGCAGTCTGATAAAGCCATGGCCGAGCGCTACGGCATCACGCTCATGTTTGAGCCGCTGGGCACCGTGCACAGTCCGACGGAGCCAACCGACGAGGAAGACAATGCCTAAACCGACAGATGGCATGCGATCCGAGGCACAGCGCGGCCTAGACTGGCGCAGTGAATACGGACGTGGAGGGACGGAGGTCGGCATCGCCCGCGCCCGTGACATTGTCAATAACCGCGACCTTTCCAGCGAAACCGTTAAACGAATGTATTCGTTTTTCTCGCGACATGAGGTGGACAAAAAAGCAGAGGGGTTCAGTCCAGGTGAGGACGGCTACCCTTCAAACGGGCGCATTGCGTGGGCGCTTTGGGGCGGAGATGCGGGTTTTTCGTGGTCAAAAAAACTAGTTCAACAAATGGAGAAAAAACGAATGACAGAAACCGACGTAAAGGAGATCGCGGAAGAGGTCGCCGCCGAACCCAACGAACCGCCAGAGGTGCAGGAGCCAGAGCCTGCGCCATTCGATGACATCGACGACCGCGAGGACAGGGAATTGCCGGTAATCAGCGGCACGGTTTACCGCACTTGCGAGCTGCGGATGCTGGACTCTGAAGAAGAGCGCGTAATCGAGATGAGCGTCAGCAGCACAACGCCGGTGGAACGCGAGTTCGGCTATGAGGTGCTCGCGCACAGCGCAGGCGCGATTGATCTGGACTTCATGGGCAGCGGGCGCGCTCCGTTATTACTTGACCATGACCCGCGCCAGCAGATCGGCGTAATTGAACGCGCATGGATGGACGGCGAGAAACTTCGCGCCCGCGTGCGGTTTAGCCGTTCGGCGATGGCGTCTGAAATTTACAACGATGTGCGCGATGGAATCCGAGGCAACGTCAGCATCGGCTATCAGATTAAATCCATGTCCAAAACGGACGACCTGATCGACGGTCGGTCTGTTTATCGAGTTGATGAATTCAAACCGCTTGAGGTCTCTATGGTCTCTATCCCCGCAGACTCCAATGTCGGAGTTGGTCGGTCTCACGAGTCGGTCACGTCCGACGTTATTTTTGAAAACTCTAATGAAGAGACGCAAATGAAAGTTGAAAATGTTACAGAGCCGGACGTGAACGCACGTCAACGCGAGATCGAGGCGATTATTAACTGGGGCGAGCGCCACAACCAGCAAGAGTTTGCGAACCAAGCGCTCAAAGAAGGGTGGTCTGGCGATAAATTCCGCGACGCGTTGTTGGAGCGTTTGGCGTCGAAACCGATGCAGACGGTCACGCCTGACCTGACCGAGAAGGAGAAGCGGGGCTATTCCCTGTTGCGCGCGATTGAAGCCCAGCGCTCCAACAACTGGAGCA
>CBFIJD010000099.1:0-2925 GCA_965662845.1 uncultured bacterium | reverse complement strand
CGCTTGGTTCGCAAACTCTTGCTGGTTGTGGCGCTCGCCCCAGTCAATAATTGCTTCAATTTCTTGCTGACGCGCCTGCACGTCCGGCTCTGTAACATTTTCAACTTTCATTTGCTTCTCTTCATTAAAGTTTTCAAAAATAACGTCGGACGTGACCGACTCGTGAGCCCGACCGACGCCTACATTAGAATCGGCGGGAATGGACACCATAGACACTTCTAGAGGTTTGAATTTATCGACGCGGTAGACCGCTCGCCCGTCAATTAGATCGTCGAGCTTAGACATGGATTTTATTTGGTAACCGATGGACACATTGCCTCGGATGCCGTCGCGCACATCGTTGTAGATTTCTAGGCCCTTCGGCGAACGGCTAAACCGCACGCGGGCGCGGAGTTTCTCGCCGTCCATCCATGCGCGTTGAATGACGCCGATCTGCTGACGTGCGTCATGATCTAAAAGTAGCGGTGCTCGCCCGCTGCCCATGAAATCCAAATCAATCGCGCCTGCGCTGTGCTCCAACACCTCGTAGCCAAACTCGCGCTCCACCGGCGTCGTAGAGCTGACGCTCATCTCAATCACGCGCTCTTCGTCCAGCATCCGCAGCTCGCAGGTGCGGTAAACGGTGCCGCTAACGGCTGGCAATTCCCTGTCCTCGCGCTCGTCAATGTCATCGAATGGCGCAGGCTCTGGCTCCTGCACCTCTGGCGGTTCGTTGGGTTCTGCGGCGGGTTCGGCGGCGACCTCGTCCGCAATCTTCTCTACGTCGGTTTCCGTCATTCGTTTTTTCTCCATTTGTTCAACCAATTTTTTAGACCACGAAAAACCTGCGTCTCCGCCCCAGAGCGCCCACGCAATGCGCCCGTTTGAAGGGTAGCCGTCTTCACCTGGGCTAAATCCCTCCGCCTGCTTATCCACCTCGTGTCTTGCGAAAAACGAATACATCCGCTTGATGGTATCGCTGGAGAGGTCTCGATTGTTGACAATGTCGCGGGCGCGGGCGATGCCGACCTCCGTCCCTCCACGTCCGAACTCGCGGCGCCAATCCAGTCCACGCTGTGCCTCGGCTCGCATGCCGTCCGTAGGTTTAGGCATCCTCGTCCTCGTCCTCGTCTGGGCGGTCGACATCAGCGCCGATTGGATACGTCGGGCTGTGAACAGTGCCCAGCGGCTCAAACATGAGTGTGATGCCGTAGCGTTCCGCCATCGCTTTATCGGACTGCATTTGTTGGAAGACCTCTTCCACGTCTCGCCCATACTGGCGGGCGACATCGTTTAATGATTTGAACCCGTTCTTCACGGCTTCCACTTCCGCTTTGATCTCGCGCGCCGGGTCCACCCACGAAAACCCGCGCCCTCGAAACTCCATCGTGTTTGCAAATTTTTCATAGCGGCTGATCGGAATCGGGAGACGTTCGGTGGTCATCGCCATCTTCAACCACTCGCGGGCGACTGGCTCACAGAGATGTTGAATGAGAAACGTCTGCACCTGTCGGTACAGATCGCGCTCCTCCAGCGCCCCTTGGCGGATGCTGGAATAGCTCACCCCTTCGAGGTTGTTTGAAAGCGACGTGTAGGAGACGCCTAAGCCGGACGCGATGCCGCGCAAAACCGATTTGTGAAATTCTGCAAATGCACTCGTCGGATGTGACGGATCCCACGCCTGAAAGTTCATGCCGGTTGGGAGCTGCACAAATGAACCAGGTTCGCCCGCCATGATCTCGTTCCCGTCATGTTGTTCGTCGCCCACGTAGCCATCACCTTCTTGGCTATAGAGAATGCCTAGTTTCTGAGCGCCAACTCTGGCGGCAATCAACTCGGCTTCCTCGTAGCCGCTCAGAATTTTCATTCGGGCCATCGCAGACGCAAACCACGTCACGCCCCGCGTCTGCTGCGCGCGGTCTGGCAGGTAGATGTGGAGAATGTCCTCTGCAGGGACGCGTGTGCGTTTGTCTGCACGCCGCTGTCCGAAATTATCATGCGGATGACCCGTGCCTAACTTCAGATAGTAGGCGGTCGGCGCATCGAACTCGTCGAGTTCCACCCCCATAACAATGCGGCGCCCTTCGCTGGCAGTGGTCGTGTACTCCTCGTCGAGATAGTCTGGTTCTAAAATTTGGAGTGCCAGCCCGTCAGGAAACCGTGTGCCCCTGACAAACCGCACCAGAATCTCGCCATCGCGAGCCAGCCCCTGAATCACTAGTCGCTGCACGTCTAACCATGAGAATCGGCGATTGGCAGAGCATGTGCGTCCCCACCGCTTCCACGCGCGCTCGATGATCTCGTTTCCAGTGACATCGAGCTCCCCTGCATTTGGGGGATTCAGATTTCGCGCGCGGCTTTGCATCGTGAAACCGTGCTCGCCGATCACGTTCGAGGCCATCAGCTGCAGATAACGCCGGGCGTAGTCGTCGTTTCGGCACAGCTCGCGGGCTCGGTCGCGTAACCGTCTCAGTGAGTATTGCAGCTCGGCATCTGCGCTCGTCGTCGGCCCAATGAAGTCGGCTAAAAATCGAGAGCCGCTGGCGGCGTCGTAGCGTCTGCGGCGCGGTGCCTGTCGGGGGGAGGCTGGGGGGATCGGCTCGCGGGCGATGCGCTCTGAGAGGTTCAGCATGAAGTCGCTAATCATAGGCCCCTGTCAAAGCGAACGTGAATCTGGTTCCCCGCGCGGCGCCCCTGTTTCTGGCGGCGTTTCATCAACTCGCGGCGCATTTCGGCGCGATAGTAATCCCGCCAGCGCAGCAGGTCAGGGACGCTCATTTTGGTCAGCGAACGGTTGCCAATCGAGTACTCCGAAACGTCGGCATCTGCCTTTCCTTCGAGCAGTGACTCAATTTTGGAGACCATGACCTCGGCGTGCGTGCGAGGGTCGGTGCCATTTATGTCGAGGTCTGGGCGCGCGACAAACTCGCCGGTGTCTACAACGAT
>CBFIJD010000098.1:0-2962 GCA_965662845.1 uncultured bacterium | reverse complement strand
GTGAGCGCTGCCCGCTGCAGACAAGGCGCAGCTGTGGTTGTCTCCGGCAGTGATGTCCGTCTGGAGGTCGAGCAGCGATCCTAACTCCAGCGGAGAAAATAAGGCGACGGGGAGCCGCTTGTTGAGCGTGGTGTTGTCTCCCGCGCTGTTCGTGACCGTGACCGTTAGGTTGTCCTCTTGGCTGCTCTGATAGGGCAGCGAGACCACGAATGTGGCGTTGTCCGCGGTGGTGTTGTCGCTAGAGAGGTTGTCGACGGTGTAGCCCTGAAACGTCCACGTGGTGCGTAGCGCAGAGGGGGCGTCGTAGGCGTCGCTGGCGATCAGGGTCGCTTGCAGATGCGTCGCGTTCTCACTCTGGAAGCTGAGCCCCAGAATGCTGGGCTTTTGCTCAAAGACGACCAGCGGGACGATGGTCAAGGTGTCGTCGACTTCCAAATCAAAAGAGGTCTCAATCCCCAAGTCTTGTTGGTTGTGGACGCGGAGACGGTAGGTGTAGCTACCCGGCGTTGAGGGCGCCGTAAAGTCTGTCACGAGGCTGGTGTAGGCCGCCGCGACGGTCAGGTTGCCAGAGCTTGGCGTGAAGTTGTCGAGCCCGCTGTCAGAAGAGAAGGCGTAGCTCAGGTTGTCGCCAAGCGTCGCCTGCAAGACCACACTCAGCGTCTGTTGGAATTGCGGCTGGACGGTTGAGGCGTAGGTCAAGCGCTCAATGCGAGGGATGCGTGCTTGGCTGGCGTCCACAGCGAGATACGGAGAGAGCTGTAGGTTCAGGGTGTTGCTGCCTGACTGCAGCGTCTGCTGCGTTTGCCCGCTGAACAGCAGCGTCGTGTTGTCGCGGGTGCTGTTGTCAGCGTAAGCGCGAGCGACAAAGTCGTAGACCACGCCCACGCTCAGATCGCTGATGGTCCCACTCCAGACGGTGCCGCTCTGCTGCAACTCGACCACGGTTTCTGCGGCGTCTCCGCTGACTTGCAGCTCGACCGCGACGACATCTTGGAAGGTGCCTCGGTAACGCCCGGATGGGGCTTCGTTTGCTGGAGCGGCGTCCCACCGCAAGCTCACAGAAGCTTGTCGCGGCGTGGACGGGGTGACGGGTGGTTCGGGCTCAGTTGGGTTCCCACAACCCAGCAGCAGATGACTCGCCAGCAGGGCGATCAGCAGCAAGAGATGTGGTCGTCGGGCGCGCGCGAGGGTCTTCATTCTGTCACCACGTCGTCAGGGAACATGTTCTCTGCGAGGGGGTAGATGTAGCTGTCCCCTGCTTCCGCAGTCGCATCGGTGACCTGCACGAGCACGTCTCCCGCATCGCTCGTGCTGTAAGGCGTCATCTGAAACTGCATTTGATAGGTCGTTGTGGCCGTATCGGCAGACGTCAGCTCGACCGCAGAGCCAATCTGCGTGAAGGTGTGACCGCTGAAGTCCAGAGTCACTACCAGAGGGAAGGGGCCGTCATCGGTCACTTCAATAGTCCACAGGACGCCAGTGGAGCCGTTGTCGTTGCGCAGTCCGCTCATGCGCTGCACCGTCGGCGCGAAAGAGAGTCCGCTGGTGGACGTGGTCGCGTTCAAATCACTGAAGAAGATTTGTGCGTCGGTGCCGATTTGTGTTCTGGCCGCGCTCAGCAGAGGCGCTTGTTCGTCTGCGCTGAGTCCACTGGCTTCCAAGCCCGAGGCGAGGCCGCTCAACAGCGACACGAAGACCGCGTTTTTGTCGTCAGAGGCCAGAGTGCCCGCGCTCTCTAGCGCGACGATGCCTTTGCTCAGCGCAGAGCTGAGCGCGCTCACCGCGGTGGTTTGAGCGCCAGAGGCGACCTCGGTGAGGAGCGCCGACGCGACGCTGGAGGCCAATTCTTCGATCAAGGTCTGCAACTCATCCGTACTCAAGGCGAGACCTGCGGTCGCGAGGCCGGTCAAGCTGCCCTCGACGCTGCCACTGGTGGCTTCAATCAAGCTGGTGTCCGCCAGGCGAGCCGAGCTGCGCGCTGCGGCGGAGGTGTCGGCTTCCAGAGCGCCGTTCAGAGTCCCTGTGACGAGGGACTGAGTTAGGCGAGAGGCCTCGGAGGGGCTCACACTCAGCGTGGCGAACGGGGAGGTGATCGCGGCGGCGGCGTTGCTCATGGCAAGCTCCCAGTCCAGCGCGCTGAGCCCGCTGCTGGGCAACGTCAGGACGGTTTGTTGGGCCAACGCTTGAGTGGATGTCTCGAAGCTCGCGGAGCGGGCGCTCAGCTCGCGGGTCAGCGCGCTCAGGACTTCGGCTTGGGCGCTGAAGCGAGCGTCGTCCGTAGAGAGCAAGGTGCCCAACAGCGGGAAGCTCTCTTGCAGGTATAGCGCGGTGAGAGCGTCAATCTCTGTCAGGTGAGCGCTCTTGTTTGTGTAGAGCGCTTGGGTTGTCGTTGTCGTAAGGTTGTCGAGTTGGGTCGCGTTGAAGGCGCTGCCTCCAGCGAGAGAGCTTTGCAGGGCGCTGATCCAATCCAACGCGTAGCTGCTGTCTTCGTCGTCCAGCACCATCGTTTGCAGCTGCGGCGTGTAGCAGCTCAGGAAGTCGGGGTCGGTGGTGGTGAGGGCTTCCACGACGAGCTGCACGGCGTGATCACCGTCCCCAACGCTGTCATCGACACTCGTGAGCGTCACCGTTTGAGCGGTGTCCCAGTCGTCTGGAGTGAAGGTGAGCGCGTCCGCAGAGAGCGTCCATTCTTCGAGCTGCGCCGGATCTTCTGTCGTCAGCGTGAGCGGGATCTCGACCGGGCTCTTGGGGCGCTTGCGCAGCTGCACGGTGAACTCGGCGCTCCCTGCGTTCTCAGAGACGTTGTCGAGCGTGAGCGTTTGGTTGTCGGCGTTGGCTTCGGTGCTGCTGCCGTTGAGGGTGAAGATCACCCCTGGAGTGCCGTTGGGCTCCACGGTTAAGTCAAAGCGGATGTTCGTGGTCTCGGTCGCTTCTTCTCCGGCAAGGTCTCGGAACGTAAAGG
>CBFIJD010000097.1:0-3016 GCA_965662845.1 uncultured bacterium | reverse complement strand
AAACCGACCCTGAGATGGCCTTAGTCGCCGACAAACTCGAAGGAATCGACGACGAACTCGAAGAGATCCCCGTCGGAGATGCCGAAGAAGACGTCCCCGACGCCTTAGACTCCAGCGAGGATGAAGACAGCGCAGAAGTGTTGGCGGAAGAGATCGCGCGCCCCATCACAGAAGTAGAACCCGAGCTAGAGCTGGAGACGGAAGACGAAGCAGAACCTTCCGAAGAGACCACTCAGCCCACAGAGAGCGACACGGAAGCGCCACCAAACGAAGAAGCAACCGCGCCCACAGAATCTCCCACCGCTCAACAGCCTGACGCAGTCCCGGCCGAGCTAGAAGCAGAGACGGAAGAGCCAGCTGAGGAAGTCGTTGACGTTGAGGCCGCAGCTGAGGAAGAAGCAGAAACCGCCGACTCTGCGGAACTCACAGCTGAAGAAGAAGAAGAGACCGTTGACGCTGAGAGATCAGAAGAAGAACCAGAGACCGTTGACGTTGAGAGCACAGAAGAAGAAGAGACCGTTGACGTTGAGAGCACAGAAGAAGAAGAGACCGTTGACGCTGAGAGCGCAGAAGAAGAACCAGAGACCGTTGACGCTGAGAGCGCAGAAGAAGAAGAACCAGAGACCGTTGACGCTGAGAGATCAGAAGAGGAAGAAACTTCCGACTCTGTCCAGCTCTCTGAGGAAGAGAGCCTCTCTGAAAATGCGAACGTCGCAGAGGAGCTTTCTACCGAAGCAACCGAGACCGCTGCCGCAGAGGAGCTGCCTGTGGAGGCAGATGAGACGACTCCGGCTACAGAGTTAGCGATCGAACCGACAGACGAGCGCCCCTCTATCGAGTTGCAAGTGGAGCCAACGTCTGTGGAAGAGACCCCCGCTGAGGCCCCCCAAGAGCTCACGGCGCCGACTCCCGCCGCTGAAGTGCCTTCCCCTTCCTCAGACTCGCCAGCGGCAACGCCAGAAGGTGCCTTGGAGACAAAAGCTCTCTCGCAGAAAGAGGAGTTGTCAGACACCGAAACTCCGGCTGCGAACCAAGATGACGAGCGGCTGTCACCGGAAGAGCTCGCCGTCGCTCACGAAACCCGAGCGCTGTTGCGCCAGCGCTATCAACAGCTCGCTGAGACTGCCCTTGAAAATGGGCAGCTAGAGTTGGCCAAAGAGTGCTATGACAGCCTCGCGCGCATCCTCCACCTCATGCGCTAAGCCCCACAGGCTCCCACGTTTTGGGGACCTCCTTCCAAAAAGCAACTGACATCCCAACAATTTTGCGGCAGACTGGTTTTTTTCCTTAATCAACAAATCCGCATGTGTTTATGTCTCAAAACGATTCCCCTAGAGATCTGATTGCTGAAGTGCGCCAGCACTTTCCGACGGAAATCCAGACGCCTGCCGAGCATGTCACGGAGTCGACCCTGCGCCAAGACAGCGCGTTGGCCCGCACTAACGACATTGCGAATCACGAGGCTGCGCGGCTGCAAGAGCAAGCCAAACAACTGTTAGAGCAAGCCGCGAAAGTCGAATTTGAAGCTCACATCCGCCAACGCATTCGGGACGCGAAGTTGACCTTTCGGCCGTCGGTACACCAAAACTATTTTGTATATGATCAAGCCGGCCAGACGCAGCTGACTCTGATTGCCCCTGAAGAATGGAATGACGCTTGTCCGTATGGTCAATGCCTTGCCCGCGTGCGCCAACTTGGCGATCTGACGTGGGAAGTTCACCCGATGTGAGGAAGTTATGCAGAACTTAAAACGACGCCGCGCCGAGAAGGTCTTGATCGAAGATCATCACGTTTACTTTTTGTGGAAGGACGGCCTAGAGAGTCGCCTGCAGTTTTTTGGGCTCCGCGACGCGTGCCCCTGCGCAGAATGTGTCAATGAAATGACAGGCGAAAAGATCTTAGATCCGGCGACCATCCGCCATGACATTCAACCGTCGCGGACCGAGTATGTGGGGAATTATGCCCTGCGCTTTCATTGGAACGATGGACACGACAGCGGCATCTATCACTTCCGCTTGCTGCGCGAACTCAGCGAACAACCCTCAACGTGAAAGAACCGATGCGCGAACTTCAAGCCTCCTTACTCGCTTCCGATCTCCACATCGCCCTCGTCGCAGGCCGCTTCAACGAACTGATTGTGGATCGCTTGATTGACGGCGCGGTGGACACCTTTCGGCAACACGGAGGACATGAGCAACAGCTCACGCTGGCGCGAGTCCCTGGTGCTTTTGAAATCGCGATCATCGCTGGCAAATTGGCCGCGACAGGCAAGTTTGACGCGGTCGTCTGCCTCGGAGCTGTGATCCGTGGCGCAACGTCGCATTACGAGCATGTTTGCTCCGCGGTCACCAGCGGTGTGGCGGCGGTCGGACACGACACCGGCGTCCCCACCATTTTTGGTTTGTTGACGACAGACACCATTGAGCAAGCGATCGAACGCGCAGGGACCAAAGCTGGGAACCAAGGACGCTACGCGATGACCGCCGCCATTGAGATGGCCAATCTCAGTCGACAAATCGCGAAACTCGGCACCGGAGAGTGGTCATGAAGCGAAACCTGCAGACCCTTTGCAACCTATCGATCCTGCTCCTGCTCGCGCTTCTGCCAAGCTGCATGGTGGTCGAAGACGACGACAACGACGCGCTCGCAGGGCGCTACAGTGGGACAACCACAGAAAATGACAGCAGCGAAGGCCTCTTTGTGTTGCAAATCAGCGGGGAAGGCAGCGGTTTTGGAGGGACGTGGAGCGCAGACTTCAATGACAACACCAAAGATGTCAGCGGTGATATCCAAAACGGCAACTTTGACGGGACCTCACTCACCGCGGAGCTTAAGCATGGAACGAGCGACTGCGTTTGGAATCGGACCACCACTCTGAACGCTGGACAAATCATCGGTAGTTATGCCGCTGCGGAGGAATGTCCCTCATCGCGCAGTGGCACCGATGTCCTGAACAAACTGTAATCCCCCCTGCTTTATCGCCTCCCATCCACTAGTCTATGTTGAGACCGCCTGC
>CBFIJD010000096.1:0-3017 GCA_965662845.1 uncultured bacterium | reverse complement strand
TAGCCGCGTGCGCTATCGCCGCCTCTCCCCCCACGCCCCTCCCAAAATTTTCTCCATCCCCTAGCTTGTGACGGCACAGCCGTGCGCCCCTACCAATACCCTGCGGTGCTCCCCAACGCCCCGCGCAACGATGGGCGCACAGCCGTGCGCCCCTACCAATATCCTGCGATGCTCCCCAACGCCCCGCGCAACGATGGGCGCACAGCCGTGCGCCCCTACCAATATCCTGCGGTGCGCCCCAACGACCCGCGCAACGATGGGCGCACCGCCGTGCGCCCCTACCAATACCCTGCGGTACTCCCCAACTCACCGCTCTAGGAAATATTCTGTTTGCCCGTCCACTCGCCGCGCTGTGACCAGCTTGATCAGGTAGCCTTGCCCTGCCAAGGCGCTGCAGCGGTTCACCTGATCTCTGGTGAACTCGGCGGCAATCAACAGCGCAGCGAGACAGCGCGTGCCTAGGCTCTGCGGGAAGGTCTCAACGCCTTTGAGGAAATGCTCCTCGTCGCAGAGGCCGCTCTGGCTCATGGCCTCAATGGAGATCAGCTTCCGACTCTGGGTCTCAAGCACGAGGTCGATCCTCCTCCCGTCAGGGCAGGCGTACTCGGTCCAGACCTGACGCACCTCTGGGTCCAGATGGCAGGTCTGTAGCAACAGGCGGAGCTCGTGCTCCTGAGACAGGTGGTTCTGAGTCCACTCCTTCTCACTCTTGTAGAACGCGGGAGGATAGTCCGGAAACTGAACCCAGGGATCGTGATACTTAGACGAGCGGAGATTGCGCTTTTTGACCTCGTGAATCAGGGCGACCAGCTTTTCAAGCACGCTCGCCTCGTCGGTGAAAGAGAAGGCCAGTCGGATGGATGCCACCCACTGTCCGGGAGCAAGCTGCAGTCGCTGCGGCGTGGCTTGGAACCCGACGCTCTCGCAGGCGCTCTGTGCCAAGGTGCAAACCTGGCGGGTCTCGTCAGCCGTGAAATACAACGCAAGCTCAGAGAAGCTCAGGGGCTTGTTCGGGGCGGTCAGGTAGATCGAGATGCCGTTGACCGTCAACTCGCACACTTCCCCAGAGATCTCGTGCATCGCGACTGTATTTGGGCGGAGGTCATCGACCTTGAAGCATAGTTGGAGCAAGCTAGTAGAGGTCATCGTTGAGTTTAGGGATTGTGGATTCTGGATAGTTTTTTTCACGCAGCCGCAAGATCAGCTCCGGGCTCCCGGTGAGCAACCCCACCGCGTCGGTGTAGAACTGCTCCCAGCGTGCGACATACCGCTGGGTCCCGTACTTCACTAGCATGTGCGCCTCCAGCAGCCGCATCGGGAGCCCATAGTCCTGACCGTCCATGAAGAAGAATAGACTGTAGCCCAAGGGCTTGCTCAGAGGCTTGAGACCATTCATCTTCCTCAAGTGATTCTCCGCCGCGCTGACCCCCAGTCTTGGAACATAATCGCCAGGCCCCTTGTCATCGCCGGGGACAAAGCTCACCCCAGGGCCGTTCCAGTACACGTAGTTCTCCATGTTGACCAATCGCCATTGATACTTCTTCGTGTCGCTGAACTTGCGCATCAGCGTCGCCTTCAAGATCAGGTTTTCCATCGCGTTCTCCGAATGAAGACCCCCCTGAGGAGGGCCGGTTGGCAATAGAGCCTCTCAACGTAAAATCGAAACGTAGCCACCATTGGCGACCGTTGCTCTCCCGCTCGTCGTGACGGGCTGAGGTAAGTCGGCCTCTAGCGGCGATTCTCTCCCTCTTCTCCCCAACCCCTCTGCCTGCGCTGCTTCGGGCACAAAGCTCCTCTGACAGCAGGAGCTTGTCCAACCGCAGCTCACGGCGGCGGCCCCTCTGCGCCGACCGTTACGGCTCCCCATCCTTCCACAGGCCGCAGCACCAGCCAGCAACTCACATGCTCACTGCGCAGACGCAACACCTGCAACGGAGGGACAAGCTGCGTCGTTAAGAAAACTCGCAACGATTCGGCGCCGACCGTGTCTGGCAGAGTCGTCAGCCACTGGCTCCACGCCAAAGCGAGCGTGTCTTCAAGCAGCAGCGGTGTGTCCTCCAAGCCATCGAACCAGCAGCCACAGAGGCTGTCATTCCCTTCGCCCTCTGGATACTCGGTCGCGGTAGCGGTGAGGAACGACGCGGGTAATTTCAGTGAGAACATCGACATAATCCTCCTTTGATTTGAGAAGAAACCACGCAGGCTTGTTGCTTCGGAGGATGTCAGAACATCGCCGTTTTGGGGAGGGAGCTGGGGGGAGCGTTTGTACGGGCGCACGGCCGTGGGCCCGTCCCCTATCGTTTCTCGTTGCGTTGGGGCGCACCGCCGTGCGCCCGTACCATATCGTTCCGTGGGCCGTGGGCCCGTCCCCTTTCGTTTCTCGTTGCGTTGGGGCGCACCGCCGTGGGCCTAGTGTTTCTTTTGTAGGGGCGCACGGCTGTGCGCCCGTACATGGATGTTTTTGTTTCTCGTTTTGTTTGTAGGGGCACCGCGCCGAGCGTTTGTAGGGGCGCACGGCCGTGCGCCCCTACCTTGATAATGTCGTAATCCCTTCGTTAATCAGGTCGTTTAGCGGCTGATGGACGCTGTGAACTATATAGAAGTGCTGTTGCAGGCGGTCGTAATCCCTTCGTTAATCAGGTCGTTTAGCGGAAGACTACTGCTAATAGCAGTAAAAAACGCAGAGGAAGACCGTCGTAATCCCTTCGTTAATCAGGTCGTTTAGCGGTGTATTTCACCCATGATAAACTAGCGATCTTAGAAAAGGAAGTCGTAATCCCTTCGTTAATCAGGTCGTTTAGCGGTTGACTGATACAAGAAACATTGCAACTTAAATTGCAAAAAGTCGCAATCCCTTCGTTAATCAGGTCGTTTAGCGGAGGGCTGACGCAAGCCGAATGGCAAGCAATGCTGGAAGGGTCGTAATCCCTTCGTTAATCAGGTCGTTTAGCGGGACCTTCAATCCAAACTTCATTTGGATTTGATATGCGAAAGTCGTAATCCCTTCGTTAATCAGG
>CBFIJD010000095.1:0-3084 GCA_965662845.1 uncultured bacterium | reverse complement strand
TCGTCGTCGCTCCACTCGATGGGAGCGAACTCATGGACCTGATGCCCTTGCGGGATGACGCCAGCTTTGCGCCAGCGTCTGATTGTGTCCTGCGAGATACGCAGGAGCGCGGAGAGTTGTTGGGTGGTCATGTTCACAAGTGATGTGGGACGAATCCCAAGTGGCGGAAGACCGCCGTTTTGCGGACAGTCCCGTCCGCGAGTGTCTCTTCCACGCTCTCCCGACGGGAGAATGCGTAGAACGATTTGATGCCCGCATCACTCAGAGTGTACGCGAGTACGGGCATGAAGAATGGAGCACCGCCAATCATGGCAGACAATGATTTGTTTGGGTAAACGCCCAAAACCAAATCGACGATCTGAGCCGCTCGCTGTAGCAACTCCTCGTATTCGGGGAGCTCGTCAAAGGTGAGCAGTCGTTGCAACTGCTCACGGTGACCTTCGGGCAAGTCAAACACCCCCGCCGCGACCTGCTCTGGGCTGGCGGGGTGTTGTGTGAGATTCAAGATCATTGGTCTCCGGTGGTTGTTGGTTTGTGCCTCCGTGGGGGCGTGTTAGTCGTTCATGAGGCAGTGGAACTCTGCCTCGCCACAACAGTGGCAGCGGGGCTGGATCTTCCATCCGTCAGAAGTTAGGACTCTCTTTTCGTCCCAAGAGAACACCTCCATGGTGTTCTCAATACCGACTTCCCCAAACGTGGGGAGGTCGTCGAGGCGGACCTCGCGAACTTCTTCGTCCGAGAGGTCGTTTAGGATCTCAGCGAGTTGGTCGAGATTCTGTGCGGCGTTGATTCTTTCTTGCGGTGTCATCGTCTTCTCCGGGTTTTGGTTTGCCTGCCCCTTGAACTCACTGGCGGAATTGCCAAGGCGGGAGGGGGGCGGTGTGCCTAGCTGCCTAGCAGCGTGAGAAAAGCATATATTCGGGCCGATTCAAAATGCAAGCATTTTTTTTAATCAGTCTCTTTTTTCTTCTTCCCGATCACACCGGCTTTTCTGAGTGCCGCAACACCTGCCGCAGCTGCAGGCAGCCCCACACCAACCAGCACCAGCTCTAAAACGCCTGAGCTGACGGCGACATTCAAGATTTCTGCGATCTCTTGCATCTAGCCCCTTTCTGCAGTGAGTGAATGGTAACGGACTGTTCGACCTGTCTCTCTTCAAGAGCATGCAGCCGAGTCTGGAGTATGTGCAGCCGAGTCTCAAATTCTTTCAGGTCGTCTAGCAGTGCGATCACCAGCGCCTCGACGTTGTTCTCCTCGCTCATGTCAGTAGCTCCAGATGGTCGGGTCTTCGCGGTCATCGAGGTGAATGAAACGGTGCTCATGCGCCCCTTTTTGTGAGACGCCGATGGACAAATCGTATTCTACCGCGAGAGCCACCAAGCGCCACGCATCGTTGCCTGAAACCAACACGTCCATCGCTCGACCCTGCGCGTGATAACCCGGCACTTCTTTGCGCGATTCAATAGGGTGTTTAACGGGATCGCGATACGCGGATGAAACCCGCATCGGTTTGCCGAACTCCTCACGCAGACTTTCGATTTTATACATAAACAAGTCGCTCATTTTGCAGTTCCCAGACACCCTACACTGCAATTCGCTGCGGCTGAAATGTTTGGTTTTCTCGATCACCTGCATCATTTATCCGAGTGAATCGTTTGCTTCAATTCTGAAATAGCAACCGTCATCTCCTTGAGAGTTTTATTGGTTTCGCTCAATACGTTCAAAAGCTGTGCATTTGAATTTTGCATGAGATCGCGAAGGGCTTGATCCGAGTCTGTATCTTTCTGTAAAAAGATACGTCGTTCTTCAGCATGCTGGTTCTGTAATTTGTCGCGCTCTTTGATGTTGGATTCGGACATCCAACGGATGTACCAAAAACAAGCGAGAAGCACTACCGTTGGGGTTCCTAATTGTTTGAAAAGTTCTACAACGCTTCCCGCTTCCATATTTCACTCCTCTAAGGCGATTTCAATTTCTTCTTTGGCAAACCCCAGACGCAATAATTTGCATTTCGGGTTTACCTTGTACTCCATCTGAGAATAGGTTGTCACCTGCTCGTCTGCCTCTTCGTTGATCTCTGTTTGCACATAAACACGATGCGTATCGTCCTCGATGCCGTCTTTTTGGCTATTTAACTGCCCGACAACCTGCCAAGCCATGTATCCATTCAGTAGTTTTTGATACTCATTTTGCCAATTAGAGTAATTGTTTTTTCTAATAAATTCGTAGTCGAATTTCGTGTTCAAATGTTTGGGTGTCCCGCGCATGCCGATAAACTCCTGTAAATGTCCAATTTCAATATGATTCATTGATCCAAAACGGTATCACCCTCCCCCTCCGAAGAGACCTAAATATTAAAATTTACTCACGCTAACTCCGCGCGCCCCGATAGCAGCATCGAGAGCCAGCGGAGACGTAGGCCAAAACACCGAGCGCGACCCGCACTTAGAACCGGCGTTCCAATTACCACCCACGAACCCGCGCTTCGGGACATTGTAGCCCTGCCCTCGGTCGATGTCGTCCTGATAATCTAATGAGTCACTGTTCTCTAAGGGGCTGTCTAATGCGGTGTCCTGTACATTCCAACCTGTCGTGTCTCCTTCGTGTGCTGTTTCGTTTATCCACTGCCATAAAGCCCCCGCGCAGTCTTCGACCCCAAAATTTGAGATCATCCGCCTTGTGCCGTCGCTATTCCCGCCTGTGGTTTTAGTCGCAAAGGTCGAGCCTGTGACGTTGGTCTCCTCGTTAGACCCCAACGCAAACCGCATAAATTCACTTTGAACAGGAAGGCGTTTATTCACTTCTGCGAAACGATCTACGAAATTATACCAATGATAATATGGCGTCGGAGAGTTTGGATAACTGGCATTTGTGCCCCCTGATTGCGGGTAGGCATTGTAAGCTGAGACTAATTCGTTATTCACGGTGGCCGCCAAGTAGATATCTACCCATAAATGATTTCCTGCGTAAACCATCCCCTCTGGATTAGACTCAGGTCGGTGTTTATGCGCATCCCAAACGGATCTGGGGAGGATGTCTCCCGTTGCATAATTGATCAATTCATGTCCTGTAATGTTTCCTACG
>CBFIJD010000094.1:0-3085 GCA_965662845.1 uncultured bacterium | reverse complement strand
AGTCGCCAATTGCTAAGTTTTTTGAGAAAGAACATCAAAAAGCTGTCGAGGACAGAGTCTCCGCAGAGGTTGGCGATTTGCTTCTATTTGGCGCCGATACTAGCAAAGTAGTGAACGACTCCCTTGGGAACCTGCGAAAAGAAGTGGCGCGGAGGAGAGGGCTCATCCATGACGATGAGTACCGCTTTGTGTGGATCACGGATTTTCCCCTGCTGGAATTTTCTGCCGAGGACAAACGCTACTATTCTGTGCACCACCCCTTCACTATGCCGAATGCTGCCGATTTCGCAGAGTTTGGGGAGACCGCCCCTGAAAAGATCCGCTCTGTGGCCTATGACGTGGTGCTCAATGGGGTGGAACTGGGGGGCGGGAGCATTCGTATTCACCGCAGCGATATCCAACAAAAAGTCTTCCAGTGGCTGCAATTGGGGGAAGAAGAGATCCAAGAAAAGTTTGGGTTTTTGCTGGAAGCTCTGTCGTATGGAGCGCCCCCGCACGGAGGCATTGCCTTAGGATATGACCGTCTGATGATGTTCTTGCTACAAACGGACTCGATCCGGGACGTTGTGGCGTTTCCTAAGACTCAGAAAGCGGCTTGTTTGATGACGGAGGCTCCCTCGACGGTGCCCGATTCGGCTTTAGAGGAATTGCATCTGCGGGTGAGGAAGCTGCCGAAGGTTGAGTGAGGCGCTTCGGCGGCGCTGTGTCGGCGGGTTAGGAGGCCGCCTCGCAGGTTTCAAAGTGTGCGCCTGGGAGGTGGTGCTTGAGGTGGTCGATATTTCCAGGAATGGAAGTGAGCTGCAGAAAAATGCCCTCCTCACGATAGTCGATGGTGTCGACGCGGCTCCACTCGTAGATTTCCCCCAGTTGGTTGCTCTGCTGATAGTCAATTTGGACAATGACAGTTCGCATCCGACGTTCAAAAAAGCGATGAATCGCGCTGCGCAGCTCCTCTACGTCTTTGTTAACTGCGGAGACAAAAACGGCGTCGGGATACGTTTTTCGCAACAACATGAGCTCCATCTTGCTGAGCAGATCAATTTTGTTGAAGACGAGCAGCTTTGGAATGCCCACCGCGTGGATGTCATCTAGCACGCCCAGTGTGGTTCCAATGTGCTCTTCAGGATCACTGCTCGCGTCAACGACGTGCAGCAACAGATCGGCATCGCGGATGATCTCGAGGGTGGAGTGAAACGAAGCGACTAGCTCGTGGGGGAGGTTGCGGATGAACCCAACCGTGTCAGAGAGCAGCACCTTGGGGCGGCTGTCTTCTTCAAGCAAACGGGTGGTCGACTCTAGCGTGGCGAAGAGTCGATCTTCCACAAGCAGTGAGGAATGAGTGAGTTCGTTCATCAAAGTGGATTTGCCCGCGTTGGTGTATCCAACCAAGCTAACCTGTAAACAGGCTGTGCGGCGCCGTTTCTGCGTCTGGCGCTCCCGCTCAACTCGTTGTAGCTCTGTGCGGAGGTTCGAGATGCGGCGGCGTAGGATCTGGCGGTCTTTCTCGATTTGTTTTTCCCCCGTACCACGAGAGACTCCGATTCCCCCCCGCTCTCGGTCTAAGTGCTTCCACATGCCGAGCAAGCGGGGCAACAGATATTCGGATTGAGCGAGTTCGATCTGTAGCTTGGATTCGCGCGTTCGTGCGTTGCGGCCAAAAATTTCAAGGATGACTTGGGTGCGATCAAGGACGGGTCGTTTTAGGCTGCGCTCCAGATTTTGGGCCTGTTTGGGGCTGAGTCCGGAGTCGACGAGCACAACATCAATGCGCAGTTGGTTGATGGTCTCTTTGATTTCGTTGAGCTTACCTTTGCCAAAGTAGTACGCGGGGTGGATTTCTTGACGCTGCTGAATGATGCGTTCGGTGACGTCGCAGTTGAGCGTGCGGGCGAGGGAGGTTAATTCTTCGAGTGCGTAATCAGTGTCGGCGCGTGACTGATGGGAGAGTTGGAGAGCAAGGAGGAGAACGCGGGGGGTCGAGCGGAATAATAGGGTTTCGTGCATCAACCTCTTTGTGGAAGGGGAGACAGGCTCTGAGTCAAGAGGGCCGCTCCGGTTGCAGTTTGATCATGTGCGGTGATCGGAAGAGGGGTGAGCGAGTTCGCTGGGTGTCGTTGTGGGGCGAACTGGCAGAGATTCCAGTCGGTGCTGCAAGGTTTGCAACCCAAACATCTCTAAAACGTATATCAAAATCACCCACGAATCTAGGGCAAAGCTTGCACCGAGCATAGCAAGTTGTGATCCAGTGTACATCGGGTGTTGGAACCAACGAAAGATGCCGGCACGAGTCCACTCCGGCTCGTCATCCTCAAAAATCCGAGCTTTCATCATGCGTCGCCAACCCAAGGCCTGATAGCCAAGCCACATCGCGCTGATTCCGCTGCAAGACAGGAGGAACCCAAGGAGAGAAACCCAGACTGAGTGATGGAACGAATACACTTCTTGCATGTTCCACAAAATCCAAGTCAAAATGGCTCCCAAAACGATCCACACACCTCCCAGTTGCCAAGCATGAACCGCAAAGGCGCGGCTTGCAAAGCAGCGGGCGTAAATCTGCCAACGCCACTGTAGCCAATAAAGTAAGGCATTCATGGAGAATTCCAGAGGCTATGACCACTCCGCCCCACCAAAACCAGCTGACCGAACTCTCCAAGATAAGCCTCTCCGTCTTGTAAACGCACAAAACTATGCGAAGTGATTTAACAGCCGTCACGATTGGAAACTTTGATGGCGTTCATTTGGGGCATCGCGCGCTGATTGAGACGACCTTGCAGGCCGCTCACAGCTTCAATGGCCGCGCCGCGCTCGTAACCTTTGATCCGCATCCGCAAGAAGTTTTAAGCGGCAAAGCCGTGTCGCGCATTTGCCTTCGTGAACAACAGCAGCAACTTCTAGAGCAGACCGGCTTGGACGAAGTTGTCATCATCCCATTTACCAAGGCATTCTCTGGTTTGTCGCCAGAAGAGTTTGTGATGCAATTTTTGGTCGAACGCTTTGCCTTGCGCCAAGTCGTTGTGGGGTATGATTTTCGATTTGGAAAAGATCGTGCAGGTGATTTTCGGTTGCTTGCAGACTTAGGGAGATG
>CBFIJD010000093.1:0-3239 GCA_965662845.1 uncultured bacterium | reverse complement strand
ACGGGTTGGGCCCGCCCTTCCTGCGCAACGAACTGGGCTCGTGCGCCCGCGTCTACGTTGGTCATCTCGCCGCGAATCACCTCAGAGGAGTTTTCTTGACGCTCTTCTTCTGCAAACTCAGCCCCGCTCAGTGGATACGCCAACAGCGAGATGTCCCCGCCGAGGCTGCCTACGGCAATCAAGCGCCCGTCTCGGCTGATGCTGCCCGAGATCAACGGGGTCGCCTCACCGCTCAAGATTTGGATGAGGCTGCCAGACTCCACGTCCCACATCCGCACTGTCTTATCCTGCGAGACGGAGAGCATCCGACGTCCGTTGGGACCAAAGAAGATCTGGTTCACGGCTTCGCTATGCCCCTCCAGCTTGTTGCGCAGCACGGGGTTCTGTGGTTGTTCGATGTCCCAAATCTGAATCAAGTTGTCTTGCGACGCGCTCACTAGCAGCGGGCGCGTGGGATGAAACACCACGTCGGTAATCGCCCGCTCGTGCGCCTGAATCGCGGCGACCAAGGCACCGTCGCTCACCCGCCACAGCTTGATCGTCCGATCGCCTGAGGCGCTAGCCAACAAGTCTCCTGCTGGAGAGAACGTGACGGAGTAGATCTGATCGCGGTGCGCCTTCTTGCTCCGCAGCACTTGTCCTGTTTCCAAGTCCCACATCAGCCACTGCTGATCGGAGCCCCCAGAGACCATCCACGGCTTTTGTGGGTGGAAGGCGATGACGTTGACTTTTCCTTGGTGTTTGCGCAGCTCCTGTTGCTCCTCGCCAGTTTCGAGATCCCAAAACACGATGCGAGAGTCTGCGCCAGCGGTCGCAAACTGCTTTCCGTCCGGCGTAAATTGGATGTCTTGCACTCGATGATTCCCGGCTTCAAACGTGTTCAGCTGCTTTTGCTCCTGCACATCCCAGAGGCGCATTGTTTTATCAACAGAAGCCGAGAGCAAATAGCGGCCATTTGCAGAGAAATCGACGCTGGTCACGGGCCGGTCGTGTCCCTGCAAGCTGCCAATCAGCGAAGACTCGCCGAGCTGCCACAGCAGCACATTGCCGTTCTCCAATCCCGTAATCAAACGGCGGGACGAGCCATCAAAGCGGACTGTGCGGAGGTTGCTTTCCAGCGTGAGCGCGCCGCTTTGTTCGGTCACATCCTGAAGGTTCCAAAACTGCACGCGGTTCCCAGCGGCGGTCGCCAAGGTTTTGCCGTCGACGTGTTGAGCGATATCCTGCAACGGCGCGCCCAAGTTTGTGCGGTGCAGCACCTCTGTCGTCTCCCAGTCCCACACGATGAGTTCTCCGGTGGTGTCCGCTGTGATCATACGGTCGCCCAGCGCGTTGAAACGTAAGGCGATGACTTCGCCGGCGTGTTCGCTCAAGGAGCCGAGCGGCGCTAGCTCAGGGAAAGACCACCAACGAATCACCCCCCTCGCGTCTGCGCTCGCCAGCACGTTGCCGGCAGGGTGCACAGCCAAGGCGCTGACCTTTGCGCGGTGGGCTTCGAGGACTTGCGCCGAGACCCGCTGCTGCGCTACGTCCCACACCAACAGGGAGCCGTCGTCACTGCCAGAGACCAAGACCGTTCCGGGGATGTTGAGAGTCAAGGCGGTCACGTCAGCGGTGTGGCCGCGCAACGTCCCTCGTGTCACGGCTTGGACTTGATCCCAGAGCCGGATGGTGTCATCGCGTCCCCCCGTGAACAACAAGGGTTCGCTGGGGTGGGCCGTCATCGTGATCGCTTCGTGGCGAGCGGTTGGAATCACGCGCAGGCGCCGCCCAGACATGCCTTCCCAAATTTCGACTGTGTGCTTGCGCCCGAGCGTGAGGAGATACTGACCGTCTGGGCTATAGAAGGCGTTTTGAATCGGCTGAGGGCCTAGGCTCAGGGACTGAAACAGCAGGTACTCTTCTTCTGCGAACCCAGCGCTGGGCAGTAGGCAAGCGGCGGTCGCCACCGCCAAGGTTCGGCGGATGAATAACGTGCAAATCTGTGGCAAGCGTGTTATTGCATTCAGTTTTTGCGTGACGGTGTCGGCTTCCATCGACTTCGGTTCCTGTTGACAACTGACTGATTTAGTAAAGTTTTTATGACTCAACCCACTTCTTCAAACCCAGAGGGGCCGGAACAAGATGTGGCCATGCCACTCACAGATCACTTAACAGAGCTACGCCGTCGGTTGGTGATTTGCGTCGCCTTCATCTTTGGGGGATTTGTGGTGGCAACCGGATGCGAAATGGAGTTCCAGCAGCCGATTTTAAGCTTGTTTCGACGCCCACTCGATGCACGGAACATTCCTCTAGTCTTTGACGAGCTCACCGAGCCCTTCTTCACGTATTTGCGGATTGGTCTGTACACTTCGTTGTTCCTGACCTTTCCGCTGCTCCTGACCCAAATTTGGGGGTTTATGCGGCCAGCGCTCTACTCGCATGAGCGCCAAGCGTTTTGGCCCTTTTTGATTGTGTCTTATCCCTTGTTTGTGGGAGGCGGTCTCTTTGGATACTTCGCGGTGCTACCTTTTGGATACGACTTCTTTTTGAGCTTCCAAAATGAGTTCACGCTGCCCTCCCTGCGCATGGGGGCGTATCTCTCGTTGACGGTGCAGCTGCTCTTTGCGTTCGGGATGGTTTTTGAGATGCCGACCATCGTGTTTGTCTTGGCGCGCATGGGCGTGTTGGACGCGCAGTGGTTGCGCGATAACCGCAAGTACTCTTTTGTGATTGTCTTTATTGTCGCGTCCATCCTCACGCCTCCGGATGTCTTCACGCAAACGTTGATGGCGGGGCCACTGATCATTCTGTACGAAATCAGCATTTGGGTCGCTAAATTCGCAGCCCCGAAAAGTTCCCCAACGACCTCTCTCACTGAAACCTGAGTCCTCCACGAGCAGCATGAAGTGGATGTCTATTGTCGGTCGGGTGCGTTGGATTTTGTGGGGAAACGCCTTCGCGATGTTCATCGGTTACCTGTACGCGCTCACCGACAACTTCAACGCAGCAGGGACTTATCTGCTGCTGACGATCCTCCCTGCCGTCGCTGGAGGCGGTCTTCATCTTCACCTACCCCGACCTGAGAATTTGCGCATTCGCGAAGGCACCCTGCTGCTAGTGTTGGGGTATCTCTTCACGATGTTTTGGGCTGCGCAGCCTTTTTACTGGTTGGCGCATGAACCCTTTCCCGCAGCGCTCTACGAAGCGACCTCTGGCCTCACCACTACGGGTTCCACGACCTTTCTGCACCCGGAAGA
>CBFIJD010000092.1:0-3513 GCA_965662845.1 uncultured bacterium | reverse complement strand
ACTCGCTTGAAATGTCCCGCAGTGCGCAGAGCGAGTTCTTGGCTCTCCAAAACATTCATCCCTGCAATCAGCACGAAGGGAGCTTGATTATCGAATATAATTTCACCACATTGCACCGTTCTTTGGGGCATGATACTCCTCTCCCAAAAGTTAGAAAAAAGTCACATAACCAGCAAATCAAAGGTCTTTTCGTATTGAATTGATTGCGGAAAATAGCTTTACGCGCTGAGCAAAAGCGACGCTGGAGGCCGACTTACAACAGATTGTTGAGAAGAGCGGAAGAGCAATGGTCGCTAATTGTGGCTATGGTGCAATTTTAAGTCGAGGGGCTATATCTTCGGGAGTAACCCATGCGTCCCAGACTGTGGCTGGCGACGCTTTCACTTCAGTTTCAATGCTGATTTTCATATTTGCTCCTTATTATTCGATTTTGGCAACTAACGTCAAAGGTGACTCACGCGCGGTAGTGCGTTGAGTCCACCGCCGTATTGGGCTTCTTACAGTTCCAGTTCAATTTGTGATGCTCGGTTTCGAGAAAAAGACTCCATCACCTTGCCTGAAACTTGAGCCTGGTTGATTGCTTTGAGGAAACGGGCGATGCGGAAAGCAAATTGGACGGGAACCGCATTGCCAATCTGCTTGTGAATATGGCGCTTATTCCCTCCGTGAAATACCCAGGAGTCAGGAAAGGTCTGTAGCCGGGCATACTCCCTGTCTGTAAAGCTCCTCAAACGACTTGCACTGATTCGCCACAGCTTAAGGTCTGTATTCCTGTTGCGAACGAAAGCCCCGTTTACACGATCCTTATCTTTCCGCTCTGCAACGACATTGCCCTGTGCCCAACCCCAAATTGTTGCCGTGTCAATCGCCGGAAACGGTGCATCAAGTGATCTGATCGGGTGGCCATCAGACCCAGTTCTCGAAAACCGGCATGGAACGGGCTCCTCCGTAGGGTCAAAAGGCTGATCGGTCTCCTCGTGAACACGACTGTTGAATCCCCACTCTGGTGAGTGGTTGGGGAGCGCGATAAATGGATTAGCGGCAATGTCGCCGAGGTAAGCTGATACAGGCGTGTCATGCTCGGGTGATGGCCAGTGAAACATCTTCGGGAATGGATCAAGGCTCGCTATGAAGATAAATCGCCTTCTCGTTTGGGGCACACCAAAACCTGAGACTCGGAAGATGTTGTGCTTGATGTGATAGCCTAGTGCTTCGAAGTGCTCGGTAATCACGTCAACGAAAGGCTTACCGCTCGTCGGCTCCTTCATCGTCCTCAAATTGAGGACGTTCTCGATAACCACGAATTTCGGCTTCTTGGTCTTCGCGAGCCGGACAACCTCTTTGAAGAGGAAGTTCCGCTCGTCATCCTCTTGTCTGTTGCCTCCAAGAGAAAACCCTTGGCAGGGGAATCCCGCGAGCATCACGTCAGAGTCTGGAAGGTCACGCGCTGTAAGCTCCCTAACATCGGCTTCGCTTGCATCCCATTTCGGCCTATTGTCCCGGAGCGTTCTCACGCTCCACTCGTCAATATCGGATGAATAGAGATGCTGAAAACCTGCCATCTCGAATCCGAGATCTAGTCCACCTGCTCCAGAGAACAGTCCTGTGAAAGATAGCTTCATTCTACTTCAAGGTTACGGTTGGCCCAGTCGATTTTGCAGACCGGAATACTTTGAAAGGGTGCTCTACGCCTGCATTAGGGTTGTCGATGTGCGTTGGTTTCAATTCGTGGGTCAACATGTCAAAGCTGTATCCACGAATCAGCTTTGGCGACTCAACGCGCTTGAACTGCCCACACGGCTTGAGGCCGCTCGCAGGCCGAAATGAATCCGATCCTATCAAGGTCACTTGGCGCTCCATCCCGGAGGTTAGCGCATAAGGTGTAGGAGCCACATACATCTTCCTGTCTCGAATCATGATGTCACCGTAGCTCCCGAAGCCCTTGAGATTTTTATTCTTGTGAACGTAGGAATGATCGGCATTCAAAAAGTCGCCATGGCACATCACCAGATCATAAACGGGATACTCCCTCTCTTTGGCCGCGGCGGGGTAGCGACCAAATACGTAATAAATCTGGCGACCGTTGTGCATACCGGAAGGAACTTGGCTGTTGCAATCGTAGTTCGCCTCCCGACCGGGAAATCCTAAGCCCTTGATCTCGAATCCAACTGGGAAGTCAACTAGCCGGAAATCGGGGTATGCGTTGCGGGAAGGCTCATCGAAGTTCAAGCCAAGTGACTCAAGTCGATTCGCAAACCAGTTCTGAAAACTGAATTCCTTGTCTGTGCTGGAGACGCGACTGATTAGTTCGCTTGCGTCGATCGCTCGAACACATTCGAGGAAAATCTTGGAGATTATTTCGTGCATAAATTTTTTGGCCCAACGTCAAAGTGATGGCGCACCCACTAGCGGGTGCCAACGTTGATCGCGGGGTTGAGGTTGGAATGAGGTGGGAGCATCGAAAACAAAGGGGCTAGTGGGTGTTGCCATGCACGACTTGCTCTGCCTCTGGTTTGCAGGCTTCGATTGCATCTGCCAATCGTCCCGCAAAGTATGGGTCAGCATCAAGCGTCAGAATCTCAGTAAAACTCCGTAAGCGGTGATACAGGCGAAAATCGCGCGTCTCCTCAGCGGCTTCAATGCTAAGGATGCTGATGTCATCGTCCCGCCATTCGTAGAGTAACTCGGAAATAATAGTTGAATCTCCCCACTTCGCGAGACCGACAAGTGCTTCCCCTCGTATCTCATGGTCTGGGTCGGTTAACGCTTGTCGGAGCGACTCGCGAATCTCAGATGAATCCGCATCTATCTGACTTCCAAGCCCAAAAACAGCCCAGTCCCTCACATCTTTGTCCTCATCGCCAGCGCGTCGGATGAGTGCGGAAATCGCACGATCATCTTCGTGTCCCGAAAGCCCGAAAACGACTCCATATTTCACAAGCGAATCAGGATGCTCGGCGTGCTTGAGCAGAGCCAGGATTGCTGAAATAGCGCCGTGATGGCCTAACCCGACCGCAGCGCAATAAATGACGTAGTGGTCTGGATCTTCCAGCAAATCCGTCAGAATCGCAACACTCTCGTCCTGAAAGGCCTGATCACCCCATCCCAATTGAGCCAGAATATCGGCTCCAGTAGCGCGATCCCCTGCATCGTCGCTCAGGCAGTATTCCTTGCCGAGGAGAAACTCGTCGTCGCCTCCGCGGTAGTGCAATAGCGCCAGACTAACATCACGATCATCGTCCCGAATGGCTTCACGATACTTCTGAGCAACTTCGCGGTGTGGAAGTCTGCCCAAAGACAATTCCGCTAACAGAGGGCATCGCAGAGATGGGAAGGCAATCCTCCAAGCAATTCTGGAAGAGCCTCTTCAGCATCTAACACACCTAGGGTAGAGCTCTTCTCCCCTTCTCGCCGGCCCCAGCCCTTCACTCGATCTCAATCTCCTCGAAGCCTTTCACCAGCTCATCCACCTCCTTCAATTGCCTCAGAAGCTTCGCCACTTGATCTAAAGGC
>CBFIJD010000091.1:0-3659 GCA_965662845.1 uncultured bacterium | reverse complement strand
AACAAAAAAGCCCGCCTGTGTTGGTCGCACAGAAACGGGCTTCAATACTCGACTGCGAGGCAACGCAGTCAGCAGGCAAGATTCGTTTCCTCCCAGAGGTCTCAAGGGTTGTGGCAACGAATATAGCAGTTGTTCAGAAGATGAACAACAAGAGTGATTAGTCACTCAAAAACTAGATTAGTCTCTAAGTAGCGACTAAGTCCAGTTTTGGCGTTTTATACGCAAAGTCCGCGCCCGCTGACAAGACCTTCCTCGCAGTCTCCAACAACTTTTTGGAGACTATCCATGTCTAAGAACCATCCTGAAAGCACCGCCCCAGAGAACCCCAAAGCAGAAATACTGTTCGATGCGGGGGCGCACAAAATCCAAGAGAGTCCCAAGCGAAGGAAGCCTAGGCACTCCGAGCGATACGACAACGCCGATCTATTGCAGCGTCTGTTAGGGCATTCCGACTTTGCGCACTTCAAGAAGAACGGAGCGGATGACTGGCGCGACACTTCCCAGAAAAACCCGCCACTCTCGCTGAGCAGCAAGGGTCTGTACGACCACAAAAGCAGCACAAGCACATCTCTCTTTAATGCCTGCAAAGAGCGCGACCTGCTCAATGATCCTGCGCCGAGAGCGAAGACCAAGAGCAGCCCCAAGCCGAAGCCCGCCGCCGATGATAAGCCGGACAACTCAGAGACCGCCAAAAAGATTTGGGAAGATTCCGCAGCCAATTCGGCACAGGCGCCCGCCGAGAAATACTTCACAGCACACCGCAAAATCCCGCTGAGCAATTATCGCGACCTGCTCAATAGCATCATTCGGTTTGTTCCAAGGAGCGAGCATCCAACACGTCCCGCCATGCTCCTAACGCGGGTGCATCAACCCAAGAGTACAAGGGTGGCGATTCATCGCATTGAGTTGCGCGACGATGGCTCCAAGCTAAACAAAAAGATGCTGGGCGGCTCAGGCATTACGCAGGTTCCCCCGCTGAGTGGAGAAAAGCCTGACCATGTTCGTGTGTGTGAAGGTTTGGAGGACTGCCTGTCGCTACGTGAGATGTTCCCGTCAGCAATGTTTCTGGTCTCAAACAACAAGGGGAACCTCAAGTTGGTGCCGCCGTTTTTGGAATCCAAGGAGCTGCCGATCACCATTCTGAGCGATCACGACGCCAACGAAAACCCATCGGAGAACGGGCAGACCGACGCCGCGAAACTGCGCACAGCCCTAAGCGCAGACGGATTCGATGTGGTGGCACGGATGCCAGTCACCGCTGGAGATGATGCGAACCAGGCACTCCAAGAAGATCGGCTCAGCGAGTGGCTGCAATCCTTGGAAGATGTGCCTGAGATTGAGACAGCAGCTAGCAACACAGACTCCCCAGATTCCGATTCCGGCACCGACTTCTACCAGTTCAGCGAGTTTGGAATCACACGGAAGAAAGAGACGAAGGACGGCCCTGTATACGTCCCGCTATCTAATTTCGTCTCTCGAATCACGGAGGAACAACTGCACGACGATGGCGAAACCAGCGCCTTGATCTTTCAGGTAGAAACCACCTGCCTCGGTCAGAAGATGCCCACCGTCACCGTCCCTGCGAGTGAGTTTGCGAGTCTGCGTTTTGTGGCCGAGCACTTTGGGAACCGCGCACAAATCTTCCCCAGCGCGACCACTCGCGACTATCTGCGGCACGCAATTCAGGTGCATTCGGGCCTGAACGTACCCCGCCGCCACATCTTCACCCACACAGGGCTAACGGAGATTGACGGGAAGCTGACGTACCTGAGCAGCACAGGTGCTCTGGACGCCCCCACCGTCAGCGTAGAGCTGGACACAACATCGCAGCCTAACCTGAGCAGGTACCAGCTCCCGATGGAGAGCACGCCAGAAGAGACGCACGCAGGCATCCGCGCCAGTCTGGACTTTCTGGATGTTGCCGAGCGGTCTGTGAGCACCCCCCTTTGGGTCGCGAGCTATGGCGCCGCAATTATCTCTGAGATCGAGGATCATTTCGCGAGCCTGCTTCTGCTGGGGCCGACAGGATGCCGCAAAACAACGCTAGGCACTCTAGCACTCAACCATCACGGCAACTTCACAGACGAAAACCTCTTCAGCTTCGGCGCTACGTCCAACTTTCTGGAGCGGGCGGCCTTCACGCTCAAAGACGCGCCCATGCTGGTTGATGACTTCTACCCGACCACCAACAAGCGCGATCAGGACAAGATGGTCTCTGTGTTTGAGCACTTGACACGCAACGCAGGGAACCGCTCAGGGCGCGGGCGCATGAACGCCGACTTGAGCCTACGTCGCACCTTCTACCCCCGTGGGATGGTCTGGTTCACGGGAGAGGATTTAATCGCCGCCTCTTCGGCGATTGCGAGACTGACGTTAGTTCCTGTCGAGCCGGACAGCGTTGACCTTGCGCGACTCACAGACCTGCAAAGCCGGAAGCAAATGCTCCCGCACGCGCTGGCCGACTTCCTCCGTTGGTGGCGCGACAACCGAAGCCGAGCGCGGGCGATCTTTGCGGACAAGACACTGGAGAGTCAACTTCACGCCCGCTACGGGAACACTCTGCACGGACGGATTCCACGCCAGCTCGCTCTTTGGCAGCACATGGCCACCGTGCTTTGTTATTGGCTGATTGACCGCGACGAGCTGACCGAGATCGAAGCCAAAGAGCTGCACGAAGAAGCCGTCGCCGTCTTTGAGCAGAACGCCTTCAAACTGCAAGAGCGCCTCGCGAGCAGCACACCGAGCCAGCGTTTTGTGGAGATCATTCAGAGCCTACAACACAGCGGCAAGCTCTGGACAAAAGACTGGAACGCGCAACTCCCTGCCGAAGACCCACGACCTTCGGACGAGTTTTTGGGCTGGAGGTGCAAGGACTCTATCTTTGCGCAGAGCGAGACCATTTGGCACCTGATTCAGGCGTATTGCCGCGACGAGAACAGCGTCTTCCCTGTAGGCAAAAAGACTCTTTGGGAGCACCTGCTCCGCGACGGAGTCTTGGAGCTGCATGGTTCAAAAATCAGTGAGTCTCAGAAGGTGCCCGCCGAAGGAAACAAAAGTATACGTTTGCTCAAATTCCGTGCGGACAAACTTTTTGAGAGCGATTGATTTTTTTCCCTAGCTCTCTTGTCTGAAATAAGTGTGGTAGGCGTGGTAAAAACCCGCTAGCCCAGTAACGGCAAGAGATTGCGGGGGATCGATAAGTGTGGTTTTGGTGTGGTAAAAGTGTGGTAATTACCACACTTAGCGTGGTGGCTGTTTTTCGCTACCACACTTAGCAAGTCGATTACCACACGTTTACCACACGATTACCACAAAAAATAAACCACCTCTATCCCAGTAACGGCAAGGGTTTGCGGGGATTTACCACGTTTACCACACTAAAAATCAGATAGGGGGGTAGATAAAAAAGTTTGATGATAAAAAAAAACAGGACTCAAACCATTAAACAGAGAGATACAAATGCCGATTTTAGCAGGGAACAATATGCGGACAAGCAAACCAATCCGCACTGAGTTAGAGAGCAAGCAGGAGCGGGCGTTGATCGAGTTGAAGGCAATCCGTACCAGAGTCCGCAGAGTGCTGGACGCAGGTGAGCGACTCGATGCGGTGACCCAAGAGCTGGAGAACGACCTAGTCCGATGGCAAGCGCACTATCGTCC
>CBFIJD010000090.1:0-3785 GCA_965662845.1 uncultured bacterium | reverse complement strand
CCATTACAACCGATCGATTCTTCAAATTTAAATCATCGCTTTAAGAAGGCACTACCCGAATTTTTTTTTTACTTTGTGGTTCCCTTCTTGATCACTGTAACTATTGTAGTTACAGGAGTAAGTTCTTATCTCTGCAAAAGCAACAGTAGGAAGCAAAAATAGAAGAGTGGCGATGATTTTCATTTTGTAGTCTTTTTGCACATATAATCCCTCAACTTAAAATTGCACCATATCCACAATTAGCGACCATTGCTCTTCCGCTCTTCTCAACAACCCGTTGTAAGTCGGCCTCCAGCGCATCCGCTCGTGTTCGACTACCTGACTGGAACGTATCAGGAGCGACAATTTATTGCGGAAATCGTGTTGTTTCGGCCCTTTGGATTTACGCTTTATCATCGTCGATCTTCTCCAGTTCCTGCTCAATTTGCTCGATGCTGGGCAGGCTCGTTTGCAGGAGTTCAGGCAAATCCTCCAGCAGTTTGAACTCAGCAATCCCCATGGGTTGGGTTTTGTCGCCCAGGGCATATTCGGCAACGACCTTGTTCTTGCTTTTACACAGTAGCAAGCCGATGGTTGGGCCATCCTGTTCACTTTTCACCTGTCGGTCAACCGCCGTCAGGTAAAATCCCAATTGCCCAAGATGCTCCGGCTTGAATTTCCCCGCTTTCAATTCGATCACCATATAGCAACGCAATTTGAGGTGGTAGAAGAGCAGGTCGATAGAAAAGTCATCACCAGCGACTTCCAGATGCACCTGCCGGCCGACAAAAGCGAACCCCGCGCCCAGCTCCAGCAGAAACCGGGTGACATGCTGAACGAGAGCGGATTCGATTTCACGCTCTTGAGCCTCGTCTGACAGACCCAGAAAATCGAATCGATAGGGATCTTTGATGGATTCGCGGGCCAGATCAGATTGCGGCTTGGGCAACTGCTGTTCAAAATTGGTGATCGCCTGCCCCTGCCGCTCCAGCAAACGGGTTTCGATCTGTATCACCAGCACATTGCGCGACCAGTTGTTGGCGATGGCCTTTTGCGCATACCAGCGGCGTTCATCAGCGGTTTTGAGTTTATCAAGCAGGGCCAGTTGGTGATACCAAGGCAATTGTGCAAGCACCTCTTGCACAATTTCGCCATCGGGCCAAGCCTCGGCAAACGCACGCATGTATTTGAGATTGCGTGGCGAAAAACCTTTCATCTCGGGAAATGCCTTGCGCAGGTCGTGGGCCAGCCGGTCGATGACCTTGGCGCCCCAGCCCTGTTCAGCCTGTCGCGTCAAAATATCGCGGCCGATCTGCCAATAGAGCAGTACCAGTTCGCGGTTAACTGCCAACGTGGCCTGTTGCTGGGCCGTGTGAATGCGGGTTTTCAGATCTGCCAGCCAATCGGAATAACCTTCCGGTGGTTGGATGAGTGACGCGGGGCGTTTCTTGGGATGATCCAATCCGTGTTTTTTGGAGTCCGTCTGTGATTTTTTGGGCATTACTGTGCCTCCCACATTTTCTTCATGAACTCTTCTTTGATGAGGCGGACCTTCCCGCTCTCGTCATCCAGCTTCAAATTGGGCAGACTGTTGCTGCCGTTGACGTAGCGGTTTTTCCGAAACCATTCATCCAGCATCAGGTTGTCCTGCTCGATGTCGTCGGTGAGCTTGCGCCAGACAACCAGTAGGGGCGAACAGCCGTTCGCCCCTACGGCGCTTGGGTTGGCCGCGTCCTTGGGCACCCAGCCCTCGATCTTCTGGAAACGCCAAAGCCCGGCGCGCTCCAAGACCGAAGGCTCCCGGACTTGACGAATCTTGCCAGACACCGCCAGCTTGGTCTTCGCTCTTGATGCGTTCCCTCTTACTGCTTGGCATCGAAGGACCGAACTCTCCGCCCAGACTTCGCCACTGTGCGAAGTGCCGCACTTCTACTCTTTGTCAAGACCACACTCAATGAAATTTCAGCTCACCGCGAGGGCTCGGTCTCTCCCAGCCACCTCTGCAACTCGAGATGAACTTTGTGCGTGAAGAAGGGCAGGCAGAGGGGTTTGGGGAAGGAGAGGGGGGGGAGGCGGACAATCGCTGGCGGACAACTGACCGCAGCTCGGCGCGACGAGCCGGAGAGCAATGGTCGCGAATGGTAGCTGTGGTGCACTTTTACGTTGAGGGGCTATCAATTTCTCCGGTCGTGTTCTCGCTTTTCAATTCTCCATTGTTTTCCATCTCCCGCAAGGTGATTTCAAGTTGCCGCTGCAGCTCCTCGCGATCCGGCAGGTAAAGCTGATACTTCTGCACAAAGAGCTGGCTGTTCATGCCATAAGTAGCATATTCCACCATAAGTTCGTCCTTGTGGCGGCTGAGAATGATACCGATGGGTGGATTGTCGCTTTCAATATTCTCTTCAGAGGCAAAGTAACCCAGATAAAGGTTCATCTGCCCGATGTCATGGTGCTGCACTTCATTGAGTTTGAGATCAATCAGCACAAAACAGCGCAGAATACGGTGGTAAAAAACCAGATCGACACGGTAATGGGTGTTATTGATGGTAATGCGGTATTGCCGACCGACAAAGGTGAAGCCTTTGCCCAGCTCCAGCAGAAAGGGTTGGAGGTGGTCGCAGAGCAGGGTTTCCAGTCCGGCTTCGGAAACTTGATATGGTTCCGGAATTTTCAAAAATTCAAAAACATAGGGCTCCCGCAGCAAGTCAGAGGGCTGTTGGACGATCTGTCCCTCGCAGGCCAGTCTGAGAATCCCGCTTTTGTCGGTGCTATTGGCGAGGCGGAGAAACAGCGCACTGTTTTTTTGTCGTTTCAGTTCGCGAACCGACCAGCGTTCAATGATGGCTTGTTTTTCATAGAAACCGCGCTCCAGCGGATCATCGATTTTCAGCAACTCAACCAGATGGGACCAAGTCAAAATGTGCGACACTGCCGCACATTTTGGATAAGCCAGATAAAACTGGCGAATACGAGTGAGATTGCTTCGGCTGAAGCCCTTTCCATGGCGTAAGATGAGGTCATGGGATAGTTGTTGGAGCAGTGCCTTGCCATATTCGGCACGTATTCTACCCTGCTGCTCGTATTCAACGATATGCTGACCTATGCGCCAGTAAGTTTCGATCAACTCACGGTTTACTGACTGTGCCGCCCGAGCTTGCCCCGCTGCGTAGATGTCGGATATCTGCGACAGCAAGTTTTGGTATTCTTGCGGCACGAATGGCGTATTGTCCGTTCCCTCCATTTTCCACTCTCCATTTTTAATTCTCCATTCACATCAACCCCCATCCGCTTGAGGTGTTTGTCGACACGGGCCGAACTGTAGAGCAATTCCACGCCCATAACCTCCACACAATTGAGAAATCCGGGCAGGCACAGGGGCCTGCCCCTACGATGACCGGCGTCAGAAAGAAAAACGTCGGGAGGGGCGAAAAATCTTTCGCCCTTCCTGGGCCGGAGGGCACGCCGCGCCTCACCGCGGGTTGACCGTTTGCCCCGTTTGCCCGAACCCGTCGTTGAACGTTTGCCCGAACCCGTCGTTGACCACGTTGACCACGTTTGACCAGAATCCGGGCAGACACAGGGGCCTGCCCCTACGATGACCGGCGTCAGAAAGAAAAACGTCGGGAGGGGCGAAAAATCTTTCGCCCTTACTGGACCGGAGGGCACGCCGCGCCTCACCGCGGGTTGACCGTTTGCCCCGTTTGCCCGAACCCTTGGTTGAACGTTTGACCGAACCCGTCGTTGACCACGTTGACCACGTTTGACCAGAATCCGGGCAGACACAGGGGCCTGCCCCTACGATGACC
>CBFIJD010000089.1:0-3797 GCA_965662845.1 uncultured bacterium | reverse complement strand
AACAGCTCCGCCTCTGAACAGTTTTTCGACAGCTTTTCGACAGTTTTGTTTCCTTCCGCTTTTGAACGGTTTTTCGACAGCTTTTCGACAGTTTTGTTTACTTCCGCTTTTGAACGGTTTTTCGACAGCTTTTCGACAGTCGCTCGTGGCCACGCTTGCGCTCGCCCCCACAACCAGCCCAGAACCAGCAGATACGCGAAGACGTCACGTGGCAAGGCAGGGAACCAACGCCCGGCGAGTTGCTCTGCCAGCCCCAACAAGAGCCCGCCCCAGATGGCTCCGGCGACGTTCCCAAAGCCGAAGAGCACCGCTGCCGCGAAGGCTTTCACGCTCAGCCAGCCGAGGTCTGGATGCACGAGGGACTGCGGTGCTAACAACACTCCGGCAATCGCGGCGAACGCGGCGCTCAGCCCCCACACGAGCGCGTCTAAGCGTCGCAGGTTCACGCCCAGCGCTTGCGCCATAGCGCGGTCTTGTCCAACAGCGCGGAGGGCGAGCCCAAGCTTGGTGCCGAGAAACAACAGGGCCACGGCCCCCGCCATGAGGCCTGTTCCTGCCAGCATGGAGAGCTGCGCTCCGCTGACAAAGAGCCCCTGCCACACCAAGATTTCTTCGGCGAACGGCACCGGAAACGCCTGAGGTTGCGTTGTCCAGATCAAGCCTGCGAGGGAGCGCAACACGAAGCCCAGGCTGAGCGTGAACAGCATCACGGCCAGCGGATCGGAGGCGTCCAAGCGTCGCAGCAGATAGCGCTGGAGCGCCCAGCCGAGCGCCCCCAAGAGCAGAGCGCTCCCCCACAAACTGAGCGCCCACGAGGCGGTCTGTTCCCAGAGCGTGAGGCCGACATACGCGCCGAGCATCAGCAGGTCGCCTTGGGCAAAGTTGATGTGACGAGTGGATTTGTAGATCAGCACGAACCCGAGCGCGATCAGCCCATAAATGGCGCCGTGCGCGAGTCCGCCGAGCAGAGTTTGGAGCATGCGGCTGTGGAACGTTTGTGGCAAAGGCGGAGTTCATACAAACAACCTGACCCCACACGCAAGGAGAATCCATGAGCCCTTTGGACGCGCTACGCACGCACTGGCACACCGCCTGCGCGGAGGCGTTGCCCTTGGAGATGCAGAGTTTTTTGGTGCATGTGCCCGCAGAGCACCCGCTGAACCACCCCGTGAGCGCGACCGAGCTGTTCGCGGCGGTGCGGGATTCGCTACCAGCAGACACGAACGTTTTTGTGCTGCGTGATCGCCAGCTGCGTGAGACATGGCTGGACGAACCGCGAGAGGTCGCGTTTCAAGAACTGCTGGAGTTGACCACCGAGACCGTGCGCGGCTGCGTCTGGAGAGAGGTCTTGAGCGCCGCCGCCGTGCAGTCTCAGCTGCGGGCGAACGCGCAACTGGAGCCCATTGCGATGGCTCAAGCGTCCGTGCTGCAAGAGCCCCATCTGCCAATGCGACTCGACGTGCTCAAGATCCCGAAGCCGTGGGGCTACGAGGGGTGGTACACAGGCGTGGAGAAGCGCGGCGTCGTGAAGGTCGTGGACGAGCAAGGGGCGACCGAGCTGCCTTACGCGCTCGCTCTGTTTCCCCAAGAACGCCTGAATGACTGCCCGCAGCCGCTGATCTTGCTCAAGACGCTCAACCCTGTTCCTCAGCCGGTGCTCGGCGATCTTTACTTGGAGATGCACGAAGAGAAGTGGGAAGTGTACGTCGTGATTGATGTGGACACCGAGGCGTGGCCAGAAGGCGTCGGCGAGGTCAAAGCCGGTTTGCGTCCAGAGCTGGTCGAGCAGTATCAAGCAGAGCATGGCGCGGGCTGGTGGGCGCGGTATCGACAAGACTTCCAGCGAGCGGTTGCAGCCTATGAAGTCGTGCGCCGTCAAATTGACGCGCAACTCGACGAAGAACGCGCGCAGCGGGGTTTCGGCGTGAATGAGGCGCTCTCGCCCCAGCAGATGCACGCGCTGCTGGCGACCGTCCCCGACGAGCAGCAAGCGCAAGAAGCCGAGCTGCGCCACCTCGCAGAGACCTTCGTTGGACGCTGCCCAGTCAAAGTCGGCGACGTGGTGGCCTTCCCAACGCATCAGATGCACGCGCTGCAACATGGCGTGAAGGTGATTGAGTTCCAGACGCCACACTATGAGCGCCGCATCGTGATGTTTGGGCAGAAGGTGCTGACGCAAAGTCACTGGGATACAGACCGCGCTTTGGAAGCCATGCGGCCCGAAGTGTATGTGCCACCGCAGCCCGAACTGGTCGGCGAAGAGCGCGGCTTCCGCTGCGAACGCTTTGTGGATTTTCCCGATTTTGTCGCGCATCGCTTGACCTTAGCGCCCCAAAAGCGCGTCGCGCTCTACACCGAAGGCGCCTATCACCTGTTGATTGGCGTCACGGGGACAGGCTTTCTCCAAGTTGGAGACGAAGGCTGTGGTTCTGTCGAGAAGGAGGAAGGCTGGCTGGTGCCAGCGGCAGCGGAGGAATACATCCTCGAAAACCGTGGAGCGGACTGGCTGGTCTGCTTGCAGGCGGTCCCAAGGCGGGGATGATTACTCACCCAGCAGCATCGGGTTGGGCTTGAGTTGATAGCTGACTTCCACTTTGTCGAGCCCTTGGACCAGCGGCAGTTGAAAGGTCTGTGTGATGAACCCGTTTGCGACAATGGTTACGTCGCGGGCTTGGGCTTCGACTCGCAGGGTCACTTCGCCGTCTTGGTTCGTGAACCATTGATATTCAGGGTAGTGTCGCAACGAAACGAAGGCGCGCTCCACCGGTTGTTGTTCGTCGTCACGCACCTGAATGCGATACGAAATCTTATGGTCCGGCTCCACAGTCGCGGCGGCCTGTGCGGTGTGAGAGAGGCCTTTCTGTGTGTTGGCGAAGGAGCTCGCCCAGAAGTCCCCAAACCAGAATCCGCCAAACGTCCCCAACGCGACGAGGGCAAACAGCAGCGTGAGCAGCGGGTTTCGTTGAGGCAACATGCGAGAATCTCAGCAGGGATTTCAGAGAGGAAAGGATCAGTCTTCAACTGATGCGAGAAGCATACCGACTGCGGGAAGGCGAGAGCCTGTGCGGCCTAGCGAGGATCACGCGAAGATTCAATACCCCGCAAAGGAGCGGAGAGGGAGCGCTGCGGGCGAGGGGCAGATTGTTCCCGCAAAGAGACCCATCTGCTTTCCGTCTGTTTGTGAAGACCGCGCCTTCGTCGCAACTCATGTCCGCCGAGCAGAGCGCGACCAGCGGTCTATAGAGAAAGGAAATAGCTGCGTGAGGAGCACCTGCAACGTGCCCCTAGAACCAACTGCGGTGGCCGATCACTTGAGAATGACTGGAGTTGAGGCGAGGGCGAGGCGAAAAGCGCTGACCAAAAAAACGGGCCGCTCTCTTTTTGTGTAACATTTTTGTTAAAGTGTTTCACAATGGTTTTGCGTCATGTAGACGCCAGAATGGCGAATCTCTTGCTAAGGTAGGCTCTGTTGGCAGGTTGCTTTCGTGCCTGCATTTACCCCATTTTTCTCAAGGAGAATGAGATGTTCAAAAAGTTCATGATCGCGAGTGTTGCCGCGCTCACCCTGCTGGCAGCCAACGCAATGGCAGAAGGTAGTAACCGCGTACGCCTGATGCTCAACCCAAGTGTGTCTTACAGCGGAGACCGTTATGGCGACGTCGATACAACAGTAGAGTCTTCTGAAGACACGGATGTTTCTGGTGGCTATGGTCTCCAGTAGTAACTATTCAGCACCCCCAAACTTCGCTAACAGCCTGGTGACAGCTCCGTCTTCCAGAGGCGGGTTCATTTTGGAT
>CBFIJD010000088.1:0-4245 GCA_965662845.1 uncultured bacterium | reverse complement strand
ATTTCAGACAGTTGTCAACAACGCTGGAACAACTTTTTATCATCACAAAGACTTATTTCTGCTGGATAAGATAGAACTTGTGGAAGGCGCCGGAATTACAAAAGCTTCCGTTGATGTCCCATTGATGACTTTTATCGAGGAGCAGAACACAATCCACCAAATTTTGTGGCAGAGAAATTTTAGTCTGGGGGAAAAGCTACGTGACAGGTGGCCTAAGTCGACCACACATGGTTTCTCACGAACGAACAAGACTGAAAAGCCGATCAACCGTCTAAAGACCGTTCAGACGATCGCAAGAGATGAAAAGTTGATTGGGAACGTCGTAGAAGTCGTCGGCGGAGAGTATATGTTGATTAAACTCAACAATGACCTAGTAGAAGGGGAACAACTAAAGATCGTGACGCCTGAAGGAAAGGAACAAATTGTGACAGTTAATGAAAACACGATTCTGAAGAACTCTCTTTCTACGCGTCTGTTAGCTTTGAAACACGAAAAATCGGTGACGGGACAGTCATTAGTCTACCGATTGAATTGAACCGTCACTCCTTATCGGTTTTTTCCGTACGGCGCTCACTGGTGGCCTCCCGAAAAAGGTCAGAGACTTTCTGATCAGAAATTCCCATAAAAGCACCTACGGTCGCTCCCATAATTCCTGCCATTGCCGCCCCAATTCCCACGCTGGTGCTCATCCCTAGCTTCATTGATTCATCCATCACATCGATCGCCGATTCTGCTATCTGTTGGCCAGCTTCCGCAGCATCCATTGCGTTTTGGGCCAGCTGTTTGTTCAGGCGTAGAGCCATTGTTGCCGCGCTGATTTGCGAAGCTTTTACTCGATGCTTAGGAATGCTCGAGTTCGCGAGCTGTTCAATCTCATTCCAGTTTTCACTAAAGAGCTTGTCGGAAATTTCACTCAGTGACTGCTCGTCTAAATCCCGAATCATTTGATAAAGTAACTCAATCTCACTACGGCCAAATAGCAAGAAAACTGGGTTCACATTCAAGGCGACTGCGATTCCGGCAATGGTGGAGAGCCTAGGGTCTACTTCGCCGCGTTCAATTTGGGCGATCGCTGTGGTGGAGTGCCCTGAGTCGTCAGCAAGTTGTTCTTGAGTGTAAGTGCGACCAAGGACTTTGGCTTTGGCCTTACGGGCAGAGATGATGTTTTTAGCTAAAGTGGCTCGGAGTTCTTCTTTAATACGAGAGCTGTCTGCAGGTTCTGGATTACTCATAGCTGATGTCGATAAATAACGATCTACGAAATTGAGCAGCCCTACATTGGATGCAATGCACCGACGTCCGAGCAACTTTTGAGAAATAATCTTGGAGACTGATCGTGGAAATGATCGGAACAGGAGTGATCTACAGAACTTAGTAGGTTAGTTGATAAATTACAAGAATAATTGCTTTTGGAGGGAGAAAAGGGGGGAAGCGAACTTTCCCCCTTGAGGGAAGGGAAGGCGTTTATGAGCAGCCGCTGGTATTTCCACAAGAGACACATTTGAGACAGGCGCCGTTACGAACCATCGTAAATTGACCGCAATTTTCGCAGGATTCGCCTTCATATCCTTTCGTTCGAGCTTCACGAATGAGATCGCTCTGGTCGCGACTGTCGGACAGCAGGGTTGAACCAACCAACGAGCTGTCTGAATGAACTCCAGCAAAAGAATGAGCAGTCCCGTCGCCATTCATGCTAACGGAAGGCTCGCTTTGTTGACTCGCGAGCAAGACTGTTGGCACGGGGGACTCCTTGTCTTTCTCTAGATATGCTTTGCTTTCAGCCGCGCTGAGTGTCCGTTCGGATACGACTTGTTCTTCGTGAAACTCAGGGGGGACCACCTGTTGTCTGGTGGAGTGTAGAGCACTGGATCGTAAATCTTCAGAAGAAATGTGGGCTAAGTCAGTACGATCAAGATAGGTGATCGCTAGCTCACGGAAGATGTAGTCAATGATAGACGTGCTCATTTTGATGGCGTCGTTTCCATTGACCATCCCATTTGGCTCAAAGCGCGTGAAGACAAAAGCTTCAACGTACTCTTCCAGAGGAACGCCATGCTGCAAACCAAGGGAGATCGCAATGGCAAAGCAGTTCATCATGCTGCGGAAAGCCGCTCCTTCTTTGTGCATGTCAAGAAACAACTCGCCGAGCTGCCCGTCTTCATACTCGCCTGTTCGGAGATAGAGTTTGTGTCCGCCGATGACAGCTTTCTGAGTATACCCTTTGCGTCGGTTAGGTAATCTGCGTCGTTTCGCTATATAGCGATGAATGATCCGTTCTGCGATCCGAACCTCTGTGGACTGCTGCGCCGCGTTCTCTGCTTCGTCTTCGTCTTCATCCCAAAGATCGTCATTGGCGCTAGTGTTCAACGGCTGACTCAGCTTGGAACCGTCACGATAGAGAGCGTTGCACTTCAGAGCCTGCTGCCATGAGAGGTGATAAACGCTTTTGATATCCTGAACGGTGGCATCGGAGGGCAAATTGATGGTTTTGGAAATCGACCCTGAAATAAACGGTTGCGCCGCAGCCATCATGAAGACGTGCGCGTTGGGCTGGATGTAGCGCACTCCTTTTTTTCCACACTTATTTGCGCAGTCAAACACCGCGTAGTGCTCAGGTTTCAGGTGTGGCGCGCCTTCAACCGTCATGGTTCCACACACGTAGTCATTCGCTGCTTCAATGTCCGCCTCTTTGAAGCCGAGCGCGTGCAAAATATTGAACTCCGGATTGTTCAACTCGTCATCGGAGAGCTTGAGCTGCTCTTTGCAGAAGGTATCACCAAGAACCCATCGGTTAAACACGAAGCGAATGTCGAACGCGCTTGGTAATTGAGATTCAACCGTCTCTAACAACTCTTTGTTAAAGCCCTTGGCTTGTAATTTTTCGGGAGATATTTGCGGACAGTCTTTTAGCGAGCCATGCCCCTTCGCGTATTGCACAATATCTTGAGTTTGAGCGTCGCTGTATCCGAGCTTTTTGAGCGCTGGCGGGATGGATTGGTTGATGATTTTGAAGTAGCCGCCCCCAGCGAGTTTCTTGAATTTGACGAGCGCGAAGTCGGGTTCAATACCAGTCGTGTCACAGTCCATCAGCAGGCCAATGGTTCCAGTTGGAGCAATGACGGTCACTTGTGCATTCCGATAACCGTGCTTTTCCCCAAGCGCTAAGGCGCGATCGGCGTCTTCGCGAGCGGCTTTGAGCAAAGTAGGAGGGCAGTGTTCGGTGGGGATGGGGACTGGTGTGATGCTGAGCCCTTCATAGGCCGAGTTGGAGGCAGCGTAGGCCGCGTGCTTGTGATTCCGCAGTACGCGCAACATGTGCTCTTTGTTCCGCTCATATCCCGGAAAAGCCCCTTGCTCCCCTGCCATCTCTGCAGATGTTGCGTAAGCGCTCATGTGCATTATGGCTGTGATCGCGCTGCAGATCGCGCGGGCTTCATCGGAGTCATAGGGGATGCCGTTGACCATTAGGAAGGTGCCGAGGTTCGCGTAGCCGAGGCCAAGAGTACGAAATTCATAGGACAGCTCCGCGATACGTCGGCTTGGAAATTGAGCCATGAGGACGCTGATTTCCAGAACCACAGTCCAAATCCGCGCAGCGTGTCGGAAGCGATCGATGTCGAGTTCTCCACTGTCAGTCTGAAAGCGGAGCAGGTTCAGAGACGCTAGATTACAGGCGGTGTCATCTAAGAACATGTACTCGCTGCACGGATTGGAGGCCCGAATCCGGCCGTCTGCGGGGCAGGTATGCCATTCGTTGATGGTGGTATCAAATTGTAAACCAGGATCAGCGGAAGCCCACGCGGCATAAGCGATCTGCTCCCACAATTCTTTAGCGCTCAGAGTTTGACAGGCCTGCGCTTCTCGTCCTTCTTCGGCTGCTTTTGCGCGTTCAGTTCTCCAAAACAAATTCCACTCTCGATCATGTTCGACGGCTTGCATGAAGTCATTCGTGATCCGGACAGAGTTGTTAGCGTTTTGTCCTGCAACGGTGCTGTATGCCTCCGAGTTCCAGTCGGTGTCATACTCATCGAAGTCGACTCCGGTATATCCCTGTTCTGCGAGTTGAATCATGCGCTCAACATAATTGAGTGGCATGCTTGTTTGGCGGGCTTGTCGTAAAACCTTGCGCAAGTCTTTGTTCTTCTTGCGATCGAAGCGCTCGGATGCCTCTGGCCATTGGTGACACGCAGCAAAAATCTCGTTGATGATGCGCTTCATCTCTTTGGAGCCGGCGACTAAAGCGGC
>CBFIJD010000087.1:0-4489 GCA_965662845.1 uncultured bacterium | reverse complement strand
GGCGCAGGTGCAGGCGCAGGGATGGCGCGGAGTCACCCTCAATTTTCGCAACTGTGGGGGCATCACCAACCGCATGCCCTATAGCTATCACGCGGGGCGGTGGGACGACGTTGCTTGGACCGTGAAGCAGCTGAGAACGCGCTTTCCGCAAGCAAAATTAGCGGTCATTGGCTTTTCGTTGGGCGGCAGCGTCTTGCTGAATTGGCTAGGCGACACCCTCACCACAGCGCCAGCCGCCGCCGTCGCGATTTCAGTCCCTTATGACCTTCAGCGCTGCGCCGCTCGGCTGCGTCATGGCGTCTCTCGTCTCTATGAGCACGTTTTTTTGAGGGAGCTGCAACAAGACACGTTGCGAAAATGGGATCTTGTGGCCGAGTCTCTCCCAGCCGGCAGCAAAGAGGAGATGCTGTCGCTGCGTTCGCTTTACGAGTTTGACTCGAAGTTCACTGCGCCCTTGCACGGCTTTGCTAGCGCAGAACAATACTACACGCGCTGTAGTTGCCGTCCGAAGCTCTCTCAAATCCAAGTACCGACCCTGCTGGTTCATGGACGAGACGACGTGCTCATGTGGCCAGACGTCATCCCCCATCCAGAAGAGCTTGGCCCACTGACACAGAGCGCGTTCTTCAAGCGGGGCGGACACATTGGTTTTTTGGAGTACGAGAAAGATCGTGGCCAGCTGCGCTCTTGGCTCTCAAGCGGGGTGAGTCTGTTTTTGCGTGAAGTCTTAGGAGAAGGAGCGGAGGGCGGGACTTCATCACCGTAGTTGGGCTGAAGCGATGAAGTCCCTGGAGGATCAACATGAAGAAGAGGCACAAACACTACGCTTCTTACGAAAAAACAAAATAGGCAAATTTACCTAAAATTCATGACAAATTGAGATTTTTTCTTATTTTTTACGCATATTTTCATAAAGTTACACTTCTCCTCAGCAATGGTTGCGAGGGCGAGATCTGCGAGAGAGGATTGTGTCGCAGCGGGGAGGTGGTTTGGTTCAGAGTCAGCAGGGCAGGGGAGTCGGGTCGTAGGAGTTAGGGATCTGTCCATCTAAAGTTGGGCTGATCAGGATAGATCCCTAATGGAGGGTCAACATGAAGAAAGGCCAGTAGTATAAGAGCGCTTTCTCAAAGAGATATTCGCAAAAATACCTATTCAGACGTTATTCTTCGTGAAACGACTTCAGCGTGTTGCTGCGGCTAGGGTGACGCAGCCGCCGAAGGGCCTTCGCTTCAATTTGTCGAATGCGCTCTCGGGTCACATCGAAGTTCAGCCCAATCTCTTCCAGCGTATACTCTTTGGACTCGTCTACGCCGAAGCGCATGCGGACAACTTTCTCTTCTCTGGGGCTCAGCGACGCCAGCGTGCTGCGAATCGACTCTTCTAAATTAGAGTAAGTCGTGCTCGCGACGGGGTCTTGCATGTTTTGATCGGGGATAAAGTCTTTGAGCTGCGAGTCTTCGTCGTCCCCAATCGGAGAGTCTAGCGAAACAGGCTCTTTCGCAATCCGTAGCGCATCTCGCACCTTGTCCAGCGGCATGCCCAAGTGAGACTCCAGCTCTTCCAAAGAAGGCTCGCGGCCGTTCTTTTGGGTGAGAACTTTCGACACTTGATACAGCTTGTTGATCGTCTCGATCATGTGTACGGGAATGCGAATCGTGCGGGCTTGGTCGATGATGGCTCGGGTAATGGATTGGCGAATCCACCACGTTGCGTATGTCGAGAATTTGTAACCTCGGCGATATTCGAACTTGTCCACAGCGCGAATGAGCCCCAGGTTGCCTTCCTGAATCAAATCGAGGAACTGCAACCCACGGTTGGTGTGCTTCTTGGCAATGCTGATCACCAGGCGCAAATTCGCCTCGATCAGTTTGCTCTTCGCGCGTTTGACGCGCCCTTCTGCGATGCGCAGTTGGCGAATCTCTTCGTCGAAGTCTAAGAATTGATGGCCAGCTTGGATTTGCAGCGCTTCGACTCGTCGCAAGCACAAGCACAGCTTTTCAAAGTGGCGGCGAGCGATCGGAAAGGGCATCTCTGTGAGGTTGTGAATCTTCCGAGCGTAGCGCTGCTGCTTGCGCTTCTCGCCCTGTACGGCCTCCCATTTGCCGAACCACTTTGCCGCTTCATTGACAGAAAGTTGCAGTTTGCGTTGATACATCTCCGCTTTGTTAGAGAAGCTGCGAATCTTCGCGTTGTGTTGCAGCATCACCTCGCAGAGAGACTCAAACTGACGCGAGTTGAAGTTAGCTTTTATCAGCTGCTTAACGATTTTTTGCCGCAGTGCCTGAAGGTCGTCTGGGAGCGTCTCACTCTTCGGTTGTGCTTGGAGCGCCTGTATTTCATGGTGCAGCTCGTGTACCCGCTCTAAGACCGCCAGCAGCTTCTTGGAGGCGTGCTCGTCGTCTTCAATGACGTTGTCGTCTTCGTCTAGGCCTGCAATGAGATTCCTCACGCGCAGCGTGCCATTTTCGAGCTTGCGGAGCTGTTGCCCCAAGTGATCGAGGACGAGGCTGGAGCGCGCGAAGATCTCAAGCAGCTCTCGGTTGCCTTGCTCAATTGTCTGGGCGATGTTGAGCTCTTCGTCGCGTGTCAGCAGCCGAATGCTCCCCATTTTCCGCAAGTAGAGTTGAACGGGGTCATTGCTGAGGGCGGCTAAGTCGGCGTCGCTCAGCGAGTCGTCAATCTCCACTGCGGCCTTCTCTTCTTCCGCCTCGGCTAAGGCTTCGTCTTGGGAGCTCTCGCTTTCCTCAAGCACCTCGATCCCCACTCCAGAGAGCGCGTTGAAGATTTTCTCCATGCGTTCGGGCTCTTCTTGATCCGCTTCCAAACGTTTCATAATATCGTCGATGGTCAAGAACCCTTTCTCTTTGCCGTCCGCTACCAGATTTTTGAGTAGTTTTGGATTCAGCGAATCCGGTGTCTTCTGTGCTGTGGTCAGCATGTGCAGTCCTTGTCAACAAGGGTTAATTTTTCGTCAACATGTTACGGTCTTAACTTTCGTAGAGATAATGCTCTCACTTTCATTAGTTGGAGTCAAATAATTCGCATATAAGAAACTCAGCCTAAAAAACTAGCCGCACCCCGCGTTGTTGAGGGCTATTTTGCCCTACTGCAAAACCGTGAACTCGGCACCAAAACGCAACTGAAGTTACAATTTGGTTCGTGCTTCAGAGGTGTGAAGAGTTTGGGGTGGAATCTTCGGAAGGTGGCCGCCTGTACAGCAAAAGTCTCTCCAAGTGCGGTTCTAGCGTTCGCAAACCGCTGAAGCGATCACGGGACAAGGAAGGAAAGTCAGAGTGAACAGGGCAGAGAAGATCGCCTCAGCGTCGAATCGTTAACCACCCTCCTGCGATGATCAGCGCCGCGCCCAAGACGGTAGTTGGTTCGGGAACCTCTTGAAACAAGAGCCAGCCCACCACAGCCGAAGCAGGAATTTGCACATAGATCCACGGCGACAGACGTGACGCTTCTACCCGACTGAACGCATAGTACGTCGAGACCATCGCGAGCATATCCACGCTGACCATCATACCGACGGTCGGCAAGAGCGCCGCCGGAATCCAAGGCCCGTCAGTCATCACCAAGGCAAGGGCCGCTAAGGTGGCGCCGAGGCTCTCTTGATAAAACACCCAGCGCACAGCGGACTCTTCGGGATGTCGTCGCACCCACGCGTTGCCCACGGCTTGTGCAAACGCGTTGACGAGAGGAGCCAGGGCCAACAACGTAAACCCTTCCATGCCAGGACGCAGGCAGATCAACATCCCCACAAAGCCCAGCCCAACGGCCGTCCACTCTCGGCGCCCCACCTGCTCATGCAACCAGAAGGTCGCCAACAGCATCAAGAAGAACGGCGCCGTGTTCATGAGGGTGTTGTGCAGCGAGAGCGTGAGGTCTCGCATCGCATAAATGCTCGCCAAAAACGGCACAAACATCACGACGGCTCGCACAAGATGCACCCCCAAGAGCTTCGTGTGGAAACCGCGCCAGCCCTGCCGTGTCACGATCCAAACGCCCGCGAGCACAGCGTTCATGCCAATCCAAGGGACTGCTAACGTGAGCGGATCCAAGTCAAGCCGCAGCAATTTGATGAGCCCACCGAGTATCGCAAAGCCGAGATATCCGGTGATGCCGATGCTCAAGGGAGAGAGCGGAAGGCGCATAAAGGAATGGTTTATGGATGAGCGACTGCAACGAGCCGACAGCGGCCCGCGTTCAGGGTGGTTCCGAAATGGATTGAAAACAGCGGCTGACCGACGCTGGCAGCCTCCTGAGAGATGCCCATGCTCAACACAGGCGCGGTTGCAGCCGCACCTCTGGTGCAAAAAGATCTCCCTCCCTCACGTTCCTAACGATTTCTCCCTCCTGCATGAGTCTGTCTGCTGTGTCTTCTCCTGCTTCCCTGTGGCCCCAAGACGCGCTGATGGTCTTGGTGACCCTCCTCGCCGCTTGCGGTTGGGTCTTCTCACGCGAGACCTTACAAGGCATGGAACCC
>CBFIJD010000086.1:0-4514 GCA_965662845.1 uncultured bacterium | reverse complement strand
GCATAGATTCTTCCTCCACGTTCTGCGCTTTTGATGTCTAATGTTAAAATTTCTGCTGTCGATATGGCTTCTAAAAATTTTTGTATACTTTCCTCACGGTTGACTTTATGAAATCCTTTGACGATTTCCAATACTGTTATGGTGGAAATAGAGTAGTAACCAAACTCTTCAAAATATTGCTTTGCTGTTCTCACAACATTGGGGTGCTTTCTTTTGAGAACCTCCGAAAAAATATCTGTATCAAGAATGGTTTTTTCCATTATGATACTCGTAGTGAATTATTCTCACGTCCTTGCATTGCTGACTCTGTAATTTGATCAAGAAGCTCTGCTTCCTCAGCAAATAGCCCTAAAAGTCTATCTGGGGCTGTAGTTGAAGGTTCTAGTTTTATTTCCTTCAATTTTTCAATAATATCTTCAGTAAGATCAAATCTATCAATCTGATATTCTACATGAATATCTTGTGGAACTTTAATGGTTATTGTACCCATGTTTAACCTTTCCTTAAATTTAGAAGCCCAACTCTTTATTCTACACAAAATCTCCATTTGCTGACGGATCCACGTCACCCGAAGACTATGCCAAAGGCCAAAAGGCGCGCCAAGCCCGTATTCGGGGCAGATATTGACGCCATGGATAGTCCGAGACCAACGCCTCCACGCAGGGGTGCTTGGCCGTCGTGGAGCGAGTCGATGGAGCGAGGGTGTATGTGCGCACCTCTCCAACGTGCCTCCGCACACCACCCGAAGCCGATGGGACCTATCGAGTGGAAGGGTTAGGAGCCGTGACCGTCGGGGCAGAGGTGCAGTTGCCGCCGTGAGCTTTTGTGCGTTTTTCCGGTTTCGCGAATCGGTAGGGGCGAAAAATCTTTCGCCCTTACGGGGCCGGCGGCGGAGGGAGCGGCAGTCTCACTGCTGGGTGCCCTCGCTATCGTACTTAACCAAAAAGGCGTCCCAACTTCCGGCGCTGCTCTGGTCAGAGAAGGTTCCATATGTTTCTCCCACGACGTAGATGTCGCCGGCACCGTCCACGCTCACGCTATAAGGCTTATCATCATCGGAAGTCCCCAGCTGCCGCACCCACTGCTGATTCCCAGAACTATCAAATCGCGCTACAAAGGCGTCGCTAAAACCTCCGGCGTGGGTCTCTCCTGAAAAAGTTCCCCACGTTTCTCCCGCGATGTAAAGGTTGCCCGCGTTGTCCACACTCACGCCATAAACAAAATCTCCACTAGAAGTCCCGAACTGCCGCAGCCACTGCTGATTACCTGAGCTGTCGTACTTGACCACAAAAGCGTCATAGTTTCCGGTGCTGCTCTGGCCAGAGAAGGTGCCATCTGTATGGCCTACGACATAGACGTCGCCCGCGTTGTCCACACTCACGTCCCGAGGACTATCAATTTCATTAGAGGTACTACCAAACTGCCGCAGCCATTGCTGGTTGCCGGAGCTGTCGTACTTGGCCACAAAGGCGTCGGAGACTCCGGTGCTGCTCTGGCCAAGGAAAGATCCCCCTGTCTTTCCCGCGACGTAGACGTCGCCGGCGCTATCCACGCTCACGCCATAAGCATAATCAAGACTGGAAGTCCCGAACTGCCGCGCCCACTGCTGGCTGCCGGAGCTGTCGTACTTGACCAAAAAGGCGTCATCGAATCCGGCGCTACTCTGGTCGTCGAAGGTGCCCGTTGTATATCCCGCGACATAGACGTTCCCCGCGCCGTCCACGCTCACACTATAAGCATCATCTCTACCGGAAGTCCCAAACTGCCGCAGCCACTGCTGGGTGCCCGCGCTGTCGTACTTGACCACAAAGGCGTCACTATAGCCTCCGGCGCTGCTCTGGCTGACGAAGGTGCCCTGTGTAGTTCCCGCGACGTAGACGTTCCCCGCGCTGTCCACGCTCACGCCAGTAGTCTCATCCCCACCGGAAGTCCCGAGCTGCCGCAGCCACTCTTGGTTGCCGGAGCTGTCGTACTTGGCCACAAAGGCGTCCTGTTCTCCGGCGCTGCTCTGGCCGTCGAAGGTTCCGCCTGCCTCTCCTGCGACATAGACGTTCCCCGCGCTGTCCACGCTCACGCCATGAGCATAATCATTACCGGAAGTCCCAAATTGAACCGGCCAATGGTTGCTGAAACTAATAGAGCCCGTGGCGCTGCTGGACAGATTTCCAGCGGCATCCTTGAACCAGACATAGATGGTCTTGGTCTCGCTGGTTGTGGTGTCAAAGGTGTAGCTCACGCTGGTTGCATAGCTAGCCCAGCCGCTGGCATTTGCTGCCGGAGCATTGGAAGACTCACTCGCATAGTAATGCGTCACAGCCACATCATCGGTCGCGTTGAGGGAGAGCGTCACGGAAGCGCTGGTTGTGGTGGAGGCGCCACTATCAATGGAAACGCTGACTGCAGTGGGAGGTGTGGTGTCCGTGGTCGTGGGGGGTGTGGTGTCCGTGGTCGTGGGGGTTTCGTCGGCGGTGGTGGCGCTTCCTTCCTCAATCACCACCACCTCGTCATCGTTCGGGGAGCAGGAGATCAGCAGAAAAAGGAGCAGGCAGGCAAGGATGGACAGCGTCGTCAGTCGGCGGGTCTTCTCAAGCTTCATGGGGCCTCTTGTTTGGTGTGGGTGGAGCACGCTTCGTAGTTGAGCAGTCTGAAATGGGTTATTCCTCAACTGCTGGAAGTTCTTCCGTCTCTTATTCTGCGGCGCTGGCGCCTCCCCATCGCACTTTCACCACCCAAAACTCATTGCGTTGGCCGGTGGTTGCGGGTTGAATCGCCAAATCTTTCTCCAGCACAGGCGAGTGCTCCGACGCTCCCATCCCGACAGAGACGCCCCAAATCAGTGGGATGCTGAGCAAGACTCCCCATGTTTGGTGCTCTCCCGCCTGCTCCAAGCGATAGCTCTCCAGTCTGCCATTGCTCTGTGTTCGGCGAATGTCTGCCTGAGTGTAGTGGTACCCCACGCCATAAAAGACATCTCCTTTCAATCCGATGAAGAGCGGGAGGTGCAGGTTCAGCAGCGCGTGTCCGTAAGTGGACTGCAACTCCACTTGGTGCGTCGCGCCTGTGCTGGATGTCGGGGTTGTGTCGTCGAGGGTGGTCGTCCCCATTTGCAAACCAAATCCCAGATACGAAGACCAGCGATAGTCTAGGTAGCCCAATGTTTGGACGTCTCCTTGGAGAGATTGGTCTTCTAGACGGTCTACAGACTCAGTGTAGTTGAGTTTCACACCATCGGCGAGCCCAAAGTATCTGACCTCACTGTTTGCTTGTAATAAAAAGGGTGAAATCAGTACCAAAACAATACAAAGAAAGCAGCGCATCATGGTTCCTGCCTCTGGGGGGGAGTTATCCAGTCCCTGTCTCCAGACGAGGAAGCTGAACCGCATCGTAGCTGCTTCTTGCAACTCAATTCAGTGAACTACATAAACATGCAAAAAAATCCCCATTTTGTCTCTGCACGCTTTTTTGCGTCTTCGGTGCGCTCGTCCGCTGTCCGAGAGGTTGCCGTTTTTCCGTAGGGGCACGGCGCGCCGTGGTGTCCCCCATTTTTCCCGGTTTCGCGATCCGATAGGGGCGAAAAATCTTTCGCCCTTACGGGGCCGGAGATGAATGCGTTTGTGGTTGCCCAAAATCAGGGCAAACCCCCGTGCCTACCCCTACGATGACCAGCGTCGGAACGAAAAACGTCGGGATGAAAAACCGTCGGTAGGGGCGAAAGGTTTTTCACCCTTATTGGGCTCCATTCGTAACATCAATCCTCGCCATGGGGGGGGGCGCGGCAAAAATTGTCAGCATCAACTCAGAATCATCAAGGAGCCTGTACACCGGCTTTCTACCGGACAGCTTCTCGCTTTCGGTGATGATGATCGGTACCCCCTCACCGCGCTTATCCATGAGAAAATCACGCTGACCGTCGTAGTCTGGGAGTAAAACAGGACAACGTGCCAGCAAGCTTGCCAGAAGTTCATTCCGTGCAGATTGGCGCTGTGAAAGCGCCTCTAGTGTCATCGTATTGGGAATAGATCCCGGAGAATACAGCTCCAAGCGATCGGAAAACAGATGCAATCGAACTTTGAAGCCATAGATGGAATAGTCTCGGTGGGCTACTGCATTCACCAATGCTTCAAACACTGCCTGCATAGCGTATTGTGGAATATCGCGCCGAGCGGGCTCTTTTACTGCGTAAACCCGCATATTTTTTTTGACAAAATCGTAGGCGCCCGCAATTTGAATATCTAACGGCCCAACAACATCTCTTGCATCAAGCTGATAAGCAGCATTACGCTCTGTGCCTCTATAAACGACTGCTTGAATAAAGGCATTGGAGATGATTTCCTGCGGATTACGGGTGGCCATTAAAACTCCGCTTACAGTAGGACAGATATTCCCATCTTCATCTTGGGTTAAAAGTTTAGGTTTCAACAAAAAATCCTCGTCCTCCTTGGGGGATAGAGGCGTTTTAAACTTCTCCCATAGGGCTTTATCCAGGCTATCTCGATGTGCAGCGTTCACCGATT
>CBFIJD010000085.1:0-4694 GCA_965662845.1 uncultured bacterium | reverse complement strand
CCGTGGCCTTTGGCAGCGCAGAAGACCCGGCGCTCGCGGCGATTTTGCCGATGTGGGCTCAACTGTTTTTGACTTTCACGATGTTGCTTGGGCGCTTAGAGGTGTTTGTCCTCCTTGTGTTGTTCACTCCCGCCTTTTGGAAACGCTAAGATGCCATCGACGAACAGCATCTCACCCCAACTCGATGACACGAGGCTGCTGATCAACGGCGCTCTGATGCACCCGAACCCCACAGGGTTGAGTCGCTACGGCGTGGAGCTCAGCGCCCAGCTCTTACAAAGCTATAGACACGCCCGCCTGCTCACTCGCTACGGCGCGTTCTCCGAGCGCTTTCCTCAACAGACGATCCCCGCAGGGCCTGTGTTTCGGGTTCCCGCCAACACGCAATCGAACCTCGCGCGCCTGTGGTGGGAACAAACGGGAATGCGCTCACAGGCTCAGCAGCAGCGCGCCCAGATTTTGTTTTCTCCCATCGCCGAAGGAATGAGCTTCCCGCCTTGCCCCCAGATCATCACGGTCCATGACCTCTTGCCGCTCTACGACCCGCTCTACATGCCGCGCTGGACAACCTACTATCGACACATTTTGCCCACGCTGATCCGTCAATCTCACGCGACCGTCTGCGTCTCCGAGTTTACGAAACAGGAATTGCTGAGGCATTTCTCCCAGCTAGAGAGCCACGCCCACAAGCTGCGCGTCATCCCAGCGGGGGTCAACGCAACGACCTTTCAGGCGGAGGCCGCGGGGCAGGCTCGCCAAGAGTTTGGCCTCGACGATTTTGTACTCCTCGTCGGAGAAGGGCGCCCCTACAAAAACGTGGAGGTCGTCGTCAAGGCGTTAGCGCGCTTAGAAACGCCCATAGACGTAGCAATCTGTGGAAGAATGCCTGCCGAGGAACAACAACGCATTCAGCGGATTGCCGAGCAAGCCAACGTTCCTCAGCGATTGAAGTGGTTAGGCTATGTGAGCGACGAGGCGCTGCGACGGCTCTACACCGACACGTTGGCGTTTATTTTCCCCAGCACCTACGAAGGGTTCGGCCTGCCGACCTTAGAAGCGATGGCCTGTGGCGCTCCCGTGATCAGCTCGAACGCAGCGAGTTTAACGGAAGCCGGCGGAGACGCCGCGCTCTACTTTGATCCAACACAACCAGACGAGCTCGCGCAGCAGATCCAGAGACTTCAGCACAACGCGGAAGCTCAAGCACGCTTGCGCGCCGCAGGGAGAAGACGGGTTCAACATTTTGGGTGGGAGCGCAGCGCGCAGGCTCATCGGGAATTGTTTGCAGAGACGCTGGCGGACACCGGAGCGTAACGAATCCGCCAGATCGCGACACCGCAGGCCAGAGGGATCATCGCCTCTGTGACGAGGGTTGCCCAGGCGGCCCCCTCTGCGCCATAGAGGGGAATCCACCACCAGTTCAGCGAGGCGTTCACGAGGAGCCCACAGCTTGTGATCCCCAAGTAGATCCGTTGCCGATCGAGCGCGACGAGTGACTGCGTCGTCAAAAACCCCCAATACACGAGCGGGATGACCGGCGCGAGAATCCGCAGCAACACGCCGGCTTCCGCGAAATCCGCAGGATAAAACGTCTCAAAAAACCATGGGCCCAGCACAAAGGCTCCGACCCCTAAACTCAGCCCCGCAGCGCTTAGAACTTTCCAGCCTCGGCGAAACGACTCCTCAAATTCAGCGCTTCGGGACAGCGCGCCTATCAAAGCCGCCATGACCACAGCGGGGAGAGTAAATGTCCCTTCTAAGATCGTGTAGGCCGCCGCATACGGAGCGACCGCCGCGTCGCCGCGCAACCAGCCTAGCATCGCGGTGTCAATGCGGAAGTACAGCTGGATGAGCAAGAGCACCATCCCCAGCGAGAGCGCCTCGCGTACAAGAGAGTGAAAGCGCAACTGGGCATCTGGTCGAGTCCCCAAACGAAAGCGCCCCAAGCGCCGCCAAAGCACAACGACCCCAACGAACCGAGACAGCGCCAACCCCACAGCGCCAACCCACGGCTCGGAACCAGCTAACCACCAAGCCAACGCCAACACAGCCAACGCCAGCAGATTCTGCAGCGGCAGCAAAATCGATTCGGTGCGCAAATCTTCCCGACCTCTCAAAATCCCTAGCCCGACTTGGGTGGCGGCGTTGCTCACAAAATGCACACACAGCGCGAGAGCAAGCGGCCACGAAGCGCCCGTCTGCCACGCCACTAGAGCATAAATAGGGAGCCAAAGCGTCGCGGCAAACACTTGCGTTCGCAAAGCCAGAGGGATCACTTCTTCACGTTGGCGTGCAATCCACTTGGGGACGAGCTGACTGAAGCCTAACTCCAACAAAGGGCCGAGTAAGACGGCGGCAAGCGCATACTGAAAGGCGAACGCCCCATAATGCGACAAGCCGAGCAGATAAGGCAGCAACAGGTGATACGCGAACAGCGCGCCCTTAGCTCCGATTTGCCCAGTGATCCCCCACTGTAGATTTTGCCGAAATGTCATCCAAACGCCTTAAAGACAGGTAAATCTCACCGCAGCTGCCGGCATCCATGCGCTCGTGAAGACGATGAGTCGCACCTCTACTCTCTCTTCCTGAGGAGGTGTTTTTTGTAGTCGTGGCAGAGATTTGCAACATGGAGTCCCTCACGACAAACAACTCACACTTCCGTCCGGTTCTGGTCGCACTCTTGCTGACGCAGTCTCTTGCTAGGACGCACACAGCTTTCTCTAAAAACTTCTGCGGGGTCGATTTTGACTGCTTGGAGCACATCGCCATTTCGTTTCCAGCTCTCTTCCGAGGCACGCGATCGGCTGGTTCAACTCCGTGACAGCCTCTACTTGTTCGGGATCCTGACGTTCTCGTTGCCGCTCAAAATTCCAGCAATTGAGGCATTTCTTGAAGCGGAGATTGGGCGCGAGTTCCCGATTCGCTTGAGCCTCTACACGTTTTTCTTGCCGCTTATTCTGGGTCTCACGGTCCTCACGCATCGAGGGCGCATTCCCGAGGTCTGGAGCCGCCTACGCACGCCGTTGCTCCTCGTCGCCGCGTTGTTCGTGTGGATGTGGCTGGGGGCGTGGTTCAGCGAATGGCGGGCGCACAGCCTGAAGCACTCGGCGCGCTACAGCATCCACCTCGCCGTTTTTTTGACGCTGCTGCTGTTGCTGCGTCCGCAATTTGAGAAGAATGCCATTCGCACGACGCTGTGGTGGTTTGTGGCCGTGAGCCTGTCGACGGGCTTAGATGTCTATTGGGCTGGGTGGAACCTGCAGCATGAACTCGGAAAATTCGGGCTGCGACTCGAATTGTACTACCTACCAGAATGGGGGCGCTTGAGCGCTCTGTTTGAGAATCCGAACCCCTATGGCACCGCGAGCTTGGTGCTGTTGCTGCTCGCAGGCTACGCCCTCTGGAGGCGCTGTTGGATCAGTGGGGCTCTTGGTCTCACCGCTGGAGTGTGGGGCATCGTCATGTCGGGGAGCAGGAATGCTTTGGTCAGCCTGGCGGCAGCGCTGTTTCTGAGTCTCTGTTGGTTGGTCTGGCGACATCGAGGTCAGAAGAAGTGGCTGAGCCTGTCATTGTGCGGGGCCCTCTTGTTCGTTCTTGGGAGCGGGGCAATTCTGACGAAAACACAGCCCTCCGCCTGGACACGGTTGGTCTCGGCGACCCAACGGCTCGCGCAACAAGACACCTACCAGCAGCTCGAACGCCGCGAAGAACGCTTCGCCATCTATCGACTGGGGTGGGAGTATGGTTGGCAGCACCACAAGGTCCTCGGTGACGGTGTCAAGAACTTTGGGAATGCGGTGTTCTCAAACATAACGGAAGGACACCTCAAAAAGCTTCGGCATCGGAAAAGGATCTACAATGCTCACAACGCGCTCCTCACTATCTGGGTGGAGATGGGCTGGGTTGGGCTCATACTCGCGCTCTGGTTTGTGGGGGACTGGTTCTGGCGGCACCGTCAGATTGCGTGGGGGATGCTGCTCCCAGCCATCGCCGTGTGCGCAGGGCAGGTCTTTGACTACTTTGTTTGGCAAATCACGTTCATGACAGTGCAGAGCGTGGCCTTTGCCTTGATAGCTGGAGCGGTGGCGCTCCGCTCACCAGACGCGGCGGAGCCGCAACGACCTGCAGCTGCTTGAGGTGCTCCGGCACGCCATATTCCGGTACCAGTCGGCCCATGACCTGAAGAGCGGCTGCGGAGTCACGTTGCTGTAGGGCATCTTCGAGTCGTTGCCGCTCTTGTTGCAGCACCTCTGGGGCGGGGAGTGGTTCATGTGAACGGAAGAGGCGCGGGTGAGAAGTCTCTGCGGCAGTTCGAGGGTCAATCAACAGCTCTTCATAGAGTTTCTCGCTGGGGCGCAGACCAGTGAACTGAATCGGGATGTCTCGTTCGGGCTGCAGCCCGCTCAGCTGAATCATCTGGCGCGCGAGGTCTAAAAATTGATGTTTTTCTACGCAAACCCACCCGTTTATCTTTTCACTTGATCTGTATATTCTTAACACATCATGTATCGGCGTTAGATGAAGCCATAAATAGGCGTTAATTTGGTACTTCTCTAATTGCCTAAGCATTACTTCTGCCTCATCTGTACTTCCAAAAGAGGGCTTATAAACCAACTGTTTTATCTGAAGTTTAGTGCATATAGAGACTGCATTCTCTATATTTTCGCAACGAATACTTTCAATAGAGAGGGCTG
>CBFIJD010000084.1:0-4762 GCA_965662845.1 uncultured bacterium | reverse complement strand
GCAGCAACAACAAAAGTAGGGCACATCTGTTTCTTTAACTCCTGCGCCGATTGGGGTGGGGGGGAGAAGTGGCATTTGGAGATGGCGCAGCAGCTAGCACAACAAAATGTGCCGGTTTCGCTGTGTGCTGCCGAAGGTTCGGAGCTGCTGCGGCGCGCCCGGGAAGCAAACCTCGCCACGACCCCGCTGCGCTTCTCGAAACACGCCTACCTCAATCCCCTGTCGCACCTCAACTTCCGCAGTTTTTTTCAGGAGCTACGGCCCCAACATCTGATCCTGAACTTGCCCACCGATCTGAAAACGGCGGCTTGGGGAGCCAAACAAGCGGGCGTGACCGATGTCATTTATCGCCGTGGCAGCGCCATTCCGATACAAGCACACCCCCTCAACCGCTGGCTCTTTGGCAATGTTGTCGACCGCATGATCGCTAACTCTCACAAGACCAAAGCGACGATCTTAGAGAACGACGCGGGGCTCTTCTCGGCAGAGAAAATCGAGGTCATTTACAACGGCCTACATCTGGAGCCCAGCCCGCTCCCCGCGCCCGAACCTCAACGCCCCCTCGTGCTCGGAAACGTGGGCCGGATGGTAGAGCAGAAGAACCAGCGACTGCTAGTACGACTGGGCGCACAGCTGCGCACCGCAGGTGTCGAGTTTCAGCTGAAGATCGCTGGCGACGGCAAACTCTTCGCCGAATTGGAAGCGCTGATCCGCGAGCAACATCTGGAGCAGCACATCCAACTCTGCGGCTTTGTGGAAGACATCCCCCACTTTCTGCAAGGCATCGATATTTTTCTGTTACCTAGCCTTTGGGAAGGCTTTGGCTATGTTTTGGTGGAGGCGATGGCCTGCGGCAAACCTGTGATTGCCTTTGACCACAGCAGCAACCCAGAGATCATCTCACCAGAATCCGGGATTCTCGTCCCCTCAGGCGCAGAAACCGCTTTTTTTGACGCGACTCTACATCTGATCCACGACAAATCATTGCGCGAACAAATGGGACAAGCTGCGCGCCAACATGTGCAGCAACGTTTCACGTTACAAGCTGCCACGCATCATCTCCTACGCTTCTTACAAACCACGGTCACCCTATGAAGTTAGCGCAAATGTTTCGTCAGTTGACCGCGCACCAGAGAGCCTTGCCGGACTTTTTGATCATTGGGGCACAGAAGTGTGGAACGACGACCCTCTACCGAGCCTTGCAACAACATCCACGGCTCGTCTCGAACGTAACGGAGAAAGAGGTTCACTATTTTGACGATAACTACGGACGAGGGCCGAGCTGGTACCGCTCGCACTTCCCTACTCAAGCTGAAGACAACTCGCTCTACTTTGAGGCCACTCCTTACTACTTGTTTCACCCTTTAGCGCCCCAACGCGTCGCGCAAGATCTCCCACACGTCAAGCTCATCGCCATTTTGCGGAATCCAACCGAGCGGGCGTTCTCGCATTACCAACACCAAGTCCGAAACGGGCGAGAGCCCTTGACCACGTTTGCAGAAGCCTTAGCTGCCGAGAACGAACGCTTGCGCGGAGAAGCCGAGGCGCTTCTTCAGGAGGGCCACTATCAAAGTTTTGCGCACCGTAAATTTTCTTATCAAGCGCGCGGCTTCTATCTGCAACAGCTCCAACGTTGGCTAGAGTTTTTTCCTCGAGAGCAGCTGCACGTCTTGTTGATGGAGGAGTTCCAACAGGATCCTCAGCAAGCGCTCCAAAGCATCTTTCACTTTTTGGGCGTAGACAATTTTGTGGTCCCAAACTTGGCGCCACGCAATCAAGGGAAATATCAAACCCACCTCAACGAGCAGGACCGGCAGCAGTTGAATGAGTTGTATCACACCCCCAATCAGGAGTTAGCAGCTTGGTTGGGGCGTGAGTTGAACTGGGAATGAATCCATGAGTAGTTGGCAAAATTTACGAAACATTACGACCGAGTACCTCCAAAGCTGGAAAAACGGTCGCAACCACGCCCCAGAGTTCGCAGAGTTAGAGACGTTCTGTCTGTTTTTAGGCTATCCCCGCAGCAGCCACAGCTTGCTGGGATCGCTGATTGACGCGCATCCTGACGCCGTCATTGCCCACGAACAAGACGTCCTGCGCTATCTCAAATATGGATTTTCCCGAGAACAGCTCTTCGCGCTGCTGCTCCAAAATTCAGCAGCATTCACGGCAGCGGGCAGGACTTGGACAGGGTATTCGTATGCGGTCGCCAATCAGCACCAAGGCACTTACGAACGCTTACGTGTGATCGGAGACAAAAAGGGGGCCAACAGCGCGCGGCGTCTGCGGCGTGATCCTCGGCTGTTGCACAAACTACAACAAAAAGTGCAGCTGCCTCTCCGTGTCATTCATGTGGTGCGGAACCCGTTTGACAACATCAGCACGATGGCTTTCCGCGACCATGACTCACAAGTCGAGGCCGTGACCAGAGAGGTGCTGGAGAGAACCCTCCGACGTTACTTTGGGTTGGTAGAGGTGATCGCGGAGAGCCGCGGCCAAGCCCCTGAGACTTCTTTCTTAGACGTGCAAATTGAGCGTTTCCTCGCCAACCCTGCGCAAGAGCTAGGGCGTGTGTGCGCCTATCTCAACTTAACGCCACACCCAGCCTATTTGCAGGACTGTCAGGCGATTGTCTTCGCGAAGCCACGCCAAACGCGAACACAATTCCCTTGGGATTCAGCGCTCATTGAGCAGGTGCTCGCTCTGTCCAGCCAGTACACCTTTCTGCAAAACTACACGTTTGCCGACGACTCGGCATAGCCCAGCGCCTGCATCTCTTCCCCTGCGATCTCCCAAAACTGCTCTTTCCAGTGGGCAGGCCACTCGTCATACTTTGGAAAAAATTCCACTCGATTGCGGTTCACTTTTTTCCCCTGCGCTGCTCGGATCGCCTCTGCCTGAAAGTGAATCCCCTCAAACTTGTCTAGCACCTCAAAAATCACCTCTGGGCGCGTTGTGAACAGTTCTTCAAAGCGGATCACCATGTCGGGCTGGCAGCGCAGCGCATGGCGGTTGACTGTCTTCCAATACCAAGCCAGTTTCTGTAGCGGGTTCCACTGCTCCCAGCTGGATTGCGCGGGGTCGTTCGGCACATAAAAGGGAGTGAGGTGAGAGTTCGTAATGTATCGCCAGCGGTTTAGCCAAGACGTGACCACATCTCGTCCGTCGCGCACAATCAAGAACACCAACGCCTCCGCAAACGTCTGCCGAATGAGCGGAATGCCCGCAAACAAGTGGTAGTTGGTCTCCACATACCACTCGACGTCTTGTTGCTGGTGGCGCCACTTGCGCGTCTGTAAAAAATAGAACTTTTCCCACTCGGAGGGCTGACGCGCCATCAGTTGGTAGCCGCGACGTCGAAAGGCCGGCTTTGGTTCATGCAAACTCCAACTGTTCTCCACCACCTCGTTGAAGAGATGCGTGAAAAAGTCGGTGCCCGTGCGGCCGGTCGAAACAAAAAATGCAGTTTTCATGTGGGAAATCGTGGACATGAGGCGTTGTGAAAAATTTGGACGCTGCGGCACTTCCTAGAAGGAGAGATGACCGGCTAGAGGGAGGCCTTTGGGAGTTGCGCGCCCACTTCGGCTCAGGTGGAAGCAAAAGCAGTGCTAAGACAGGGCACGCGTCCCTCGACGTCTGGGGCGTGTCTGGCTAAATGGCGCACCACACGCTCTGTCAGCGAGAGGCCGTGGAAGGCAACCCACTGTAACTGTTCAGTCCTCCTGAAGCTGTTTGATTTTGGATTCAAGAGATTTGTAACTGTTCAGCAGGGTGGTTCAGACACGGTTCCCTGCTCGACGTTCGAGAGCCGTTGCGGAAGAAGTCACCGCATAGCAACTGCACGTCATCGACAACGCGGTCAAGGCGCCCGCATAGCGCTTGCCCTGTGGTGGTCAAGGCGCATTGATGAGGCGCGTCGGTTGCTCTATCATGATGTCGATTCAGAGGCGGTGAGTATTGTGAACGGTTCCTCTATTATTTTGACTCCGACTGACATGTCCCAACACGATAACAGCTACAAACTCCTCTTCTCACACCCTGAGATGGTGCGCGACCTGCTAGTGGGCTTTGTCCATGAACCTTGGGTTGCGGAGTTAGATCTAGCCTCGCTGGAGAAGGCTAGCGGCAGCTACGTCGCCGATGACCTGCGCGACCGTGAGGATGACATCATCTGGCGCGTGCGCTTCAAAGGCCGCTGGCTCTATCTTTATCTGCTGCTCGAGTTTCAATCCCGCGTGGACGAGTGGATGCCGGTGCGCGTCCTCACCTACCTGGGCCTGCTCTACCAAGACCTGATCAAACAAGGCAAGATCGCCCAAGGCGAAAAACTACCGCCCGTATTGCCCATCGTGCTTTACAACGGCAAATCGCGTTGGCAAGCGGCCACCCAAATCTCCGATCTCATTGAACCCATACCCGGCAGGCTGCGAGACTACACCCCACAGTTCCAGTACCTCCTACTTGACGAAGGCGCCATCGATGAGAGCGGACCTTGGGCCCTCAACAACTTAGTCGCAGCTTTATTTCGGTTGGAAAAAAGTTCCGCGCCCGCGAACATGGAAACGATAGTCGGGGCCCTCATCGAATGGCTCAAAGCCCCTGAACAAGACTCACTGAGACGCGCGTTCACCGTCTGGATCAAACGCGTTCTCCTGCCAGGCCGCCTGCCTGGTGTCAACCTGCCCGAAGTCGGCAACCTCTTGGAGATCAAAACCATGCTGGCAGAATCCGTCATTGAGTGGACAGAACAGTGGAAGCAACA
>CBFIJD010000083.1:0-4831 GCA_965662845.1 uncultured bacterium | reverse complement strand
GACGCAGGGCGACGAGCGCATCAAAGAGCGCGTGAATAAGGTGGTCTTTCTCGGCGTGCGAGAGAGTGCGGAGATCGGGGAGTTGTTTCATCAGAGATCTATCGGCAGTCCAGCCCATTTCTTGAATCCAAAATGAACCCGCCTCTGGAAGACGGAGCTGTCACCAAGCTACTAGCGAAGTTTGGGGGTGCTGAATAGTTACCTTTTGATGAGTCTTGTTGCTTTGTTGTCTCTCCGAAAGTCAAAGAAATTTTCAACAACGGTCATGAATATCGTAAACTTCATGGCAAACATTTAAGAATGCCTTTGAAGTCTGAATGGAACCCGTCATCCGAATACTTAGAATGGCATCGTAACGAACGCTATGTGGGAGATTAACTCTTCATCTAACTCTTCATTAAAATCACAGTAGTACACTGGTCGAATAGATAAAATCAACGAGTAGAGAGTCGAAGGAATCAAAATAAAAGATGTCAACTGGCCTATCACTTATACACGCTGTGCGAACGTAAAAAGTGGGCAGAAGAAGCCCGCGCCTATAACGAATTGATCGGTTCCTGGCATGCCATTGTCGCTGCGTCTCATGAAGTCGGTCATAAGCATGAACAAATTGGAATGGATATTTAGGGAGACAGGCTGATGCATATTGAGTCCATCCGTTTAAAGAACTTTAAAAGTTTCAAAGATGCCCACATGAAAGACATCCCTAAGTTTTGTGTGATCGTGGGTGCCAATGGCGCTGGTAAATCAACGCTCTTCAGTGTGTTTGAGTTCCTTAGAGAAGCGCTTGACAGTAATGTTCATACAGCGCTTGTGAAACTGGGAGGTAGTCGTGGTTTTAAAGAGGTGCGCAGCCGAGGCGCAACGGACAATATCGAAATTGAAATTAAGTTTCGTGAAAGCGATAGTTCGCCACTGGTTACGTATTTTCTATCAGTCGGAGAGAAAGATGGTCGCCCTTTCGTTGCGAGAGAAGTATTAAAGTATCGTCGTGGTAGTGGCGGCCAGCCTTGGCATTTTTTGGATTTTTCAAATGGCGAAGGCGAAGCCGTGACGAATGAAATTGAGAATGTCGAAGATGTAAAAGATCTGGTACGTGAAAGTCAAAAGTTAAAGTCTCCTGAAATTTTAGCCGTGAAAGGCCTTGCGCAATTCGAGCGTTTTCCTGCTGTGGTTGCATTAGGTAATTTAATTGAAAATTGGCATATCTCGGACTTTCATATTCATCGCGCTCGCCCTGAGCAAGAAGCTGGTTATGCGGAACATTTATCTCGTGAAGGTGAAAACTTGTCACTAGTGACCGAGTATTTGCATAACAACCATCCAAATACGTTTAAGGCTATTTTAAAGCGTTTAGCGGAGCGTGTCCCAGGAATTAGTTCGGTTGACTCGAAAACAACAGAAGAAGGTCGGGTGCTTTTGCGTTTCCAAGATGGTGCATTTGAAGATCCATTTTTAGCACGCCATGTGTCTGATGGAACCATTAAGATGTTTGCCTATTTGGTTTTATTACATGACCCAGAACCTCACCCTTTATTATGTGTAGAAGAGCCAGAGAATCAACTATACCCGCAAATATTGTGGGAGTTAGCGGAAGAATTTAGAGCTTACTCAGAGCGTGGGGGACAAGTGTTCGTATCTAGCCATTCCCCTGACTTTTTGAATGCTGTTGAAATTTCGGAAGTGTATTGGCTAGTCAAAGAAAACGGCTTTACAACGATAAAAAGAGCGCAAGATGACAAACAAATAGCCGCCTTTATCGCTGAGGGTGATCAAATGGGTTACTTATGGAAAGCAGGATTTTTTGAGGGGGCTAACCCTAGATGAGTCAAATTGTGTTTTGCTTAGAAGAGCCTTCAGCCAGAGAAATGCTTCAAGGTGTTTTACCTAAAATCCTTCCAGACACAATTACACCTCAATATGTTGTGTTTGAAGGAAAGCAGGATTTAGAGAAGCGTCTAACTATGCGACTAAAGGCTTGGCAAAATCCTAGCGCTAAGTTTGTAGTGATGCGAGATCAAGATAGTGGCGATTGTATTGATATTAAAAATAATCTGGCTGCAAAATGCAGAGATGCAGGGAAGCCGGATACTCTAGTCCGTATTGCATGCCACGAACTGGAATCGTTTTATTTGGGCGACTTGGAAGCGGTCGCGAATTCTATTGGTCCCGACAACTTAGGTCGACAGCAGAATAAAGCAAAATTCCGAAATCCAGATGATTTAGATAATGCTGCGGAAGAGTTGAAAAAAGTAGCACCCAGCTATCAGAAAGTGTCAGGTTCTAGAGCAATAGGTCTTAGACTAGATGTAGATAATAACTGTTCAACAAGCTTTAACGCCCTTATCTCAGGTGTACGACGTTTAATAGGAGATGTCGCATGAGTTTAAAACCATGGCGTGAAATTGCCCGCCCTCACAAAGATGTTTTAGAAGGTACGTTTAAGCAATCGTAACTGTTCAGCCCCCCCACACTTAGCGCATAGCCTGCTGGTAGTTGCGCCATTTCCCCCGATTTTGTTTTTCCGGATATTTCCCGCCCCCGTGGTTTCCCATTTTTTGTTTTTCTTGGATTGTGGCTGCCCTCTTTTCGCAACTGCAAAAAAATCGGCTACCGGAGGATCATCCATTGCATGAGAAATTTGTTTTTTAGCTAATCTAGCGGGTTTCCTCTGGCGGCCCCCCACGCCATCCCTTCAGTAGCTGGCTCCGAAGAACGAGCTACCCTCTCTTTTCACGTTTTCACTGCTACAAAATTCATGTTTGAGTTCCCTCAGTTTTCCAAGCACTCCGTCAAAAACGATGTGCTGTCCGGCCTGACCGTGGCCTTAGCGTTGGTTCCAGAAGCGGTAGCCTTCGCGTTTGTGGCGGGCGTTGACCCGATGGTTGGGCTCTACGCGGCTTTCATCGTCGGTTTAGTGACCTCTGTGTTGGGCGGTCGCCCGGGCATGATCTCCGGCGCGACGGGGGCAATGGCCGTGGTGATTGTGTCGTTAGTCGCCGCGCACGGGGCGCAATATCTCTTTGCGGCGATCTTGCTGGCAGGAGTGTTTCAGGTGGCCGCAGGCTGGTGCCGGCTGGGCAAGTTCATTCGGATGGTGCCACACCCTGTGATGATTGGTTTTGTGAACGGCCTCGCGATTGTGATTTTCCTCGCGCAGCTCAGTCAGTTCAAAGCGCCAGACGCGGAGGGCCTGTTCACTTGGCTTCCTCCAGACTTACTGCTGCTGATGCTGGGATTGGTCGGGCTCACGATGGCCATCATTCACTTTTTGCCCAAACTGACGACAGCGGTGCCCTCTTCGCTGGTCGCGATTGTGACGGTGACAGGGCTGGTGGTGGGGCTGGATTTGGAGACGCGTACGGTGGTGGACTTCTTGCGGACGATGTCTGGCAATGAGAACGCGACGCTCGCGGGATCTCTGCCCACTTTTGCGATTCCTGACGTTCCTCTCACGCTGGAGACGCTCAACATCATCTTGCCGTATTCCATCGTGCTGGCCGCGATCGGTCTGATTGAGTCTCTGTTGACGCTCACAGTGCTAGACGAAATGACGAACACGCGCGGTCAGTCCAATCGGGAGTGCGTGGGGCAAGGCATGGCGAACATCACCTGCTCGGTTTTTGGTGCGATGGGAGGTTGTGCGATGATCGGTCAGTCTATGATCAATGTGAACTCTGGCGGTCGAGGGCGCCTCTCTGGCATCGTGGCGGCGTCAGCCTTGTTGACGTTCATTTTGTTCGCCTCGTCTCTCATTGAAATGATCCCCTTGGCGGCGCTGGTCGGTGTCATGTTCATGGTCGTGATTGGAACCTTTGAGTGGGCCACGTTTGGTCTCGCGCGGCGTGTCCCCAAACAAGATTTTTTTGTGATCGTGTTAGTGACGGTTGTGACTGTGCTGACAGACCTGGCGGTGGCGGTGGGCGTGGGCGTCATCGCGTCTGCGTTGATGTTTGCTTGGGAGCACGCCAAGCACATCTATGCCGAGACCCAAATCAACGCAGAAGGTTCTAAGGAGTACAAGATTCACGGTCCCATTTTCTTTGGCTCCACCTCGCAATATTTGGATCTCTTCAACGCGCAAGACGATCCAGACGATGTGATCGTGGATTTTGCGAACTCTCGTGTGGCCGACCACTCTGCGATTGAAGCCATCGAGACGCTCGCCGAACGCTACGCCAATCTAGGAAAAACCTTGCATCTGCGACATCTCAGCCCGGATTGTCGCAAATTGTTGGACAAGGCTGGAAGTCTGGTAGAAATCAACATCAAAGAAGACCCAAGCTACCGAGTCGCCACGGACGCCCTCGCTGGCTGAAGGAAACACCGCGCCGTGCCCTACCATTAGTTGCCCGATTTTGTTTTTCCCGCCCCGGTAGGGGCAACCCCCTGTGGTTGCCCGATTTCCCGAATTTTCCCGCCGTAGGGGCAACCCCCCGTGGTTGCCCGTTTACCCGAATTTTCCCGTTTTTTGTTTTCTCGTTTTCCCGATGTTTCCCTTTGGAAAAGGCACGATGGTTCTGTTCTTTGTTAGAAATTTTGTTGAGCTTTTCCTTTACTCTTCAATATATTTTGTAGCTCATCAGGCAACAAAGAAATCACATAATCGACGATCTCTTCAGCACTTTTTATTCCTTCTTGCATCTCCTCACTCGTTGGTTCCATCACGTCACCAGGATAACGAAACTCTGTTGCGTATGGTGTTAAGATATCTGCTGAATCTTCATATTTTCTAAAATCAACCAGTTTTTGATTAAAATTGATTTCTCATCCATAAATCACTCTTCCACGCTCTAATACTTGATGCTCTAAGGCTGCAGGAATATCGGCA
>CBFIJD010000082.1:2457-4877 GCA_965662845.1 uncultured bacterium | reverse complement strand
GACTCTGCTGTTCTGGCTGACACATCGCTTCAGTACGCCTTGGTTCGCCTACACTTCGGTGACCTATCGCCCTTTGTTGCGCTCCCAACCTGGGCGATTTGTCGTCCTGCCTGTGCTCGTGACGGCCATGGTCTTTCTGTGGTTGAGTGTGCCTCAAACTTGGTTGCCTCTGAGCTTGCAGGAGCGGCTGCTGTGCTTGGCAGGGATCGACTATGCCTGGGCTCTGTATCACTTCGCTATTCAGCATTATGGAGTTTTGCGTCTGTATGAGCTGCAGATGAGTCGCAGGGTGTCGCCTCAAGAAAAGAGGCGCGAACGGTGGCTGTGTTTGGGGATCGGGGGCTTGGTTCCGTGGATCGGTGAGTTCTTGCAAGGCTGGACGTGGTTGCAACAAGAAGCGTTTGTTGACGTTGTGCCTTTCCTGACAGACCGCGAACGTGAGTTCGTTGCGCTTGGGGTGTGTCTGCTCGTTGGTGGACGGCTCGCCCAACACTGGCAGGCCGAAGACTCTCTGCCACGCAGAGCGTATTTGTTGAGTTTGGGCGGTTTGGCCTGCGCGGCTTGGTGGGTGTCGCCCCTCGCGTTTGTGGTGCTGCTCAGTTTGCAGCATTGGCTCGTCAGCGTCGGAGTGACTGCGCACTTGGCTTTGCAGGAGCGTTCGCTGCACCAAGGCGTATCATGGCTAAAGATCTTAGGCTGGGGGGTTGGTGGGGTGGTGCTTGTGCCGTTTCTCGAGTTGGATCACGTTGCCGCTGGAGAGGAGCTCGGCGCGGTTGTGTTCGCGGAGTGGGAGCGTTGGCTGCAACACCCCACCTTTGTCCTCGTCTGTCTGGGTTTGGCCTTTAGCAGCGGTTTTGTTCACTACTTGTTAGACCGCGCTGTCTTCCGCTTCTCTGATCCACAAGTGCGCCAGCGCGCTATGCCCTTGTTGCGACCTCAAGATTTGGGCGGGGAGCGTTCATCCTCAGTTGGGGCTTCATGAAGACGCCAGTAGCCTGACTTTCCCAAAAAATTCTGCGCTTTGGTCGGACTAGTCAAACCACATCCAGCGGACTAGTGAGGTCTGAGGTTTCCTCTCAAAAGAGCCCCTCTTCAGGCAATAACTAGGCGAACCTCATTCAGCATCATTCAAGCTTAAATAACATGAAGACAAGATTGTTTTTTGCTGGCATAGCGCTCTCATCACTCATTTCTTGTAGCGGTGATTCTTCCTCCACAAAACCCGTCGAGGACTCCATCCACAGGATTATGCCTTTGGGTGCCTCACGAGTGGAAGGAAACCGGCCTGAGTTTGAGAGTTATCGTTATGAGCTTTGGAAAGCCTTAAAGGAGAATAATTGGACCTTTGACTTTATCGGTACCCGCACAGACAGCGCCTCTTACCCGCCTTTCAACAGTGAGCATTTTGATAACGACCACGAAGGGCGAAGCGGTTGGACTTCAGGACAAATTTTAGCAGGATTGCCTGATTGGCTAAGGGCGACAGGCTCACCCGACATTGTACTTTTTAGCTCACCAGGCGGAAATGACGCGCTTGCAGAATTGCCCTACGAAGATGCGGTTGAAAACATCAATGACATTATTGACACCATTCAAGCTAACAACCCCAATGTTACGATCATTATTGAGCAAATGGCGCCTGCTCGATCTGACAGAATGACACCTGAGCTAACAATCTTTTTTGAGCAAATGCAGCAAGAAGCTCTACATATCGCTACCCATCAAAGCACATCGACATCGCAGGTGATTGCAGTGGATATGTTTACGAGATTTGACGACAGTTTGTTCGCTGATGATGTGCATTACAATGAGGCAGGCGCCGCACTTATCGCGGACAGATATTACAGTGTGCTTATGGATGTATTGGAAGAGGAAGGGCTCCCGTGAAAACCTTCCGCCGACGCCTGCGGCAAGAATCTCTGCTGTTTCACATTCCGCTGAACCCTGCTTTTTTGCCCATCTTGCATCTGTTAACAAACACAACGGCTGTGATCTCTCGCCGTCACGCCCCAACGCGCAAGCAGCAGCACAGACGACCTCTCCTTGCACAGGTCGGGTGACCTCAACGACGCGGCGGAAGCTCCGCAAAGGTGGGGAGCTCATGCGGTGGGACGTACCAAGCGGCGCGACTCTCCCAAAAAATAGTGCGCTCCGGGCGCACTTCGGGGTCCACGTCTAGCGTCCCCACCGGCACGATCACGTAGGTGCTGGGCTGATTCTCCCAAGGAAGTGACGAGCCACAGACCTTGCAAAAGCTCGTCGCAAAGAACTGCGCGTCGGGTAGGGCAAAGCGCCCAAGCTGCTCCTCCCCTTGTGTCCAGCGGAACTGCTCGATTCTGAGCAAGAGGTTCGAGGCGTGCGCAGAGCCGGTGAACTTTTGACAGCGCGAGCAGAAGCACAACTGGAAGCGTCCAAAGGGC
>CBFIJD010000082.1:0-2359 GCA_965662845.1 uncultured bacterium | reverse complement strand
CGGAGTGGCTTCGTAATGGATCGCTCCGCAGAGGCAGCTCCCTGTCAGGAGTGGCGGCTCCTTCGCCGTGGCGTCCAGCTCTCCACGCAGCTGTTGTTTGTCGCGTGGGCGTGAGTATTCCTTGTCAGACTCTTTCACGCTTTCCTTCCATCGTGTGAAAGGGAGCGTGGTGTTTTCTTTGCCCATCAGGTTCTCCATGTGAAGAAGTCGTTCCGTCGCTGGACGGTCGTGTTTCCGTTGTTGGTGCTGGCGTTTCTCGCGTGGTGGACGTGGGAAGCAGCGCAACAAGACGCTCCGTGGTATGCGTTTGTGATGGCTGCAGGGGTCGCGGCGCGCTGCGTGCTGTGGCTCTGGGAGTGTGGAAAGTAGCTCAGATTTCGACGCGGGACAAGTAGAGGGCGATCTGTCGGATTTCTTCGTCTGAGACTTGATTCACGGTCGGCCACATGACGGTAGTCATACCGTTGCTGCGCCGCTTGTATTTGATGTCGAGCATCTGGTTGGTGAGATAGGAAGCGGGTTGTCCTGCGAGGAAAGGATAGTCTTCGACAGGTGGGTTCCAACCCGCCTCGCCGTGACAAGTTTGGCAGCTGTATTGCGTGTAGAGCGCCTCGCCAACGCTCGTGTCCACTTGGTAGCTGCCGATCGTCTCATCATCGAGTAAGCGGACATAGCCCACACCGACCAACAACACAAAGGTCGTGATTTGGGTGTAGCGCACGACCAGCGTCCAGAGCAGGGAAAAGGCTGTTTTCATGCGACCTCTCAGCGAAAATCACCGACAACGCGGAAGAACCCCTTCAGCTCTTTTTCCCACGTCAAGTCGGTGAGTTTGTACACAGCCCCCTTCAGATTGGTAGCGTAGAGTTCTCCTGCGGCATCCTCAGACATAGAAGAGAAAAGCATCACCTCGCCCAATTTATCTCCGTGCTGTATCCGTGGCTTATAGATCAGCACACTTGGATAGTTCAAAACCTCATCCTCGTGCACTGAAATGGAAAAAATTCCACGAAAATACGCGGCGAAGACGTAACGTTCCCGCAGCCAAGGGATGCCGTCGCCGCGATAGACAAAGCCACCAATCACCGAGCGCATCACTTCATGAGAGAAAGCGGCTAACGGCAGCACGGAGTTGGAGAGCGCTTCCTCGCACTCTTGCACCGAGGGTGGATAGCACTGGTCTCCTTCCAAATCAGGCCAGCCGTGATACGCTCCAAGCTCCACGCGGTTGACTTCTTCTCGGTCGTTGTCGCCCACATCTCCGACATAAATTTCTTGCGTCTCATGGTCTAGGCTGAAGCGCCACGGGTTGCGGAAACCATAGGCGATGATTTCGGCGCGAGCGGCTTGGTTGCTGCCGTAAAACGGGTTGTCGTTGGGGATCGTGTAGGGTTGCTCCGCTGTCGCGTTGCGGACGTCGATCCGCAGCAGGCTCCCGCGCAAGTCATTGAGGTCTTTAGCCGTCTCACCACGGTAGCTATCTCCAATCGAGACGTAGAGATAGCCATCCTTGCCAAACTGCAGCATCCCGCCGTTGTGGCTGTCTCGTGCTTTGGGAACTTGGAGGATCAGCAGCTCGCTGTCACGATCAGCGACGTTGTTGGCGCCGATCTGGAAGCGGGACAAACGCGAGAACTTTGGATCATCCACAGAATAGAACACGTAAACGTAGCGGTTCTCGGCGTACTCGGGGTCAAACGCCAACGAGAGCAAGCCTTCTTCCCATCCTTCCGAATACACCTTATCGGTCAAATCTAGCATCAGGCCGTTGCTCTGGGTGCTCCCGGCTGCAAACCACTTCGCCTTGCCAGCTTTTTCAGTGACGACGAACTCGCTTGTCGAGCCTGGAAAAAACGTCATCGAAGTCGGCAGCACAAAGCTCTCTTCGGGAGCCATCAACTCCAGGTTGATGCGAGGTCGTAACAACAGCGCATGCGCGAGCACGAGCGTAAGCAAAACAGTGAAGAGACCGAGCAGAACGCGACCAGCAATTTTTAGGTAACGAGGCATGTAGGTGACATTAAGAACGAGATTGCGAAGAAGAGTGGCAAACGAGTAGGTGTTAGCGAGGCAGCTGCGTGCGCGCCCAGGCTTCTGCTTCTTGGAGTGAGCACAAAACGCCGTCGAGCTGCAGAGAGAAAGCCTCTTGCAAGAGTTCGCCCATGCGAGGCCCAGGCTTCATCCCCAGTTGGAGCAAGTGACGTCCTTTGAGAAGCGGCGTGGGCTTCTCATCGCGGACGTCGAGGTTAGCGGCTTTTTCAAGGAGCCAATCTCGCGCTGGGAAATGCCGAGCGAGCGCGTCAGGGGTCGTACGTCCAAAGTGGTCGGCTTCGGCTACCCGCAACAGATCAGGAATGGA
>CBFIJD010000081.1:0-5041 GCA_965662845.1 uncultured bacterium | reverse complement strand
CCGGCTGCCCTGCACTTCCCTGACGGCACGAGTGATGAGTATTTCAAACAGTTGGTCTCTGAAAAATGCGTGACGCGCTACACACGAGGCTACCCGCACCGCGTTTGGATGAAACGCGACGGCGCGCGCAATGAAGCCCTTGATTGTCTAGTGTATGCCTACGCTGCGCTGATCTCGCTGAACGTGCGAGACTGGAAACGTATTGAGCGACCTGCTATAAAGCAAACGACTCCGGAGCCTGTGCCGGACGCAGAACCAGAGGCCGAGCCTGTGATTACAAAACCTAAAAACTCACAACGCCCTATGCGTCGCCCGCCGCGTCGCAATCAAAATTCTTGGATCACGAGGTTGTAATGCGACCCAAACGCCCAAAATATCTGACTCCCAAAGAGTTGGCCTACCAGCTCGACGTGAGCGAGCGCACCGCCTATCGTTTTTGCGAAAACGGCCAAGTGCCTGCGTTCAAGGTGGGTTCGCGCTGGCGTGTGCCCGCCGATAACTACCTAGAAAAGTTCTCCCGCCTCGACTAATCCCCCCCCCCAGACCCCTCTCCTCTGACCGCCCTGTGAACTGCAGGCGGTCTGCCTCCTTCGCCTCTTCTGACAGCTCTGCCCACCAAATGAAGTACCTGCGCTATTCGTAGCGCATGGCAAACCTTTTTGATCCCCAAAATGCTCCAGACCGAGAGCCTGACACGGTCACCCCAGGCGACTTCATCCAGTGGACACGTCGCGACCTCGCTGCGGACTATCCACCGGCAGACTACACCGCGACCTATGTCGCTCGCATCCGTGGTGGTGGCAGCACCGAGATTCAGGTCACGGGCACGAATTACAACGGCGTTTTTCTGTTCTCCGTTTCATCTGAGGATTCTGTGGATTTCGTCGCAGGCGCGTATCACTGGCAGCTGGAGATGGTGCGAAATTCCGACAGCGCCCGCATCGTTGTAGACACGGGCGAGTTTGTCGCCCGCCCCGATCTCGACATAAACGGCACAGATCCACGGACGCACGCCGAGGTCATGGTCTCAAAAATTGAGTCCCTGCTCGAAGGGAAAGCAGATGCGGATGTGTCAGAGTACTCAATAGGCAACCGCTCGCTGACCAAAATGAGCGTCCCTGACCTGCTGAAATGGCGGGACTACTATCGCGCCGAGATGCGCCGCGAGCTGATGAAACGCCGCCAGAAACAGGGGCGCCGAGCTGGAAACCAGATTCATGTCCGCTTCGACAGAGGCCTATGATTAGCGAATTTATGCTGGGCCTCTCAGAGCGCATCGCCCGCGAGCCGACCCCCCCAGCCTCCCCCCGACAAGCACCGCGCCGAAGACGCTACGACGCGGCAGGCGGCTCTCGATTTCTGGCTGATTTTATCGGGCCGACCACTAGCGCCGACGCCGAGCTGCAATACTCACTGCGCCGGTTGCGAGACCGCGCCCGCGAGCTGTGTCGCAACGACGACTACGCCCGCCGCTACCTGCAGCTGATGGCCTCGAATGTCATTGGCGAGCACGGGTTCACGATGCAGAGCAGAGCGCGAAATCTCAACCCCCCAGGGGCAGGGGAGCTGGACATAAGCGGGAACGAAATTGTCGAGCGTGCTTGGAAGCGCTGGGGCCGCACCTGTTCTGCCAATCGCCGGTTCTCATGGCTGGACGTGCAGCGCATGGTCATTCAAGGGCTCGCTCGCGATGGCGAGATCCTGGTGCGGTTTGTCAGGGGCACACGGTTTCCTGACGGGCTGGCACTCCAGATTTTAGAGCCTGACTATCTCGACGAGGAGTACACAACCACCGCCAGCGAGGGGCGCCGCATCGTTATGGGGGTGGAGTTAGACGAGTTTGATGCGCCGACCGCCTACTATCTGAAGCTGGGCACGGGACACCCGCATGATAATTTCGGGCAGCGTCGGGCAGACAAACGCACGCGCGTCCCTGCAGAGGACATCCTGCACATCTACCTGCCAGACCGAGCGCAGCAGACGCGGGGTGTGACGTGGTTTGCGTCTGCGATGGCCCGAATGAAAATTCTGAGTGGATACGAGGAGGCCGAATTGATCGCCGCCAGAGTCGGCGCCCAGAAGTTGGGCATCTTGTACAGCCAAGAGGGCGACGGCTACGTGGGTGATGACCAGCAGGAAGGGAACGAAATCATGGCCGGCGAACCTGGGTCATTCGTGCAGTTGCCAACTGGGATGAACTTTCAGGCGTGGGATCCGTCGCACCCAACGAGCGCTTTTGCAGAGTTTCACAAATCGGTTTTACGTGGCATCGCGTCTGGCCTCGGTGTGTCCTACACGTCGCTGTCCAATAATCTGGAAGGGGTCAGCTATTCCAGCATTCGCCAAGGGGCTCTGGAGGAGCGCGACCTGTACCGGCAGGTGCAGACGTTTCTCATTCAGCACCTGTGTGAGCCGGTCGCCCGCGAGTGGTTGAAAATGTCGATGACAACCGAGCGTCTCCCGATCCCGATTAGTCGTTACGAGAAGTTCGCAAACACGATGGAATTCCGAGGGCGCGGCTTTTCGTGGGTAGACCCGGCGCGCGAGATCAAAGCGGAAGTAGAAGCTGTGAAGAACGGGTTCAAATCGTTAAACGATGTCGCCCGTCAATATGGCCGAGACGTGGAAGAGGTGTTCCAGCAGATGCAGTCGGATAAGGCGATGGCCGAACGCTACGGCATCAAGTTGATGTTTGAGCCGCTGGGCACCGTGCACAGTCCGACGGAGCCAACCGACGAGGAAGACAATGCCTAAACCTACGAGCGGCATGCGATCCGAGGCACAGCGCGGACTGGATTGGCGCAGTGAGTTCGGACGTGGAGGGACGGAGGTCGGCATCGCCCGCGCCCGCGACATCGTCAACAATCGCGACCTCTCCAGCGAGACCATCAAACGAATGTATTCGTTTTTCTCGCGACATGAAGTGGACAAGCAGGCGGAGGGATTTAGCCCAGGTGAAGAGGGCTACCCGTCAAACGGGCGCATTGCTTGGGCGCTCTGGGGCGGGGACGCAGGTTTTTCGTGGTCTAAAAAATTAGTGCAGCAAATGGAGAAAAAGAGAATGACAGAGGCAGACGTAGACGAAATTGCGGCGCAGATTGCCGACGAACCAAGCGAGCCGCCAGAGGTGCAGGAGCCAGAGCCCGCGCCATTCGATGACGTTGACGATCGCGAAGACAGAGAATCGCCAGCAGTAAGCGGCACCGTTTACCGAACCTGCGAGCTGCGGATGCTGGACGAGGAGCGCGTGATTGAGATGAGCGTCAGCTCTACAACGCCGGTCGAACGGGAGTTCGGCTACGAGGTGCTCGCGCACAGCGCTGATGCGATTGATCTGGAGTTTATGGGCAGTGGCCGCGCCCCGTTGCTGCTCGACCATGACCCACGCCAGCAGATCGGCGTTGTGCAACGCGCATGGATGGACGGCGAGAAACTGCGTGCTCGCGTGCGGTTTAGTCGTTCGGCGATGGCGTCTGAAATTTACAACGATGTGCGCGACGGCATCCGAGGGAACGTCAGCATCGGCTATCAGATTAAATCCATGTCCAAAACGGACGACCTGATCGACGGTCGAGCGGTCTACCGTGTTGATCAATTCAAACCCCTAGAGGTGTCTATGGTTTCTATTCCTGCAGACTCCAACGTCGGAGTCGGTCGGTCTAACGAGTCGGTCACGTCCGACGTTATTTCTCAAAACTCTAATGAAGAGAAAAGTATGCAAATCGAAAATGTCACAGAGCCGGACGTGAACGCACGTCAACGCGAGATCGAGGCGATCATCAACTGGGGCGAGCGCCACAACCAGCAAGAGTTCGCAAACCAAGCGCTCAAGGAAGGCTGGTCTGGCGACCGGTTCCGCGACGCGCTGTTGGAGCGCCTAGCTTCAAAACCGATGCAGACGGTCACGCCTGACCTGACTGCGAAGGAGAAGCGCAGCTACTCCCTGCTGCGCGCGATTGAGGCGCAGCGCTCCAACAACTGGAGCAAAGCAGGATTTGAACGCGAGTTATCAGAGGATATTCAAAAGCGAGTAGGCCGCGAGCCGCGTGGATTCTACGTCCCAGACATCGGCTGGGGGCAGCGAACCGTAACGTACACAGGCGGTGGTGCGACCGGCTCCAACATCGTACCGGAGGATTACCGTGGGGATTCATTTATCGACGCGCTAATCTCTGTCTCCATTCTGGGATCTGTCGGCGCAACCACTTTGAACGGGTTGCAGGGCGATGTCGCCATCCCAAAAATGACGACCTCCTCTGCGGCAGCATTCATCGACGAAACCGGCGCCAGCGACACCATGCCGAATAATGAACCAGCGTTTGGACAGGTGACCATGTCGCCGAAAACTCTGGCCAACCGCATCGCCGTCAGCCGCCGGTTGATGATCCAGACTGACCCCTCAGTGGAGCAGCTAGTCCGCAACAACATGGTGCGCGAATTCGCCGCTAAAATCGACAGAGTCGCATTGAACGGCAGCGGCTCCAACTCCGAGCCCACCGGCATCCTACAGACCGGCGGCATCGGGGCCGTGCTTGCTGGCGGCGACGTTGGGAACGACCCGCTCACCTATGGGGATGTCGTCAACATCTGGACTGAAGTGAGTGCTGATAACGCGTTGCTTGGAAGTCTGAACTGGGTCACACACCCCCGCGTCGTTGGCAAACTGATGCAGACCCTAGTCGCGAGCAGCACCGACAGCCGGATGGTCATGGAAAACACCGAGCAGATTCTGGGCTATAGCGTGGCGCAGACTACGCAGATGCCAGGTGCAGGAGACGGATCGGCCACGCCGTATTCACTGCTGTTCGGAAATTTCTCTGACCTGCTCGTCGGGTTTTTCTCCGCACTCGACATCTTGGTTGACCCGTATCACGCCGCCGCGAACGCCACGACGAACTTGTACTTCTATCAGGACATCGACATCGCCGTAGCGCGAGTCGAGTCATTCTCAGCATCTCAAAACGTAACGGTCTGATGAGAATCAAATTGATACGCGCCACAGTCGTAAATAAACAGCAACGCGCCGTGGGGGACATCGTTG
>CBFIJD010000080.1:0-5056 GCA_965662845.1 uncultured bacterium | reverse complement strand
AGCGATACCTCGCTCCTCGTTGTGAGTTGCAGCGACCAAGCTGTGCGTCGGTTCTCCTTGCTACGGCAAAGTGTGAAAACTCCACTTTTGGAGAGACCTCTGCGATCCCGGCACAGCAACTCCCACCAATAGAGCCCAGCAAAATAATCTAAAATTTATCAATAATTGAGATTATCTTGATTGGTTTTTGATGTCCGAAGCCTCCCATCCTCAAAAGCATGGGGAGCGGAATAAAACAGTGACCAGCGTTAATTCGGTTGTCCGATGAAACTGCGCCCTGTAAAGACGATGGGCAGCGAAAAGCCGCTACTTCGCAGCCCAGAAGAGCCTCTCCCATCTCACAGTGCTTTCTGTCCAGCCTCTGCTAGAAGGAGGAAACTCTAGATAGATTCGCCTCGCTTGGGTGATAGCTAAGCTCCGTTTGTGGAACTTCAGCAGATTGAGCATCTCTGCGAAGCGGCGAAAATCACCGTAACAGACCTCCTCGCTGCTCGGTCTCTTGCCGCCTGTAGCAAATGAGACCTTGAGCCGATGGCTCGGATCTATCGTCGGGCTCAGGCTTTAGGACGCTTCCTCTTGATGCGCTGATTTTCCGTCAAGCGACGGCTGAATTTCCTCGCCCTGCTTTTGTAGAGAAGGGGTGGTGGGTTCTTGATCTTCGCCTGTTTTTGCGGAGTTTTTTCTACGGTCACGACCTCGGTTTTCCGGAGGACTACCAATAAACGCGGATGGTGCTGCCTTCTTGAAGCGCTGATTTTCCGTCAAGCGACGACTGAATTTCCTCGCCCTGCTTTTGTAGAGAAGGGGTAGTGGATTCGTTGTCTTCGCCTATTTTTGCGGAGTTTTTTCTGCGGTCACGACCTCGGTTTTCCGGAGGACTACCAATAAACGCCGATGGTGCTGCTTTCTTGATGCGCTGATCTCACCTCGAAGGATTGCTGGGTTGTCTGGGCCTCAGTCTGTTTTTGTAAAGAAGGGGTAGTGGATTCTTTGTCTTCGCCTATTTTTGTAGAATTTTCCCTGCAGTCACGACTCGGTTTTCCAGAGGACAACCCAGCGCGGACAGGAAGCGAGCCACGACGTCGTTAGTTCGTGAGCGGAGACACTCCGATCTCAGAGTTTGCCTCGGAGTTTGACGTTGCTTCCGCTTCGCAAAATTTTCATCGGACAAAGATCAGCCGCGCCCAAGGATTGTCTCTGAGGTAATGGGCACAGCTGACAAAACAAACGTCGCCCACCGAAAGGTGAGCTTGAGACAGTTTCGATGACTTTGATGACTTGATCTCCCGGAGTTTTGGAACGGATTCCGATCCTCCGCGAGGGTTCTTTGACATTCGAATCTGGCATATTTCAACACTATTGCCGGCAAGGAGTCCGCAAGCGACACCTCGCTCCTCGTTGTGAGTTGCAGCGACCAAGCTGTGCGTCGGTTCTCCTTGCTACGGCAAAGTGTGAAGACTCCACTTTTGAAGAGACCTCTGCGATCTCCGCAAAGGAACTCCCACTAATAGAATCCAGCAAAATAATCTAAGACTTATCAATAATTGAGATTATCTTGATTGGTTTTTGATGTCCGAAGCCCCCATCCGCAAAAGCATGAGGAGCGCAACAAGACAGCGACCAGCGTTAGTGCGATTGTCCGACAAAAATCCGGTTTTTGCAGAGTTTCCTCCGTCATCACGACCTCCATTTTCCAGAGGGCAACCAAGCGCGGACAGGACGAAGACCAAGAGCAGATGAGACGTTTGTTCGTCGTGGTTTTCCTCTTTTGGGGAGAATCCTTCGCCACGAGACGGGGTAGTTTTTGGTGGAGTTGACCTCTTTTGACGTTCCTAGGCTTGGCAAGGCGCGACTGTTCGAGAAGAAACAGTCCAATTTGGGAGCTTGCCGCTCCCTCTGCTTTGAAAAATTCGCATCAGGCAATGACTGGGCTACTTGGGCTTCCTCCCTGCAGCAAATGCAGAAAGACAAAACCTCGTCGAAGCGCGGAGGTCTCCGAAGCCGGGAAGCCAAGCTGCGGGGGAACTTTGGAAGATGAAATGCAAGAGGGCAGTAGCGCGGCCTACCTTTCTCAGGCTGCGAACATGCAGACTCTCTTCAAAGAGATGCCTGAACGCCTAGGGTGGAATGATCTCAACTCGAAAAATAGATGAGAGGCGCTTTAGCTGACAGAGATCGATCGTAGCTGCTCCTGTAGCTGTTCCACTTGAACCTGCAAACGACGCTCGCGCTCTAAGGCTTTCTGAAGTTGAGCCTTGGTGTGTTCTAACTGTTCGCTGAGCTCTTCTTCAGGAGAAGCTGGAGATTCTTTGGGGCGCTCTTGTGAAAACATATACAAGCCCTCCGTTTGCCACTGACGCATCCAGCGACGGATGGTGTCGCGACCGAAATCGCAATGCTCCTCTAGCTGGGCGGCGCAAAGTTGATGCTCAGCGCTCATCCGCAATATTTTTGCTTGCTGACGCTGACGCTCAGAGTAGTGCTCATCTTTCTCGATGGCAGTCAAATCGCCGATTTCTTCAAAGGTTAAAGACGCTAGAAATTTTTCGCGTTGCATGAGTCGGTGCTCTCAATGATGGAAAAAAGGTTTCAAACCGCAAAAATTTGTAAGACAAAATGTGAAAAAACGCTTCAGAAACTTCTTTGAAAATAAAGGGAGCGCAAAGAGGAGACAAGTCGGAAAACAGCAGAGACCTGGCTGAGCAGAAACGAAGAGCCTCCTCCCGTCAGAAAGGGCCTCAAACGCCAAGTCGATAAGCACTCATCCAAGTGCCGCAAACCCGCTGGGCAACGCGCGAGACTGCAAGCCTTCGACCACTGCAACGAAACTCATCAACTACTCGGCATAACTTAGATGTTGAAGATAATCTGAGTATTCTGGATTTTCAAAGCAGTCCTGATGAAATTGGCTTCGCCGCTGGAGTTTCGTAAGTCGCTCCACGCCAGAGTAACAAGGCGTCCACGCGTCCGACCGAGCCTCAAGGCTCGGCTAGCGTGAGGTCAGCGTCCCATTTTTGGGTGGCTTCTGCTTGAAGTGAGGATCTCATCTCAAGGGGCTTCTGCTGAAAGTGAGGATCTCATCTCAAAGGGGCGCGGTGTCCTTCGCAGCTCCAAGCAAAACCTCGTGCTCAAAAGCGAGGTGCGGTCCATTTCGCGAGCAATGTTACACCTGTCGCAACGCGCTTGGATGTGTCGGTGAATTGTCAGTCGGCCCACACACGCTGGAGTTACTTGCGCTCTGAAGATTGCAGCGTGTCGCTGGAGGATGCCGCATTTTGGGAATGCTGTCCCAGCAATCCCGCTCCGTTCATCTCAGGCATCATCACGTCGCGCAAAGACGAACCAAGATCTTTTCGCTCCACAACACGCAGCGCTCACCAGACAAAAGCCCAAGGTGAACTCCGTAGTCCTCTGCAATCACAGCGGAAGCAAGCACACCGACGCTGTCTTCTGACTCCTCCACAATGCACATTCGTGCGAGGTGTCCGCCAAAAATCGTCAGGGCCTTCCGCACCCAAGTAGTGTGGATGTCACCGCGCCCACCTCTGCGTCGTCAAAACTCGGCGTCCTCAGCGAACAAGCGCGGGAAATCCCTTCTTGAGGTGAGGAGCTAGCCTTGAAGCATCCGTAGTCTCTTCACTGCCGGTTGGAGATACTTTCAAAGCGGGAAGGAGCGAGAAGCGCCGAAACCGAGACGCACCTTCGCAAAAAACGACCGACGTCACGTCCCCCTTCCTCAGTCTCTTGACTGCCGGTTGGAGGTACTTTCAAAGCGGGAAGGAGCGAGAAGCGCCGAAACCGAGACGCACCTTCGCAAAAAACGACCGACGTCACGTCCCCCGTCCTTAGTCTCTTGACTGCCGGTTGGAGGTACTTTCAAAGCGGAAAGAGCGAGAAGCGCCGAAACCGAGACGCACCTTCGCAAAAAACGACCGACGTCACGTCCCCCTTCCTCTCTAGCCGAGAGTGATACCTTGCCAAAGCAGGTGGGCAACAGGGCTCAACTCCACCAAAAACCACCTCGTCTCACGGCGAAGGACTCTCCCTCAGACAAGAGAGAAGAACCTCAGCAAATAGACATCTCGTCTGCTGAACGACGGCAAAGAGCAGATCAGCCCTGAAGCGCTGGTGTTTCAGACGCTAGGCCCAGAAAGGTTGGCGTCCGTGTCGGGCAAAACTCCCAAGAATCTTCACTAAGAAGAAGACGCCAATTTGACGCGGCAGATCGCGCACTCTTCCATTGGTTCAAAGGCTTCCAACGATCATCAGAGTGAGCGCGCATTCTTTCATCTGTCCAGAAGCTTCAAACCTCGGCTTTTGTCGCTCGGTAGGAATGTCAACGTCGCTGGTTTAGCTCCAAAACAGCAGCTCGCGTCGAACCCCATGTTCCGACATCCCGAAGGAGTAGGTCGTCAAACGTCTTGCTCCATTTTGTGAGCGCTGGAGAGCGCTGCGCCCCAGAAAGCAGCGAAGCCGGCTTCAGGTGTCGTCGATCGAGACTAACCACAACAAGCCGAGACCTGAGCGGCTGCGTTGAGAACTGTGCTCGTTCAACGGTTCGCTGGTTGTGTGCGAAAGTGGGCTGCCGAGCCGCATCCGCTGGGAGAAAGTAGCGCGTAACGTCAAAGAAATGTTCTCGCGTAACGTTTCAAGCTAGGACTTCGTGACTCATCGTAAGCGAGGGGTCTCGTGGTTGATTGACTTTGTGAGCTAACAACTCATCAGAAGATCTAAGCGCTGCGGTCTCAGCCAACTTAAGGGCCAAGTTCAAAATGTCGCTCATCGGAGCGCGAAATTTATGAAGCACCCTCGCTAACGGTTTGGCTCAGGCTTGGAGAGCTTTCTTTACTGCGCGACGTGCGCGGACGAGATTTGTTCGCGCCGCGAGTCTCAATAAATAGAAACTCTGTCATTGCCGAGCGGAGGTCTTTTCAAAGCGGAAAGAGCGAGGAGCGCCGAAAGCGGGACGCATCTTCTCAAAAAACGAGCGACTTCGCGGCTCCCGTCCCCTCTAGCGGAAGGCGATACCTTACTGAAGCAGTTGGGCAACAGGGGC
>CBFIJD010000079.1:0-5251 GCA_965662845.1 uncultured bacterium | reverse complement strand
CGCGCCACAACTTTGAGCACGCCGAACAACAACGCGGACAGCTCGAGACACAAGTCGAACAGCAGCAAGAGAAGATTATGCAGAAGCGCCGCAGCTTGGAAGAAGTGAGCGAGGAGCACACAAACTTCCGGCTCGCGCTCACCGAAATTAGCGAACAACTCAAAAATCACCGCGCTTCTTTGGAGCGCAACCAACGCAATCGCACCGAAACCGCACATCGGCTCGCTCAAGTGCAACAAGCCTTAGAAGAAGCCCAGCACAAGCAGGCGCTGAGTCAGCAAAAACTGGAGGATGTCAAAGCCAACTTGCCCCGCTTGCTGGAGCAGCGGTCTCACCTAGCAGAACAGCTCCAACAAGGCACGCAACTCTTTGAAGCAGAAAATCTGCGGCAGGCCGACATGACCAAGGCCCTGCAAGGGGTCCAGAAGCAACTAGAGGCCTCCATTCAACAAGCGCATCAGGAGGGCCTCCAACAAACCGAACATCGCCTGCGACGCGAGCAACTAGAGACCCAGCTTCTCGAACAGTGGGGACACACCCCCGAAGAACTTCGCCAAACCGAACCGTTTCCAGATTTGGACGAAAGCGCCGTGGCCTCAACCCTGCGACGCCAAAAGTCCCAGTTAGAGAGCATGGGCGCTGTCAACCTCGCCGCTCCAGAAGAGTACGACGCGCTGGTCGAACGACTGAATTTCCTGCAAGGGCAGTCGGAGGATTTGACCAAAGCCGCAGACGATTTAGAGCAGACAATTCGCGAGATCAACGTCGAGTCCCGTCGGCGGTTCCGAGCAATGTTCGAGCAAGTGAATGCGCAATTTAGCCGGCTCTTTGTCCAGCTGTTTGGCGGGGGAGAAGCGAAAATGTCTTTGACCGATAGCGAGGATGTGCTGGACTCAGGCATCGAGATCTTGGCGCAGCCTCCCGGCAAGAAGTTGCAGAACCTCAACCTGCTCTCTGGAGGCGAAAAAGCGCTCACGGCCATCTCGCTGATTTTTGCCATCTTCCTCATCAAGCCGAGCCCGTTCTGCATTTTAGATGAGGTCGACGCGCCTCTTGATGACGCCAACGTCGTCCGGTTCAATCGGCTGATTCAGAGCCTGACGCACAACTCTCAGTTTGTCATCATTACGCATAACAAAAAAACGATGGAGATTGGCGACGCTCTCTATGGCGTCACCATGGAAGAACCTGGCGTCTCCAAAACGGTCTCTGTCCAATTTTCTGAAGCGGAAAAACTCGCGATCTAACGATGCCGCACCACATCACCTGCGACTGGCAGGAGGACGTCCCTGTCCCAGATTGGGAACCCCAGATCTTCAGCGCTTTAGACTGCTTCCTCTCCGAGCTATTTGCGGGCGACCGCAGCGTCGCGCTCTACGTCACGACCGACCAAGAGATGCGAGACCTCAATCGCGAGCATCGGGGGAAAGACCGCACCACGGATGTGCTCTCGTGGTCATATTACGAGACCGATGAGGCTGCTGAACACGTTGGTGATTTGGCGCTCTCATGGGAGCAAGTCTCTCGACAAGCGACCGAAAACGGCTGGGATGTGCGCACGGAATGCTTACGGATGCTCGCGCACGGATGCGCGCACTTGGCGGGTTGGGATCACGAGCGCTCCCAAGCCGAAGCGCAGGCCATGCTCGCAGTGGAAGTTCGCTTGCTGCAATCCATCGGGCTCCCAGACCTATACACGTGACTCCCATTCGTGTGGGCCCTCTTTTCACTCCCTCTATCCGTTTCGCTATGCCTCCGTCTCATATCTTCTTCGCAAACCGCATCGCCGCCCCTTATGCTCGAGAGTTCTTTGCGCGACAGCTGCAGCCGACAGACCGCGCCCAAGTCTGGCGAACCCCGGTGATGCTCACCGTTGATGCGTGGCTGTTGGGGATCGCACAGCAAGCGCTTCATTCAGGAAAAATTCCTGTGCCCGAAGGCTTGCGTAGAGTCGTGCGCCCCAACGAAGAGCAAGTGATTTGGGAACAGATCCTGCGCGAAGACCTTGCCGAGAGTTCAGACTTTTTGCGTCCGCAACCTTTGGCCAAGTCGGCTCAAGAGACACATGCACAGCTTCTGTTGGCGAACCCAGAAGGGGCGCTCCCTGAGAACCTCAACCCAACGCCAGAGTGGGAGCGTTTCTTGGTGTGGCAGAGCGCATTTCAGCAGCGTTGTGCTGTCTCGGGCTGGTGGACCGAGACACAGCTGTTGTGCGTGGCGACCCAGTGGCTTGCGGAAGGCTTGTTGCCCGCGCCTCAGTCCGTGTGGTGGTTTGGATTTCTGCCAGAAGATCTGTTGCAACGACGCGTGGCACAAGCGCTCGACGCTCAGAACATTCCCTGTGAGGCGTGGCGGCCCAGTCCAGAAATCGAGTCCATCCAAAAGACCCAGACCTACGCGACGATAGAAGAAGAGTGGCGCGCTGCCATTTTATGGCTAAGAGCACAGCATCGTAAAAATCCCAGTGCTCGCTTGGCGCTGTGCGTCCCCAATCTCTGGAACCAACAGCAGACGATCCGGCGGCTGTGCTTTGAGTTGCTCGTCCCTGATGTGGCTTATGACACGCGTTCTCACGCGGATGAACTCTTCCGCCTGAGTTGTGGAACCCCCCTGCTAGAGCTGAAAGCTTTCCAAAACCTAGATGACTGGTGGGAGCTGCTGCTCCATTTGCATCGACGCGAGCGGCCAGCCTTGCCACAAGAGCTCGTCTCGCGGTTGCTGCGCTCTCCGTTCTGGAAGAGCACCGACCGTCCAGAAGCCTTAGCCCAACTGGAGCTTCGGTTGCGCGCGCACAACTTATTGCAGCTCCCGTGGCACTATCTGCGGTACCGTGCAGAAAAGTGCGGCTGCCCACACTGGAACCAGCTGCTGGACGACCTACAGAAATTAGTCCAAGAGGCTCCCACGCGTGAGCTGCCTTCCGGCTGGGCGAACTTTTTGCGGCGGCTCCATCACCGCTTGGGGTGGCACCCGCAGCAAGAGTGGGATGAGGAGCGAGAATTTCTGCAAGATCTTGCTCGCATGGATGAACTCAGCGGCCCGATCCAGTTGTCCCAGTTGATCACCCAGAGCCGTCGTTTGTTGCAAAACCGCCCGTTCTACCCTCGAACGCAAGACGCCTCCAACCCCATCCGCGTGGTCGACTGGGCCGACTTGATCGATCTCCCCCTAGACGTCATCTGGATCACGGGGCTCACCGAAGAGAACTGGCCGCTCGCCCCTGAACCCAACGCCTTCCTGCCGCTAGAACTCCAGCGACACCTGCGCATGCCACGGACTACCCACCTGCAAGCCCAGCAGCTGAGTGAGCAGTTGCTGCAGCGCTGGCGCTCACAGGCCCGTCACGTCCACTTCAGCTGCGCGCTCAGCAAAGATGGACGAGCAGTGCAGCCCAGCCCTCTCCTCTCTTGGCCAGAGGCCCCTGCACCCAGCGAAGCTCCTTCCCTCGCGCAGCAACAGTTTGAGCAACGTGCCCCACTCCAGTCGCTCTCCGATGAGCAAGGCGCGCCGCTGCCTGAGCAGTCCAAACCCAAAGGCGGAACGTGGCTGCTCAAGGCGCAGGCGTTGTGCCCAGCGCGAGCGTATGTGGAATATCGCTTAGGCGCCAAACCGCTAGAGATCCCTCAGTCTGGACTCACCCCCTTGCAAAAAGGGAATCTCACCCACAAAGCCCTAGAAAACTTCTGGCGCGCGATCCCGAACTCGAGCCTGCTGTGGAGTGAGCCCGCACGTTGCGCCGCTCAGCGAGACTGCGCGGTCCAAGGAGCGCTAGACGATTTAGCCAGCTCCGCGCCCGGACTTCTGACCGCACGCTTTCGCGAATTAGAAGCGCGCCGCTTGAACCGTCTCCTCGAACGCTGGATGGAATATGAGAAAGAACGGCCAGCCTTCCTCGTCAAAGACATCGAAACCACCCAAGAAGTCCGCGTCGCAGACATGACGCTGAGCGTCCGCGTCGACCGCGTCGACGAAGTCCTCAACACAGGACAGTTGATCTTGCTCGACTACAAAACTGGGGTAGGCGACAACCTCAACGCTTGGCTACAGGCGCGTCCCCTTGAGCCCCAACTGCCCTTTTATGCCGCTTTTGTCGTAGGAGACAAATTGGGCGCGCTCGCCTTCGCTCAGGTGCACCACAGCCGCTGTAGTTTCAAAGGGTTGCAAGAAGAATTGGAGACGCTGCACTCCGCGGTCCCCAGAGCGGCAGACCGGCTCCCTCGTGCGGGAGAAGGGTTCGCAGAGATGACATGGGAAGGGTTGCGTGAATGGTGGCGCGTTCAATTGGAAGGCGTCGCGCACGAGTTCGCACGAGGCGACGCACAGCTGAGCTTTGTCCGTCACCACAAAGGAATGAAAAAGACTGTAGAGGAGGCGTTTCAGTACTCCGCGGCCAGAGGTTTTTGCAGAGTTTATGCGTGGCTGGCTCAGCAGACGGCAAATTCCGAGGGTTAGCGCCAGCGTCTCAGTCGCGGCCCACTTCACCCAACGGGCTCGTCAGCGCCAACTTCAGCTGTCGCGGATCTTCAACTGCTGGGCGAGGTCGGCGTTTCGGCGGTCGGCGGCGACTCCCTAACCGCTCCAAGAGCTCTACCCGCTGAGCCTTGGCTTCGGGAGTGCTGCGCATCGCGCTCAGTCGCTGCTTCGCTTGTCGCGCCGCTGCCTCATGCTCCACAATCGGAGCTGGATAATTTTTGTTCAGTTGCACGCCGTAGCGTTGTTGTTCCAAAGAAGAAGCCCGCCACGGCTCATGAATGAGGTGCGGCGGCAGGCTGGCAAGTTCCGGAAGCCATGTCCGGAGGAACTGCCCCTCTGGGTCATGATGTTTGGACTGCAACACGGGGTTGTAAATGCGAGGAAGGTTGATGCCCGTTGTGCCTGATTGCATCTGCATCTGGCTGTAATGGATGCCCGGTTCATAGTCCACAAACCAGCGCGCCAGCTGCAACGCGGGGCGTCTCCAATGCAACCACAGATGATACGACGCGAAACTCACCAACATCGCCCGCATTCGAAAGTTGATCCATCCCACCTCCTTGAGCGCACGCAAGCACGCATCTACTAGCGGGAATCCCGTCTCCCCAGCGCACCAAGCCGCAAAGCGGGCCTCATCAAACTCGGCCTCGCGCATCCCGTCACACGCCCGCTGCATATTCTCAAACTCTAACGCGGGCTCACTCTCCAACTTTTGCATGAAGTGGCAATGCCAATAGAGGCGGCTGCGAAACGACTCCAGGCTCTTGCGCCAACCAGC
>CBFIJD010000078.1:0-5289 GCA_965662845.1 uncultured bacterium | reverse complement strand
GAGGAGAAGACGATGCGAGAACAGATTCAAAACCCCAAGATTCATGAAGCCTACTCGGTGTTGGAGCAAATCAGCGCAGACCCGCAGACCCGCGAGCTGGCGTGGCAGCGGCACACCCAGAAGCTCAATGAGAACAGCGAGCTCTCTAGCGCCGAGCGCAAAGGCAGAGAAGAAGGAAGAGCGGAAGGTGAGAAAAAAGGCAGAGAAGAAGGTGAGAAAAAAGGAAGAGTGGAAGGAAGAGCGGAGGGAGCACTGCAAACCCTCCAGAGTCTGCGCGACGCCGGTATTCTCAGCGACGCTCAATTTGAAGAGCAACGCAGGAAGCTCCTCGGCGAGGACGCGCTCTCGTGAAAGAGCAGATCAGCGTCGACCAGCAGACCCGTGAGCTGGCGTGGCAGCGTCACATCCAGAAGCTCAATGAGAACAGCGAATTTTCCAGCGCCAAACGAGGATGTGCTGGCAGCTATTCGCAGGGGATTTCAGGGGACTTACCCCACGCTCGCAAGGGGTAGATTGATGGTCATTGTTGTCCCCTGACCCAGACTGCTGTTCACAAGAATTCTTCCGCCCATATCGCTAATCACGTTAGGCTCTTGATGCGTTCCAGTCAGGTAGCCGACCGCGAGCGAATGCGCTGAAGCTGCAGGTTTGAGGTTGCGCCCGCAGGCGGTCAAGCGATACGCTCCGTCCCTTTTGAACGACTGCCGAGGAGTCCTGATGCTGAACATCCAAACACTCATTGACGATGCTAAGTGCTTCGAGACGGTGCGCGCGCTGCGCTGGCCCGAGGAGGTGCGCTGCGTGCAATGCCGTTCGACAGCGGTCACCAAGCAGGGACGTGATACGACCCAGCCTGAGCGTCAGAAGTACCGCTGCGGCGACTGTGGGCGCTGGTTCGACGACCTGACGGGGACGGTCTTTGCCGGCCATCATCAGCCGTTGCGCACCTGGGTGCTGTGCCTTTATTTCATGGGGTTGAATCTGTCTAATCGCCAGATTGCGAGCGAGCTGGGACTCCACAAGGATGACGCGCAGCGCATGACCAAGCAGCTGCGCCAGGGCATCGAGTGCGCGCAGCCGGATCCGCAACTCAGCGGTGAGGTTGAGGCCGACGAAGTCTACGTCAGTGTCCGTATTGACTCGGATGCTAAACGCCAGCGGGAGGCCACGGTCAAAAAATATTTGGCAGTTGTGTCCGGCCCTGGCTGTACAAAGTTCGGAGTGCGGGGTGGAGGACAGGCCAATGGCTGATCCCCGCAAACAAAAACTGATTGATTTGGGTCCAGATGCTCTGGCAGATGCTTTACTGAATCTTGCCGTTCATTCCGATGAGGCGGATGACTTGATTGAACAGCTAATTGCCACGCCTAAGGAGAATGTCCAGCGATTCAAAAAGAAACTTTCCGGTCTAAAACATTCAGGGCGCTTTATTGACTGGCGTGAAGCCGCTGGTTTTTCCCGTGAGCTGGAAATGCTGCTGCAGGACCTTAAAGCCGGTGTGGATGATCCGCTGACCGGCGTTGAACTGGTTGCGGCATTTTACGAGGCCGACAACACCATTTTTGAGATGTGCGATGACTCCAGTGGGCAGATCGGCGATGTATTCCGCTATGACGCCAAAAAGTTGTTTGTGGACTATGCCTCCCATTGTGACGACAAAGAAAAGATTGCGGGCATCATCCTCAAGGTAAATCAAGAGGACAACTACGGCATCCGAGATACCTTGATTGATTGTGCTGGGGAATGCCTGCCAGAGGAAACTATCCGCACCATGATTGCCAAGCTTCAGAAGTGGGCCGACAAAGAAAAGGATGAATACGGTAAGCGGCATCATTTAAGATCAATCGAATTGATGGCCCGACAGATCAAGGATGCCAAGTTGTTTGAAAAGACCCGGATCGCTTCGTGGGGAAAGCTGAATTCAGCAGCACTTATTGATATTGCCCGTGTCTATCTGGAAAGCGGTGATGTTGAAACCGCTCATTCATTGCTGAAGAGACTCCCGGAAGATGAAACCTATCAGGCATACGAGCGGGATAATCTCCTTGAGGAGATCTACAATAAGCAGGAAAATTCTGAAAAACTGACGGAGCTTCTGTACCAAAAATTCAGATCTTATCGTTCCACCGACACCTTGCGAGTGCTTCTGGACGTCATCGGTCATGACAAATATGATGAAGTTATTATCGATGAGGTGGCGCAGATTTTAAAAGCCGCAAGGCTTCGGGAATCGGATGCGGAATTTCTGATTTCTGTCGGGAAAATCGATGAAGCCGAAGCCTATCTTTTAAAGCGTGCTAACCAGCTCAATGGTAACTATTACGGCAGCCTGCTTTCACTGGCCGAAACGATGGAAACTAAAAAACGGCATCTCGCTGCCAGTCTGATTTTTCGCAGCTTACTGGTTTCCATTCTAGAGCGCTGCTACGCCAAGGCTTATTCCCACGGAGTTAGCTATCTTAAGAAGCTGGACAAACTGGCAGTAAACATTTCCGACTGGAAAGAATTTAATCATCATGAAGCTTTCAAAGAGCAGATCATCGAGGCACATGGTCGCAAACGAAGCTTCTGGTCAAAATATGAGGTAAAAAAATGAGCGAACGATTGTATCTGCTAAAAATACAGCAGATTTGATCAAGCAAAAGGGCCAAACCTTGCGTTATCTGTATGATTTCGGAGACAGCTGGGAGCACGCGCTCGTGCTTGAGGAAAGACTCGCTTTCAATGAGAAGCTGAGAGCAGAGCGGGCGTGTCTTGAAGGTGAACGGGCCTGTCCGCCGGAAGATGTGGGCGCCGCACCCGGTTACTTGGAATTCTGTGACGCTCTGAAAGACTTGGATCATGAAGAGCACGAAAGTTACATCGAGTGGTCAGAATCGATCAACTGGGAGCTGATGAAATATCTCCGCTGGTCTCAAGACCGGCATCAAACTTGGAGATGTGTTGTGTGAAGAAGGATCAAAACAGGCGACTTCAAAAAATTTCAGGAATTGTATGCGATTGTTTCTAGTTGGTTTCTGCTTGGTTCTGACGTTGCCTGTCTTCGTGTGCGCCCAAGGGATCGGACACGAAACACGGGCGCTTGCTAGGAAATATTCCAAGGCGAACGAGCTGCGCTATGCGGTGCTCGTACACAACAAAGCGGACGAGTGCGAGGCAACGATTGCGGACGACGAGGTGATTCAAGTTGTGCGAGAGCAATTGTTACAGCGCGCGGTGCAACCTCTCCCGTTTGCGCATGACGACACGCGGAGGTTGTTCATTCTGGCGACGTTGCGTTGCACATACGCCAACGTTTGGAAGCATGACGTCCGTCTCGCCGTGGTGCTGGGGGATCGTCTGCATGATGCAATCTCCGTGGGGCTAGGGCGCTCAGGGGATATTCAGAGCCAGAACTCTCAGCACATTTTGCATGGCTTTGCCAAACGTGTGAGCGCTGTCACCTCCGATTTTGTCGAATCTCACACCCAAGTGGGAGCTGCTCGCCTGAAGTGATCCTGCGCGGAAACTAGACTTGACTGCACAGTGGATTGTCCGTCGACATCGACGATGTGAGGTGCTAGCTTGCGCGCAATTTTTCCAGTTGTGCCCAAAAGCTGCCTTTAAGTGCCGCATACGCGCCCCTTTCACCCCATCTCATGGAGTCCCTGCTCATGGTTCGCCTTCCTTTGGCTCTCAAAATTTATGTCCCTCTGCTGCTGGTGTTTGGAGTGGTGCTCGCGGTTTCGGCGAATTACACCCAAGAGCGCCAGCAAAAGTTGGTCGAGGATTTGATGCAGCGTCAAATTGAGAACACCGCCAACAGCTACTTCGACAGCATCAACATGATGATGCTCACGGGGGCGATGCATAATCGTAAAATTATGCAGGAGAAAACCTTGAGCAGTCCGGGCGTGCTTGAAGCGCGCATTGTGCGTGCCGCCGCGCTCAACGCGGTGTTTGGGGAGGGATTTCCTGACGAACGTGCGATGGATGCCTGGGATGAGCAAGCGTTGCAGGGCCAGGAAGTGCTCACGCAGCACACACTGAACGACGAGCGCCAACTCACCCTGATCAAACCCCTCTACGCTTGGAAGGACTATCACGGGACGAACTGTCAAACCTGCCACATCGCGTCAGAAGATACCGTGCTGGGCGCCGTTCGTGTGAGCTATTCGCTCGCTGAGATTGACGAGCGCATTCGCAACGATGTGAATGACTCCCTCCGCATGCAGATTACTTTGTTCGCGATTGGTTTTGGAATCGTGGCCTTGATTTTGACGTTCGCCGTGGTGCGCCCCGTGAAGCGTCTGTCGCGCACGATGAAACACATCGAGCACCACGCAGACCTCAGCCAGCGCGTCCCTGCTCGCAGCGTCATCGGCGATGAAATCACGATGCTCTCGCGCTCGTTCAATGAAATGCTGCATCAGTTCCAAAACATCTTGCAGCAAGTGCAGCACACCACCGGAGAGCTGCGAGACTCTGCGCTGCACATTGCAGAAGTCTCTGGCACGACGTTGCAAGCCGTCAATGATCAGAACACCGGAACCGAATCGGTGGCAGCAGCAATGAATGAGATGGAAGCCTCCTGTGGTCAGATCAAGCAGCAAGCCGAAGCGACGGCCTCTGTCTCTCACGAAGCCAATCAGCAGTCGAACAGCGGTGTGAAGCTCACTCACGAGGCCAAGGTCGCCATTGAGACACTAGTCCAAGAGATGAGCGCCGCGAGTGCTTCGATGGCGGAGTTGGGCAAGCGGACGAATGATGTGGAGCGCGTACTGGAGCTCATCCGTGACATCGCCAAGCAAACGAACATGTTGGCGGTAAATGCAGGAATTGAAGCGGCTCGCGTCGGTGCAGCAGGGAAAGGGTTTGCGGTCGTGGCCGATGAAGTGCAGAAACTGGCCGTCCAGACCGATCAGGCGACCAACGAGATTCATCAGATGTTGGAGAAACTCCAACTTGGCGCACAAGACGCGATGCAGATGATTCACGCTGCTCAAGCACAGGCAGACCTCGGAAATGAGCGGATGCAGCAGACGGAGCAAGCCCTAAGCGACATCGCAAGTTTTGTGAATGACATCAACCAACGCAACGCGCACATGGCCGGCGCTTCAGATGAACAAACGCTGGCCGCCGGAGAGATCAACGACAATGTCGCACGGATCAGTGACCTTGCACAGCGGACTTCTCAAGATGCCGCAGACGCCGCTCGAACCGGCAAGCGCCTACAAGAACTAGCCGAAGAGCTTGGCCGCATGGTCGGAGCGTTTCGGATTTGAGGCGGCTGGTTGAAATACACTGCGG
>CBFIJD010000077.1:3297-5593 GCA_965662845.1 uncultured bacterium | reverse complement strand
AGCTTCTCCAGCAGCTCGGCGGCGACGTTCTTGTGCTTGAGGCCGCGCACTTCGGCGAGGAATTGGTCGCTCAGGATGCTGATGTCCGGCTTGGGCAATCCGGCGGCGGTGAAGACGTCGATCACCTGGCCTTCGGTGGTGATGGCCTTGCTCACGAGCTGGCGGATGGCGGCGTCGATCTGCTCGGGCGTCTTGCGGTTCTGACTGCTCTGCTTGTTCAGCGCGGCTTGCAGGGCTTGGAAGAAGCTCACGTCATCGCGGATCTCTGTGGCTTCATCGCTGGCGGCGCAGAGGGCAAAGGCGCGGGAAAGTTCCGTCACCACCTGCACCCAGCGCTTCTTGCCGTCTTCCTGTTCGAGGATGTGCTCCTGTCCGGCGGGGATGAGTTGCAGGCGTCCGGTGGGTTTGCCGCTGGTCCACTTGTCCCAGTTGAAACCGTGCATCATGTCGCAGGCGATGCCGTGTTTCTCCAGCATCACGGCGATGGCTTGCGCGGTGTCGAAGGTCGGGTTGCCCTGGCCGCCGCTCTCGGTGTAGGTGACGAGCGCTTTCTTGAGCTGATCGGCGAGGCCGAGGTAATCCACCACCAGACCGCCGGGCTTGTCGCGGAAGACGCGGTTCACGCGGGCGATGGCCTGCATGAGTCCGTGGCCCTGCATCGGCTTGTCGGCATACATCGTATGCAGGCAGGGCGCGTCGAAGCCAGTCAGCCACATGTCTCGCACGATCACGATCTTGAACGGGTTCTTCGCGTCCTTGAACTGGTTCGCCAGCTCCCGCCGCCGCTGCTTGTTGCCGATGTGCTTCTGCCACTCGGGACCGTCCTCGGCGCTGCCGGTCATCACGACCTTCAGCGTCTCGGCCTCCCACTCGGGGCGCAGCTTGATCAGCGCGTTGTAGAGGTCCACGCAGATGCGGCGGCTCATGCAGACGACCATCGCCTTGCCGTCCATCGCCTCCACGCGCTTCTCGAAATGCGCCACGAGATCGGCGGCCACCAGCGCGATGCGTTTCGGATCGCCCACCAGCGCCTCCAGCGCGGCCCACTTCGTCTTGAGCTTTTCCTTCTTCGTCAGCTCCTCGCCTTCGGTGATTTCCTCGAACTCCGCGTCGAGCTTCGGCAACTCGGCGGCATTGAGGGCGAGCTTGGAAATGCGGCTCTCGTAATAGATCGGCACCGTGGCCTTGTCGGCGACGGCACGCTGGATGTCGTAGATGGAAATGTAATCGCCGAAGACCGCCCGCGTGTTCGCGTCCGTCTTCTCGATGGGCGTGCCGGTGAAGCCGATGAACGACGCATTAGGCAAGGCATCGCGCAGGTTGCTGGCGAAGCCGTAGGACATCTCGCCCGTCTTTTCATTCACCTTGCCGCCGAATCCATACTGACTGCGGTGCGCTTCATCCGCGATGACGACGATGTTCTGCCGCGCGCTCAGCTCGGGCATCGCCTCGCCCTTTTCCGGCATGAACTTGTGGATGGTGGTGAACACCACGCCGCCGCTTGCCCGGTTCAGCAGCTCGCGCAAATGCTCGCGCCCGCTGGCCTGCACGGGCGTCTGGCCGAGGATGTCCGCGCAGCGTTGGAACTGGCCGAATAGCTGGTCGTCGAGGTCGTTGCGGTCGGTCAGCACCACCAGCGTCGGGTTCTGCATCGCCGGATGCCGCACCACGCGGGCGGCGAAGAAGAGCATCGAGAAACTCTTGCCGCTGCCCTGCGTGTGCCAGACCACGCCCGCACGACGGTCGCCCGGCTTGCCGCCGCGTTGCCGCCCGGCCCAGTAGGTACCCGCCTCCTCGCGCAGCACGCTGCCGGTCTCGGTCATGCCGCTGGCGCGCACCGTCTCCTCCACCGCCGCATTCACCGCGTGGAACTGATGGTAACCCGCGATGATCTTGTGCAGCGCGCCCGAGTCCGGGTCTTCCTCAAAGACGATGAAATGGTGCAGCAGGTCGAGGAAACGCTGCCGCTCGAACACGCCCCGGATGAGCGTCTCCAGTTCCAAAGAACCGGGTGCCGCGTCACGCTGCCCGTCAATCGTGCGCCAGACCTTGAACCACTCCTGGTTCGCCGTCACGGAACCCATGCGGGCCTGCAAGCCATCGCTCACCACCAGCGCCGCGTTGTAATGCAGCAGCGTGGGAATCTCCGCCTTGTAGGTTTGCAGTTGGGCGTAGGCGCTCCAGACCGTCGCGTCCTCATCCGCCGCATTCTTCAGCTCGATCAGGCCCAGCGGCAGACCGTTGACGAAGACCACGATGTCCGGCCGCCGGTTGTGCTGGCCTTCGATCACCGTGA
>CBFIJD010000077.1:0-3198 GCA_965662845.1 uncultured bacterium | reverse complement strand
GCTGGTTCACCGCCAGCCAATCGTTCGCCCGCACCTCGTCGAAATCTACGAGCCGCACATGATCGCCCGCGATGCTGCCATCGGGCCGGGGATATTCGACGGACACTCCATCGCGCAGCATCCGGTGAAAGGCGCGGTTCGTCTGCACGAGCGCAGGCGTCCCCACCCGCAGCACCTTGCGCAACGCCTCCTCGCGCGCCTCCTCGGAAATGGCCGGGTTCAGCCGCCGGATGGCCTCGCGCAAGCGCCCCACCAGCACCACCTCAGAAAACGAATCCCGCTCCGCCGCCGGTTCACCGGGAGCGAGATGCGGCCCGTGCCCGACCGCATAGCCCAGCGCCCCGAACCATTCGAGGGCGGCATCTTCGACGATGGATTCGTTCAGGCTCATGATTTCTCTTCCTCCGGTGGCAGCTCCTTGATGATGCGGTCGAAGTCCGACTCGAACAGCCGGTCCTGCACGATGCGGTATTTCTCAAACTCACTTTCGGCGTGGGCTTGGGCGATCTCGGCGGTGACCTTGCCGGCGTCCTGCAGAATCTCCCGGTCGGTCGCGGCGATGAAGCGGTTGAGGCGGGTTTCCCAGTCCTGCATCGTCATGGGAATCTGGCGCAGGGCCATGTCTTCGGCCACATCCAGGTAGGCAGAAACGAGGCGCTGGAGCTGCTCCATTTCGGATTCCGTGAGGTAGTTCTTCGCCACACTCACATCGAACTTCTGTATTTTCCCCGTGGGCGCGTCCTTCCAAGTAGTCAGCCCCATGCGCTCCTTGGTGGCATCGGCGCGGGAGACGATGACTTCCGCCGCCGTCTGGCCGTGGATGGCCCAGTGGAGCTTGTTCTGCACGGTGGCAAAGAAACGCTTGGTCGCGGCGGCGGTGACATCGTAATCAATCGAGGTCGCGTAAATATCCGTGATTTTTTGGTAGAATTTCCGCTCACTAAGGCGGATCTCGCGGATGCGCTGGAGCTGTTCTTCGAAGTATTTTTTGCCGAGGATGGAGCCGTCGTTCTTCAGTCGCTCGTCGTCCATCGCAAAGCCCTTGATGGTGAAGGACTCGATGATGCCCGTGGCCCACTTGCGGAACTGGACGGCTCGCTCGGAGTTCACCTTGTAGCCGACGGCGATGATGGCGGAGAGGTTGTAGTGCTGGGTGTCGTAGGTTTTGCCGTCGGCGGCAGTTATTCGAAAATTTCGAATAACTGAACCGGCCTCCAGTTCGGCGTCGTCGAAGACCTTTTTGAGGTGGTAATTGATCGTGTGCGTCTCCACCGCGTAGAGCACCCCCATCATTTTCTGGCTGAGCCACACGTTTTCATCGGCGTAAACGGCTTCCACTCCGCCCTGGCCGCTGGCCGCCACAAAGGTGAGGTATTCCGCCGCCGAAGAGCGGACGAGCGAGACTTCGGCCTTCTTCTTGGCGCGACCGCCGGGTGTGGGTTTCTTTTTGCTCATGAGTTTGTCCTCCTTTCGGTTTGAACGATCCGGAATTTCCGGAGAGTTGCCCGCGCCTCCTCGGGAATGGCCGGGTTCAGCCGCCGGATGGCCTCGCGAAAGCGCCCGACCAGCACCACCTCGCCAAACGAATCCCGCTCCGCCGCCGGTTCGCCCGGTGCGAGATGCGGCCCATGCCCGACCGCATAGCCCAGCTCCCCGAACCATTCGAGGGCGGCGTCTTCGACGATGGATTCGTTGAGGCTCATGTCAGTAACGCTCCGATGCGAATAGTTCGATTTCCTTGGGTCTCACGACTGGCTTGAGCGACCGGAGTTTCGCTTTGTTCACGATCTTCGCCGGGTCGATTGCCGCCTTGAGTGTCGCGGAGGTAATCCAGTCATTATTCCAAAGAGTCACAGAATCTCCCTTCACCAACCGGCACAGCGTTTCCTTGTAAGCGAGATTGGGGACGAACGAATGGCTGATTCGTTGGAGCCACGCTTCCATGTGGCCCGTATTGGGAAGCTGCGAGAGTTTGGCGTGAATCTTCTGTATCGCATCCACCCGAACGGCTTTGGTCGCCAGCACGCTGAGAAGCTTGCTGATGATGGCTGAACACACCGGAAAAGCCTTCGGGCTGTGGTATGCGATGTCCGTGGCGATGCTGATCAACACAAGCGGATTGCTGATACGTTTCGTCGCGTTGAGGCGTTCGTGGAAATGGGTAAGAGCAACCGTGAGGCTGCCAGCATTCGGGAAATCGTGCCCGTGAGCGTGGATGACAAGCAGATGCTTTTGGAGGTTTGCGTCTCCTTGGCGCCCTCTCAACCAGGCCCGCTTATCTGGCTTGATTGCATTGCTGACCACTAGCTGCGCACCAGTCGTCTTCGATGCGTTGAGCTTGAGGCCGAGATCAATCAGCACCTCGGTCAGGCATTTCAAAATAGCCTCACCAATCTGAGGGCTCTGGACAAAGATTCGATAGTCGTCGCGATAACGCAGGATGCGAAACTCTGTGATTCCGTCAGCTTTCAGGCGATCGCTTAACTCAAGATCGGCGTAACCCAGCACAAGCTCAGAAATGAAATCCATGAGCGTTGAGCCCTGCGGAATTCCGTTGGTCTGCCCATGACGCATGTCCTGAATGTGTGAGTCGATGATGTTTCCAATCAGGCCCTTGTTGTTTCGTTCGGCCTTAGCCTTGGGTCTGCCGTGAACAGCCCACGCGATCGAGTGGGTGTAGATCGCCGAATAGCAGTCAGTGATGTCGGCGTGAAACGCGTAGTTGTAGTCGAGAGCGAACTCAATCGAGCCCTGCTCGATTCCTTGCCACCAGTTGAGGATCTGAGCCGCCTTATCCTTCCGCGTGGACGCTGCCTCAATCGGGATGCTCAGGCACTTCATGTTTGCGGCCTTCTGGAATTCCTTGAACCGGTCGCGAATCACTTTCCACTACGCGGGCTCGGTGATCTTCTGGACGAGTGAAACGTAAAGCGCAGGATGAATGAGTTGGAGTGGTCGCCACGCGTGACGCCCATCCTTGTTCGATAGCATCGAATAATTCACGCCCTCGTGGTCGCGCGGTTTCGATGACATTGAGGAAAGAGCCTTGCTGGACAGCTCCTTGGTCACGGCTGACAGAACGCGTGCGAAAGTGAAATAGACTGGCAAGTCTATGCCGCAGTAGCTCTCAGGTTTCAGCAGAAACGCACGGGCCTGCGCTGCGGTCATCTGGAGAATCGACCGTTCGGCTTTCTGTGC
>CBFIJD010000076.1:0-5597 GCA_965662845.1 uncultured bacterium | reverse complement strand
TACAAAAAATGATCGCGGACTGTTTGACCTCTTCCTCGGTCAACTCCATGCCTAACCACTTGGGCAGATTCAACAGCGTGAGCGGCTTGTCACGCACATACACAATCCCTTCGACAAACTCGTTGTCGGAAGGCACCTCGCTGACTGGAAACTCTTTCGCACGTTGAATTTCAAAGGTTTTGAAGACGTTGATGCCGTAGTAGGGGTGCTTCTCTTTGATCTTGAAGACGATCAACGCCAGACTGTTGCGGCGAGAGAGCTCGGTCGTTTTGTTTACTTTATCCATCATAAAGCTGACTCCAATTTACAAAGAGAAAACATTTCACACCCAGCGGATTTTGGGTTCAAAACCACAGGCGCCACAGCGTACGCAACGCGACAAACATCAAAAACACGGCAAACACTTGCTTGAGTTTGCGCGTGTCAAGCTGGTGAGCGAGCTTGGCTCCGACGGGCGCCCAAGTAATCGTCATGGAACAAACACACAAGGCCCCCAGCCAGTGCACATAGCCCAACGTCAGACTCGGAAGATCTGGATTGGACCAACCCGCGATCATGAAACTGAGCGTTCCAGGCACGGCGATCACAAACCCTAAGCTCGAAGACGTCCCCACTGCGCGATGAATCGGTACGCCAAACGTCGTCAACAGCGGAACATTCATCGCTCCACCCCCCACGCCGATCATCGCAGAGAGCACCCCCGTAATTGCGGTCAGATTCCCAACGAGCTTTTTGCGCACGGGGCGCTCTTCTGTCGCTATCGGAGGGCTGGGCATCAGCATGCGCACCGAGACCCCGACAGCCATAATCGCGAAGAGCAACGCCAACACACCCCCGCTCATCCAGCCTGCCAGCACGCCCCCACCAATCGAACCGACAATCGTGGGGATCGCACAGCGTCGCAACAGCTCTACATCCACAGAGCCGCGGCCAAAGTGCGCTCGCGCTGACGAGAGCGATGTCGCAATAATCGTCGAGAGCGACGTCCCAATTGCCAAATGAGAGAGCACCGTTGTCGGGACTTCCAGCAAATCAAACACAAAAATGAGCGTTGGCACCAACACGAGGCCCCCACCAATGCCGAGTAATCCGGCGAGGACGCCTGCGATGCTGCCGGCGATCAACAGCAGCAGCAGGGACTCCATCAGGGCAAATGTCAGCAAGCGAACCCTTCTTAAAATCGGTAGGTGAAACCAAACAGCGGCTGATAGCGATTAGAGGCCAAAGTCGCGTTCTTCGCATTTTCACCCGGCGCGCGCTCCTCGAAGTCAGCATCGCGCAAGTTTTTGTACCCAATCAGCGAGTTCCACCACGAGTGAATCGCGATGGCTTCCGTCAAATTGAACTCCCCACTTGAGGGATGATACACCGTCCCCAAATAAATCCCTGCCGCAAAGGCCGCCCCTGGGCCTGCGCTAAATCCAGCGCCATTGTGGGCAACCGCAAACAGTGAGCTGGCGATCAAGATGCTGCCCCACCGCGCGGTGGGCTTAGAAAAACCGTCGTTCAAGCCGCGATAGATCGAGCGCTGCAAAAAGCCGCGGAAGAACATCTCTTCGCCTACCCCCGTTAGCTGATTATTCACAAAGGAGATGCGCTGCATCTCCTCGCGATTGAGGTCGGAGTCAACGTGATACGTCAGATTCGGCGTGCCTGCGGTCGCAAGCTGTAGCCCCGTCGGAATCCAGAAGGTGAGGCTGTCGCCGAACTCCCAGAACTGAAACGGAGAGAAGATCTCAGCATACGTCTCCGTGTTGTCTTGGCACCCACCGTCATAAAGATCGTAAAACGTGATGAAGGTCATGTTCGTGTAAAAGCGCGCGTAGGCGTTGCCATAGAAGGTCTCGCGCGTGAGATAGACGTCGGTGCGCGTCTCGTCGCTCCCGGTGTCGGTGACTTTGTAAATCTCGTCAGGGTCAGACTGATAATCATCGTCCATCATGTTGGTCGTGGCGCCAGTCAGCGACCACCACCGTAGCCCGCCAAAAACCACCGCTTTGTCGTAGTCTTCAATGATCAGATATCCCAAGCCGGGAACCAGCCACTCGGCGAGCGCCGCGGTTCCGCACTTTGAGATCGCCTGCGCGTTCTGCGGCAGAAGCAACATCAGGCTCCCGCAGAGGGCTGCAAGGATGCGCAGCTTTCTGGTATTAACTTGACCCATGGCCTCAATCGTCTACTTTTATTTGCTTTTTTTTACGCAACATTCACTCAGGATTCTTTTATGTCAGACCTTTTTCCCATGACCAAGCGTGGGTACGAGAAGCTCAAAGAAGAGCTGAAGCGCCTGACGTCGGTAGATCGTCCAGACGTCATCAGCTCAATCGCAGAAGCGCGCGAACACGGCGACCTGAAAGAAAACGCCGAATATCACGCGGCTAAAGAGCGTCAGGGATTTATTGAAGGCCGCATTCAAGAACTCAATGGAAAACTGGCGCAATGCAATGTGGTTGACATCAGCAAGCTCTCTGGCGAAAAAGTCATCTTTGGCGCCACCGTCGGCTTTGTCGATGTGGAAACGGACGAAGAGAAGAATTATCAAATCGTGGGGGAAGACGAAGCCGACTTGGAGCAAAACCGCATCTCGGTTTCCTCACCGATCGCAAGAGCCCTCATCGGACGCTCCGTCGGCGACACTGTCGTGATTCCCATCCCCAAAGGCAAGAAAGAAGTTGAGATTCTCTCTGTGGAATTCATCGAATACTAATCCTCTCCGCGCGCTCAGACTTCACCCTCCCCATGCCTGCCAAACAACGCCTTGACCTATTGTTGGTCGCACGCGCACTCGCCCCCAGCCGGGAGAAAGCGCAGGCTCTGATCATGGCCGGACAAGTCCTCGTGAATCAACAATGCATCGATAAGCCCGGACGCGCGGTTCCTCATGACGCCGCTGTTCTAGTCCAAGGGCACGACCACCCTTACGTCAGCCGAGGTGGACTCAAACTCGCGGGAGCGTTGCGTGATTTTGCCGTGGATCCCACCGAGCGCGTCGCCCTGGACATCGGCGCTTCTACCGGCGGGTTTACCGACTGTTTGCTGCAACACGACGCACGCAAGGTCTACGCAGTCGATGTGGGATACGGCCAGCTCGCGTGGTCGTTACAACAAGACCCGCGCGTCGTCTCGCTGGAGCGCACCAACATCCGCTACGTCACCTCAGAAGCGTTCAACGAACCCATCTCGCTCATGGTCGTGGACGCTTCGTTCATCTCGCTGCGGTTGATCTTGCCCAAAACCTGGGAGCTGCTGGAGAGCCAAGGAGACCTGCTGGCGCTCGTCAAGCCTCAGTTTGAAGCAGGGCGCCAAGAGGTGGGCCGAGGAGGAAAAGTGAGAGACGAGCGGGTGCACGAGCGGATTTTGGACGAAGTGAGCGCCGCCGCTCAACAGCAAGGTTTTCACGTCTGTGGCCGCACCGTCTCCGATGTCGCGGGCAAAAAAAGCGGCAACACCGAGTTTTTCCTGCACCTCTACAAGCCAGGATCGCCATGAGCGATGGCGCACAGCTCCAAATGCTGCCGTTGGCGGCAATCGTGCCGAATCCGAACCAGCCCCGCAAACACTTCGATGAGCGCTCGCTCGTAGAGTTGTCTCGCTCCATCCGCGAACAAGGCGTGCTGCAACCGCTGATTGTCCGGCCGCATCCAACCCAAAAGGAAAAGTACGAACTAGTCGCTGGAGAGCGCCGCTGGAGAGCGCTGCAAAAGGCAGGTGACACCGAAGCTCCGGTCTTGATTCGACGGCTGAACGACCAAGAAGCTCTAGAGATTGCGCTGCTAGAGAACATCCAGCGCGAGAACCTGACACCGCTGGAAGAAGCCCGCTGCTATCAAGAGCTGCTGCAGCAGCACGACTACACGCAAGACGCGCTCGCGCAACGTCTGGGCAAAGACCGCTCCACCATCGCGAATATGGTCCGCTTGCTTCAGTTGCCACACGCGCTGCAACAAGATGTGGAGACTGGGCGCCTGAGCATGGGGCACGCTCGCGCTTTGTTGGGGCTGGCTGATCCAGAACTGCAACTGGAGCTCCGAGCCAAACTGCACCGCTATAATTGGTCTGTGCGTGAGACCGAAAAACAAGTCCGCGACCGCCTGCTCGCCCTAGACAAAGAGACCCTCACCCTCCGTGAGCAAGCCGCGCCCGACTCTGTGCAGGCGCAGCTCCGACACCTAGAAGAAGAGCTGCAGCGGCACCTCGGCACAAAAGTCAAAATTGAGCACCGAGAAGGCAAAGGGACCTTGCGCATTGAGTACTTCTCGCTAGAGGAGTTCGAGCGGCTCTATGCGCTGCTCACAGAAACGTGAGGTCCTCTCCCGCTGTGAACCCGTTCCGACAATTCTGCTCGACAACCCGCAACAACCTCTGCAAACTGCGAAACTTTTTCCATCGCCCTTTCTCACTTCTCTACTTCAGCACTCTTCGGAGATCGGTATGAGCCTCATCTTAATCGTGGAAGACGAACCCCTCGCGCGCGAAGGCATGACCAAAATCTTGCAAAAAGCCGGATATCAGACGGTCGTGGCCGAGCACGGCAAAGAAGCGATCGATCTGCTCCCTCAAAAACGCCCTGACTTGATTTTGTGTGACATCAACATGCCGGTGATGGACGGCTATGAAGTCCTGACCGAGCTCCGCAAAATGTCTCCAGAGTATGCCGCAATTCCCTTCGTCTTTTTGACGGCTCTAGGAGAAGAGTTCCAAGTGGTCGCCGGACGCGCCATGGGAGCCGATGACTACCTCGCGAAACCCGTGCGCAAAAACCTGCTGCTGGCCTCCATCAAAGCCAATCTGGAGAAGGTGCAGCGCTTGCGAGAGATGCTCGCCCAACAATCTAACCAAGCGCAACACTCGGCCTCGGCATGGGACAATTTCAATGATCAGGGGATTCTGCTGCATCGTGGCATGGAAGTGCTCTACGCCAATCAACGCTTTGCGGAAATGTTTGGCTTCCGCAATGGAGGAGAAGTCACCGCTTTGCAGAGCGTTTCGTGGTTACTTGGGGAAGACGAACAAGCGAAGTGGCAGGAACTCGTGGCGAGAGCCCAGGAGAGCGACCGCCCGGTGTATGTCGAACGGCAGGCTTGCTATCAACAAGATGGCACTCCGCAAGAGATGCACGTGATGATGAAGTCCATTGAGTGGAACGCCGAGCAAGCTGTGCAATCTACCTTTGTGAAGTTCTGGCAAGGTGTCTCACATTCTCCCGTTTCTATCCCCGAATGGTTGGATCGTGCGCCTGTTGGCGTTTTGCAGATTGATGAACACGGCAAAGTGCTCCAAGCCAATCATACGCTCCGCTCTTGGAGTGGTATGAGCGCCGAGCAGCTCTACCAGCAGACCGAAGCCAAGCTGTTCATGGCGCAGACCGACGCCTCGGAGGGGTTCCAGCATCGAGCGCTGATGACGGCCACCGGAGAACGGCTCCCTGTCCTGGTGCGCACAGACCGCCCTCTGCCGCCGTCTCAGTTGCTCTATGTCACTCGCGTCGAAGATCTGCCCGCGCAGGCCGTGGCCGACACGGAAGCATTGCGGCGGCAGTTGGTGCAGTTGAAGCAACAGCTCCCGCAGTTTCATCAGCAAATGGTGGCTGCCGACCA
>CBFIJD010000075.1:0-5923 GCA_965662845.1 uncultured bacterium | reverse complement strand
CTGAAAAACAACGTTGTGTGAGCGAGTTCTTGCGTCTGTGTGACCACCACCGATGAGATGACACCGATGTCAAAAAGGTAAACAGGGCGGGATGGTTCTGTCAAACAAAAATTTAGAGAGACCTTGACGCGCCAGGAGAGGGTAATGGGGGGTGTTACGCAGTGATGGAGGGGCTGACGACACCAGAAGAGCGCTGTTCGAGGGGCAGGCTGATCTCGAAGCGGGCGCCTTGTTCGGTGTTGCTGACCGAGATCGCGCCGTTGAGTTGATCTTCGACCACGATCTTCGACATATAGAGTCCGAGGCCCGTGCCGTTGAGTTTGGTTTTGGTGGTGAAGTAAGGCAGGAAGACCTCTGACATGACCTCTTCGCTGATGCCGCCGGCGTTGTCTTCAATGGAGAGGCATTGGGCCTGCTGGTTTTCGGTCACACTGACGATGATTCTGCCACCTTGAATCTGCCGTTCTACGATGACGTCTTGCGCATTTTTGAGGATGTTTAGAAACACCTGAATCATCTCGCTGACATGGACTTGGACACTCTGTACGGCATTGATTTTCAATTCCACGTGAATCCCCGCCAGCGTCAGCGACTCGCCTGCCATTTGGAGTCCTCTGTGGACGACTTCTGTGAGGACGACGCTGTCTTTGTGCCTGAGTGGGTCAAAGAACTTACGAAAGTCATTGATGGTCGCCGAGAGTTCTTGGGTGTGTCTGGCGATCTTCTCTAGCTGTGTTTTCGTGCGCTCTGGGTCGGCGTGCATTTGCAGACGCACGACTTCATTCGCAGCGATGGTGCTGATGCGCGAGAGCGGTTGTCGCCATTGGTGGGCGATCATCGCCAGCATGTCACCTAGAGAGGAGAGCTTCGCCGACTGCACCAGCTGCGCCTGAGTCGCTTCCAGTTTGCGGTTCTTTTCTTCGAGTTCTTGGTTCATGGCGTTGATTTCAGCTTCGACGACCTTGAGGTGAGAAATATCGGTCGCCATGCCTAGCAGTTTGGTGGAGCCATCTAAGAAGGGGACGCCACACTTTTGCACATGGAACCAGTAGGAGCGTCCATCGGGGAGCTGGCAGCGGACTTCTTGGGCTTCGCTGACCGTGCTCTGGATGATTTGATGGTAGGCCTCTGGAGTTTCAGGCACAAACTGCAGCTTGGTTCCCTGCAAGGCTTCCACGGTGCTGTGGAAGCGCTGGGCTAAGGCGCGGTTGGCGAACAGCAGCTGCCCAGCTTCATCGCGCACGAAAATCATCGTTGGGCTGTGATCGAGCATTTCTCGGAAGAAGCGGCGCTGCGTGATGAGTTGCCGCTCCATCTTGCGTTGCTGTGTGACATCTCGGCAGCTGAACGCGCACCCAATGTCCACTCGCTCATGATCACGAATGCGTCCGGCTTGGAGATGTACGTCGATCCAGGTGCCCTGCTTGTTAGGAAAGCGAACCTCCTGCTCCCATGTCCCCTCGGCATTCAGGGCCTTGTTCACAGACTCAAACGCTGGCAGATCGGTGAGGATCTCATTGAGGGGGCGCTCTAACCACTCGTTGTAGTTATAGCCAAATATCTCCTCTGCTGCGCGGTTCAAGAACATGACGCGACCTTCCAGATTGGTGAACAGCATCGCGGTCTGGTTTTGCGCCAGAATCTGCTCAAACATCAGCATCGAGCGATCCGTTTCCAGATTAGGCGTCACGTCTCGTTTGATGCCCACGATGCGGACGGAGCCGCCTTCGCGGAAGGTCTTAGAGCGCACTTGCACATAGCGAATCGCGCCATCGGGGCGCCGGATGCGGAACATTTCCTCAAAGTCGCGCAAGCCCTGTTTGGCTTGCTGCAACGAGTGACGAATGCGCGCGCGATCTTCGCCGATGATTTGTTCTAAAAAGCTCTCTTCGTTCTCCGCAGCGCGTTGGGGCAACCCATAAATATTGTAAATGAACTCATCCCAGAACATTTCGTTAAGTTCCACCTGCCAATCCCACACGCCCAAATTCACGATATCCATGGCAATTTGCAGCCGCTCTTCGCGTTCTTGCAAACGAATCCGCAGGAGCTCCTGCTCGGTGACATCGGCTAAAAACGCGACGACCGTGTGCGGCTGCCGCTGTTGATTGAAGAGAGTACAGGTGCGCAGATGCAGGAAGCGCAGACGCAGATCCACATCAAGGACGCGATAGATCTCGTCAATTTCTTGTCCGATTTGCTGCAAGCTCTGCAGACGATCTCGCAGGCGTGCTGGTTCGCCTTCGGGGAGGAGTTTCAGGAAGTCTTCGAGCGTGAGGAGCTGGGTCTCGGGGGGCAGGTGCAGCAGGCGGAGCAGCGCTGGGTCGGCGTGGAGCGTCTGATCTGGCAGGCTGAGCTTCCACGTACCGATGCGCAGAGCGCGTTGCGGGGTGTGGGGGAAGCCATCGGCAGCGATGTGCTCCGCCTTTTGGTGGGTGACGTCGCGCAAAGAGAGGAGCACATGTCCTTTAGGGAACGCGTGCACCGAGAGTGGGGTGATCCGACAGGCGTACCAGCACTTCTCGATGCTAGACCAAAACTCCATCAGGGTGGGTTTTTGGTGCTGTAGCGTATAGCGCACGCCCTCATGCAGCGGGGTCACTTCCTCAGAAGGCAGCACGTCCCACAGATTTGTTTCCTGCAGCTTCTGCGGCCGGTGACCGAGCAAGGAGGCTTGCTGTGACCAGACGCTATGGCAGCAGAGTTGGCCGTCTATTTGTAGCAAGCCATCGTCCAGCACTTGCAGGAGCTGCCGCGCTTGGTCCAGTTGTTGTTCGAGCGAAAGTTCAGTGTTTTCGTTCACAGATCGATGTGGTCTCGGTGTGCGTAGCGTTCCAGCAGCTGCAGTTGGGCGTTATTGACGGGGTGCGGCTCAGGGAGGTCAATACGACGATAAGCTCCGCTGGTGTGCAAGTCAAAAGACTGCTGATTGTCAGCGAGCAGCGTGTCGAGCACAGACTCGCGCAGGTGCTTGCGCAGGTTCTCTTGCAGCACTGGCGTGAGGACCTCAATGCGGCGGTCTAGGTTGCGCTCCATGAGGTCTGCGCTGCCGATGTAGACCTGCTCGTCGCCTCCGTTGCGGAAGTAGAAGATGCGCGAGTGCTCCAAGAAGCGGCCAACAATGCTGCGGACTCGGATCGTCTCGCTGATGTTTGGGATGCCCGGTCGCAGGCAGCAGACGCCTCGGACGATCAGGTCAATCTTCACGCCTGCTTGCGAGGTGCGATAGAGCGCGCGGATTATCTCTGGGTCGGCGATGGAGTTGACTTTCAGGATGATTTGCGCGGGGCGTCCGGCCTTGGCGTGCTCTGCCTCGCGCTCCAGCATTTGCGACAGTTGTTTGCGGAGCGTCACAGGCGCCACGAGCAGGTGGTGATAGTCATGTTTGCGAGAATAGCCGGTGAGCAAATTAAACACGTCGGACGCGTCCTGAGCGATCTTCTCGTTGGACGTGAACAGCCCCAAGTCGGTGTAAATCTTAGAAGAAGCGGGGTTGTAGTTGCCCGTGCCAATGTGCACATAGCGCCGGACTCCGTCGGGTTCTTGACGAATGACCATGCACAGCTTGCAGTGGGTCTTCAGGTTCAGCAGTCCATAGACGACGTGAGCACCCACCGACTCCAACTTCTTGGCCCAGACGATGTTGTTCTTCTCGTCAAAACGAGCTTTCAGCTCCACCAACACCGCGATTTGTTTGTCGTTTTGGGCAGCTTCAATCAGCTTTTGCACAACTCGCGAGTTAGAGCCAACGCGATATAGCGTCATTTTGATGCCGATCACCTTGGGGTCTTTGACCGCGGCATCTAAGAAGTTCTCCACGCTGGTGAAGGCTTCAAAAGGGTGGTGCACCAGATAGTCTTGCACCCGAATGCGCTCAAAGATGCTCTCGCTGTGTTCACTGTGAAAGAGCACTGGCGGCGAGAAGGAGGGGTCGCGCAAGTCAGGAAAGGGCAGGTTGATCAGGCTCATCCAATCGGCATAGTTCATCCGGTGCGAGGTGCGCGTGATGATGCCGCTGGTCGCCCCGCAGTTCTCGGCGAGCATGTCGAGGAGCATCTGTGGCATCGCCTGCTCAACCTGCAGCAAGGTCACGCTGCCATAGCGAATTTGGCGCAAGCCGGCGTCGACCGTCTCTAGCAAGTCATCCGCTTCGTCTTCTTGAATGACCAGATCGGTGTCTCGAATGATGCGGAACAGGTAGCACTCTTCAATGGGAATATTTGGGAAGAGGTAGTGCAGGTTTTGCTTCACGATGTCTTCTAAGAACGCAAACGTGACGCCGTTGGGGTTGTCGGTTAAGGACGCAGGCAACCGCACAAATCGCGGCAGCTGCGTGGGGATTTTCACCCGAGCGAAGTTGAGTTCTTCGTTGTAGGTCACTACGACCGCAAGATTCAGGCTGAGGCTAGAGATGAAGGGAAACGGGTGCCCTGGGTCAAAGGCCAGCGGGGTGAGGACTGGATAAATTTCACGCCAGAAATAGGTTTCCAAGTGCTGGCGGACAGCCTCGCTGTAATCTTGTGGATCCAGAAACAGGATGTGGTGGGGAATCAGCTCTTTGCGCAGTTCTTTCTCCCAACAGAGCTGTTTGTCACGCTGCATTTGTTCCACGCGTTTGCGCACGGCCCAGAGCTGCTGCTCGGTGCTCAACCCGTCCGGAGAGCGGGAGGGGGCATCGCCACGCAGTTTTTTCAGCAAAGTCGCCACACGAATCATCACGAATTCGTCTAGGTTGGTGGAGACAATCGCCAAGAATTTGAGCCGCTCGAGCAGAGGATGTCGGGGATCATACGCTTGGTCGAGCACGCGCTGATTGAACTCTAGCCAGCTCAACTCTCGGTTCACATAGAGATGTGGACTGTGCAGATCATGGGGGTCCAGCTCTTCCCAATCTTGGGGATCAGGCGGCAAGCTGATGTCCTGCGACCAGATCGACTTGGGGAGGAGTTCGTTAGAACGATAAATGCGGCTTGTCTGCGACATGGTGTTTTGCTGTGAAAAAGTTGGGGCGTGAACGAGTTGGGTTATTCAAAAGTGTCGTGAGTGCCGCGCCAGATCGCCACAAAGCGAGGGACATAGGTCACGAGGATATAGGCTTCAATGAGCCCCGAAATCACGAGCAGCGGCCATTGCAGCCCGTGCAACCATACAGATGCGAAGGACGAACTCCCCAGCAGCAGCTCCAGAAAAAATACGCCTTGCAGGGCAAAATTGAGGGCGGTCCCCCACTTGGCAATCGGCGCTGGTCGGACCTTGAACTGAATTTTTTGCCAGAGCAGCAACACGGGGATGGAGAGTAATTGCGCAATGTCACGTGTAATCACAAGCGCCACATACCAGCCCGGCGCGACACCAGCGGTCCACAGAAACACAAAAAGAGACATTGCCACACACTTGTCGGCAATCGGATCCAGCAGCGTCCCTAAATAAGTCTGTTGATTCAGATGGCGGGCCAAGCGCCCATCAAGAAAATCAGAAAGATACAACCACGCCAACAGCGGAGTCGCAGACCAGAGCAGCTCCTGCGCGAGGAGCCAAAGCGTTGGCGGGAGCAAGAGCAAACGAGAGAGGGTGATGAAGTTCGGAACTGTGGCGTTTTGGTTCCAAACAGCCATGAGCGTCATGGGTTGTCTCGGGAATGGGCGGTTTCAGACCTTGAAGAATGAGGGCGGTTTCTGTACATCATGGCCCACTTTTTCCGGACATTGTGCAGCAAAATCCTACCGTGAGTCCTTGCGGGTTGCAATGCGTCCTCAACGGCGCCAACCCAATCTCCGGCTGCGAAGTCCCCCGCCGCGACGTCCTTTTTCTCAACTCCTTTTCAAGGTTTGCCCGTGAGCTGGAACGATATGACCGCCGATCAGCTGCGCTCCTACGAAGCTGAACTTCAAACACGCTACCAAGAATTTTGTGACGCCAAGCT
>CBFIJD010000074.1:2504-6010 GCA_965662845.1 uncultured bacterium | reverse complement strand
ATCATTCATCCACCACTCTGTTTTACCTCCATAGACTCTAACAGTATATTCTTTCATTCTGTCTCCTTTATTAGTTCCTCAATCTCGATTGCTCCGATTGCCGCCCAGCGCTTAGACGCATGCACCTCGTAGATGCGCTCGTCTTCGTCCAGCAGTGCATCCTCAACGGCTTTGAGCAGGTTGGAGAGATCCGGCTTCTGCTGATGCGGTTTGTGTAACATTTTGGCTTTCTTAGCCTCCGACCAACTTTTGGGCATCGGCATCCAAAACCGAATGGCAAACCGTTCGGGCAGGGTGAACCCCTGCGCTTTGGCATGGAGCCGCAGCTCGTCGCAGAATGCTCGGTAGCGCAGCACACAGGGTCTTTTCGCCCAGACATCGCGCTGGGTCATGCGGGGCTTGGGAATCGGGGTTAGAAAGCCCGTTAGCTGGTTCATAGCATCCTCTGATGTTGTAAAACGGCCACCACAGCCTGTTTTGCCCATTGCGCGTGCCTGAGCATGAGCAGCACTCAAAACCGGTCATACCGTCCGTTTCATGCGCTGACTCCCGACATGGGCGCGCACGATGCCGTCCGTGTTGGCATGATAGCCGGAGTCTCGCGACCAGAGGCGGGTGTTCGTGCACATCCGCAGCTCGATGTTGTCGCTCTCAAAATCGAGCACTCCCAGACTGCTAGGCAGCACCAGCAATGCAAGTTTTTTGCAACGATCTTCAAACCGTTTGGAGTAGCTGGGCGACGCCAAGAACACAGCATCAGGGATGCGTCCCTCGCCGTCTACCTGAAACCGAGTGTTCAGGTAGGACATGCACTGATCGAACGCCTGACGGGTCTGTTTTACCCGTTCCAAATGAGTCTTGCACTCAACGCCGAATACTAAATCTTTTTGATGGTCGATCAACAAAAAGTCAATCCGCACATCCTTCTCCACCCCACGATAAAAGCATATTCCTTCTGCTTCTTTTTTAATTATAAAGTGCGGCTTGAATTTTTCCCACACGATTTTTTTCACAACTTCTTCTCTCACGGCTTCCCCTCAAAGGTTTAGTTTTAATTCAAATCAGCAGGGCGTCGTTGTAGGACGCCGTCCTCTGTGCCGACACGTTCGGAGGCTGTAGGACGGTGCGTAGGACTGGCGGTGTAGGACGGTGTAGGACTCCCCTTCTAAAGAAGGGGAGTTAGTCCTACACCCGTCCTACACCTTGTCCTACAGATCCTCGGTCTGTCCTACACCCCCTTGTAGGACGGTCAATCCTACAGTCCTACACTAGTCCTACACTCGTCCTACATGTGTATCAGACTGACGAATTGCATTCATTCTGTTGAATAAAAATAGTCATCCTCAATTCTGACTAACGAATGAAAAGTTGAAAACAGGTTGCGCTTATTTGTCTTGATGTCGCTCACATTGTGACGGCTCAAACGATACTTATCGGACTTACAGAGGGCGGCCCACTCTGAGACACAAACTCTCAGATGCTGCTGGTCTAATCCTAATCGTTCTACTTCTTCGGTGACCTTTGCGAGTAGTTCAAAATAGGCTTTGATGGCTGCATCTTCTTTAGCTGAGGAGGTTGGTTTTTTGGGAGGCTGTCCCCCATCAGGGGGATCGGTGGGGATGAGAATGCAGGACGTGACAGGGGTGACGCCATCGTCATGCAGCAGCTCGTGCCCATTGGGCAGCACGACCCGTTGAGAAAGGAGCGTCATGTGCTGCGCAGGGGGAGTCTCGCCGTCCTTCATTTTTTGGTTGCTCAGGCAAATCCGCTTCTCTTCATCCATCTCAACGAGAAACGATGCGTCTAAGGCGCCCATGAGCGCGCTGTTGCCGCGTGCCCCTTTACTGGCGTCTTTACCAGTGTGATGCACGATCATCACGGTGCACCCCCACTGTGCTCGTAGCGAGTCTAGCATCGAGACAAACAGGCTCATGCCCTGCGTGGAGTTTTCATCTGCAGCCCCGAAATGTCGGGCCAGCGTGTCAACGATAATCAGAGACGGCTCAGCACCCGTGCGCTGGGCGATCTCGTCGATGGCCTCATAGGTTTTTTGGATGTAGGCCGTCTCGGTCAGAGCGATTGCCTGATTGGAGAAATGGAGCCGGTCTGGGGGGATCGGCCCGTTGTGATCCATCCATGTCATCAGGCGACGTTTGAGGCCATAGCGCCCTTCACCTGCCAGATAGAACACTGTGCCCTGTTTGGTGTTTCTATCCATCCATGCACGGCCTGTGGCGATGCAGCACGCCCAGTCAAGGGCAAGAAATGATTTCCCGCTACCAGGTTGTCCAACGAGCGAGACCAGCGAATCTGCCTCTAGCATTCCAGAGATGAGAAATGCAGGCGGGCTCAGGTCGCTCAAAAACTCATTCGCCTCAATAAAACCGAACCCGTTTTTGGGTGCCTCTGGCTGTGCTTCAGACGCAGGCTCCGAATCTTTTCCAACCCCCGATTCTTGGGGTTTTGCCCCTGTATTTCGGGGTTTTTCGCCCAAACCATCTTTCTTCGGCGTCCAGCCCGCTTCCTTGGCGAGGGTCAACAGTTTAGCCCGCCCAGACATACGGCCATCAGGGGCGAGGCGCTCCCACTTCTTGTAAATCGACCCAGCATCGTATTTGGCTGACTGGCTCGACCATTTGTCCCAGAGGTTGAAGCCGGACGTTCCGATCCATTCCTTGACTGCAAGGCCAATATCAACCCACTGCTTGTAATCATCAAAACCCGCGACGTACTCCAGCAGTTCGCCGCACAGCGCGACAGGGTCGTCGTCCTCGTATTTCGGTGACGTTTTGATTGCATGTGCTGCGGCATCGAACAGCAATTTAGCCCCCTGCCCAAGGCTCGTAAACGGCTTGGCGGACAGGTTGTAGTGCGCGTTGGGATCGTGAGCGAGGAAACAAAGGCGGGCAAGGTTGCGGACAGAATCATCTGAGTGCGACTCAGGGCAGTTGAGCAGCCTCAACACATAGTCGCGCCACGCCCAGAAAACGGCTTCATGCTCTGTTACGTCGCCTTCATGCACGCAGCAAATCTTCAGACCGAGACCCGACGGCGAGACAAACGACAGCAGCACATGCGGATCCGTGCGCAGACGGGTTTGATACTCCGCCACTTGTGACGGAGTTAAATCGTCCAGATCCACATGCACGACGCCTGAGTACTCATTCAGGTTTGTGTTGAATTTGCCACCTCGGAACGTCCCCGCCAGTGTCGGAGCTGCCAAGTGCAGTTTCTCCGATTTGTAACGGGGTGAGTCCCTGCCCTCCGCCGCGATGATCTCGCGGAGGTTCCCCTGCACCTGCTGGTAAACGTCGGAGTGGATGATCTGTGCAACCTGCTCAATGGTTAGGTCGATCTCGCTTCGTGCGTCCCAGGCATTTTGAAACAGCGTGCATTTAATAGGGGATGTCATCATGTTGATGGTTATTGGCTGAAGGTTGGGCAAACCGGTTCATTATGTCCTGTGCGGTCGGCACAGAGATGCCGCTCTCATTGTATGGTGGCAG
>CBFIJD010000074.1:0-2406 GCA_965662845.1 uncultured bacterium | reverse complement strand
GTTCGTCGAGAGTCCGTGCGAGGAACGCGATCTCGTAACGCTCGCGGGTCTCGCCGTTTTTGGACTCATACGTCTGGATGACCCCTTTTTTAACCTGCTTGCGGATGCCAATCGCAAAGGGTTTGTCATAGAGCGGCAGCCAGCTTTTGGGGTCATCGGTCAACCGGATGCTGTCGTTTCCGGTGTAGTCGCAAACCTTTTTAATGAAATCGAATCCGATCACTTGGACGGTTTCTTTTTCGTGGGCGACCCATGCCCAGTGCATAAACTGCCTATCCTCACCACGGAACGTGAACTTGAATTGGAGGTTGTCCCCCTTTTCCACCAACTCCATCTCCTCAACAATGACCTCGTGGTTGCCCAGACCCAGCAGTGCTCCGCCACTGCGGGCGACGTGTTGACTTGCATCAAATAGAATTCTCATAACTGTAACTCCTTCGAGAGTGTTTCAAAATTCACAGGCTTGATCCCCTCACCTGCATAAGTAAAACGATTTTTGCTGACAAAATGTGCGGCCTCATTGATGAGCAGCACACGCTCCCCTTCCGTACTCAGTTTGTCCTTACCACCCTGTCGTTTGACCATCGTCTCAATGGTCAGGAAACCAATCACCTCTGCCCACTCGGTGAATTTTGCCGCCGCCTTTTTGTGCAGCTTCAAATCCCAGCGGTCGTACTCTGCGAGCGTGGGGTCACTGATGCGGGTCAATGCAGTGTGGCAGTTGAGCACAATGTGCATGCCTTTTTTGTCACGCAGGTAGGTCAGGGCGCGGAAAAACAAATCCCACTCCTGCAGAGCCTCGACGTAGCCCTTGCCGTAGCCGACCTGCTCGATGCTGGACACACCGAGACGGCTGCAGGTCGCTTCGTGAACCTTCGGCTCCAGCCAGTCTACGGTGTCGATGACCACCGTTTTGAATTTGTGGTCGCCCTTCCCCAGCTCTCGGAGAAACTGCATCACCGAGTTAGGGCCGTCATACGGCACATCCCGCAGGTCGATGCGGGAGACGTTGAACCGTTCGGTGCTGCCCTCCAGATCCAAAAAGATGGGGGCGGGGCAGGTGCTGGCAAAGGTCGTTTTTCCAGCACCAGCAGGGCCATGCACCAGCATTTTCAAACCGGCATGGTCGCCCTTGCCGGTCGTAATATTCTCTAACACGTAGCTCCTAGTTTTCGGGTTATAGACGCCTCGCTCTGAGACATCGGGGATGATGTAGTCCCGCGCCACAGGTGACCACCAGAGCCACCCACGGTTCGGGCACCACATAGACTGCATTCTCATTGGAGAAACTCCTCCAATGAAGACGCAGGGATCAACACACGACGCCCTGCGCGGGTCACACGAATCTTTTTCCGCATGATCCACACCCGCAGGGTGTTGGGCCGCACCCGTAACAGTGCGGCGGCCTCTTCTACAGTCAAATAGTTTTCCATAGCCTCCTTGGGTGATGTTGACTGAGATTGATTGACGTTGATTCAGTAGGCAAAAAAAAGCAAGGGCGAACCCTTGCTCATCTTTACTTCTGTTTACGCGCCCGCTCGATCTGCCAGAGGCGGAATTGCCAGCGTAGGCGGCGCAAAATTCGGGGCTGTAACAGACGGGCTTTGCGTTTGCGCTCGGCGGCGCGGAATAGGTGTTGGGTCATGGATATACCTCGTTTTTGATCTCGCTCCAGATCGTTTTCAGTTCTTGAAAATAGGCACGCAGAAAAGTGAGCCGCTGACTATCAGCGGTGATGTGATGCCGGTTTAACGCCATTACAGCGGTTCCGCCTCCTAAAATGACAGGGGCTCCGCCTGCATCGCATTGAGTGATTGCCTCGATCTCTGCAGGGTCGTTCACATTGAGCGCGTCCACGGCCATGAACTCCGCTAGAGACATGCTTTCCACGTCCCTCTGCGCCTCTTCGCGTCCCATCTGCTCCAAGTTTTCGGCGTTGGAGTATTTCTCCCGCCTCAGCTTAGCGACCAACGGTTTTTGGATACGGGCCAGCTCCTCTTCGCGGTCTATTTTTTTGAGCAGCACTACGGTGACAAACTCAGAGACGTTGAAGCCGTTGCCTGCTTGCCGTAGCGCGTCGATGCGCGCCTTAAGAGTCTGCGGCACGGAGACGCTTAGCGAGACCGTGCGCTCCTTCTCCGTAGTCATACGTCCTCCTCTTCTGTGCGGTCTTCAATATAGAGCGTTGGTAAATTTTTCCGCTCGTTGCGCATCATCATTTCGATAGTGGCGATGCGTGCGGCTGCGTCGGTGTGTCGCCGCCGTTCTTCGTGATTTAGTTGGGTGATGTCGGTGTTTTGCACGCGGCCTGAGCAGCGGCGCATCTCTTTGAGCAGCACTTTGTGCAGGTCAGCTTCCGCCCGCAGTGCCTGTTCTGAGGGCGGCACCAGCAGATAACCGCGACCG
>CBFIJD010000073.1:0-6205 GCA_965662845.1 uncultured bacterium | reverse complement strand
ATCGGCCAAGGCTCCGACGCGGCCCGCGACGGCGCGCTGCAAGTGCTTGATGATGTGGCGCTCGTCTTGGACGTTGAGTTCTCGCAAGCGGAAGAACTTCTCACAGATGCGCTTGATGACGAGATCCGGCAAGGGCGCGAGGGTGAACTTCTTGATGCGAAAGTAGATGCTCATCAGGGGTTTGCTCTGGCGGGTGGCCGTCGCCACCAACGTCGCGTTCTCGACGAGCAAGCGCAGCAAGCGCTCCGCCGTGACCGGGATGTGATCAATGTCGTCCATCACGAAGACGAGCTTGGGATGGACGGCCAGAATCTGCTCCAGCAGGTTGATCTTGGCGGTCGAGGTCAACCGCTTGAGTCCCCGCCACAGGTGCGGAAAGTCGTCATAATCGGCTTGGTCGAAGCGCTCGGTGTGCAGCAGGTTCTGCTCGTACAGCTGCTCAAACAAGTCCTCAAACAAGACTGTCAGCGGCTTGCTCTGTCGCAGATAGATCGTGCTCTCGCTCTGCTCATGCGCTAGCTGCTCCAGCAACGCAGACTTGCCCACGCCTCGCTCGCCCATCAACAACACCGACTGGCGTCGTTTGATCTGCAACGCCAAGTCGGACAGTTCATTCTCCCGCCCTTGCAGTCCTACGATCCCAGCGAGCCCAGACCCCACCATCAAACGCGACAGATCCTCGAAGTCGTCGAGGTCTTCTTCGACATGCTCCCACCGGCTCTCGTGTTGGCCATCTTCGCGTTCGATCCATTTCTCACGAAGTTGGCGTTTGGCCTCCTCGGCGAACGCTGCCCGCTCGGTCGCGTTGAGCAGCGCGGTGGGCGGGAGATCGTCGGAAACGTCGTCGTCGTTGTCGTCGTTGTCGTCGTCGTCCAGCGTCTCTGGCGGGGCAGGAATGGTGGGCGCCGGAGTGGCGCGTAGGTCTCTGGCGTTGGAGGAGGGGAGACGCTCGGCTTTCCGAGCCGATGGGGGAGGCTCCTGCCTCGGCGTCTCCGGGTCTGGCGTCGGTTGCCAGACTTGGACATGCGGGTGATTGAGGTCACTCAGCCGGATTTGTAGCATCGTGGGTCTCGCGAGAAGTGGGAGGCACCACGCCCATACGCTTCGCCAAATCAGAGGTCTCGACGTGGGCGTAGATCGTGGTGGTTTGGACATTGGCGTGCCCCAGCAGCTTCGCTACCAAAAACGGATCGTGCGATTTTTTGTAGAGGTCGGTTCCGCAGTAGTGGCGGAGTTTGTGGGGCGAGAAGTGACGGATGCCCGCGTCGTCACAGATGCGGGTGAGGTGTCGTTGGAGTTGTCGGGCGCGGACTGGTTCTGTGGGCGATTTTGTGCTTGGGAAGAGCCAGTGGGTGACGAGGTTCGCGTCTTTCCAGAACTCTTGCAGGTTTTCCAATTCGGCTCTCAGGTCATCGTGAATCGGAATTTCGCGTTCCTTGTTGCCTTTGCCGATCACACGCAGCACCGAGTAGCGCTGGTCTTCCGCAGTCTTCTGCTGGCGGAGGTCGTCTTTCCGTAGAGCGCACAACTCGGAGATGCGCAGCCCTGTGGTCATCAAGACTTTCAGAGCGACCTGTACCCAGTACGGTCGGAGCTGTACGGCTTGCTCGATCTTCTCGGCTTCTTCGGGCGTGGGATAGACCGCGAGCCGCTGGGCTTGCTTGGGACGCTGGAGTTGTCGGACAGGATTGGTGCTGCTGATCTCTTCGCGGATCATCCAGTCGTAGAAGCGGGAGAGGATCGTCAGTCGGTTCTGGATGGTTTTGGGATCGAGTTGATCCATGTCCATTTGGAAGTGCTTGAGCAAGCGACGATCGGCTTCCGCAGGATGGGTCTCCCAGTCCTGACAGAAGACCAGAAACCGTTCGAGGAGGAGACGGTAGCGGTAGCGCGTCGTTTCCGCTTTGCGAGCGAGTTTGCACTCGTGCAGGTATTCCCGAACGAGTCGTTCGGGAGGAGGAAGAGGGGTGGTCGCCATACGCATTTGGGGTGAAAACGGAGTCCCTAGAGACCGGCCTAGTGTCCCGCCAGCGTCCCACGAAGGCACCCGCTGGAAAAACTGGGGGCGAAATGCTGGTCGGAAAATGGTGATTTCCCGTCGAAAAAATTTTCCGTCCTACCACGGTTTGTTAGGAAATATGGGATAGGATCTATCCCGTGGCCGTGACGTCACACGCGGGGCCTGATGTGAAGCGGCTCGCGTCAAGTGACGACGGAAAATCATTTCATGCGCGTCATGCGCGACAAATGCGGCTCATTCATTGAGATCGGGAAAGCCGCACGAATGCTGGCCTAGCGCCGATCATGTCGCAACTTGCACAGGAGGTCAAGCAAGAGGATTCTCGAATATTCAAGGGAGATTCGTAAGAAAAGACAGAAGCAAATCAAGGGGTTAGAGAGGGCAAGCTCGGTAAAACCCATGCAAAGTCCGGTTAAAAGCCACCAAAGAGCCAGAAATGGGCAGGAGCGGGCGGAGTGAGGGCGTCCGAGGGGATCAGTCGTGGCAACGGAGTCCGGTGATGTGCTCGCCGTCGGTGACGACAAAAACAAACGATTTCTGGGTCAGGCTGTGGAGAGTGCGGAGGAGGTTGCGATGGCGGTAGGGACTTTTGCGAGAGCGGGCGTGATCGCGGAGGATCATTTCCAGTTGGCCCAAGGTGAGCGTCTGGTCGGGACGCGCACGCATCTGATCGAGGATGTGGCGCTGGAGCGCCGAGAGGCGGGTATCACTCATGGCTCAGGGCGAGGCGTACAGAGATGGGGAGGTGATCGCTGATCGAACGAGCCTCTTTGAGCGTGGGGTAGGTCACCGAAAAGTCGTGGACAGCGGACGCACAAACGGGAGCGTCGCGCTCGACGAAGATGTCGTCGTAGGGATGGGTCAGGTGCTCTCCGGCGTTGCGTCGCATCTTGAGCGCGGTTTTGCCGTCGATGGTGTCCACAAATCCGAGATCGCGGAGTCCCTGGTAGATGGCGTGTTGCGAATCGAGATTGAAGTCGCCGAGCACGAGGCAGTGCAGAGCACCAGGGCAATCCACCAACGCGGCGAGTTCGGGCAACAAACGGATTTCTCTCGCGGGTTTCTTCTTCGTCGGGACTGCGTGAAAGTTGACGAGCAAGAGTTCGTGTCCTCCTTTCACCCGAAACCAGCCCAGATAGGGTTCTCGATCCAAGACAACGGACAAGTCGGGGGCGAGTTCGGCGTTTCGCAACAACGCACGGTGGGTTTTCCACAGAAACGCATAGCGTTCTACTCCGTCGCCGGTGGTGGGATCGCTCACTTTGTAGTCCCACTGCGCTCCGGTTCGATCCAGCGCATCGTCGAGGCGAGCGACAGCTTGGGCTCCTCCGTTCCCGGCAACGACTTCTTGGATAGCGACGATATCGGCAGTGCGCAGTTCTTGGGCCATCACGCGGATTTCGGCGTCATCCTTGGATTGGCCGAGGTCTCGAATGTTCCACGAGAAGACGCGCAGCGCGTCGGGAGGGCAGGATTGCGCAGGGAGCAGGGTGGGGAGCAGGAGGGCGGCCAGCGCGGTCAAAACGTGTTTCATTCGGCAAATCCGTTCCAGCGTTCGAGCAAGGCAAGGAGACTCTCTCGTTGTTTCTCGACGAGCATCGAGAACAAAAAGCGCTCCGATTTGAGATCAATTTCGGTTTGCGCCAAATCCATCTGGCTTTTGCGGATCTGTTCGCGCATCTCCCACAGGACTTTTTGGGATTCCCGTCCGCGATTGACGCGCTCTTGGATGATGAGCAGGAGCGCTTGGTTCTGCTCGAGGTCGTTCTGCTCGTAGCGTCTGCGCTCGCGGAGAACCTCGATGGTGTTGAGTTTCTTGACGACGTCCTGAATCAGGCGCTCTTTTTCTCGGTTCAGGCGGTCGAGTTCTTCGTTCTGCTCTTTGAAGTCGTAGGTCGCGCCCAGCGTGATCGCGTAGTCGCCCCCCGTGGCGTAATCGCCGTCAGGAGAAGACGTGAAGCCCGCGACCTCATAGCGCAGGGCGGGCGTGATGGTCAGTCCGTTCAACCAACTGGGATCGGAGTCGACTTTTTGGGAGAGGATGAAGTGAAGAATCTCGGTCGTGGTGACAGGTCGAGACGTTTCAGCCAACGCTCCGATGGGAGCGAGCAGCAGACAACAACAGACAAAGCACGCGAATTTCATAAGCCCTCTGGGGTGAAGGAAGAGCCAAGGATGGGTACGGAACGTACGCAAGTTGATCGGAGAACACAAGGGAGTTGTGTTTTGTCAGGAAATCGCTATGGTGAGGCGCCATTACTGCAGGATGCACCCCAGAAAGGAAAAGGATGAGTCCAAACGAACGGTTTCGCGAAGCGTTGCTCCGCAAAGGAATCTCCCAAGCGGAGCTTGCGCGGCGGCTGGGTATTCCGCACGGCACGGTCAACTCGTGGATGACGGGGCGCTGTCGGGTGCCTCGTTCGGGAGAGCGGCTGCGAGCGTTGCTCGAAGCGCTGGATCTCTCGCTGGAGACGATGCTGGGAGAAGAGGAGCTTCCCGAAAACGATTGGTGGGAGACGATCTGGAATGAGCGACAGGTCACGTATCGAGACCACCCGCTGCCACGACGGAGCGACCTGCCGCTGCGCTTTCGCAGAGAGCGTCCCGTCCGCACAGGGTCGTGTGTCGTGAATCGCTGGCTGCATCCTGCGGTGCAGCTGAACGTGGGGACTGCGGAGCCCGACGAAGTCTGGGAGCGGGTGGAGCAGAAACTACGCAGGCGCAAGCTGCAGGACGACGACGTGCGCATCTTTTGGATTGAGGAGGAGCTGCTGATCTTTCCGCAGTCGGCAGATGTCTTGCGAGCGCTGGTGCGTCCGTTGTGGACTGGCGAGGTCGAGACGAAGGATCGGAGGAGGAAAGAGTTTCGCCACTTGCGCGAAACCGTGTAGGCAAAAAGCAAAGCGTTTAAAACAAAAAAGCCTCTCACAGTAGAGAGGCTTTTTCCCCAAAAAACACCGTCTTCGGGGAGCGGCAACTCCGTCGAAGACACAAACTCGGGAACTCAAGTCCGAGCATGAGCTGAAAACTCAATTCAACACATGAAAAATTCTTACCAAATCGTAAGAAGAATAGCAAGAAAAGGCGGCAACGCCTCTGGCTTGCGCGTGTTGCGGACTTTGAGTTCTCGTGGATCGAGGAGAACTCAATGGCGATCACTGGTGTCCAACAAATCTTCCCTGCGGTCGATCAACAGACGACTGCCCACTTTGCCCAGAACGTCCGGGCTCATCGCTTCCAGCACCCCTATCCAGGGGCTCGCCTCTTGAACTGGGGACTGCCCCGCTACCTGATCGTTGTCCTGCAAAAATTTGGATCGCTCGCGATGCGGCGGCACACGCTGCGGATCGAAGCCCTGCGCTGCAAGATCGCGAAGTGGTTCCAAGGCAAGCATGTCGACACGATCACGCGCTGGTTCCGAGAGCTGGAAGAAGCGGGCTTTGTCCGGCGGCACTACACCCCAGATCCCAATCATCCGAAGCACCAACGTCTCACGGTGGAGTTGATCCCGTTGCAGGAGCTGGAAGCGCGGTTGCAGCAGTCGGGAGAGGCTTGGGAAAGCGAGACGGGAGAGGCGGGAGCGAGAGACGGCCAGCCCAGTCCACCAGCGCGCTGCAAAGATCCGCACGACCCGACAAAAATGTCGGAGTATTACACCGACCTAAAGGTCTTATCGCAAACTCTTCCGCAACGAGTCTCGCAACATCCAACATCAACACCCAACATGGTGCTGATGGAAACAAAGACTCCCTCAACGATCCGCTTGACGACCTCTCCGACGGCCCCGATTCAGGCTCGGGCTCACGAGTGCTGGGAAATCGCGCAAACGTACCAAAAGAACGTCTGGCTGTGGTGGACACTCTTGGAGCATCTGGGCTGCGATCCTAAGTACCGCTTCGCGTTGATGGCCAAGTTGCGGCGCCTACCCAAGGCGAAATTTGAGCAGATTTTGGCAGACGTGGAGTTTTTCCTGCGAAAGAAACAGAGCATTCAGGAGGTTCCACGCTGGCTGCACGGGCGCATCCGCAACGACGTCGCGAGTGCGGCTTGTCCACCAGACCCACAACCCGCCGCCAACCCACAGACGGCGCAGCGCCAAGCTGAGCGAGAACGCCAAGCGCAAGAACAGACCCACCAGACCCTGGAGCGAGTGCGGCAACAGCTAGCGCAGCGGAGCCAAGAGAC
>CBFIJD010000072.1:3773-6283 GCA_965662845.1 uncultured bacterium | reverse complement strand
GGGACACCGGTGAACAGCGCCCAGGGCGTCCTTCGCTTCCCGTTGTGGTTGTCCTTGGGGCCTGAACAGCTGGATCGTGAGCACCCCGTCACAAGCCAGCTGGAGAGCTTACTGCTGGCAGAGGCTGGCTTTGTGAGCCCAGCGGACAACGCGACTTCGGAGTTCTTACCGCTGGTGCAGACAACGTCCCTCAGCGGCACGGTGGAGAGCTTTGCGCTGCGTTTTGGGAGCCCGGAGCAAATCGCGAGAGATTTGGCAACCGACGACACCACGCGGACGCTGCTGGCTCAAGTTTCAGGGGTCTTCCCCTCGGCGTTTCCAGAAGGAGCCCCGGCTGATTTTGAGGCGACGAGCGCGCACCTCTCACAGGCCGCTGGCCGGCGCACCGTCTTGCTGGTCTCTGATGTGGACTTCATCAGCGATCAATTCTCCGTGCAAAAGCTCAATTTTTTGGGAACCAGCATTGTGCAGCCTACGAATGACAACCTGAACTTGATGCTCAACGCAGTGGAGTTTCTGAGTGGCAATGAGGCGCTGATGGAGATTCGGTCTCGTGGGACGTTCCAGCGTCCGTTCACGCGTGTGCTGGCGCTGCAACAAGAGGCGCAGGTGCGTTACCAAGCAGAAGAGGCGCAGCTGCAGGCGTCTTTGGAGGATATTCAAGCGCAGCTAGACTCGTTGTTGCAGGGCGCGCAGCAGCAGGGCGCGCAAGAGGTGATCTTGCCGCAAGAAGTCCAAGCGCAAGTGGCCCAATTTCGTGAACAAGAACGGCAAACCAGACGAGAGCTGCGCGAAGTGCGAAAAATCTTGCGGCAAGACATTGAACGTCTGGGAAACCAGCTGCTACTTGTGAATTTACTGGGGGTGCCGGCCGTGGTAGGGTTGGCGGGTTTTTTCTTCTATCGAGGGCGTACGCGGCGACGATGACCTGAATTGTGCATGACGCAGGCGGTCCTTTCCCTTCTTCACCTCCGACTTTGGAAAGCGTTTCATGAACGAGTCGCCGTCTCTGGTTTACCTGGATCACCTCCTCCCCCGCGTCAGCACCCAGCTCCCCTTCCCTGCGCAAACTTCGGGTTCTGCGCCAACAGTCCGCTTCAACGATCTGCGGGGTGATTGGTACTTTCGGCTGTGTCAACCGCAGTGGAAACACGCGGCTGCGCAATGGACGGTGGACGACTGCCTAGGATTCTTAGAGTCTGTGATGCAGCGCCGGATGATCCCCAGTGTGCTGCTGTGGGATGACCCCGTGCGTCGATTGATCTTCGTGCTGGACGGCTCCCATCGGATTGCCCTCCTCCGCGCTTGGATGACCGACCAGTGGTCGCCGTTCCGCAAACCGGAGGAGCTGACGGAAGCCGACTGGGCACAATTGCAGAGCACCGCTCACACCTTGCGCGAGAAAGTCCGCGAGGAGATTGGGCTGTTCTCAGATTTGCTAGAGAGCTCTGAGCAGGCGGTGACGGCGTTGAATGAGAGCCAAGTCACCCGCTGGAAAGCCGCCTATGACTACTTGGTGGAAGAGCGCACAGAGCTGCCGGCCCAATTTGCTGCCGCGACGGAGCGTTCGTTGGAGCAGACCTATCTCGTCTGGCAGAGCGGCTCGCGTCGATTGAAACCGGTTGAGAGAGTCCTGTTGCAGACCCCGCGTTCGGTTCCGGCGTGGTTGCTCAACTGCATCGCAGACCCGCTCCAAGCCCGAGAGATCCCTGAGCCGGAGGACAGCGCCGATCGCTTGGCGACTTGGGCGTCGTTCGCGGGGCGCTTCCAAGCGATGCATGCGGCTCTGTTCCGCCCACACCACCCTGAAATCAAAGATCCTTTGCAGCGCCCTCTGCTGCGTTCCAGCTGGCAGAATAACACGATGGAGTTGGTGCTGCGCATGTTGCCGATTCTGGGACAACTCCCCGAATCCGGCGCGGCGTGGTTTGAGCAGGCGGTCTTGACGGACAGCGGCGAACAGACCGAGGCTCTTCATGAAAGCTTAGAGCAGTTAGAGCACCATCTGGGACACTTTGTGAGCCATCACAACGTGCCGCATAGCTTATCCATTGAGCCCGCGTTATATGCCTACCGAGACGAGTTTCAGACCTTCGACATCGAGCTGCTAGAGGCTTTTGTGGGGTGGATGCTCCAAGGAGATCGCCAGGCCATCTTCCATCGCAAGCTGCTGTTCTCGCTCTACCGCGAAAGTTTTGAGTTGATCCTGCAACATTTTCACTCCAGCATCTGGCGCCTTGCGCAGCGGGGGGTGGGGGCTCCAATCTCGTGGTTGCGGCTCTGGTTTCAAGAAATTGTGCGCCAATTACAAAAACGACACGCCGACGCGGTGCAGCTGGCTGAGGCTGAGCCAACACCGCACGCATTTTTGACCCAGATCCTAAACACGGTCGCCCAAGAAAATCCGTTGTTGCTGGGGTTGGTCCCTACAGCCGAGCGTGAATTTCCTTTTGGGAATCCCGCCGAGAGTCTCCACGCACGGCCGGTGTTTTACAAACTGATCCGCTGCG
>CBFIJD010000072.1:0-3675 GCA_965662845.1 uncultured bacterium | reverse complement strand
GCCGAGCGTGAATTTCCTTTTGGGAATCCCGCCGAGAGTCTCCACGCACGGCCGGTGTTTTACAAACTGATCCGCTGCGAAATTTGTGGTGGGACTTTAGAGTTGTTGCAAAACACGGCGCCGAATTACCGCTTAGAGAGTTTCTTGTCGCAAGATATGATTGGTGAGACTCCCTTGCTGATGCACCCGTTCTGTAGTCAAAACAAGCAGCGTTTGGTCGATATGTTGATTGGTCGCAAAACACTCGCCTTGCCTGCGTTGAGCGGATAGCCACCCAACTGCTCAGAAATCCTTCGTTCTCCATCCAGACACTCTGCGTGTTCTTCACCTAAGGAAAAAGTATGGCTACCTCCTACGAAGCCCAATCCTATTTGCGTTCAGGGACCAATGAACTCAAGATCCTTGAGTATGTGTGCGGCGGGGTACACTTCGGCATCAACATTCTGAAGACCAGCCGCATTTTGAACCTCCCGCCTCGGTTGACGCGCATTGCGGGGGCACATCACTCGGTATTGGGGATCTTCCACAACTTGGGGGTGAATCTGCCCGTCATCGACTTGGTGGCGTTTTTGAGCTTGGATTATCGGCGCACAGAAGAAGAGATGGCGAGACGGCGCGTGATCGTCACGGAGTTTTTTGGGCAGCACAACAGCTTTGTGATCGACAGAGTGGAGCGCATCCAAGATTTTTCATGGCAGAACGTCCGAGACTCCCACCAGATCATGAACACTCTCGGAAGCGCATACGTCTTGGGGATTGTGAATCGCGAGGATAAAGAACCCATTTTGATGCTGGACTACGAGCGCATCATCTTGGACATCAACCCTGATGCGGCACAGCTGGCGGTCCCAACAGACACCGCGGTCATCAAACCCGTAGAAGGCAAAAAGATCGCTCGTCGCCGCAGACCAAAGATCACGCCAGAGGCTGGGCACGAAGCCGACATTGTGGTCGCGCCGCCCAAAATCAGCGCCGTGCTCTCTCCCACAGAACCGGAGCCCGAGGCCTCAGCTGCCGCCGCGCCGCCAGAGCCTAGAGAGGAATCGACAACAGCGCCGCTAAGCGCTACCGAGGTCCCAGAACAAAAGATCGCCCCTGAAATCGTGGCCCCTGAGCCAGAGCCGGAGCCGGATTTGGGGCCGCCAACGATTTTGGTGGCGGAGGACTCTCTGACCGTTCGCAATTTGATTGTGAACACGCTAGCAGCCGAAGGCTATGAGGTGCTGAGCGCCCCAGATGGAGTGCAGGCCAAGACGCTGTTTGATGCGCACCCAGAAATCGCGATGGTGCTCACAGACGTCGAGATGCCCCAGATGGACGGCCTCAGCCTCACGCAGGCCATTCGCCAAGTAGATCCCGATGTGCCCATCATCTTGCACTCTTCCATCGGCGACATGGGGATGAAGGAGCGCGCACGCGCGGTGAGTGCCAACTCGCACATCACCAAATTCAACATGGAGGAGCTGTTGCGTGTGACTGCGGAGTTCATGAGTGTCTATCAGTGATCCAGCAGCCAGCCCTCCGTGTGACCAACGCTCGAACGGCCTTGAACGTCCGCGCCATCGCCTGTGGCTCCGTGGACTGCTCTGGGTCGTTTGGCTTCTCCAAGTCTCCAGCCTGCCAGCCCAAGCGCTAGATGCCGAAAAGCTGCGGGAGCAGCTCCGTCCGCTGATGCAAAAGGGCGTGCTGGTGGTGGAGAGAGACCAAGAGGTTGTCTTTGAAGCTCAATTTGGCAGCCCCCAAGAGAGCTGGGTCCCAGCGTCGACTCTGAAAATTGCGACCGCTCTTTACGCGTTGGAGCACTGGGGGCCTGCGCACCGGTTTGTGACGGAAGTCTACCTGCGCGAGGGGCAAGATCTGATCCTCCGAGGAAGCGGCGATCCCTTCTTGGTTTCGGAAGAAATTCGCAGGTTGGGGCGGGCGTTAGGGCAGCTAGGGCAGGGCGCCTACCGTCGTTTGTGGTTCGATGTGTCGGCCTTTGAGTTCCCTTTGCGCGCTGATGGCGTCGAGCCGTCGAGGAACCCGTATGACGCTTTGAACGGCGCCCTGATTGTGAATTTCAACACTGTGCATCTGCAAAAACTCGCCGACGGCTCCGTGCGTTCTGCGGAGCCTCAGACTCCTCTCACCCCGATGGCGCTTCAACTGGGAGCACAAATCGCTGCGGGAACCGAACGCCTCAATCTAAGCGCAGACCCACAAGCCTCCTTACGCTATGCGGCTGAGTTGATCCAAACCATCTGGCAAGAAGACGGGCTTCGATTCACAGAGCCAGCCCAAACCGTTCTGCTCACAGCGGTTCGACCAGAGGATCAGCTCTTGTTTCGTTTTCAGAATTCTCGCTCTTTGCGTGAGGTGGTGGAGGGGATGTTGCGTTATTCCAACAATTTCATCGCCAATCAACTCTTGCTGGCCGTCGCCGCAGAGCGGTCATCGCTCCGGCCCGTGACCTTCCCGTCTGCGGTGGAACAGTGGCAAAAATGGTGGAGGGCCCGCCTCCAACTTGGAGCTGACGACCTCCGAGTGGTGGAAGCCTCTGGGATCTCGCGACGCAACCGAATCACGCCCGCCGCGATGCTGATTACGTTGCGAAATTTTCAAGAATGGGCAGAATTGTTACCATTACGTCACAACAGCCGGGTCAAAACCGGCACGCTGCGTGGAATATATACCCTCTCAGGCTTTATGAATTCTGATCGAGAATACGCTTTTGTTTTATTTTTGGCACAGCCCACCAATACACGCGACCAAGTTTTGCAGCACCTCCAACAAGCCTTCCCATAGCTGATGTGCACTGATAATTTCACCATCGCATAACTATATCTGATTGTGGCTTAGCATTTTTTTTACGCCACGATGCCGGGTCGTGACGCCGTCTGTATTTGGGGGGCGCATCGCTTGCACTCACTGTGGCCTTCAAATGCCAAACAACCGACACTCCCTTGAGTCCGACACCAATCGCCTCGTTCTCTCAATCTGGAAATAACAAAGTATGGACAACAAAACGGAAGTTCCGCTGAACAAGCGGCTGCGCTACCAAGTCGACAACTTCTTCTCTCGCGGGGGGACTGCGGTCTTCTCGGTGCTGCTGTCGTTATTTGTGATCTCAACGCTGCTGATGGGCGTCGCGCGTGTCGCCATGTATTATCTGTTTCCAGACGATACGATTGACGATGTGGCCTTCTTGATGTGGCACTCCTTCTTTCAGACGATGGACACAGGGTCTCTGGCTGAACTCGACGCGCAAGCGAACCTCCCTGGGAAATTGGTCGCGATTATCTCCACGTTTATAGGGTTGATCTTATTCTCCAGCATGGTCGCTTTCATCACGCAACAATTTGAGGCGCGCTTGTCGGCGTTGCGCAAAGGCAAGAGCGAGGTGCTCGAGTCTGGGCACACCGTCATTTTGGGGTTTGACATCCGCGCAATGGAAATCATGCGAGAGCTGGTGGAAGCAAATGAGTCTGAGGATGACGCGGTGGTCGTCGTGATGGCCAATCGTGACAAAGAAGAGATGGACGATTTCTTCAATGACACGCTGCCTCATCGAGGACCAACACGCGTGATCACGCGCAATGGCATTCAATCGTCAGCGCTCTCTTTGCGGAAGATTCGCATCGACCAAGCGCGCTCTGTCTTGATCATCAACCCCTCGCCCCCGGTCGCTTCTCCGGC
>CBFIJD010000071.1:3848-6305 GCA_965662845.1 uncultured bacterium | reverse complement strand
CCCAGCTCATGCAAGGGACGCCGCGCATTGGGGTCGGTCGTTGCCGGAGCCCGAAGCCGAGGCGTCAGCAGCGCCAAGAGCGCCACCCCCACCAGCACCACTGGGAGTCCAACCAGCCAGAAGTCTCCAAACCGCAGCGCAGGGAGCCCGCTCTGTTCGGCCAGCCCGCTCACGATCAGGTTGGTCGAGGTACCGATCAGCGTCAGCGTTCCACCTAACACCGAGGCATACGACAGCGGCAGCAACAACGAGCGGGCGTGCTGGCGTTGTTGGCGCACCAGCGGGCCCATCCACGCGGCGACGACCGCAGAGTTGTTCACGAACCCCGAGAGCAGCGCCGCCCCCAAGCTCATCCGCCACAGCTGCTCTCGCAGCGCAAAACGTCCCAGCGCCCGCGCGAGGACCTCCAGCCAGCTCATGCGCTCCAGCACTTGCGAGAGCAACACGAGCAGCAGCACGGTCGCTAGCTGCGGGTTCGCAAAATTGCGCAAGGCTTGCTCTGGAGTCGTCCACTGCAACAGCAGAGCGCCTAACAGCCACCCCGCAAAGACCTTCTGTGGCGTCCAGCGATTCCAGATCAGCAGCACCAACAGCGGCAATAACGACAGCAAGGGGAGCATCGAGCACAAGGCAAATGGTGAGAAGGGGAGCGTTCAGAGAGTGAGCATGCGGAGGATATGCCAGCGCGAGAACGACAGCAAGGGGAACATCGAGCACAAGGCAAATGGTGAAGAGGAGAGCGTTCAGAGAGTGAGCGTGCGGAGGATATGCCAAGGCGAGAGGGCTTGTGGAGAGGGCGGAGACGGCTCACCTCTGCGTGAACCGTCAACCGAGGGACGCCGTCAGGAAGCCGGTCGCACCTTCACACCCCACGGATAGCGTCCGACTTTGATCGACTTGATGACCTTCATGTCTTCCAAGTCCACCACGGAGACGTCGCCGCTGACGCCGTTAGTGGTCAACAAATATTTGCCATCTGGGGTGATGTCCATGTGCCAGACGCGCTTCCCAACCAGCAAGTAGTCTTCCACCTCGTAGGTCTGCATATCGACCACCGCGACATGATTAGCAGGCCCCAGCGCGACAAACGCCTTCGTCTCATCTGAGTTGAAGACCACGCCCACCGGCTGAATGCGGTTTGGGTGAACCCGTCTGATCTTGAAGGAGATCTCCTTGACAATCTCCAGCTTGTTCACGTCTACCACGTGCACCGTGCCGCCAATCTCAGCGGAGGCCCACAAGATCTTGCTGTCTTTGGTAAACTCCACGTGGCGCGGGCGCTGACCGACCAAAATGTTCTCTTCAAGCTCATAGGTCTCGGTGTTGATCCAGTGCAGCATGTTGGTGGTCTCAGAGGTGTTCACCGCCCAGCGTCCATTTGGGCTGACCGCCATGCCTTCTGGCTCGACTCCCACATCGACTTGCCCCAGCACCGAGCGAGACTCGGTGTCCACAATCGTGACGATGTTGTCATCTTCGTTGGAGATGTAGAGGTGTCGGTTGTTGGGGTGCAGGCTAAACTGCTCGGGGTCTTCGCCGGAGGGTAGGTTGTGCAGAATTTGCTTAGACGCCACGTCCATCACCTGCACGGTGTCGCTGTCGCTCGCGCAGATGTACAGGCGCTCAAAATCTTTGCTGAAGGTGATCCCACGCGGTCGTTTTCCGACCACAATCGTGTCAATCACCTCCAGCGAATCCATATCAATCACGCTGATCGTGTCGTCCTTCTCGTTCGACACATAGGCGTGGTACTTCTCTGCCCACGCGGGGCTGCTCAACAGCAAACTGGCCAACAGGCTCGCAAACACCTTCTTCATAGATCCTCCTGATTCGTTATGGTTTCGTACGTTTCTTAAAAATCACATTTCACTTCTGGTTGATCGAAGCCTAATGAGTCCAACGCGGTCACTGGATGCAGAAAGCCTTCTTGCGGCGACTGCGTAATCAGCGCTTGCTCCGTGACGAGCGCGATCGGCTGCCGGAGCTGTCCATTGAAGCGGCGGTAGTCCAGCTTGAGTCCCTTGAAGCCTGCCAGCTTGAACTCCTCACCGACGAGGTAGGCTCTGGCTACCGAAGGGTCGCTGGATTTGGCACGCATCAGGGTCTCTCCCAGTGAGCGCACAGCGACCCACACCGCGTAGTCTTTGCCGCGCATTGTGCGCTCCGCGAGTTTCTCAAAGCGGCTCTGCAGCTGCGCGGCGCCCCATTGTTCAACGACTTTGTGCCAAGTCACGGGCGTGAGACCGTGCGTCCCTACGAGCGGACGCGGATCCCACGTGTGGTAGGGCAGATAGCGCCCGAAGTCGTCAGTTTCGTCTGCCACTACCAAGACGTCGTAGTCCTCCTCTGCTTGTGTGAACAGCGGAAACTCGGACTGCGCGGAGCGCCGCATATCTGCGTCAAACTCCCAGAGTTTTTCTTCGACGATCGTGATGCCGTAGCGTTTCGCGGTGCGCT
>CBFIJD010000071.1:0-3751 GCA_965662845.1 uncultured bacterium | reverse complement strand
CGCGGAGCGCCGCATATCTGCGTCAAACTCCCAGAGTTTTTCTTCGACGATCGTGATGCCGTAGCGTTTCGCGGTGCGCTTCAATGATTCAGCATATTGCAAATCTGGCGGGCGCTTACCGGTGACCAGCACCCAGTCTTGCCACTTTTTGAAGACCATGAACTGCCCGAGGGCGTCGGTGAGCATGGCGTGGCTGGGCAGGGTGTGGAACAAGTTGCTGCGGCACTCGGTGGTGCGGAGTGAATTGTCGTAAGCGCCGGCGTTGAACAGGATCGCGTCGGTAGCCGCCGCGGCTTCTGCCATCGCCAAGAGCGGCTCTCGGGGGGCGTTGACCACAAAAAAGCGCTGCCCCGCGTCAAGTTGTGTTTGAAACGCGGCGAGGCTGTCGGCTTCTGGGGGCACGATCACTTCCACGAGGTTCGTGGTCTGCTTGAAAAAGCGCCCCGCCGCGTTGTTGTCCTGCACCGCGAGCCGTGCTCCTTGCAGCCCCTCATCGTCTGGAACGCCGGCCAAGTTGGAGAGGACGGGTGGGCGCTCCACCTGCTGCTCCAAGTAGACGATGCTTAGCTCTAGGGGATCGGTCTTCGCTTGGGCGGTGTGGGTGAGTCCTCCGGCCAGCAGCAGCCCCAAGGCGCCTTGGAGCAGCGGCTTCCACCACGACCACCAGCGCGTCTTAATCGTCATCGTCTTCCTCCTCGAAGGCTGACTCTGCGATGTTCAGTTTCCCCTGCGTGATCACCGCTTCGGCTTCAGTCGCTGCGATGGTTCCATCCCACGGCAGGCCACCGCGCCACTCGCCATCATACATGGCGGTCTCGCGTCCGGGCTCGATGCACAGCCCCTCGATCAACTCTGGGTCGGTCTCTTCGGCTTCGTCGGCTTCGTCAGCCTCGCAAAGCTCTAGCTCTCCATAGAAGTAGCCGGTCCCGTTGCCGTCAGGCACGCCGCTGCGGGTTTCGCCGTCATACTCTGCGACGAGCACGTCGGGCATCTCGGTTCCCCACTGCATCTCTGCGTTGAGATAAAGCTGCCCTTGGGTACGTTCGCCGCTGACCTCGACGCGCTGCGCATTGGGGCCCGTCGAGCCTCCTGAGGTCGTCGTACACCCTGCCAACGCGGCGACAAGCGCGGCGGCAAACAAAGCCTGTAAGCGATGTTTCATGTTTTGCTCCGTCTGTAAAAAGGAAGAGAGAAAAGGAGGAAGGGCCTCTGATCGAGGCGATGAGAGCAGCGGAAGCCGCTCTCACTCTGGTGTCCCTACCAAACGGAAGGAGGACATCTCATACTTGGGATACAAATGCACCACGGTGCGTGGGAACTCCTCGCGCAGCAGCGCCCAGCGTTGCAGGAGCTGTGGCGGCTTGGGCAGGCGCATCACCTCGTTCATGTGCAGACCGCGCTTGGCGGATTGCGTGAAGGTGGCATCGAGCCAGCGCAGATAATGCCGTGTGTGCTGGATCGGCGTTGTGTCTTGAGCGACCGCGCCGTGCGAGGGGACCAGCACCTGAAAGTTCAGCGCCTCGACGGTGTGCAGCTCCTCAAGCCACAGCGCCACGTTCGCGAACGGAGTCGTCGGCGTCCGCCCGTGGAACACGACGCCCCCCGTGAACAACACCCCGGTCGTCTCATCGAAAATCAACAAATCCGCGGGGGTGTGTCCAGCTAAGGCAAGCAAGCGCAAGCGGTGCTCTCCGAAGGTCAGCGTTCCCGCCTCCGCGTTGTGCGCCGGCAGGCGCAGCTCGGTTCCGCGCATCGCGTCACCCACGAGGCGGTACATGTTGTCGAGCAGCGACGGGCCGACTTGCTGGATCAGCGCCTTGGTCTGCGGCAGCGCTGCGAGGGTCTCTTCAGGGAACGCCTGCATCCCCAAGAAGCGGTCTGGCAGGTGATTGGTGAGGAAGACCCGCACAATCGGCTGCGCTGTCACACTCCGGATCGCCCTGACGAGCGCCTCTCCAAACTGCTTGGAAGGGCCTGTATCGACGACGACGACCCCTGCGGCTGTGACAATAAACCCGACGTTGACCTCATGGCCGCCGTTCTCAGGGGTGAACTCTTCGTTCTTGCCCGTGATCACATAGGTGTTCGGCGCGACCAGCTCAGGGGTCAGCTCATAAGGAAACGGCGCGGCCTGCAGCAAGCACGGCCAGAGCGCGACTAGGAGGCTGAGCCAGACTTTCATTGCACCAGCTCTGATGTGTTGGGATACGTCACGCCTTCGACCTGCATACCGTTGTTATCCTGAGCGCGGATGACGTAGCCGCGGTGATGCGGGAAGTCCAAGCTGATGCGTGGGTTCTCATGCACCGGCTCAAACAGCTCCATGTGGCCGAGGCGCGCGCGGCTGTCGGCATCCAAAATCTCAATTTTTTCGATGATGAACTTGGGGATGTTGTTCGCGAGTCCGGTGTCCATCGGGTGGCGGATCTCAAAGCGCAGGCGGTCGTTGGCTTCGTTGTGCGACCAAACCGCGGCGCGGACTTCCCCCAGATGATCGGCCCAGCTGCCCGAGCCGGTGCCCACGCTTGGAGTGGTACAGCCTCCGCCGGCAGCGTCGGCATATTCGCCCCAGACGTGCCACACGCCGTCTATGGTTTGCACCGCTCCACGGATTGGGGTCGCTTGCTGAATTTTGATACGCGTCGCGATGGAGGGGTGGGCTTGCTCAGGGTAGAAGTCCACAATTGGAATGATCGGGTTCAAATCAGCGAGCACCAACACGCGGATCGCCTTCTCTTGACCTAGCCAACGCACAGCGACGGGGAAGTTCAGGCTGTCTTCGGACTGTGCCGGCACCATCACCTCGACGTTTGGATCAAAGACCACGGGTTCGCTGTTCAAGAAGCGCTCGTGGATCAAGTCCCAGACCGGAGAACGCATAGGGTCGGCGGGAGAGCTTGCCCACAGGGGGTTCGTCAACAGCAGCGTGAGGCAGAGTAGGAGTGTGCGTTTCATGAGCGTTCTCTGTGTGGGGGTTTTCTCGTCAAGACACCTCTGAGCGGAGGCCGGCGCTTACGGCAACATTTGCAGAAAGGTTTTGGCTTCGGGGTGGTTTTGTGCGTGGGCTTTTTCAATCCAAGCGCGGGCTTGTTCTAGCTGTGCTGGGGTGGGGTTCTCCGTCGTGCCGTAGTTGGTGGCGAGCATCACGCCGAGGTTGAACTGCGCGTCGCGGTCGCCTTGCACCGCAGCTTGCTCAAACCAATAGGCTGCTTGCCGGTTGTCTTTCGGGACGCCTAGGCCTTGCTCATAGGCCATGCCCAGCTGCAGCTGTCCCACGGTGTTCCCGGTCTCCGCGCTCTTGCGGAGCCAGTCTGCGGCGGTGATGAGGTTGCGCTCTACGCCCAAGCCTTGCTCGTACAGGTTGGCGATGTTGTTCATCGCCGTGGCGTTGCCGTCTTCTGCGAGCACGAGCCACATTTTGTGCGCCTTCTCATATTGTCCCATCTTGAAGACCGCGTAGGCTTTGAGCGCGTTGACGCCGCCATAGTCTTCCGCCTGCACAGGTGCCAGCACGAGAGAGGAACCGAGCGCGAGCCCGATTAGGAATTTTGAGAGATACATCGCGGCTCCAGACAAGCAGTTGGCAACAACCGAGAGGGGCGGTCAGCTGACGCGCCTGCGCTCCGTTTGGTTTCCGTGAGCGTCAATGAGTCTGCTCGGCGATTTGCGCCTTCAGAGCAGCGCACACATCAACGGTACGCTCGGCGCGAGGCGTAGCGATCGGGAGCTCTCGCAGCAGCGTGGTGGGCGA
>CBFIJD010000070.1:0-6406 GCA_965662845.1 uncultured bacterium | reverse complement strand
CACGCAGCTAGACCGCAGCACCTTGCGTGAAATCGAAGACCCCACCTTTGCTCCTGACGGGCGCTGGGTCGCATACAGCAAGCACATCAACCCAGAGCAGTCCGCGATCTTCTTGTGTGCGCTGGAGAAGCCCGAGCCGCGTCAAGTCACCGAGCCGATCCGTTACGACTTCGCCCCCGCGTTTGATCCCGAAGGACAGTGGCTCTTCTTCTTGTCCAGCCGCACGTATGCACCAATCTGGGACACCGTCCAAGTCGGCGCCAGCTTCGCTCGCAGCATGAAGCCCTACCTGCTGGCCTTGCGCAACGACCTACAGAGCCCGTTCCTTGAACAACCCTCGGCTCCCGGCGAACGCGACGAAGAAGAGTCTGACGAGCAGGACGACACGCCCGAGAAAGAGACCAAAAAAGCGAGCAAAAAGAAGAAGGACGAGCCGCCGGCCTTGCGCATCGACTGGGACGGTCTGCCGCAGCGCATCGTGGAATTTCCCGTGCCCGAAGGGATTTATGGGCAAGTGCTTGGGCTGCGCAAGCGCGTCCTGTTCACCGAGTTTCCGCTCGCGTCTGGTGAGCACGACGACGAAGACTCTAAGAAGAAGCAGGGAGGCACGCTCTGGTGCTATGACTTCGAGAAGCACGAAAAAGATGCGCTGGCGCACGGCGTAGAGTTTGTGGAGCTGACGCCTTGCGCGCGCACGATGGCATACGTCAGCGAAGGCGATATCCGTGTGTTGGAAGCCGGCGCAAATGTCAGCGAAGATGAAGAAGACAAAGATCGGCCCTCTCGCAAGAATGGCTGGTTGGATCTGGATCGCGTGCGCTTGGCGGTCGAGCTGCGCGAGGAGTGGCGCCAAATGTTCCACGAAGCGTGGCGCTTGCAGCGCGAGTTCTTCTGGGACGAAGAGATGTCTGGGGTGCGCTGGCAAGAAATCGGCGAGAAGTATCGCCCGCTGCTGGAACACGTCGGCTCGCGCGCTGAGCTTTCGGACTTGATCTGGGAAATGCAGGGCGAACTCGGCACGTCGCACGCGTATGAATACGGAGGCGACTACCCGCCCAAGCGACGCTATTTGCTCGGGCGCCTCGGAGCGGATTTGCAGTGGGACGCCAGCCGCGAGCGCTATGTGATTGAGCGCATCTTTGGGGGCGACCTGTGGAAGAGAGACGCGCACTCTCCGCTGCTGGCTCCGGGGCTCAACATTCAAGCCGGCGACGCGCTCTTAGCGATTGGAGGCGAGCCGCTGCACGCCCAAACCTCCGTCGGCGCGCTGTTGCTACACCAAGCCGGACAAGCCGTACAGCTCACGGTGCAAGGCGCTGAGAAGAACGCCCAGCCTCGCACTGTGACGGTCAAGACGCTGCGTAGTGAGTCCGCCGCCCGTTACCGTGACTGGGTCGAGCACAACCGCCACTTCGTCACCGAACAGACCGCTGGGCGCGTCGGCTACTTGCACATCCCTGACATGTCGTCTGAGGGACTCGCCGAGTTCCATCGCGGCTATCTGTCGCAAGTTCACTTAGATGGGTTGATCATTGATGTGCGCTACAACGCTGGCGGGATGGTCTCACCGCTGATTCTGGAGAAGCTCGCGCATCGGCATCTGGGCTACGACGTACGTCGTTGGGGCGCTCCCGAGTCGTATCCCTACCACACGCTGCGCGGACACCTGCTGGCGCTGACCAATCAATTCGCAGGCTCTGACGGCGACATGTTCAGCTACAGCTTCCAGCAGCTAGAGTTAGGGCCGCTGCTGGGCAAGCGCACGTGGGGTGGCGTGATTGGGATCGACTCCCGCTATCAGCTCGTGGACGGCACCACGACGACGCAGCCGCAGTACTCGATTTGGTTCCACAAAGCTGGCTGGACAGTCGAAAACTACGGCGTCCTCCCCGATGAAGTCATCGAAGACGCACCGCAAGACTACGCCGCCGGCAAGGACGTGCAGCTGGAGCGCTCCATCGAGCGCATGTTGCAGCGGCTCGAAGAGCAACCTGTGCGTCCCGTCGAGTTCACGCCTCGTCCGCAGCTGGGCTGAGAGGAGAAGACGGCGTCTTCTTGCGGTGCTGCTCTCACCTCGAAGCATTGGTGGATGGTCACGGCCTTCGCCTGTTTTTGAAGAGCGCCCTTCGTCTTCAGGGCGGATGTTCTCTGGGCGACGGCCAACTGCGGACAAGATGTCCGGGAACCCAGCAGCGTCGTCTGCACCTGTGGTGCGGTCTCCGTGAGTCAACATTTCTTGCCAACGGAGTGGTTCTCTTCTCATCTGAAAAACATCCCTACTTTGGGATTTGCATCGGGGCTTACAATGTTATACTCATGTGACATTTGAAAATTCTTACCCGAGTTGCTCTCTCTTCCCGGTCTTGTGGAGACCTCATGTCGACCACCCCAGCTTCTACCATCGCCGCGCTCCAGCAAGAACTCGCCGCCAGCCGCGAGCATTGTGCGCGGTTGCAAGCCGAGCTAGACCACACCCAATCGATCCTTCGTCAGCCTCCTTCACTCCAGCAGTTGGTCTCCCATGTTGCCTGTCCGGTGATCTTGACCACTCCCGATGGGAAGATCGTCTTCGCGAATCACTTTGCAGAGCAAGAATTGAGGCTGCAGGATTGGGGAGACGACCACGTCGCGGCCTTTTGGGAGAGCACCGCAGAGCACGCGCAGTTTTTCCAGCAGCTACAACGCGACGGCTCTGTCTACCGCTATCCTGCGCAGTTGCGGCGTCCTGATCACAGCACGCTGCACACCTTGCTCTCCGCACAAATGGTGACCCACGATGAGCAACCGCTCATTGTGCTTGTGCTGCAAAACATCGAGGAACATCATCAAGCCGAGCTTGCCCGTCAACGCTTGCGTCAGATGCTCGAACAGGCGCACATCGGCCTGTTGGTCGTGGAGGTCAAGACCGCCCAAATTGTGGAGGCCAACTCCAGCTGCGTCGCAGAGCTTGGCTTCTCACGCGCAGAGTTGCTGTCTCTGAAAGCAGCTGATCTTTGGCAACAAGTGCAGCTAGAACCCGATCTGTTGCAGGAATATCAGCGGCAATGCGAAGAGCCCCACCGCGCAGCCATCGCGGCCGCGGAGACCCGCCTGCATCGCCCAGATGGGACCGCTCTCTGGGTGCGCCTCAGCCTCAGCCAGCAGCACGTCGACCAAAGCCGCTATTTGCTCGTGACGTTGCAGAATGTGACGCGGCACAGGGACGCAGAAGACCGGCTCTATGAAAGCGAGACCTTGTTCGCGTCGGCCTTTCAGGGCGCATTTCATGGCATGGCGATTCTCAACCGAGATTCCCAAGTAGAGCGCGTCAACCAAGCGCTGCTGTCGATGTTCGGTTACACCGAAGCAGAGCTGTTGGGCAGCTTCGTCGATACGCTGGTCGACCCTTCGTTCCACGAGATTGCGCGGGCTGCACGACAACAAATTTGGAGCGGAGCCCATCATGTTGAGGGCGAGCGCATCTACCTCACCAAACAAGGCACCCCGATGCCCGTGCTCACCGCGCTCTCACCGATCTTGGGCGCTGATGGCAAGGTCGCAAGCATCCTGCTGCAGACCATGGACACCGGAAAGATCAAGCTCGCTCAAGAACAAGCGCTGCAGGCAGCCAAGCTCGCCAGCGTCGGCGAAGTCGCCGCGAGCATCGCGCACGAGCTACGCAACCCGCTCGCTGGCATCAAAACGGTGCTTGAGGTCTCACTAGCGCTCCAAAACTTTGCTCCCGCGCAGATTGAGAACGACTACGAGAAGGTGCTGGAGATGGTCGACCGCTGCGAGCAGATCATCAATCACGTCCGTGAATACACGCGCAATTCAAACAACGACCAGAAGGTGCCGGTCTCCCTCAACGACGTGATCCACAGCACCTTCCTGCTCGTGAGCAAATCGCTGCAACAGCACGGCATCGAGATTCACCACGCGCTAGAAGCCGAGCTGCCGCCTGTGTTAGGGAACGCCGTACAGCTTGAGCAAGTGCTCGCGAATTTGATCAACAACGCTCGCGACGCCATGGAAGGGCGCCCCGAACGCAAGCTCACCATCCGCACCTTCTCGCAACGAGATCGGGTGTGTGTCGAAGTCGAAGACACTGGCGCTGGCGTCCCCGAGCACATCCAAGAGCGCATCTTTGAGTCCTTCTTCACCACCAAGCCTCAAGGCAAGGGGACAGGGCTCGGCATGTCGATCAGCAGCAGCATTCTGAAAGAACACCACGGACAGCTGCTCTTGCTACGCACCAGCGAGAACGCAGGCGCCGTGTTCCGCGTTGAACTCCCGCTTCTTCCACCCACGACCTCCTGATGTCCGCAGCGACACCTGCTCGTTTACACTTCGCTCAGATCCTGCAAGCCTTGGAAGAAGAATTTCGGCAGCGTCCCCTTGAAGAGCTAGACGTTCGCTTGCTGTTGTCGGTGCTCCAACAGCGTTTCGCTTGCTCAGAGTCGGAGCTGCTGGAGCGTGGCTTCCGCAAAGCCTACCGGCAGCTCGTCGAAGGCGTCTGAGCGCTTTCCCCCATTCCCTGAGAAGAGATGGAATTTTTACTCGTTGCGATCGGCGCGGTGTCGATCTTCATTGGATTTTTTGGTGCCCTCGCGATCTTTCGTGGGCCGGTCATGCGCGATGACGATGAGGAAGCCCCACCGCCGCCCAAAGGTTGGCTCTTCGGAGTATGCGCTGACGTCGCGCAGATGTTGCGGGTGCCCGTCACCATCGTCAGGTTGATTGTGCTAATCTACGCGCCGTTCCTGCTCGGAATTTTGTTCTACGTTGTGTACTGGTGGTTCTTGCGTCAACGACGCAAACGCCAAGCGCTCGCCGCGCAGCGACCACAACGCGCCCCCGCCACCGTCACCAAAATTGACAGCATCCACTACCGTCGCTGACCCCATGCTGCGAGGACAACACGTCATTGTCACCCGCGAGGAGCCTCTCCACGGCAAGCTCTCAACCCTGCTCCGCGACGCCGGCGCGGCGGTTCACCTGCACCCCACGATCTCCATTCAACCGCCCCCGACGTGGCGCGCCTGTGACGTCGCGTGGCGACAGCGCGCAGACTTCCAATGGCTGTTTTTGACGAGCCGCAACACCGTCCAGTTTCTCACTCGGCGAGTCGAGGAGCACAAGGGCGCGCTCACCGAGCTGGCCCACGTGCACGTCGCCTGTGTCGGCAAAGCGACGGCAGAGGCTTGGGAAGCGGCAGGAGGACGCGTGACGCTCCTCCCTGACGTGTTTCACGCCACGGCTCTCACCCAGGCGCTCTCTGAGATCGAGTGGCGCGGCCAGCGTTGCTGGCTTCCCCAAGCCTTGAACGCGCGGGACGTCTTGGAGACCTTCTTGCGCGAGCGCCACGCTGAGGTCTGCGTCACCCCCGTTTATCAAACGGTCGCGCCCGCGCGCGCAGATGCCGACCTTTGGCGACAAACGCTGGCGCACCCTGTGGATTGGATCACCTTCGCGAGCCCTTCAGCGGTCCACCACTGGTTCGCGGCGCTCCCGCCTGCGGAGTGGCTTGCGCTGCCTAGCCGCCCAAGGATCGCTTGCATCGGACCTGTCACCGCAGTCGCCGTACAACATTTGCAACTTCCTGTGGATGTGATAGCTACACCGCACACCTTTGCTGGACTGGTGCAAGCGCTCGTCGCGTTTCAGTCTTCCTCTTCTGCTCCCTCGTAAGCGTTCATGTCCCACATCTCCACGCCCCCTCCTTCTGACGTCCTCACGCTGCTGACGACCTCTGCCCGGACGTCTCCGGCGGCGCTCCCCACGCTCCTCGACGAGTGCGGCTTCGCACACACGCAATCGCTCTCACTCGGCGAACGTCACGGTGTCTCAGCGCAAGAGTATTTCTTGACCCGAACACCTCGCAGCGACCGTGACCTGTTGCTCAGCGAGCTACGTCTTTGGCATCAAGCCTCTGGCGTTGACCTCGCGTTGCAGCCCAACGGCCTCGCGCGGCGGCACAAGCGCTTGGTGGTGTTTGACGCGGACATGACCTTCTTGCAGTGTGAAATCATCAACGAAATGAGTGCCTTGGTAGGACAAGAACGCGCGGTGGAAGCCTTGACCGAACAAGCGATGCTCGGCACACTAGACTTTCGCCAAGCGCTGCTGGCGCGAGTGCGGCTGCTGCGTGGTCTCTCGCGTGGGCAGCTGCAACAGCTTGCGGCGCGAGTGCCGTTCACCGCGGGCACCACCGAGCTGGTGCAGACCCTGCGGCGCCTCGGCTGCAAGACCGCGATCGTGAGCGGCGGGTTTCAGTGGTTTATTGATGAAGTGCAGCGGCGCTTTGGGCTGGATTATGGCTTCGCGAATCAGCTGGAGTGGCGGGGAGATGTGCTGACCGGTGAGCTGCTCGGTGACATCGTGGACGCCGCCCGCAAAGAGGCGCTGCTGCGCGAGATCGCGGCAA
>CBFIJD010000069.1:0-6644 GCA_965662845.1 uncultured bacterium | reverse complement strand
ATGGACTGCGCACGACATTGGAGTCGAGCGGCCCGCTTGGGTGTGGCAACCCCGCCGGTCTTTGGCCCGGCACCCCTTTTCATGGAGGGACAATGAAGGAATTCTTTTGCCTGCTAATGTATATCGCTGTCTACGGTGCATTGATTACACTTGGAGCACCGCTGATCATTTTCGCCCTAGACTTCTGGGCGAGCGTATTGGAGGCGCTATGAAATTTTTCTGCGTGTGGTGTGGGCAGCCGACCGAGCTGCAGGCCACCTGTTGCAGCTATGACTGCGAGGACGCCCTCGCGGCCTACAACAACCTGATGAACAACGAGATGGCGTCCTACGACGAGCCGCATATCCCGTTCGTTGATCCGAAGGACGCGCCTTTGCGCAACGAGATGTGCGAGGTTTCGTCGGTCGCAGAGCTGATGAGTGCTCGGGAGTACACCGAGCACTGCGAGCGGTTCCGCGACTACTGGGAGCGTCGTCGTGCTTGAGTGCAATGTGTGCGGGCAGGAATTTGAGCCCGTGAGCAGTAACAATGTGGTCTGCTCCGACGCCTGCAGGCAGGAACGGAGAAAAGAAAACCTGCGGCAGTTGGCGGAGGGCATTGTAGCGCCCCCAGCCCCACGTCCCTGCACCGTCTGCGGCAAGGAGTTCCAGCCCAAAAACGGCCTCAATGTGGTTTGCTCCACTGCGTGCCGACAGAAAAAGAACAGGGCGTACTCTCGCGAGCAGTGGATAAAACATAAGAAATGGGAGGAAAGCCAGCGAAAAGTCCGTCCCTGCACCGTCTGCGGGGAGATGTTCCGGCCCAAAAGTAGGAGACATTTTGTCTGCGGGGAACCCTGCAGACGGCAGGAGAGGATCGCAGCCTCTCGGAAATTCAACGAGAAGCGGAAAACCGCTCGGCACTGCTCTGTGTGCGGGGACGTCCTCCCGTCGTCCAGACACAAATACTGCGAGGATTTGTGTCAGCGAGTTGGGGAGATGCGCCTCGCTGCGGAACAAAAACGCGTACGAGCAGCCGCAGAGATGCGGGAGGCCAACCTCCGCGAGAGACTGCTGCGGAAGGCCAAACGATCCAAGGAGATGCCTAGTGAGACAAGCTATGCCGCAGAGATCGCGGCGTATCTGAAAAAGGGCAAAAAAATTACAAAAATCCCCTCCGTCTGGGCGAAGGGGGCGATTTACGAGGACTCGTTTTACGAGGAATCCGAAACCGAACTAGACCTCGGCGGCTAACCCCGTGCTCTCCTCCTCCGGGCGGCCTTGATTGTTGAGCCGCTCCCAAACGGAGAGCCATGTCATGCGGGGCAAGCGATACGGCGCGACACCTAAGCTGTCGTCGGGGTCTCCCACACATAATAAAGGAGCGAGATGACCCACCTATTCCTTGCCGCTGAGCAGGAGAGAAAGCAGCGGCTGATCAAACGACCCAAGCTCATCCAGCGCCTCTGGTGGAGATACCGCCTCTGGCAGATCAACCGAGCGCGACGTGGGCGCTCGTAAAAGTCGCGAACCTCCTGCGGAGACCCAGTTCGCTCAAGAGATCTGGGTGTTCCTGAAAAAAGGGGGGGTCATCACCCAGTACCCTGCGGGGTACGCCCAAAACGCAGTCCCCTCGAAAGAGGAGGACGACGAGATCACGGTGCTGAGGAACGCGGTCAGGAGACTCTCCTCCCACTCAACCTGAACGCCAAAGCAAAACGGGGCTTTCTTCCTTTCCCCCCTACGCTCTCAGCACCCCCGCACTTGGAGGACACATGGCCCGAGGGCTCAGACCGCAGTCGATGTGGTGCCCGCAACGTGGGTGGCTGTGGTTCAACCCACAAAGAAACGACTACACACTCCCGCACTTGGTTGCGGGGACAATCTTCAATCCCAAAACTAGGAAATACGAAATGCTGGATTTAATCACGATGGGGAGGCTGGAGAAAGCGTGGAAAGTGCTCGTCCACGGGCCTCCCGGAGTCGGGAAAACTTCGCTCGCAGCGACCTTCCCGACCCCTGTGGGGGCAGACCTTGAGGGCAGCACCGAGAGATATGAGGTCGCACGCATCGACCTCCGGAACGCGCCGCTAGAGGCCCACGACGCAGGAGGAGCTGTGGACAAACAGGCGACCAGCGTCATGAATTTTCTGCGTGTCCTCGCGAGGGACAGCCACGAATACAAAACGCTGTTCGTGGATACCTTGGACTGGCTGGAGCCCAAAATCTGGGAGGCGACCTGCTCCAGACTCGGCATCCCCAGCATGGAAACGATGGGGTACGGCAAAGCGTACGTCGAGGCGGATGAGGAGTGGGAGAAATTTTTGGGGGCGCTGAACTACCTGCACTCCAAGCGAGACATGCACATCGTCCTGCTCGCACACAGCCACACTCGGCTGACGAACGACCGCAACTTCAACGAGTACCAGAGACACGACATCAAGCTGCATAAGCGGGCGTCGTCCAAATTTACGGAGTGGGCGGAGATCATCGGGTTTCTGACCTACGACACGTACGTCGCGAAGAAAAACGGGAAGGAAGTGTCGCGACACGACGGCGAGCGTGTGCTCCTCATTCATGAGGACGGGCAATACGTCGCCAAAAACCGATTCGGATACCAGGGCGAGGCAATCTCGCCTGTGAACTATAAACGGCTACAGGAGACACTCAATGGCTGAGATTTTATTTGATGCAGGCAAACACGTCATTCAGGAAACAGGCGGACCCGTCCTCCCCATCGGGAACCACTATGTGCAGATCCTAGAGATCGACCTCGCGGAGGTCGGCTCAGGGGAACAGTTTCATTTCACGCTCTCCGCAGCTGAGGGCGTGTTCACAGACCGAGTCTGGGTGCGGCACTCCAACGAGGACGCCGCTCGGATTGGGGCCAATGCCCTGAAGCGGATTTGTGACGCAACTGGGAACCCCAGCATCCAGCTCACGAGAGACCCGCGCTCGTGGGATGCTCTCAAAGGGAAGTATTTTTACGTGGCGATCCGTCAGGAGGTGAAGAAAGGAGTCGCGCTGACCTACAACGACAAAAACACTGGAGAGTCCCGTCCGTCTCTGAAGATCGCGCAGTATGCCGTGACTGCGGAGGAGCTGTCCCCTGTGCCGGACGCTGTGGATAACTCCATGAAAGTGGAGGGCATGAATAAATTCTCAGCGCCTCCTCAGAGCCCTGACGATGTCCCGTTCTGAGTCATTATCGTATTATGACAACGCCTACACGCGGGCCAGCGAAATTGTCGTAGACCTGCGTGCGTTCGTTGAATACGTCCGATCTCCAGCATTGGAGCGCGCCATCTCTGTGCTGCGCGGGTTGGATCCCGAGCAGTACCGTGAAAAGAAAAAAAACCTCCCTGGCGTCACGGTCTACGGAGAATTCCTTAAAAAGGCACCGGTGATCGGGAGGAAGGATCAGCACCTCTCGCATTACGCGGGGCTCTCCCACCTCGACCTCGATAACCTCGAACCTAATCAGGTGCTGAGCTATCCGAAACGCCTGAGCACCGACCCGCATGTGCTGCTGGCGTTTGTGAGTCCTAGCGGGCGAGGTCTGAAAATTTTCTGCCGACACGAGCACGGCCTCGACCGACATGAGGACGCCTACTATGCGTTCAAGGAGCACATCCGAGCCCTGCTGAACTGCCCTGAGTCGCACTTCGATGACAGCGTCCGCAGCATCTCAAAGCTGTGTTTTGCCTCCCACGACCCCGATGCTTATTACAACCCCAACGCTAGCCCGTTTGTGATCCCTGAAAAGCAGGCCCCTGACGGTCTGCTGTTCGATGCGGCGACCTACCGCATTCAGGACACAGACGACGAGCACGGCATGCTGCCGGACATGCAGAGAACCGCCGAGCAGCTCCAGTACATCGGTGGGTATGAGCAATACAACACTAAGGACGGCTGGATTCGGGTGGGGCTCGCCATCAAAGCCGAGCACGGAGATGCTGGGTTCCCTCTGTGGAGAGACTGGAGCGCGCAGGCATCGAATGCCAGCTCTGAGGCGGAGATGCTCAAAAAGTGGGCAGGTTTCGACCCGACCCGCATCAGTGGCGCGACCTTAACCTACCTCGCGAAGGAGGCGGGCTGGAGACCAAGGAAAGACACAGGTGATTGGGACGAAAAACCCCGAAATACAGGGGCAAAACCCCAAGATACGGGGGCTGGAGAGGACTCTAGCTCAGGCCCAGAGTCGGAACCAGAGCCGGAAACTTCGACCAAACCGAACCCGCTGTTATCGTTCGATGAGTTCCTCGCTGACATGTCTGCCCCTGAGTTCCTCGTCGGAGACACTCTGGAAGCGGACACCCTCGTGACCCTCATCGGCGCACCTGGTGTGGGGAAATCATTCCTTGCATTGGACTGGGCGCTGTCCATCGCCACAGGCACCGAATGGCAGGGGAAGCCGGTTCAGCAGGGGAATGTCTACTATTTCGCGGGCGAGGGGAAAGCAGGGATGAAGCGGAGGATGTCCGTCTGGAGGGACACACACGGAGGACAGAGCCCGGGGAGTCGGTTCCGCATCATGACTGGAGGCTGGGATCTCACCGAGCTGGACTCGGTGAAAAAACTGTACGCGCTGATGCTAGAGGTCGTCCAGCAGGACGGGCCTCCTGCATTGATTGTCGTCGACACCCTCGCTCGGCATTTCGGGGCCAACAATGAGAACGACACACAGTCGATGAATGGGTTCATCACGTACATGGACCGACTGCGTGGGAAATTTTCGGAGACCAAATGCTCGATCCTCGTCGTCCACCACGTCGGGAAAGACCTCGAGCGCGGGGCACGAGGTTCCTCAGCCCTGCATGGTGCGGTCGACGCCTCCTACCTGCTGGAGAAAGGGGACGCGGAGAAAAGCCCGATCACTCTGAAATGCCTGAAGATGAAGGACGCCGAGGCCCCTGCTCACTGTAGATTTGAACTCAAATCAGTCCCTGTGCGGCGCCCAGACGGTCACCAGCTCGTAAAGGAAGACGGTGCGCCTGTGACCTCCGCTGTGCTGGTTCCAGTGGACGCTGAGGACGAGGGCGTGGAGATTCCTAGTAGGCGGATTGACTATGAACTAAAAGCCTATCAGGCGTTTTTAGAACTCTGGGAAAAGGGGGAGAACAACCTGTTAGAATCTGGCAGAGACCTGACTGACCTAACGGTTGATCCTGCAGATTGGTCGGCGTTATGTCGGAGTCCTAAGTATGGGCTGAGTAAGTTCAATGTGAGCGACGTCCGGCTTAATAAACGAGGGCGATTTGGTTTTTTCCATGCCCGTGTTCGGGTCGAAAATCGACACATGACGCTGGTGAATCCGCAGGCGAAAAAGGCCGGTGAACATGGCCCTAGCGGATAGGAGTAGGCAGGTAGGCAGAGGTAGGCGCCTACTGCCTACTCCGCCGGTTCTACGGTAGGCAGGTATGGTAGGCAAGGTAGGCCCATAATGTATTACATTATGGCCTACTGCCTACCTACCTCCTACCAGAACCCAGAGAACTCAAAACAAGGAGGGGAGTTTGAAGAGGAGCTGCCTACCGTGCAGGAGGGCAGAACCAGATGCCGGAGAGCGACTAACCTAAAGAGCAGGAGCTTATGAAGGAGAAAAAAATTCACTGGGACGTACACTCAAAACTAGAAAAACATTTTCGGCACGCTCATGAGAAAAAGGGCGTGAGTTTTTATCGAGGAACTGAGGCCGACGTGACCATCGACTGGTTGTACCATGACCGAGAAAAAAGTTTTTTGTTTGGTGTTGAGGTGAAAAGAAAACTAGAGCGAATCGACGATATTCGGAGAGCGTTGGAGCAGTGCCACTCGTACCTGAACGCGAGGTATCCGTGGCACGGAGAGGAGGCGGTGCCAGATGCTGTGTTCCTCGCAGCTCCTGACCTTCCTAAGGTTTTCTCTAAACTGGTAGACCGTCAAACGCGCCAGATGCTGGTGGGGGAGGTAGGCATCCTGGACTACGAGTCCGAGGACGTGAGCCTAGTTCTCTGTAACGGTGACCTCATCTGGTCGGAGAGCCGGGGGTACACCGGGAACGCCGCGACCCTGATGCAGGCAAGGGTGGGGAGTCGTTATGTGAATGTCTCAGGAGGCAGTGGTCGGGATTTTTCGGAAGATGCGACCTCGGAGAAGGGCGAGAGAGAAAAGGGCGATGACGAGCGAATGAAGACCTATCAACTCCTTGACGCCAAGAAATTGATCCAAAGGTAGAACGAGAAAAACTATGAACCAGATGATTGCGGTCGTGAACCCAACCCCGAAACCACGCATGACGCAGCGAGACGTCTGGGCGAAACGTCCCTGTGTGCTGCGCTATCGGTCGTTTTGTGACCAGCTACGGAACCATGCTGAGGAGCAAGGGTTCACGCTTCCAGAGAGGTTTGCCATTCGATTCTGGGTGCCGATGCCCAAAAGCTGGTCGGAGGCTCGGAAGCATCAAATGTTACACGAACCACACCAACAAAAACCCGACCTCTCTAACCTGCTCAAGGCGGTCGAGGATGCGTTGCTGGACGAAGACGAGCGGATCTACGAGGTGCATGCCACCAAACGCTGGGCGGCTGTCGGGGCGGTTGAAATCGAAGAACTAATAAAGGAGACAGAATGAAAGAATATACTGTTAGAGTCTATGGAGGTAAAACAGAGTGGTGGATGAATGAT
>CBFIJD010000068.1:0-6812 GCA_965662845.1 uncultured bacterium | reverse complement strand
TCGGTAACTCTAAGCACCAGCGAGTCAGAAATTCGCCTAACCCTTTAGTCATCGAGGCGACCTGATAACACGCTGAGCTTGGTCGTAGCTCTTCCGGCAAGTACACTAAAGTTTGAGTAACAAACTCACTCAAAATCACCTCATTGACTTTTTCCGCATTCTCCCGATACGCTTGCCCAGCCTCTACATTCACATACAAAGAGATATACTTTCCCCCTGCATTCAATTCGTGCATCAGCGAAATTACCTGCGTAGTTTTTCCGGTTTGTTTCGGTGCGTGCAGAATGAAATATTTCCTCTGTTCAATCAGCTCTTTCGTTTGAAAAAGCCTCTCTGAAGTTGGGATCATATAGTGATCTTCCGGAACACAAGGCCCAGCAGTGTTGAAAAATTTGTACATTCAACGCTCCTTTTTTTGTAGAAATCACATCTAAATCAATTTGATGTATTCGCCGTCTTCTTCCAACAATTACTGATTACCGATTCGGGGCCGCGAGTTGTGCGACGTGATCCGAGATTACGCCCCCCGCGCCACTCGCCACACAGAAGTCACGGCGAAGAAGAGCGTCGCGGTGACGATGATCGCTCCGCCAGAGGGCACTGGGATGTTAAACTCGACGGGCACAAGGATGCCAATCACACAGCTGAGCGTGGAGATCAAGACGCTGTAGCTCACAAACTGTGGGATCGAACGACTGAGATTGCGCGCAGCGGCAGCGGGGATCAACAGCAGCGCCTCCACCAATACGGCGCCAATGATCTTCAACGCCCCGACTGTGATCACAGTGAGCATCACGATAAAGACGTATTCTAGCAGCTTCACCCGCACATTCTGCACTTGCGCTAAGGAGGCGTTCAAACTTCCGAGCAGCATGGCGTTGAAGGTCTCCCGCAGCACCAACACGCTACAGATGGCGATCACGCACAGCAGCCCAATGTCCTCATCGTTGACCGTCAGAATGGAGCCGAAGAGCACGCTGTCTAACATGTGCACGTTGATCTTGCTGACCACCAGCAGTAGCAAGCACGCGCCAAGGCCCAGAGAGGCCGAGAGAAACACCCCAATCAGCGTGTCTGAGGACATCTTGGTTCGGTGCCTGAGGAAGTTTAGCAACAGCCCAAACAACAGCGTGAATCCTAACAGCGCCCCCAACGGCGAGGTGTACGGTTCCCCCAGCAAGATGCCCAACGAGACCCCCGTCAGCGCCGCATTCCCCACGGCCTGTGAAAAAAACGCCAGTCGCTTGATCACGACCATCGGCCCCACGAGGCCCAGCAGAGGCCCGATCAGCAAGCCACACAACAGCGCATTGATCACAAATTGATAAGTCAACGACTCCGGCAACCAGCCGGCTTCTGCCCACTGAGTGATCAACGCGCGCACGCCTTCCAAGAGACTCGTCATCGGCGGGCTCCCGCAAACATGCGCAGCAGGTTCGCTTCGGTCAACACGTCGTGTGGCTTCCCCGAAAACAACACCGACTGCCGCACACAGGTCACGGCGTCCGCGAGCCTCCGCACTTGCTCTAGGTCATGATGCACCCACAAAATCGTCACCCCACGACCGCGCAGCTCGTCCAACAACCACTCAAAAATGCGCTCGCCTGCCTCGTCCAGCCCAGTGAGAGGTTCGTCTAGCAACAACAAATTAGGCGGGCGCAGCAGGGCTTGGGCGAAGAGGATCCGTTGCCGTTGTCCGCCGGAGAGTGTCCCGAACGGCTGCTGTTGCTGCGGGAGCATGTCCACCCACGTCAGCACTGTCTGAATGCGCTGCAGCACGGAGGGCAACGGGCGGCGAAACACAGGGCGATCTTGGGCGATCATCGACAAAAAATTTTCAACGGTGATGGGTAAGTTCAAGTCCATCTCCAGCGACTGCGGTATGTAGCCGATCACCCGTTCCGCAGGCCACTCCAGCCGAATCTCACCTTGGTGTGGCGTTTGGCCGAGCACAGAGCGCAGCAGTGACGTCTTGCCACCTCCGTTTGGCCCCACCACCGCGTGCAGGGTGCCGGGTTCAATGGTCAAGTCGATGTCACAGAGCACGGGCTGCGCTCCGTACTGCAAGCGCAGGCGTTCCAGCACAACGCGGGGCCCACGACCTCCTTCAATCGGCGGCATTGGCTTGATGAGCTTCGAGGATAGCAGAGGTGAGCGTGTCAAGGTTGGTGCGCATGCCTTCTTCAAAGGCGGTGGGAGAGTAGGCGCCGTCGGCGAGATGGGAGAAGTGGCGGACTCGCACGCCGGTCTCTCGACGGAGAGTCTCGACATAATTGGGGGGGAAGTCTAACTGCGAAAACACGACCTGCACTTGGGCCCGACGAATCTCTTCAATCGTCGCGCGGAGCTGCGTCGCGTTGGGTTCTAACCCGTGCTGTGGCTCAATGACGGCCACGACTTGCAAGCCAAACTCTTGCAGCAGGTAGTCATAGCCGCCATGAATCGTGGCGCAACGAAAGTTGAGCGCCTCCACACTTTGGAGACGTCGCACATACTCTGCTTTGAGCTTGCGAAGTCGCAGTGCGTATCGGCGCGCGTTGCGACGAAAAGCGTCTTCGTGAGCTGGGAAGAGCCCGCCGAGGCGATCCGCGATGTGATACACCTGCTGCACAGAGGTGCTGATGGAGAGGAAGGTGTGCGAGTTGAAGCTGTCTGTTGCCCCCGCAAGCGGAATCAGCGCGACGTTCTCATTCGCAAAAATCAGCGGCAGCTCCCCTTTTCTGCCGGCGGCCTCTACGATTTCAAAGGCAAACTGGTCATGCCCCAAACCATTGACCACCAGCGCATCCAGCCGCTGCGCTCCTTTGATGTCTTCTGGCTGCGGCTGGTAATTGTGAGGGTTGTAGCCTGCACCAATCAAAGGGATCACCTCTGCGTGTTCACCAACAATGTTCGCCACAAAGCTATAGTACGGCAACAGCGTGACCCCAACCCGTGGACGCTCTTGCGCAGAGAGAGGAAGACAAAAAACGAACAACAGCAACACGAGCAACAATTTAGGCACTCAATCTCCTTGCAGACGCTGGCGCTCTTGCAGTCCGTCGAACGCGATCACTTCGCGAAAACCGACGCCTTGTAAATTGACTTTGGTCGGAACCGGCGGCGCGGCAGAGGCACCGGGTTGATACCAGATGTGTTTGTGAGATTTGTCCTGACTGGATGCGCGCACCTCTAGCGGCACGAACTCAATCTGTAGCACGAAGGTGCCCGAGACCTCTGCGTCTTGGGGCGTTCCAATCAAGAAGTAGCGGTTCTCTGCTTGAAACAAGACCTCCCAACGCAAACCGCCTCGCTTCTGAGCGACCGCGTCTTCTCCGAAAGGGGGAAGATACAGCGCGCGCAGCTCGTCCAGCGTGGGCCAAGCCCCTTCTACTTCAAACCAGTCGGTGATGTCGGTGGCAGCTAAGCGCAAGTCTTGGAAGGTGCCCTGCTCTTGGGCATTCAAATCCGCGCTGATCTGCACACGACGTGCTTCCCCCGTAGCTTCTGAGGGAGAAAACTCCGCGCGCTGCCGAAGTCCGATGGTGACCGCGCTGAGCAGCATCACGCCGAGCATCGCGAGCAACAGCCAGCGCGTTTCTCCCCGCTGATGGCTCGGCCGTACAATCTGGATCTGTGGTGCTGACACGGTGTCCCTTGTTCAAAATTGCCAAGCGGCTCTTTGCCGGTTCTGGTGTGTGGCGAAGGGCCGAGCTTCGCCAAGCGTGGTTCCGGCGCGTGAAGTCAAGAAATCGCCCAAGCCAAAGACGGCGACCGCATCAGAAGCCAAGGGCATCGAGCAGCCGTTGCGCGGCGCCAGGACGCTCCAGCTCTGTGAGGACAATCGGGTCGCTCTTTGCTCCATTTTCTAACCATGCCGAGAAGCCCTCCCGCGCGCCTTTTGCAGGGACTCGAAACACAATCGCGCCGAACTCCGCAGCCCACTGCCACGTCACCGTATCCGCTCCGGCAGGCACTTCTCCCCGCAAAGTAAACTCCGAGATGCGCGCTAGTAAGGGCGCACGGCCGTGCGCCCCTTCTCCTGCCGCAGGAATCTGAGCGGGCTCGAAGGCCGGCGCGACGCGTTGCCCATCAAAACGGAGCTGGATCCCTGCCAACAGTTCCGCATGAAAAGCAGCAAACGCGGACTGTAGCTCAGCCGGCGGCAGTTGGCGGAGTTCGTTGTAGCGCTCCGCGTTCGGCGAGGTGTTGGTGTCGTCGTGCTCCGGCCCGATTCCCGCAATCAACGCTTCCAAATTCAGGCTGATCGTGATGGCATACGCGCCTTGAAGCGTCGTCGTAAACGTCGCAATCGCGGGTCGGATCTCGTGAGCGCTCGCCACGAGCGTCCACCAAAACCATCCGCCACACACCAGCCACCGCTTCACTGAGCGAGATAGGGACAACATGCTACGACTCCGCAAATCACTTGGGTGTTTCTGGGTAGGACTGCTGCTGAGCGTCACTGCGCAGGCCCACGAACTTTGGATTGAGCCTCCGCGAGCGCGTTGGGCAGCCGCGCAACCGATCACTGCGAAAATCAAGGTAGGACAACACCTGAAGGGCGACGAGCAGCCTTACATCCGCGCTTGGTTTCAGCGCTTTGATTTGATTGATCGCGATGCTGAGCGGCCGAGGCGCGGCATGATGGGCGATCTTCCCGCCTTCGCGATGCAACCGCAAACGTCAGGGCTCCATATCATCCGCTATGAGTCCGACTTCAGCAGCCTGAGATACCGCTCTGCGCAACAATTCCGCAACTTTGTGGAGTATGAAGGTTTGCTCGGAACGCTGGAGCGTCATCAAGCGCGAGGGTTGCCCCCCAAAGGTTTTCGAGAAACCTACATGCGTTGTGCCAAAGCGCTGGTCTGGGTCGAGACCCCCAACGGAACAGACCGCTTGACCGGCATGCCCGTCGAGTTGGTCGCCGAGGAGAACCCCTACCTGTGGGACACATCGACGCTGCCCGTGCGCCTCTATTGGCAGGGAGAGCCCTTAGCCAACACCCAGATTCGTGTCTTCCGCGGCGGCGATGAACATGCAGAGTGGACAGTCCGCACCGATGCCACTGGCCGCGCGCGGATTGATGTCTCTCAACAAGGGTTCTACCTCTTGAGCGCGGTGCAGCTCATCGAGCTGCAAGGGAAGGAGAGCGAAGACAAAGACGGGGCCGTTTGGGAGAGTTACTGGGCCTCTCTGACTTTCTGGCGCTAGCCGCCTCATATCGGCTCCTCCGTAGAGGGAGAGCTCTCTTTTGTGGGCGAAGCGGCTCCAGTCCCAGTGGCAACCGAATCGCCCACACGCTCACTTCATCTCCGTAGCTTCCACCCAAAGCACCGCCCCCAGCTCTAGCGCCTTGCCTCGATACATCCCCTCTCCTCCTGCTCCAATCGCCGCAAAGCCCCACCAGCCAGCGCGAGGCATTCCGTATGTGAAGACGCCATTCTCATCCGCGAAGATCACCTGTGTCACGAACGCCGCCTGTGGCGTCCCCACAATCGGTTGTGCATTCACACGATTCTCCTCTACGGCAAAGTTGAAAAACTCCACCTCCACCTCAGCGAAAGGCACCGGCTCCATCTCATCGCCATTTTTGCGCAAGACTTGCCCCTGAAACACATTCCCCGCCCACAGGGCATAGGGCTTCGTCAGCGGTCGAATCTCCACGGGGAGCTTCACATCCGTGTCCCAATCCGTGCTGAGTCCTCCACGATTGGCGATCACTTTGGTCACATGTTGGATGTAGGCATCTTCCGGTTTGTCGTAGTAAGGGGCTGGCTCCAAGAAGAACACATAGTCGCCCAACCCCCGAAACGTGACCTCTGCAGCAAACCCCGCTCCTTGGTTAGCGACCCCACGAAAGGAGATGTCTTGGAGCTGGGAGGTGAGATCGATCCGCTCTCCCTTGTGGAGCATCCCAAATTCAAATGGCGGACGCAGGTTGCCCTCAAGATCTTTGCCCATATCCATGACGGGCCCGCCTTCAAAAGGGTGCGTGAAGAAAAGCTGCAAGCGTTGCTGCGCAGAATCTTCGGAAGTGAGCGCCAGCTTTGGCAGATAGATCACCTGAAAGTGAGCCTGCGCCCAGGTCGGTAACAGCAAGGCTCCAGCAAACAGAAGTAGGAAGCAACGTTTCATTTCGGGTTCTCCTAAGAGGGTGGGTTGTGGACGTCAGCGCGCTGACGCCTGTTGATAGGCCTGCACCAACTTGCCAAGCTGGGCACGCAGCTGCGAGAAAAAGAACTCTGGCTCCGGTTTGTGCGGAAAAAAGTCTAGCGGTGCAAACGTCACAGGGGGCTTCTGCATCGCGCGAAAAGACGCTTCCAGAGCCGGAGACATTTCAAAACGCTGCACGACGACAGGTGCTGAAGCGTCTTGTAGACGAGATCGCAGGGCTGCGGGGACCGTGTTCGTCAAGGGCTCCGGCCACGAGACAGCGACATATAAGTCAAACTCCTGCCACAAGTAAGCAAAGTCGTGGCCCAGCGCGATCACCTCGAACGCCTCCGCTTGCAGCAGCTGCTGAGATGTCTCGGCGCGGAGGGCTTGCAGCGCCTGACGCAGCGTTGTCAAGTTCGCGCGAATGGTCTCTGCCTGCTGCGGCTGCCACTTTTGTAGGTCGTGCGCGATGATCTCTGCCATGCGGGTGAGATTTTGCAGGCTCAACCACAGATAAGGCAACACCGCGCCCGCCTCATCGCGTTGGAGACGAACCGCTGTCGCGCTAGGGTCAAAAGGAAAGGCAGCGTCCAGCTCTACCGCTCGCGGATTGTGGCGACGCACCCAGCGATAGAGCACATCTTGGGGCACAAACTGACGCAAGGAGAGGACTA
>CBFIJD010000067.1:0-7712 GCA_965662845.1 uncultured bacterium | reverse complement strand
CTTGCAATGGTGTGACGATCTGGAGATTCATCCGCTAGACTTGACGAAGTGGACGCCGCAGTTGCCGCGTCAGCAAGAATGAACGCCGCTTTTTTAACCACATTCGGCGGCCATACCCTGCCGACATTTTCTTCTCCAGGACTCTTTATGCGTAGCGCACCGATTCCTTCTGACGAGAGTCAACGACTTGCCACGTTGCAGGCCTATCACATTTTAGATACCGCTCCAGAGGCCTCCTTTGATGAGCTCACGGCCTTAGCAGCGGAACTTATTGGCTGCCCGATTTCGCTGATCTCGTTGATTGATGAACACCGGCAGTGGTTCAAGTCGCGTCATGGCCTTGATGTTCAAGAGACGCCTCGTGAGCAAGCCTTCTGTGCACACACCTTGGAGAAGCCTGACGAAGTGTTGGTCGTCGCGAATGCGCTGGAAGACGAGCGCTTTGTTGACAACCCTCTGGTGACGGGCAATCCCAAGATTCGCTTCTACGCTGGCGCGCCGTTGGTCGCCGAGAATGGCCAAGTTTTGGGGACGCTGTGCACGATTGACAACCAGCCCCGCGAACTCAGCGCTAAAGAGACGCGTTTGTTGCAGCTGCTCGGTCGACAGGTCACCCGCGAGCTCGAGCTGCGCAGACTCCTTGTCCAAAGCCTTGCTCAGCAGCAAGAGCTGCAAGCGACTCAAGCCGAGCTTCTGCGGACGTCAAAATTGGCAGCGATCGGAGAGATGATCTCCATGATTGCCCATCAATGGCGCCAGCCCCTGTCGCTCATCAGCACAGGCGTCAGCGCAGTGAAGCTCAAGCTGCGGCTACAAGGCCAACTCAGCACGGAGTTAGAGCAACAATTGAAGCGGATCAAGGACACTACGCAGTTCCTGTCAGGCACGATTCGCGATTTTCGGACCTTCTTTCGTCCAGAAAATGAGCCAGAGCTGCTCACTTTGCAGGAAGTCCTCGAGCCGCTCATCCCGCTGTGGGAGTCCAGCGCTCAGGAGAGCGGAGTCCAGTTTGTGGCGCACTTCGACGCACAGCTTCCGCCTCTGTTGGTCTATCGCGCAGAGATGCAACAGGTACTCATTGGCTTAGTGCAAAACGCTCAAGAGGCCTTTGTGCGCAATCAGATCCCGCATCCCTGCCTCAAGCTCTTCACCCGCGCGGAAGCCTCTCTTCAGGTGGTGGAGATTCACGACAACGCGGGCGGCATCCCACCTGAGCTACGTGACCGCATCTGGGAACCTTACTTCTCGACCAAAGAAGAGCGCAATCACACTGGGCTTGGGCTGCACATGGCTCGCATGGTGGTGGAAGAGCACCAGCAGGGCAAATTGGAAGTGCAACCCCTGGCGGAGGGGACCTGCGTACGTCTTGCGCTACCGGCCGCCGAGTGAACGAAACCGAACCCTTCCCCGACTCATCCCCAAAGGGATGAACCGCGCAGGCGCGTGAATTTGGGAAGGTGAAATACGGGTAGTCCTGAGAGTGTGCCCACGCATACGCCCACGTAGAGGCACCATTACTGTGTTTTTTAGGATAGGCGGGGAGGGTTGCGCCCACATCCCAACAGTCGGGTAGACGAGAAGGGGTGGGCACTGGCGAGGAGGGGGCGCGCTGAAAACGAGTTCACTGACAGGCGCTCTTACGAAGATGTTGTGGGGCGGCGAGGGTGCTTCTTGCGGACTCGCTTGCTGCTGAGCTTTCGCTCTTCCTGCGTGTTGATCACGCGGAAGGTGCTCTCATGCAGACCTTTGTTCACGAGAGCTGTCATTCCAATGACGGCTTTTTCGGCGCTTGAATAGCGGACATCAAGCGTCTCCCAACGTTCATCTTTGTGTTTTTGTTGAATAACGTAATTCATTATTCTTCCATACAAAAACGTTAGACGTTGCTTCGAGTGAAGGCGAAGAGAATCAGCAGGCAAGAAATATAGAGCAATTTTTGCCTGTGTCAACCACTGATTGTGTCGCTCTGCTTCGTCAAGAAAACAGCCTCCATTACAGCCATTTAAGCGCTTTGTCTCGTTTTGAAGAAGCTTCGTTTGTCCTTTTGGGATGGAAAATTCGGCACGATTTACCATCCTCGCAGAAGCGATCAGGACTGCGGAGATTTTCATTTTGTTTTCTTTTGTTTTTTAGCGTTTTTGCTTGAGGTGTGGCGGCGAGTGGGGCCTGTGTTCGCCAAGGGGTGAGAAGGGTGCCGTCGGAAAAAAATCTCCTTGCAAGGGCGGAGGATACTCGAAGGCTTAGCTGCCGAAGACGCAAGGAAAGCAGTGACCAGAGCCTTGTGATGTGGTCCTCGCTAGGCCCATTGAGCGCGCGGTTGTGAAAATTTGCAGAGGTATTGTTGCCCGAAGGAGCACCGCTGCATCCTAGGCAGAGAGCGCTCTGTCGGCGGTAGTGATTGGTTTGGTGAAAGAATTTCGCAATTAAAAGAGACGATTTCGATAGATTTTATGAAATTGCTCAGATAGCTTGACTTCGTCGAATTGAGTTCGACGATTCGTTTACATAAGCGTTAGGCCATTGATTTGGCTGATTATTCTTAAACTTCATTTTCTTGAGGGAATCATGAAGAAGACTTGGAAAGCACCAAAAGTACGTGAAATTGCAGTAGGCATGGAAATCAACTGCTACGCCTGCGCGCAGCTGTAATTCCTGCTAACCCTGCTTGCTGACCATCGATATGCACATCCGCATCCTCGGTTCGGCGGCAGGCGGGGGCTTTCCCCAGTGGAACTGTAATCACCCCAACAGTCGCCGCGCCCGTCTCCACGACCCCGCCGCCCCGCAACGAACCCAATCATCCATCGCTATCAGCGCAGACCAGACCCACTGGTTCTTGTGCAACGCTTCCCCCGACCTGCGCCAGCAGATCAATCAGACTCCTGAGCTGCAACCCAAGCCTGACGGCCTTCTCCGCGCGAGCCCGATCGTGGGAGCTGTGCTCACCAACGCGGACGTCGATCACATCGCTGGGCTCATCAACCTGCGCGAATCGCAACCGCTCAACCTATACGCTACACAGCGCGTCTTAGATGTCCTCGCTGCGAACCCGGTCTTCAACGTGCTCAACCCCGAATTTGTGCAGCGGCTGTCGCTGAGCTTGGACGTGGATCACGAGCTGCGGTTGCCGAGCGGCGCACCAGCAGGCGTGACGATTCACCCGTTTGCGGTGCCCGGAAAGGTCGCGCTCTGGCTAGAAGACCGCTCCAAACCGGTGGACACCAACGCGATCCAAGAAGACACCATCGCCTTGGAAGTCAAGCACAGCGACGGCTCAACCGCCTGCTTCTACATCCCTGGCTGCGCCGCTCTGCCAGACTGGCTCAAGGCCCGCCTTGAGGGCGCTCCGCTCCTGCTGTTTGACGGCACGCTCTGGCGCGATGATGAGATGGTCGCCTCAGGTGTGGGCCAAAAGACGGGGCAGCGCATGGGACACATGAGCCTCTCAGGAGAGGAGGGCTCCATCGCTCAATTGCAAGACCTCCGCATTGATCGCCGCATCTTCATTCACCTCAACACCACGAACCCTGTACTCGTCGAGGACTCTCCAGAGCGTGCGGAAGCCACCGCCGCTGGCTGGGAGATTGCCTTTGACGGCATGGAGATCGCCTTATGATTGTCGCCGCCCCGCTGATGCCTGCTGAGCATCCTGATTTCGTCGGCATGGCCCCATACACCGAGCCCGAGTTTTTGGAGCAGCTGCGCCGAATTGGAGTGGAGCGCTATCACAGCCTGCACCCCTTCCACCAGCTGCTGCACAACGGTCAACTGAACCACGGACAAGTCCAAGCGTGGGCGCTGAACCGCTACTACTACCAGTGGTCGATCCCGCGCAAAGACCTGACCGTGATGGCGCGGATTGATGACCTCGAACTTCGACGAGAGTGGCGCAGCCGCGTCATTGACCACGAAGGAGACGTGGACGGCGTCGGAGGCATCGCGAAGTATCTGCAACTCTGCGAACGCGTCGGGTTAGATTTGGAATATGTGAAATCTTTGAAGGGCTTGCTGCCTGCCTCCAAGTTTGCCGTGGACGCCTACGTGAACTTCGTCCAGAGCCGCTCGACCCTCGAAGCGATCGCGTCCTCTTTGACCGAACTCTACGCCCCAGAGATCCACAAAGCGCGCATCGCTGGCCTCTCGCGACACTACGAGTGGGCCGACGATTACGCCCTCGCCTACTTCAAAAAGCGCATTGGGGAAGCGACCCGCGACGTTGATTTTGGGCGCAAGTGGGTGCTGGACCATGCCCAGACGCGCAGCCAACAAGAAGCCGTCCTCAGCGCAGTGCGCTTCAAAACAGACGTCCTCTGGGCGCAGCTCGACGCGCTCTACGCTGCGTACGTCGTCCCCGCGCACGTCCCGCCCGGAGCCTTCTTGCCAGCAGGACACACCAAGCGCGGCTGGGAAGACTTTCGCGCTCCGCAAGGAGCCTCATGAGTGAACGGGCGCTCCTGACGGAACAGAGTGTTCCCAAACTCGCGCGTCACGCCAAGCTGCGCTTTGATCAAGCCCGCTCGCAGTGGATCATCAACGCGCCAGAGCGAGTGTTTGAGCTGGACGAGACCGCCGCGGAAGTGCTGCAACGCTTGGACGGAGAGCGCTCGCTTGGAGACGTCGCCGAAGCCCTCGCCGCTGAATTTGATGCCCCCCGTGACGACATCTTGAGCGATGTGCTAGAGATGCTTCAACCGCTGCTGGACAAAGGAATGCTGCGCCTATGACTGCTCAACCAGATGTGCTGATCCCCTACGCTTTGCTCGCCGAGCTGACGCACCGCTGCCCGCTGCGCTGCCCCTACTGCTCCAACCCACTGGAGCTGGAGCGCGCTAGCAACGAACTCAGCACCGACGAGTGGAAACGCGTCCTCGAAGAAGCCCTCGCGATGGGGGTGTTGCAAGTTCACTTCTCGGGAGGAGAACCTACGGTGCGCAAAGACTTGGAAGACTTGGTGCGCCACGCCGAAGACATCGGGCTGTATACCAACCTGATCACCTCAGCGGTGCTGCTGGATGAGGCGCGGGTGGAGAGCCTCGCGCAGGCCGGGATTCAGCATGTGCAGATCAGCTTACAAGACACCGACCCCGAAAATGCCGACCGCATCGCCGGCTTCGCGGGCTATCACAAAAAAATACAGGCTGCCCAGTGGGTGCGGAAACAAGACCTGCCGCTGACACTGAACGCGGTGATGCATCGGCAAAACCTCCGCAATTTGCCGCAGATGATTGACCTCGCGGTCAGCCTCGGCGCCGAGCGATTGGAAGTCGCGCAGGTACAATATTACGGCTGGGCGCTGAAAAATCAGGGCGCCTTCTTGCCCACGCGTGAGCAGCTGGACTGGGCGACAGCACAAGTCGAAGAAGCGCGCCTCCAGCTGGCAGGAAAGCTCGTGATTGACTATGTGGTGCCCGACTACTATGCGCGGCAACCCAAAAGCTGCATGGGCGGCTGGGGACGTCGCTTCCTCAACGTGACGCCCGCAGGCAAAGTGCTGCCCTGTCACGCCGCCGAGACCCTAACCTTCCTCAACTTTGACAGCGTGCGTGAGCAGTCACTTGACTGGATCTGGAAGCATTCGGAGGCTTTCCGCAAATATCGCGGGACGGACTGGATGCCGGAGCCGTGTCGCAGCTGTCCGCAAAAGGAGATCGACTGGGGCGGGTGTCGCTGTCAAGCCTTCGCGCTGACGGGCGAAGCTGGCGTCACCGACCCTGCCTGTGAAAAGTCGCCTCACCGAGGAGTGCTGCAAATGCCGCTGCAGACCGCGCAAACCGAAGCCCCCGCGTTTGTCTATCGGAGCTTCTCTCAGAGCTAGCTCTCTGCAAGCCTAGACCGGCGCTCTCTGCCGAGGTTCAAGGCGACAGCAGCTCCGTTTTTGTAATGAAAATATTAAAATTATGAAAAAAAGAATTAAGAGCCAGCGGCCCTGATTTTCCACTTTGGGAGATTCGGGCAGCGGGGAGGTGCTTTCGTGGGAGGCGTCGAGAGCCGCGACGGCCCCCGACCTCAGATCTTTTCTTCAGAGTATGTACGCACAGCGGAGGCCTCGCGTAGGCCGTCAATCAGGGTTTGCGTCCGCACGATCGTGTTCTCACGCGCATCATCAAGCGCGGCTTGCGCCAAATCAGCCACTTCTTGATTCCCCCGATAGGCGCCCAGCTGCGGCATATACGCTCCCAAGATCTCTAGACCGTGGGTCATGTGATCGAGCAACAGCTTGAGCTGTTCACGCATTCGTTGTTGCTCTGTCGTCACGGGTTGGTCGAGCACAGATTGCAAATAACTGCGCATGTCGAGCAGGATTTTCTCTGGCAGCGTAATCCCTGCGCCCAACTCAACGGGTGGAGCCTTGGGGAGCTTCGCGCGCGTCAGCGCCTCGGTGAACTGCTCTAGCACTTGATTGACATTTTGTTGACGCTGCAACTCTTGGATCTCTTTCGCTTGCTCTGCGTTGATTTTGCTCAACAGCTCAATCATGCCGATCAAACCTTCTGTGGACAGCAACGGGGAATCCTCTTGCATGGTGCTCCTCTGGAATGTGCCTAGATTGTGGGCGATTGTTGCTCAGCCGTGTCCCGCTGAAAGACCGTGAGGTGTCTGATGGAGAGTGGGGCGAGGAGACGAAGAAGGCTGCTCGACAGGCGCTCGGTCTCAGGGAGCCCGCCACTCGTGGAACTTGCTTTCGAAAAGGCCTGCGACGCGGAAACGTTAGAGTGCGTTCGCACAGACTTGCAGCAGCTGTGTGCTCATGTCTTGAAGCGAGACCTCTTGGTCGACGACGCCCCGCTCGACTGCTGCGCGTGGCATGCCATACACCACGCAGCTCTCTTCGTCTTGAGCGAGCGTCTTGCCTCCAGCGGTTTTGATCTCTTGCATTCCCGCAGCGCCGTCGTCGCCCATGCCGGTGAGCAGCACTCCGATCGCGTGCTTGCCTGCGGTTCCGGCCACAGCACGGAAGAGCACATCCACTGAGGGGCGATGACGGCTCACCAGAGGCCCTTGCTCCAACCGCGCCACATATCCCCGATTGACCTCAAAACGTATGGTTAGGTGCTGATCACCAGGCGCGACTAAGGCGACGCCCGGATCGATCACGTCGCCGTTTTGCGCTTCCCGCACTTCCAAACGCGAGAGGGTGTTCAGGCGCTCGGCAAAATTCTTGGTAAACATCGCAGGCATGTGCTGCACAATCACGATCCCTGGCATCAGCTCAGGCAGGCCGCTCAACAGATAAGGCAGCGCGTCGGTTCCCCCGGTGGAAGCCCCAATCGCGACCAAGGTCGCAGAGCCTCGGAGCTTATGTTGATTCCAACCTTCAGGAAGAATCACGTCAGAGTTGTGCCGTGGGTGCGGTGCGAGCCGGTCTTGCGAGGGCGTGGGGCGCTTGGCATGAGCGGCGGCCAGTACGGCGTCTACGATGCGCACAGACTCGGTCTGCAAGTGCTCCCCCACATTGTGCCGAGGTTTGTCTACCACCTCGACTGCGCCTAATTGAAAGGCCCGCATCGCTTGCTCTGAACCTCGCTGCGTGAGCGAGCTGATCATCACCACCGGCATGGGGTGCGCTCTCATCAGCTTCTCCAAGAAGGTCAAGCCATCCATCCCCGGCATTTCAATATCTAGCGTGAGGACATCCGGTTGCAGGCGCTTGATTTTGCGGATCGCGATGTGAGCGTCGGCGGCGGTGCCCACGACGGTGAGTTGGGGAGCGC
>CBFIJD010000066.1:0-8287 GCA_965662845.1 uncultured bacterium | reverse complement strand
TGGGCAAGGAGAGGGTGAGGAGCGCCCCATCTTTTTTGTGCCAGACTTTGCGCACTTGAGAGGCGAGCTTCGCGGACTCTGTAACGAGCAGCGTGGGGCCGGAGAACGACTCGGTTCGGTGCTGCACGCGAGGAAGGAGTCGGGGGACGGCGAAGCTGAGATCAACCGTCCAGCCGGGTGTTAGGAGTTTTTTTTTTCGGGGTCACGAGCGAAAGCGGCGACGATGTCTCCAAGCGTGCGCCTCTCTGCGAGCTCCTCGGCTTGCACAGGCAGGTTGGGTTCTCGCTCTTGGAGGGCGCCTAAGATCTCGACGCGCTTGATGGAGTCGATTCCCAGGTCGGCTTCTAGGTCCATGGAGAGCTCAAGCATCTCGGTGGGATAGCCGGTTTTTTCAGCCACGATGTCTAGCAAAACAGCGCCCAAGTCGGTGGAGGCCTCGGAGGCCGCTGCCTGGGGTGGTGTGGCCTGTTCTTGGGCGGAGGCGCTGGGCGCTGGGGTTCCACCGATGGCTTCAGCGATTTGGGCGAGGGTGCGCAATTCGGCCAAATCTTCTGCTTTGGTCTCCAGCTGGGGGAGCGCTTCTTGGAGGGCGCCTAAGATCTCGACGCGCTTGATGGAGTCGATTCCCAGGTCGGCTTCTAGGTCCATGGAGAGCTCGAGCATTTCGGTGGGATAGCCGGTCTTCTCAGCGATGATTTGCCACAGGGCCTCGACTGCGTCTTGGGGACTCGTGGACGAAGACGCGGGCGTTGACGCCGTCTGCGGGGCCGCCGGAGGAATCATCGGGGCGGTAGGCGCGGCAGCTGGCGCGGGGATGTTTTGCGGAGGCGTTGGCACAGGCTGCGGTGCGCTCATCGGAGCGAACGGTGCTGCGGGCGGCGGCGTAGCTGGAACCTGAGCGACAGGGGCTGGTAGCGCGGCTGGCATGGGCGGGGCCAAGAGCGCAACTCCGTCTGGAGGTTGGCCGGCTTGCAAGGCGTAGCTGGTTTGTTCTCCGACTTGTCGCAAGTATTGTTCATGAACACGCAAGGTCTCCTGTTGGTGCTGATGAAACCATTGCAAGTTGTGCTGAACCGACTGGGGAATCTCAACTGGTTGCCCTTGGGCGTCCCGTCCAAACTGTTGCAGCGCTTGCCAAAACGCCCGCGCAAACTCGAGTTGATGCTCTAGGTATTGCTGATGGGTGCGTAACACCTCTTGCTGATGCTGATAAAAGCCTTGGATGGGATGGGCAGATGTTGGTTGATTGGACACTTTGGGTTTTGACGTTGTGACGGGTTGAAGGGCCGTAGTTGACGGAATGGGGGATGAAATTTGCGGTTGGGGAGGCCTTACCTCTCTTCCTCCGCAGTACTAGGTTCCCGCTGAGACGCTTGGGGAAGGCGGATTTGAAAGCCATCGTTGAGCGCATCTTCAAACGCTTGTTGCGTCGCGGGGCGGACGTAATTGGCGCCATTGAGGCGGATGTTTGCGGGAGACGGTGCGGCCTGATACGACTGAAAGCGCTCGCGGTAAGGGTCTACGTTGCGCAAGGGGAGCCCGAGGACTTGCAACTGGACAAAGGCGCTGCGGAATTGTCGGGCGCTGTTGTCTTTAGGGTTCGCATTCAGCGCGATGGCTTGGAAGTCGTGGCCTGCCAGAATGTTCTCTGTGAGCTTGGTGAGGACATTTTTCGGGCCAAACTCCACAAAGATGCGTCCACCGGCGGCGTGAATATTCTCAATTTGTTGTTTGAATTGCACGGACTGCAAGATGTGCGCTTGCAGCTGCGCTTTGATCGCTTGTGGATCTTGGGGATAGGGTTGGGCGGTCTCATTCGAGAACACCGGAACCTGAGGTGTGGCAAACGGCGTGCGCGCGATCACCTCAGCGAACGGTTTTTGGGCGTGCCCCACCAAGGGAGTGTGAAACGCGGCTGAGACCGGCAGCAGCACGACGGAGAAACGCTGGGCTTTCAGCGCGTCGTGGGCCCGCTGGATTTCGTCTTTGGGGCCGGCGACAACGACCTGTTTGTTGGAGTTGAAGTTCGCGAGCTTCAGGTTGGGGAACTCGGCGAGCGCGGGCTCGAGTTTGTTGATTTTTCCCATCACGGCCATCATCGTCCCCGCGTCAAAGTGGGGATCATCGGGAGCGGCCATGGCTCTGCCGCGTTCCACGGCGAGGGTGTGATAGGCCTGGTCATCCAGCACTCCCCCTGCCCAAAGAGCGGTCAACTCTCCAAAGCTGTGGCCCGCCGTGAAATCGGGTTGAAAGCCGGTACGCTGAAGAATTCGATAGAACCCTGCGCTGATGGAGCCGATGGCGGGTTGAGCACAGGCGGTGTCTTGCAAGGCCTCTGTTTGCGCGGCAGAGGTCTCGTCGTTGAAGGCTGGCGGAGGGAACACCACGCGCGACAGGGCGACGCGCTCTTGACTTCCGAAGAGTTGATCGATGGCCTCCAGCGAAGCGAACATCTCAGGGAACTCGCCGAAGACCTCTCGAACCATGTGCAGATATTGAGAGCCTTGCCCTGAGAAGAGAGCGACAACTTTGCCTTGGGTCTCTAGGCCAGAGCGACGGAAGTAGACCCCGGATTTGAGGGACCACTGTTCGGCGTCCGGCTGCTCTGTGAATTGTGGCAGAGCGGTCTCGAGCGCCGCGAGGGCTTCGGTGGGGGATGTCGCGACAAAACCAAGTCGCGCCTGACTTTGTTCGGGAAGGTTTGCTGCAGACGTTTGTACGAGCTCTTCCCACACTTGGTTTGCGTCTGACGATTGAAGCGCGGTGCGCGTGTTCTCGCAGAGGCTCAGCAAGGCTTCAGGTGATGCAGCGCAGAGGAGGATGGGCTGCGCCGTGGCGTGGAGGCGTGTCGCTGCGGGTTGGGGGGCTTCTTCGAGGATGAAATGAAAGTTGGTGCCTCCGAAACCAAAAGCGCTGACGCCGGCTCGGCGAGGGGTTGTGCCTTTGCACCAAGGGTGCGCTTCGGTGCTGAGATAGAGCGGAGACTCTTCTATGCGCAGCGCGGGGTTGGGTTCCTCAATGTTGATCATCGGGGGGAGCACCTTGTGGTGGAGTCCCAGCGCGGCTTTGATCAGCCCAGCGGCACCCGCCGCCGCTTTGGTGTGTCCAATCTGAGCCTTGACGCTGCCTAGGGCCAAGTATTGCGTTTCGTTGCGCGGGTGCTGGTAGGCCGTACGCAACCCTTCAAATTCGGTGGCGTCGCCTGCGCGAGTTCCGGTGCCGTGCGCTTCGATCAGTTGCACTGAGGCGGCGGCCACATTCGCGTCTTCGTGAGCACGACGGATTGCGGTGACCTGCCCTTCTTGCCGAGGAGCATAAATGCTTTTGAAGCGTCCATCGCTAGAAGAGCCGATGCCTTTGATGACCGCATAGATGCGGTCTTGGTCTCTTTCGGCGTCGGCGAGTCGCTTGAGCACGACCATGCCAAGCCCTTCGCCGATCATGATGCCGCGAGAGTTTTTGTCAAAGGGTTGGACAAGCTCTGCTTCGGTGAAAGCGGGCGTCTTGCTGAAGCACATATACATGAAGGGGGAGTTGTCGGTGTCGACTCCGCCGGTAATCATGACGTCGCTGCGGTGTTCCACCAAGTCGCTGATGGCCATCTTGACGGCGGCGAGAGAGCTGCCACAGGCGGCGTCTACCACACAGTTGGTGCCGCCCAGATTCAGGCGGTTCGCGACTCTGCCGGCGATGACATTTCCGAGTAAGCCAGGGAACGCGTTCTCTTCCCAGCCCACATAAGCCTGCTTGAACTTGCCGATGACGGTCTCGGTGTCTGATTCGCTCAACCCTGCGGAACGGAGCACCTTGCGCCAGATGGGGTCTTGCAAGCGGGAGGTCAGGGAGACCATGAGCTTTTGTCCACCGCAGACGCCGAGAATGATGCCTGTTTTCTCCAGAATTTCTGGATGAGCCTCTGCGAGGTTCGCGTCCTGAAGCGCAGCCTTGGCGACGAACAAGGCTAACAGCTGCGAGGAGTCGGTGACTTCTAAAATGTTTGGAGGCAGGCCGAAATCAAGCGGATTGAAGTCGATATCCGGCAAGAAGCCGCCGCGTTTGCTGTAGACTCGATCAGGAGTTTGGGGATCGGGGTCGTAATATTCGGCGGTGTCCCAACGTGAGCTGGGCACCTCGGTGATCGCGTCTACTTTATTAAGGATGAGTTCCCAATATTCTTTGAGATTGGCGGCTCCAGGAAAGAGGGCAGACATGCCGACGATGGCGATGGGGGTATCCGCGAGGCGTGACGGGCGTGTGTTGGGGGAGGTGGACATCAATACTCCGAGCTTGGTCAAGGTTCTTCCGATGAAAGGCAGACTCGTCGAGGTCGACTCACATTTTTTTGCGGAAATCGCCGTTGCAAATCAAGTTCCGTTATCGTTGTCGTTGGGGTTTACAGCAGGAGTTTGTGGCAGCAAAAGTCTGAATCAGATCGCATTGGGTGCTAGGAGAGGAAGTTCGAGGTGCAAACGCGGAACTTTTGAATAAGAGACCACAAAGCCTGAAAGTTTTGTACAACCAAGGCAAAATGTGCGAAATGTATTTGGAAAACAGCGCGCGCAAGCCCGCAATTTTCCAGAGAATTTTAGAAAAAATGTATTAATTGGGGTACAAAGATACAGAAATACTTGAATTTTAACATTTAACGACTATGCTGCAGATTGTGTTACATTACTGTCTGCAGTCTGAGGGGCAGTTCCAATTCTCAATTTCCAAGGTGATGAATACAATGGCACAACCACGAATTTTATACTTAGAAGACGATATCGGAGTGGCCTCGCCAACGAAGGCTGTTTTGGAGCAAAAGGGGTACAGTGTAGTTCACGTAGAGCTGGGGATGGAGGCCCTCACGCGGCTCCTGACCGAGCACTTTGACGGGGCGATCTGTGATTTGACCCTGCCCGATGTGGATGGTCTGAAAGTGATCGAGAGCATTCGCTCCAAAAACGCTCGCTTGCCGATCGTGATTTTGAGCGCTCGAAGCGACATTGAAGAAAAGTTGGAAGGGCTGCGCTCTGGAGGGAATGACTATTTAACCAAGCCGTTTGCGATCGAAGAGCTGCTGACGCGCCTGAAAAATATTTTGCTGCACCGCCCCTTGCCAACTCCTGAAGAAGTGAAAGCCTTTGGTTTGCTGCAAGTCGCGGATTTGATCATTGATCCTGTGCGGCAACAAGTGCGACGGGCCGGCAATTACATTGAGCTGCGGAGCAAAGAGTACGATTTGCTGCACTACATGGTTCTCAATCCCAATCGAGTGCTTCCCAAAGAGGAGCTTCTGCGTGAGATCTGGAACTATCCTTACGACCCGACGACCCGAATTGTAGACAATTTGGTCGCTCGTTTGCGCAAGAAGATGGATCACGGCTATGACATTCGCCTGATCTACACCCGATGGGGCAAGGGATACTTGTTCAAGAACCCAACGGTAGAGAGTGATTTTGCCGGAGCGAATTTAGATATTCCGCAAGACACCTCAGCACCTCAGTAAAGAGCGAGCGCGGTTGCGACCGCGGCCGCGTGCTCGTCCAAAAAAATCACCCCGATTTCCCTGCTCACATTGCCATAGTAACGGAACCTATGCCGGTTAAGCCCAAAAAGCGCATTCAAATTCTTTTGGTAGAACCAGACGCTCATGCCGTTGAGCCCATTTTAGCGCGTTGCGACCAACGTGAGTGGGAAGTCACGCTGCTACAATCGGGAGCCGATGCCTTGGCCTACGCGCTGTTGCAAACCTTCGATATGGGGCTTTTTTGTGTGGAATGCTCCGAGTTGACAGGGCTGTTGGCCACAAAAACGCTGAGGCGCCATGGCAGCCGACTGCCGATCATTTTGATGGGAGAGAACAACACGGAAGCCGATCGGATGGAAGCGCTCAATGTGGGAGCGAATGATTTTATCGCGAAGCCCGTGGCGATTGATGAGCTGATAATGCGGATCGACAAGCTGTTTGAGATCCAAATCATTCAAGAGAAACCGCAACCGAGAGCGCTGACTGCGCTGCGCAAACAAGCGGTCTGGCAAGAACGAGGCATCGCTCGCCAAAAGTTGGCTGCACAGAATCGTCTCCGCGTGGGCAAGGCCCAACTAGATACGCAAATGCAGGACTTTTATTGGGGAACTGAGCACATCGCTCTACGCCAAAGAGAGGCCGAAATTCTGGAAATCTTGATGCGCAACCCCAATGAGGTCGTCTCGAAAGAAATGCTCCTGTCAAAGATTTGGGGAGAAGGGGGGAAGAACCGCAAAACACGAGTGGTGGATATTCACATCTACAGACTCCGCCAGCAGATCAACAGATTTGGAGAGTTGATCAGGACGGTTCGAGGACGCGGCTACATGTTTTGTGTGAAAATTTGAACGAACGGACAGCACAACGCGAACCACACAGCGCAAGGAAGATTCTTTCAATATAAGATTATGTTTTGTAAATCATGAGTTCTCATTGACTGAGAAACTTTCCTGAAGCTTCGATCTGTCTCCCCTCCAAAAAACGCCCTCACGCTGAATTCCGCCGACCTAGACCGCGCAGAAGTTCTGCATAACAATTAATTATGTTTTTTAAAACAAATCCTACAACAAACCAGACCGCGCAGCAGCGGTAGGCGACCGAAGCCTTCCCCTGTTTTCACAGAGCCTTTTTTGTCTCCATGCCCTCTGTTTTTTGGACGAAGGCACAGAGCTGGTGAAATCTCATTTTTTCGCGCTACAGGGAGACGACAAGCGGGAGCCTTCATAGGCTGGAAATCTTTAAAAACAAAAAATTATGTTTTGTAAAGCAAAATTATTTCCAGTTGTGATTAGTTAGACAAAAAGATAATGTTTTCAAAGCTGAGTAACCCAACCTGGAAGATCTCCTACACCTCAGAGAGTTTAAAGATGGATAAAGCAGCCCTGCATCCCAATGCGAGCAACCGCATCATTTTGAGAGCCAAGGTCAATAGTAAGGGGACACCCATGGTAGAGCTCACCAAAAAGATTTCCGAGTTAGGTGGGAGTATTGGGGCAATAGATATTGTACGGCCCGCGCCAGATGGAATCATTCGGGACATCAGCATTGATACGAACAATCATGATCATGCTTTGGAGATTGTTTCTGCTGTCAAAATAATGCCCGGCGTGACGTATCTCAGTCACTCTGACCGAACCTTTCTGATTCATTTAGGAGGGAAGATTGAGATCACGAACAAGGCGCCTTTGAAAACACGGGATGGGCTGTCAATGGCCTACACACCTGGTGTAGCAAGGGTCTGTACAGCGATTCACCAAAATCCTGAGAATGTTTACAAGCTGACCATCAAACGAAACATGGTCGCGATTGTGACGGACGGGACGGCTGTTTTAGGTTTAGGTGATATCGGCCCTGAAGCATCCTTACCTGTGATGGAGGGGAAGGCAATGCTATTCAAGAAATTCGCGGAGATTAACGCTTTCCCGATCTGTTTAAACACAAAAAATACTGAGGAGATTATTCAGATCGTAAAGGCAATTTCCCCAGGCTTTGGCGGTGTTAATTTAGAAGATATTGCGTCGCCACGTTGTTTCGAAATCGAACAACGTCTGAAAGAAGAATTGGATATTCCCGTGTTTCATGATGACCAACACGGAACCGCGGTCGTCGTCGTCGCTGCCCTCATCAACGCATTGAAGATTGTGAACAAGCGACCTGAAGAGATTAAAATCGCGATGACAGGAACCGGCGCGGCAGGGACGGCTTGTGCCAAAATGATTGCTCGTTTGGGGGTGAAAAACATTATCGGGTGTGACATCGATGGGGCGGTAGTTCCTGGTCAACAGTTTGACAACGCGGGGAAGCAATGGTTTGCAGAGAATACGAACCCCAACCGCGAGGAAGGTTCAATTCATGAGGTCATCAAGGGCGCAGATGTGTTTCTTGGCGTCTCTGCACCAAAGATATTGACGAGAGAAGATATTAAAAACATGGGATCAGCCCCGATTGTCTTTGCGATGGCTAATCCTGTCCCTGAGATTATGCCTGAAGATGCCGAGCCATACGCAAAAATTATCGCGACAGGCCGTAGCGACTATCCTAATCAAATAAACAATGTATTATGTTTTCCTGGATTATTTAAAGGAGCTTTGGATTGCTTGTCAACCGGGATCAACGAAGAAATGAAAATGGCTGCCGCAAAAGCTATCGCCAGTAGTGTCCCGCAGGATTTCCTCCAGCCGGATTATATTATTCCAACCATCTTTGATATGAGCGTCACCCAAAACGTAGCCAAAGCAGTCATGGAGGCTGCGGTTAAAACAGGATTATCTCGTC
>CBFIJD010000065.1:4798-8803 GCA_965662845.1 uncultured bacterium | reverse complement strand
CGCTTGCTGGTCAGGTTTTGAACGCGGATCTCTAGGGATGCCTTCGGCGCAGTAATCCGAGCGAACATGCGTTTCACTTTGCGCAGATCACAGCCGAGCACGGCCTGATGAAATTCGCGGTATGTCTCGTCACTCTTTTTGCGTCGTGCCTCCTGCAGGGAGCGGCGAAAGCGCTGAAACGGACGCTCCGGATGCGTTAACAACGAACGCAATTCTGAGATTAAAATTCCCAAAACCCAGAACGCCAGCAAAAGGGCCCAAACTGGAATAGAGAGCGAGGTGGTCTTAGAAACGTACAGCGGGACGCTATCATTGTTGAGGTAGGCGAAATAGCCCAGTCCGCTCAAAACCAGCAGGGTAACAGCGAGGATGACGAGTTTGCGCATAAACTTCCGTGAGTGAAGGGACTTTAGCGATGGTGATACGGTTCACCGTTCAGAATGGTGAAGGCGCGATATACCTGTTCCAACAGAATCAATCGCACCATTTGATGGTTGAAGGTCAAAGGAGACAGGCTCCACTCTAAGGTGCCAGTGGGAAAAGCAGTGCGCTCGACGCCAAAGGCTCCACCAATGACAAAGCTGATTTGGGGCAGCGCCTGCATCTTTTGCTGTTCGAACCACTGTGCGATTTCTTCGGATCGGAATGATTTGCCACGCTCATCCAGAAGCACAACGCGTTCCCCAGGCCGTAAGCGCTCGGTGAGCGCGCGCGTCTCTTGCTGCTGGCGCTGTGGAATCGGAAGCTTCATCCATTTCGCGGCGGGGCGAATCTCTTCAACGTGGGTTGGCGCATAGTGGGCGAGCTTTTTCAAGTATTGGCTCTGGCCTTCATGAAGGTAAGGCTCTTGCGTGCGACCAATCCAGAGAAATCGCAATCGATACATGCGATCCAAAAAAATGGCCAAGGAGTACGGAACCTGCGGTGAAAAGTAAAGCGCCGAGAACTCTTCAAATTCTCTGTGGCGCGTAGATCTCAACCTCTACACGAGATGCAACGTGCGCCGTCGTTGGCGGAAGTGATGGGGTCGGAAGCCCTGCAAGCCGGAACAACTCCGCGCTGTGAGTGGGCGTTTCGATCGCGGTGAACTGGTAGGGTCGGTGCCAGATGCGCCCACGAATAAGTCTCCCGGTTTTGTGCTGAGCGAACAGCGAGTAGCGTTCGAGTAAGAAGAATTCGAGGGACTCTTCTGTGGCTGAGTGTTCTGGCTTGGCGCGCGGATAGTGGAAAGTTTGATGACTTGCGTCCCCTTGACGACGAGAGGTGAAATAGACGGACTGCGCGTGCCGTACAGCCTCCATCTCTGCGAAATAGTAAGGAAGGGAGAAGGCGACTCTCGCTATGGAGACGCCTAGTCGTTGATTGGCGTCCAAGGAAAAGAACCAGACTCCAGCGTGCCCGCGCGCGTCATAGACGTAGGTGCGCAGATTGAGTTCCAGAAACTGAGAGAGCCTGGGCACGGCGGGGAGACCTGGAATGCGGATGTTCTCCATGAAAAAAGGGACGATTCCCACATAGGCCTTGCCTTCAAAGGTATCGACAAACAGCCCGTTGGGTAGACGCGACTGCAGGTCAGACGGATTGACTTCCCAGTGCAGGAACAGTAGGTCAGACCAAGTCTGCAACATGAGGGGAGCACGTGAGATGTCTTTGCGAGTCAGCGCTAAGCGCTCTTGAAATGTGGGTGTGGACATGAAGAATTGCTGCGAGTGATGAACGAATGAGACGCGTTACGGCTGTAACGCTAGCTAAGACTATGCAAAAAAGTCGCTTTTGCGCGCGGCTTTGTCCTCGCGCCACTTTTACTTCAAATGAGTTCAATCTATGACTTTGATTACCGTGGCGGCGCTACAGATGAGTTGTGGCGATCATCGTGAGACGAACGTGCAGCGCGTCGAAGAGTTGATCCGGATCGCTGCTGCGCGAGGCGCTCAGGTGATTTTGCCCCAAGAGTTGTTTGAAACGGTCTACTTTTGCAAGGAGCAGCGGCCCCAAAATTTTGAGGTCGCTCATCCATGGGATGCCCATCCGACGCTGCCGCGTTTGCAGCGATTGGCACAAGAGCTAGAGGTCGTTTTGCCCGTGAGTTTCTTCGAGCGCGCTGGGCAAGTGTTTTTCAACTCCTTGGCAATGATTGACGCTGATGGCTCGCTGCTTGGCATTTACCGTAAATCGCACATTCCTGATGGCCCGGGGTATCAAGAAAAATTCTACTTTTCTCCGGGCGATACCGGATTTCGAGTGTGGAAGACGCGCTATGGATGTCTGGGCGTAGGCATTTGCTGGGATCAGTGGTTTCCGGAAGCGGCGCGCTGTATGGTGCTCGCAGGAGCCGAGGTGCTGTTATATCCAACCGCGATTGGTTCGGAACCCCAAGATCCTCAACTGGATTCGAAGGCCCACTGGCAGCGCACAATGCAGGGGCACGCCGCGGCGAATTTGACCCCAGTCGTCGCGGCGAACCGAGTAGGTGTTGAGACCGGAGAGACCTGTAGCCTCACGTTTTATGGATCGTCGTTTATTGCCGGAAGTACGGGCGAGCTGCTACAAGAAGCGCCGCGTGACGAAGACAGTATCCTTCTTCATGAGTTCGATTTGACCGCGCTTGCTGAACAACGCCGGGCTTGGGGCGTCTTTCGCGATCGGCGCCCAGATCTATACAAGCCCCTCCTCAGTCTAGACGATGCGAGAGGGAGCGGAAAATGATCTTGCAGTTGAATTGCATGTTTCTAACTTGCTATCTGTTTGTCTTGCGACTCATGAGCGCACATTCGGTGCATCGTTTGTCTTAAGGAGTGGTCATGTGGAAATCTTTAGTCGCCGCCGCGTCGGTGCTCTCAATCGCTGGGTTTGTATTAGCGTGGAATGCTCAAGAAGATCGCGCAACGGTGCAGCGTCAGGGCGAGCCTTTGCTGGAGAACTTACCAACAGAGAGGTTGGCAGAAGTTCGTATCCAGAGCAGCGCAGCAACGATCACCTTACGTCAGCAAAACAACTCTTGGTTCGTGGGAGACGACAATTGGCCAGCGGACTCGACGGAGGTCCAGCGTCTTTTTGTTGACATGTTGGAAACGCAGCTAGGTGATGTTGTTACTGAAAACCCAGAGCGGCATGCTCGGCTAGAGCTGTTGGAACCAACAAATGGCGCCGAAAACACCGGCACCTTGGTGCAGTTGATTGGGGCAAGCGATGAGCCCGTTTTGAATTTGTTGGTTGGGAAACCACGCGCACAGGGAGAAGGACAGTTCGCTCGGTTTGCCGGAAAAGACACAGTGTTTTTGCTGTCACGCACGCTGGCGCTGCCTGATTCTGCCCAAGACTGGATGCAAACCGAGTTGTTTTCTCTGGAAGAGAGATCATCGGTGCGAGCGTTGAAATTGGAGACCGCCGCGGGTGATGTGTTGCGCTTTGACCGTGACCCGAACGAAGAGAGCCAGTGGGAACTGCAAGGAATACGAGATAATGAAACTCTCGATGCGGGTCAGATGAACCGACTGGTTGACGTCTTCGACAGGTTGAGCTTTGAGGATCTGAAGCGCAAGACTACGCCACCTCACGAGGTGGGACGAGAGCAAGTCGCGTCGCTGCGAGCCTCATTCAAGGACGGGCGCCAACTGGAGTTGCAGATAGGGACGCAACCCAGCGCCGACTACTACTGGTTCAGTACATCTATGCAAGTGCAGAGCGATAATCAGTCGCGCATCATGGAAGCGAGAGAGTTTAATGAACGCGCTCGCAAGTGGGTTTTTGCGATGAATCGTTGGGACGCCGAAGTGTTGCTTCAGTCTCGCCAAGATTTTATGAGTCGATAATGCCGCTGCAGATGCACTCTGATCACACGGAGCTGTCCTTCCATTACACGCAGATCAAGGGGAAAGAAGAAACGCTGCTAGATTTCTTACTGCGCCGATTTCGCTATTTTGATGCGCAAGAATGGACAGAGCATATCAACGCGGGGCGTTTGATGATTGACGGCAGAGTGGGCCGTCCTCAACAGAAGCTGCG
>CBFIJD010000065.1:0-4699 GCA_965662845.1 uncultured bacterium | reverse complement strand
CAACAGTCAACAGATCTTATACCTGCGACCAGACTATCTGGAGCCCGCTGTCGATGACAATTATGAGGTTGTTTATGAAGACGAGTGGCTGATCGCGCTGAATAAGTCTGGAGACATGCCAACCAGTCCATCAGGAAAGTACTTTAAGAACACATTGATGTATCAAGTACGGGAGCGTTTCGGCTGGAAAAAACTCTACACGGTCCATCGATTAGATCGCGAGACGAGTGGAATTGTGATCTTCGCCAAGACACATGCCGTGGCGCAACAAATGGCGGAGTTATTCCGACATCAGCGAATACAAAAAGAGTATCGCGCGATTGTTCAGGGCGCTCTCCCTCAACCCTCGGTGTTCGTATCCCTGCCAATTGGTTCCAACCCCGCCAGTGAAATTCGCATCAAACAGTGGGCACACCCCGCGGGCAAGCCGAGCCAGACATGGTTTTTCGAGCGCAAACGTTTGGAGCAAGTGAGCTATTTGCAGATCAAGCCTCTAACAGGGCGCACACATCAAATTCGGGTGCACGCTGCGGTTTCAGGTTTCCCAATTGTGGGAGACAAACTATACAGTCTGGGCGACGCGGGTTTTTTGGAGTGGTTGCGGGATGGAGATGCGTTTTTGAGCAAGCATCGTTTCCCGTCTCGCCAACTATTGCACGCGCAACAGATTCAGTTCCAACACCCTTGTACAAATGAACTGATTGAGATCGAAGCTACAGACGAAGCAATGTTGGAGCAGCTTCCCTCCTGAGGAAGCGAATTTTTACCCTTGACGCTGAGGTTTTATGTCAAATGTTCGGGAAATCGCTCGCTATTGGGCTGAGGCAGGATGCTTCGACGAGAAGACCCGTCAAGAGGCACAACGCTTACTCCAGTCGGCTTCGGAAGCAGAGTTGGAAGATCGTTTTGGGCAGATCTTAGAATTTGGAACTGGAGGTTTGCGCGGGATGATGGGCGTTGGTACCAACCGGATGAATCGCTACACAGTAATGCAAGCATCAGAAGGGCTGGCTCGCTACATCGAAAAACAATCCGATGAGAGCGCGAGTGGCATCGTGATTGGCTATGACTCGCGCAACTACTCTAAAGAATTTGCACACGCGGCCGCAGAAGTTTTTGCAAAGCACGGAATCCCTGTCTACCTCTTCGAAGATATCGCTCCTACCCCCTTAGTTTCGTATGCGCTTTTACAAAAAAAAGCCGTCTCTGCCATCATTTTAACGGCCAGTCACAACCCGCCTGAATACAATGGATACAAAGTATATTGGAGGCATGGCGGACAGATCGTTCCACCAGATGACGCTTTGATTATTGAAGAGGTCCGCAGCGTTGAAGACATCAGCGAAATCCCACGGATGGCTTTTGGTGAAGCTGTGAAGCAGGGGCGAATTGAGTGGATTGATGCGTCGATTGACGAAGAATACAGGAAGGCGCTGCTGCCCGTTAGTTTTGGGAAAACCTCGCAGAATCAAAATTTACAGGTCATCTATACTCCCTTGCATGGGACGGGCGGCAGGCTGGTTCCAAAGTTGTTGGAAGAAAGAAACTTTGGTGGCGTTCATTGTGTGAGCGCCCAGATGGTTCCAGATGGCAACTTCACCACGGTCAAATCACCAAACCCCGAAGACGCCGCGGCGTTCCAGATGGCCATGGAGGAGTCTCGTCCGGAACACCGCCTGATTCTGGCGAACGATCCAGATGCCGATCGCTTGGGCGTCATGGTTAGAGATGCCGAACAAAATTGGGTGCGGTTGAACGGTAACCAGATCGGAGTCTTGTTGCTGGATTTTGTGCTGTCGGTGCTGAAAGAAGACGGCAAACTATCTGCGAAGCAGACTTACGTTGCCTCTATTGTGACCTCGCCTTTGGGAAAAGCCGTGGCGCAAGAGTATGGTCTGAAAGTGGTCGAGGTGCTAACAGGGTTCAAATGGATCTGGCAAGCGGCGAGAAATCTGGAGCAAGACAGCACCAAATTTCTGTTTGGGATGGAAGAGAGTCATGGATATCTGATGGGAGATCATTGCGGAGACAAAGACGGTGTTTGGGCGGCAATGGCCTTCTCAGAGATGATCGCAGCCCTCTATGCACAGGGATGTGGACCCCTTGAGCGTCTGGAACAGATCTACACACGACATGGGTTTCATGTTGATGCGCTCTACACGCAGACTCTCCCGGGCGCAGAAGGGAAAGCGCAGATTCGGCAGTTGCTACAAAATTTGCGAGAAAACCCTCCCGCAACATTAGGGGATAACAAATTGTTGTCTCTCACTGATTTATTGACCAACGAAGTAAAAAGACCACACAGCGAAAGCGTGACTCCTGGTCCAAACTTGCCCCCTTCCAACGTGCTTCTGTTGGAATTAGAGAACGATATTCGTGTGATCGTCAGACCATCAGGTACAGAGCCAAAGATTAAGTATTACTTTAATTTGAAGGGAGCACGCGACGTGCTGCCCAAGAGGCTGCAAGAAGTGCAAAGCGCGTTGGGATTGAGCGTATGAGATTTGTTTTGAGTGTGGTCGTCCTGCTACAATTGTTTGGTGGAATCGCATGGAGCCAAAATCTTCTTGTAGAGCGAGGGCAAGCTGCGGTCAGAGTCTCCAATGAAAATTATGTTCGTGCTCGGGCCCAAGCGCTCGCCATTGCGAAGAGAGATATCTTGACGCGTTCTCTGAGTCATTTTCTGGAGGCAGAGAGTATTAAGCGCCTCTATCCCCTGCTCCAGAACCGGTTGCTCCAAAATCCAGACGTTTACATTGAGTCTACCCGGATCATTGAGGAGTTTGCTGATGAGAGCGTCCAGGAGTTTTTTTTAGTCTTGGAAGCGCGGTTGTATCGTTCTCGGATTTCGGCGGGGCTCAAAGATTTGGGTATTTTGCTCCAGGGTGAATCTCTGCAACTCACGAGTGTGAGCTTGCGTTACCAAGCAGAACCTTGGGTTGCAGACACTGAATTTGTTCCGCTCTTCAGGAGCGCGTTCGAGAGGCGGCTGGAACCGTATAAAATCCGCTTGGAAGATGCATCGGTAGAAGCCCCTGATTTGGAGTTTTTTGTACGCTTCAGTGAAAGCGCCAGGGCGATGGCAAACGAGCCGTTCGAGCCTGCGACCGTGGGGGTGCAGCTACAGCTGCGAAAAAATGAAGAAGTGCTAGCGACGGCTTATGCTCAGCGGTTGCTCACCCGCAATACCCCTGGCTATGTTATTAGTGTATTGCTGGATCAGTTGATGTTGGAGTGGGGCACTGTGCTGCAAGTGCTCAGACAGGAACGATCAGCTACACCAGATGTGCGCGAACTAGAAGTGGCGGGATTGCCCAACATCGTTGCTGAAGACAGCTTCCTGCAAGCGCTGTCTGCAAGCTCAGGCGAGGGAGTTCCTGTGTTACGCAGAATGACGCCCAACAGCATATCGATCACAGGTCGTTTTGAGAGAAAATCGGTCATGAGGGAAGCGGGCGCAAGTCAACAGGACAGAAGAGAAACAATTAACTTTGTCAGCGATTGGAACTGGGAAGTTGATTGGAAAACAAACGCGACGGAGTTGTCTCGTGTGACAGAGATGAGTTCTCATCAGGAGCTAGCGGAGCCGCTGGTATGGAGAGTTCCTGAAAATAGCGGGAGTATGCATGAGCTTCCACAAGGCGTTTGGATTGTAGATCGTTTGCAAGACCGCAGTCGGAACACATGGTTTCAGGTTGTGCCGGAGGACGAGTCGCCTGAGAGTTCAAAGTGGGTGATCAGTTGGAAGAATTTGGACAGCACAAACCTTCGTCCACAGATCGAAATTTTGGATGGAGAGTTTGATGTTTTGCATAGAGTGCCCATGTTCGAGCAAGGGAATCTCGAATTTGTATTGCAGCAGCAAAAGCCAGGCGCGAATTTTTTCATCCGAGTTTCAGATCAAATTGGCTACATTGAAAAGCTAGTTGGTAGCTATCAATTTTATCACTATGCGCTTCGCCTAGAGAAAGAGTCGAATTTATGAGTTTTAGAAACAGTGTCGCATGAACTTCAGCAATTCAATGGTGGTCGGGGAATACCTGCACGTTATATATAGGATTCAAAGCAGAGGTGGACTGATCAAAGGCTCCACCCTAGTGAGCCGTATGGACAGCAGTCCATCCACAGTTCATGCAACGATTCGTCGGATGGAGCGAGACGAGCTTGTTCAATTGAATGAGCGCAAAGAGATTTTCCTGACAGAGAAGGGGCAAAAGATTGCGGAGGACATTGCCAAGCGCCACAATCTGATCGAATGCTTCTTGTGGAGTGAACTGAAAATCCCATGGCATCAAGTCCACAGTAATGCCCACCATCTTGAACACGTCGTCAGCCCGTTGGTGGCAGAAAAGCTGGAGGCATATCTCGGTTTTCCAAAGTATTGTCCGCATGGCTCTCCTATGCCCGGAATCGCCAATGCAAGGGACACGCTGCCGCTGCTAGAAGCCAATCCATGCGATAAAATTGAAATCGCGATGTTAGACGAGTCCTTGGAAGACTGTGAAGATCTCCTGAAATATTTGGAAGACTGTCATGTGATCCCTGGAGAAGTGCATGAAGTTTCGGAGAAGATCACGTTTGCCCGCTCAGTGGTGCTGAGGTCAGAGTTTGGTGTCGCCAATCTTCCATATGACATTGCGGAAAAGATTGAGGTGAAAATTCTCGAACGATCTTTTTAGTGAAATAGTATTGACAAGGG
>CBFIJD010000064.1:0-9488 GCA_965662845.1 uncultured bacterium | reverse complement strand
CATCATCATTTCGATGGTGGCGATGCGTGCGGCTGCATCGGTGTGTCGCCGTCGTTCTTCGTGGTTTAGCTGGGTAATGTCGGTGTTTTGCACGCGGCCTGAGCAGCGGCGCATCTCTTTGAGCAGAACCTTATGCAGGTCAGCTTCCGCCCGTAATGCCTGTTCTGAGGGCGGCACCAGCAGATACCCGCGCCCGCGCACGTTCTGGAAATCCTGCTTGTGCTCCACCAGCAGAATGGTACGCAGCCGGTTCAACTCCTCCATGAATCGGAGGTTGCGCTTTTGGTAGACCGGCACGCTGATGCCCGCCTCTTCAGGGTTGCAGTCAAACAGCGCATAAAGTTCCTCTTTGGGCACGATGTCGCCCGTTTTGTATTTTTCCAGCAGCTCGTCTATCTCCGTCTTCCAGCTAGGGAATGTAGTAACAGTTCCGTTTTCCATAAGTCTCCTATTAAGTGAGTGAGTGAGTGTGTCCCTGCCTAAGCCTTGTCGCGCCTTGTCGCGCCTTGTCCAGTCTTGTCATGCCACGCCGTGATGAATGTGGATTCATCGCACAGAGCACCGTAATGCCCTGTAAGTGAATCCATGCCTAAGCCTTGTCGGGTCAGGTCTGGCCTCGCCCCGTCTTGCCCGGCCTTGCCTTGATGAATGTTTTATTTAATTGGGATCTGTTCGGCGGTGAATTTTCCGTAGGTGGGGCGATAGTCGAGCAGGCCGATAAATTTCCCGCCCATCTCCAAAAACTGAATGATCTGCAGCTCGTCTAACTCCTTGGGCTCATAGGTCGCCGTGAACTCAACTGCCCAGCTTGGGAACATCGGGCGCGTCCGAATGACTGTGGATCTGTTCACGCCCACAGGTCGGCGGTCTAAAAAATTTTGGTCATACAGCTTTCTGATGCTGCGGGGCCCGTCGTAAATGAGCGGGTTCACCTCATCGAGCACTTGCAGCGCGCGTATGACGGTCGTCCCTTTCTTCGAGAGTCTGGCTGCGTCGCGGATCATCGCCCCGATGCAATGCCCAGGGATGTATGCCCCCTTGTCAGCATGAAAGTAGATGCTGGCTTGATATTCGATCCACGCCAGCTCCTTGTGGTGCTCGTCGGTTTTAGACTTCACCGAAGAGATTTTTTTCATGGCTTTTGCCAGATGGTGGAGCGGATCGGTGGCTTGGTTGTTGTGCATCAGGATTGGTGCGTCGCCAGTCAGTCGAAATCGAATCATTTCCATAATTACCTATTCAGTGAGTGAGTGAGTGAATCCGATGCGGAGAAGACCACGCCACACCACATCGGAAAGTTTTTGCAGGTGCCTGCCTAAGCCACGTCTTGCCATGTCTAGTCCTGCCATGCCTCGTCCCGCCCGGCCCAGCCTTGATGAATGCTGAGATCCATCGCACAGAGCACCGTAATGCCCTGTAAAAGAATCCCTGCCTGAGCCACGTCCGGCCTCGCCCTGCCCTGCCCCGTCCAGCCGGGCCTCGTCCCGCCTTGATGAATGCTAGATTCATCCAACGACGCAGACTCGCTGCGCCGGTAGTGAACCCATGCCTAAGCCTAAGCCCTGTCAAGCCAAGCCTAGCCATGCCAGGCCCTGTCTTGCCCCGCCTCGTTCATTCGAGAGACCCCGACGACAGCGTAGGTCGTCGCAAGTAAACCGCATTGCTTTCCCGCCTGACAGTGCCCACCATTTTAGTCGGCCCAGCAATCGTGGCCGCCCGGAGGAGGTGGGCGACGGGTTCGCCGTCGAGGTCTCGTTAATTTTCGGGCTCCTCGTACAGCGGGTGCCCCTCGTAAATCGACCCCTCCGCCCACACGGAGGGGATTTGTGTAATTTTTCTGCCCTTTTTGAGATACGCCTCGATCTCATCCGCAAAGGCGGTCTCGCGAGGCATCTGCCTAGATTTCGTCGCTCGTTGCAGCAGCCTCTCGCGCAGGTCAAATTCTCGCATGAAGGCGGCCTCTCGTGCCCGTTTTCGCTCTGCTGCTTTGCGGACTTGCCCGAGCTTCTGGCAAATCTGATCGCAATACTTGACTCTGGACTTTGGGAGCTGCACTCCGCAGACCTCGCAGCTCCTGATCTCTCTTCGTGACTCCTTCCATTCGCGGAAGTATTTCCTGTGGTTTTTCTGTCGGCACACAGTGGAGCAGACGAGATGCTGGCGCTTTCTTGGTTGAAACTCCTGCCCGCAGACTGCGCAGGGGCGCGGGGCTGGGGGTGCTACTGGCTTGCGCCGCCACTGCCGCAGATAGTCGTTCTTTCTTTTTTGCCTGCAGGCATCGGAACAGACGACATTCCGGATGCTCACGGGCTCAAATTCGGCCCCGCAAATGCTGCACTCACGCACGTTTACGCTCCCAGAAATCGCGGAAACGCTCGCAGTGCTCGGTGTACTGACGCAGGGTCATGACCTCTGAGACGCACGAAATCTCGCACATCTCGTTTCGGACGGGATAGTCCTTGGGGTCGATCATGGGCACGTGCGGCCCGTTGTATGTCGCCATCTCCTGATTTCGCTCGGCGTTATAGGCTGCGAGCGCATCCTCGCAGCTGTCCGAGCAGCAGGTTGCGAGCAGCTCGGTCGGCTGCCCACACCAGATGCAGAAAAAGTTTTTCACAGTGCCTCAAAAAGTGTTGTCCAAAAATCTAGGGCGAAAATAATCAGCGGTGTTGCTAATGTAATTACTGCACCGTAGACAGTAATATACATCAGCAGGCGTAGAAATTCTTGCATGCTTCCTCCATGAAGGGGGGTGCCGAGCCCGAAAGCTCGGCGGGGTTGCCACACCCAAGTTGGGTCGCCGACGTCAATGTCGTGCTCAGTCCATTGGTTCCAAGCGTGCGACCCGAAAGCGACACAGCCTTTTTGCTCACGTCACCCAAATCTACCAACGCGAGTTAAGTAGTTTGTTTCGATGATCTGTGCCGCTCTCGCGTGGCCTGTTGTTTCGCGCCAGGGAGGAGGGGACGCAGGCACAACAGCAAGCCCGTGGAGTTACTTATTGATGTCGCGCAGCAGATTGGCGACCTCGTCCAGATCGTGCTGGAGTCGGCCAGTGCTACGCATAAATTCCCGAATGACCTGCAGGTCGTCGTCGCTCCATTCAATCGGAGCGAACTCGTGCACCTGCACGCCTGCGGGAATGACGCCGGCCTTGCGCCAGCGTCGAATAGTGTCTTGGGAGATACCCAAGACGGAGGAGATCTGCTGAGTAGTCATGTTAATGATGTGGCACAAAGCCAAGGTGGCGGAAGACCGCCGTTTTCCGGACAGTCCCGTCCGCGAGAGTCTCTTCCACGCTCTCCCGACGGGAGAAGGCGTAGAGAGCGGTGATGTCAGCGCCTGCCAGCTCGGAAGCCAGCACGGGCATGAAGAACGGCGCCCCGCCGATCATGGCGGAGGCGAAGTGGGCGGCTGTGGTTGCCTAGCTGCCTAGCAGCGTGGTCTCCAATATATTCGGGCCGGATCAAAATGCAAGCATTTTTTTACTCGACCTTGTCTTTTGGTTTCTTCCCGATCACACCGGCTTTTCTGAGTGCCGCAACGCCTGCCGCAGCTGCAGGCAGACCCACACCAACCAGCACCAGTTCTAAAACGCCTGATGAAACTGCGACGTTTAGGATTTCGATTGCTTCTTGCATCTGGCCCCCTTTTGCAATGAATGAATCGTGACGGATTGTTCCACCTGTCGCTCTTCGAGCGCATGCAGGCGCGTCTGGAACACGTGCAGGCGGGTCTCGAATTCTCTCAGGTCATCTAATAACGCGATCACGAGCGCCTCGACGTTTTTCTCCTCGCTCATGTCAGTAGCTCCAGATGATCGGTTCAGGTCGGTCATCTAAATGAATAAACCTGTGCTCGTGTGGGCCTTTTTGCGAGATCCCGACGGACAATTCGTAGTCCATCGCAAGAGCCACCAAGCGCCACGCATCGTTGCCTGAAACCAGCACGTCCATCGCCCGCCCCTGCGCGTGATAGCCAGGTACCGTTTTTCGCGACTCACTAGGGTGTCTGACAGGGTCTCTGTATGCGGACGAAACCCGCATTGGTTTGCCAAACTCTTCACGCAGACTTTCGATTTTATACATAAATAAATCATTCATCCTGCAGTGACCCGTTACCCTGCACTGCAGCTCGCTGCGACTGAAATGTTTTGTCTCTTGAATCTCCTGCATTCGCTCTCTCTCGTTTGAGTTCACGCTCCCAAATTTCCGCCATCTGTGTCTCGCGGATAACCTCTAAATGTTTTTTGATTTCAACAAGTAGATCCTCAATTTTTTGCAGTTTCGCAGCGGTCTCGGTGTGCCGGTTTTGATTTCCTCGCAGTAGCAACAGCCCCTCATTTAACATCTCTGCACGTTTTTCGTTTCGGTCGCGTAGGTCGGGGTACATTTTGGTCTCAAAAAACCTGATGAACCAAACGATGATCCCGATTAAAACAGCATACGGAGACTGCTCAATTAAGCCGTTTAGGAATGACTCATCCATTTTTTTTATCAGTATGCAACAGCGAGCGAAGCAGTGTAGTTTGCTCAGTCAAGACAGAGCGCATGTCGCTCAGGATCTGGTTTGATTCCCGCATGATTTCACGCAGAGCGCGGTCGCTCTCAGAGTCTTTTTCCATCCACAAAACTCGCTCCTTTTCGTGCCGTTCGCTCAGAAATTTAATGTACCAAAAACAAGCGAGAAGCACGACGCTGGGGGTTCCTAGTTGTTTGAAAAGTTCTACAATGCTCCCCGCTTCCATAGCTCACTCCTCTAAGGCGGTTTGAACTTCTTCTTTGGTGAACCCAATACGCAGCAATTTGCATTTAGGGTCTACTTTCCACTCAAGCTGAACACGTACCGTTTTCTCTTCGTTGGTCTCTGGATCTGTCTCAGTCTGGACATGAATTCTGTGCGTTTCATCCTCAATGCCATCCTCGCCTTCTTCTAAGAAAGCGACGGCCTGCCACGCCATGTATCCGTTTAATAGTTTCTGATATTCGTCCTCCCAGCCTGAGTAATTGTTTTTTCTAATAAACTCGTAATCAAATTTTGTGTTCAAATGTTTGGGTGTCCCGCGCATATTTCCTCTGTTTTTTGGTTAAAATTTACTCACGCTAACTCCGCGCGCCCCGAGAATAGTAGAGAGAGCCAAAGGCGAATAATTCCAATTCACGCCGCGCGACCCGCATTCAGAACCGTCGTCCCACCTACCACCCACGACCCCGCGAACCGGGACTTGATAGCCCTCCCCTCGACCGAGGCCGTCCTGATAATCTAATGAGTTACTGTTCTCTAAGGGGCTGTCTAATGCAGTGTCCTGCACTACGTAGCTCGCATCAGCCCCAGTATGTCCGGTTTCGTTTATCCATTGCCAAAGCGCGCCCGTGCAATCCTCGACCCCAAAATTAGAAATCATCCGGCGTTGGGGCACAGTGTTGGGATTATAGGCCGTATGGTAACCATCGTACGTCCGGTTCCCGCCTGTTGTTTTGCCACTAAATGACGCATCTGCAATATTAACCTCTTCATTCGACCCCAGAGCAAACCGCATAAATTCACTCTGCACAGGGAGTCGTTTATTTACTTCTGCGAAACGATCCACAAAATTATACCAGTGGTAATATGGCGTCGGCGAGTTTGGATAAGCGGTGGCCGTTCCCCCTGATTGCGGGTAAGTATTGTACTCCGAGACTAATTCGTCATTCACGGTCGACGCTAAATAAATATCGACCCACAAACCATTCCCTGCGTAAACCATTCCCTCCGGATTGGATTCTGGGCGGTGTTTATGCGCGTCCCAAACAGAACGAGGGAGAATGTCTCCAGCGAGATAGCCGCTCAGTTCATGGCCTGAAATCGTCCCGACGGCTACGCAGAGTCCGTGAAATCCGCCCAGTTTCCGAGTGTTATTTTCCGTACACGTGACGCCCGCGAAGGTTCCGCTAGGCGCGGTGCTGTTCGCGCTAACGCAGAATGCAAGGCCCGATGTCCCCGCCACTGCATAGACGTAGAGATCGACGCCCGCACGGTTCGCTGGAGTCGCCAGCGCACTCTCGCTGCTGTCGCTGGCGTAAGTTCCGGAACTGTTCAGGTCAAGCGTCGCTCCGTCGAGGTCTTGATATACGTTGCTGCCGATTTTTAGTTGCATCGCGGGCACATTTAATTGGCGCCGTTCAGCGTCATCCGCAGAGCCATTGTAAATGCCGTCACTAACATCGTTCCCACCGGTCAGCTGCGCCGCAGCCTCGTAGTAGTTTGAGAGAAGTGTCTGCGGGGCGACTACGATCCCGCCATTGGTCACACCGTCCATCACTCGCACGCCGCCGGTCGCGACGCCAGCGCCATCGACTTCAAGCGCGATCTCTCTGTTGGTGCCTGCCGTGGTCGCGAGTTGTGCTGCCGTGCCGTAGCGTTGCAAAATTTGTTTCGCCATAAATCAGTTTTTTATTAGGGGGTTACGGTAATATTTCCGAGGTCAAAAACCTCGGCGATCCCGACGCTGTCGGTGATGCTGCCAAGGTCGATGAGGTCAGGCTCTAAAAAATTATTTACGTTCGAGAGCAGCAGTTCCCAGTAAGTCGGGCTGTCCTCTGGGCGCTGGCCTGTGCCGCGCAAAATAGAAATGTAGACAGCGTTTTCGTGGGCGACCCAATCCCCAGGGATGTACTCCGTTGAATTATTCCACGTCCCTGCCGGTTCAATCCCCGTAGTCAGCTGCGTCCATTTATTCGATTCGTTGGGATCCTCGCCCGCTGTCGTCCCCGCCTCGTTATTCACGACATAACTCCCGCCGTGGAACGTCACGACCTGCCGGTAGGAATACGAAATTCCTTCGGAGTACTCGCCCTGTAGATCGAACCCCAACGTCAGCGGCTCCCATAAATTCGGATGCGACGCTGGACTCTGATTGGGAACCGTCGTCGTCGTGCAGATCCACGTAGAACCACGAAACGTCACAATCTCGCCGACCGCGTAGGCATCCCCCGACTGATACGCATTCGTAAAAACTCCGAAACCGGCCGCAACTGTTGACCAGCTCGCAGGGTTGTCGGCTGGCGGGGTGTCGATACTAATCTGCGTCGCGACAAACGTCGAAGGGCCAGATTTTACCAGCTGACCAGGGTAGTAGCGCGTCGCGCTGTTCCAGCTCCCTAGCCACTGGAGTCCTTCGGTGATTTCAGTGAAGAGGTTCGCGCCGTTCCTCGTACCAGGTTGATTGCCGCTGACGCCATCTACTGGCGTATGCTCTGAGGTCACGACCCATGCCGAGCCTGCAAACAAAACTACGTCATACGGTACAAGCGTCTGCCCGACGTAGTCCGACCATGCCCCTAAAAACACCGGCCTGACACGGCCTAGATTCAGTGTCGCCATTCTATGCCTCTAAAATCAGTTCAGATGCTGAGTTGATAAAAACATTATCCTCGTCAAACGCGCCTGTGTGCAGCAATAAAAGCTCGCCGTTCGCATTGATCTCCATCGCGACGATGGCCCCGATGACGTTGTCTCCACCGCCACCACCACCGCCTCCGCCGTAGTCGTCGATGATCGCTGTCCCCAAATCGGAATACGTCACTTTTTTCAACGTGTTGGTGGATGCGTCGCGCAATAGAAACTCGTCGCTTGACGCAACATCCGCGCCTGTGATCACGGCTTGTTGATCAATCGCTAACGGCAACAGCTCCAGCGTGACCGTCTCACCCGACTCGCCAGCTTTTCGCCCAATGCCTCGGTCGGTAGCAAACGCAGACACAGTGCCGGTTGCACTCGCGAATGTGTCAGGGCTGATTTGTTTGAGCGCGTAGCTGCCAGACCCTAAATAGCTCGCGACTAAAAACCGATCGTTGGTGTCGGATCCCGTCGCCGTTGGAAGGTCGGTGATCGCGCCCACCTCCAGCGTCACGTTGATGCTGGTACTGCCGCTGCCGCTCACGTCGCCGGTCAGCGTGATGGTCTGATTTTCCTCAAGGAATGTTTTGTTCAGCACCACCAGCGAGCCGGTCACGGTGCGGGTGACGTAGCCAAACGCATCACCGCTGATGTCGCCGGTCGTAATCGCAGTTGCGTGCAGAGCATCGAGGCGGGTTTTGTCGGTCGCCGACAGCAGACCCTTTGCAACCGTGGTTGCGACTGGCCCGTTGATCGTGGCGACGTTGAGCGTGCCGACCCCGTTAATGTCGTTCCCAGCCATCGCAAGGTCGATTGCAAACTCAATATCGGAGAGCCCGCTGTTCGGGTTCGCTTCTAGTCTGTGAAAACGTGCGGTGCTGCGTGCCATCAGAGGTGCTCGATTAAAGAGACGGAAACGTCGAACAAGTTATAGGTCGGAGACGATGCGTTGAATGTCGGTGCTGACTGAAACCGTGCCCACAGCGTCGTGTGATTGTCAAGACCCGGTAAAACCTGCACCGCGAACGGCTGCTGGCGCAGGCCCAGCGCGAGCGCTCGCAGACGTGTTTTCTCAGTCTCCGTCAGCTGCAGATTACCATCGAACGAGCGCCCGACCTGTCGAGGTAGATAGACCGCAGAGCCTGCTGCTTCCTGAAAAATCCCGTAGTCCTGCGAGGTCGCAGAGAGCCCCGCTTGCGGATTCGCAAACGTCTCGACTGTGCCAATGCGGAGAAGCCCCAGCGAGACAGGCAGGCGCACGGTGGTCAACGAAAACGTGCTGCCGTTGTTGGTGGCTAGTACCACATCGGCGGCGCCGTCACCTGCGCCCAGCAGTTGGACAACGCGGTTGCCGTTCAGGCTAGTCCCTAACCTAATCTGCGGATAGTCGCGGTAGAGCGCCGCAGCTCCGCCGCTGCGCAGAATCCGTCCGCCCGTCTCTCCGTTCCCGCTGTAGGTCGCGAGATCTTCTAAACGGTTCGCGCTGTTTGTTAGCGTTACCTGCACCGCACTGCCTCCGTCGGGCAGGTTCACCCACACATCATCCGCTAATCGGTTGCGACCGAGCCACAGCTCCGCATCGCTGATGTCCACGCGGTCGGTCTCGCTGTAAATCTCGACGCTGTCGACCGTCACGGTCACGGATTCGGCGACCGCGTTTCCAAGGAAAAGCGCCTGCGCTCCATTTTGAGAAAATGAGAACGTGACCGTGTCGCCGTCCGTGATGAAGGGATGCTGCGGATAATCGTCTGCCAGCGCATCGAGGCCATAGTCTGCCAGCAGTGGCGAGGCACTCGCGGAGACGGTCACAGGTTGGCTGCGTAAAATCTTCATGCGTACTGGTTCTCCACGAGGGCACGTCCTGAAAGTTCGGTGGTCTCGTCAGAAAAATTGTATTTAATTTGTGACACCGTGATCGTCGCTGCCTGTCTGCTGCTGACGTGCTGACAGAAAATTTTATCTCCAATTTCATGCGGGTAAATCCCAGCGAGCGCGGCGCTCGCTTCGGGTCGTCGAAGGATGTCGTAGGCATTATTCAGAAACTGCACTACTTCCCCTTCTACCGTCGAGAGCGGCTGCAGCTCAATGACCTGCCCGAAACTCAAGGGCTC
>CBFIJD010000063.1:3860-10568 GCA_965662845.1 uncultured bacterium | reverse complement strand
TCTCCACACGGGCTCGCCATACATCGCTTTTCCACTTTCAGTAACGAACTTCTTATTTTTCCTAAATTTTCACCATAAAAAATGATTACGATGCGAGCTTTCTATTAAAAAAACAAAAACGACGAATAAAAATCCAAACAGTTGAATATCTCAACAAGCAGACGCAATCTGATTTGCGAGTCTCGTTTCTACTTTCGTGATAATTTTTTTGTACAACAAATCACGATTTTATCACATAAAATGTAAAAAAATAAATAAACTCTTCAATATCAATGACTTAAAAATATCAGCCCCCTCAGCATGTGACTTGCACATATGCGCTCCACGCCCAAAACCATCATCGGGAGGTAACATGGAAGCCAATGGCAAAGCCTTAAGCGATGCAGCGTTACCAAATCTTGGTGAGCGCTATCTAATGCTTCATCGCAAACACTTTATTTCTAAAAGCACAGAAATTCCGGCGAAGAAACGCTGTCAACTCGCTCTGCGTTGGTCTGAAGATAACGCGCACGAAGTCTCCCCCTTGATGCAGAACTTTCTGTGTCAATCAGGCTCATTAAAAGAGAGCGCGAACTATCACTTAACGTCTGAAGGGAAACTGTTTAGAGCGCGCCTCTCGCTTGCCATCTCTAAGCTGCTCGAACTCGATGACACAACGGCGCTGCAGCTTGCCGCAGTCACGGAGTTCGTACACAACGCATCCCTAATACATGACGACATCCAAGATCAGGATGACTTCCGCCGCAACCAACCCACTGTGTGGAAGCGGTACGGCACTAACTCTGCGCTGCTGCTCGGTGATCTGCTGCTGAGCAAAGCCTATGAGATGCTGGGCATGATCGGCGTGCGGCACCACCGTGGCCCCCGCCTCTTCAGCCTGCTTGGCGAGAAAATTGCGCTGCTCATCCAAGGGCAATCCGACGAGCTGGAGCACCAGAGCAACTTGGAGTTGCCCGTGGCGACTTACGAACGGATCGCCTTCTGCAAAACCGGCTCATTGCTCTCGTTTCCGGTTGAAGCGGCGCTGACCCTCGCTGGAAATCATGAGAGCCACTGCGCCGCTGTCAGCAATATCTTCGGGCGCTTCGGCGTCGCCTACCAAATCCACGACGACCTGATTGACCTCTGCGCTCCCGACAAACAAAGAGTCCCTGGCTCTGACCTGCGTGAAGGCCGCGTCAGCGCCGTCATTCTCAGCTTCTGGCAGCATGCTTCCCTTACAGAGCGCGAACAATTCTCAGCGTTTTTTCACTCCTCAGAGCAGCGTGCGCACGCGCCCTTGGTTGAGTTCTGGGTGAAACAACTCGCCGCTTCACAAGCTCTGGAAGGCTCCTTCAGCTACCTAGAGCGCACGCTCTCCTCCTGTCGCACCGAAGCCGACGCCCTGCCCGACCCGCTCAACGCGTTCATGACGCTCGTGGTGGCTGAGCTGGAGCAACGCATCGCCCCGCCCAAGGGGGACGCATGAACGCTCCTCCCACCGCGCTTGTCATTGGCTCCGGCTTCGGCGGGCTCGCCGCCGCAGTCCGCCTGCGCGCCAAAGGCTATGACGTCGAGATTTTAGAGCGCCACCCCGACCTTGGCGGACGCGCTCGCGTCTTTCATCGCAACGGTTTTGTGTTTGACGCCGGCCCGACCGTGGTCACCGCGCCCTTCCTGCTGGAAGAGCTGTTCGCGCTCCACCACAAGCGCCTTGAAGACTACATCCAGATTGTCCCTGTTGAGCCGTGGTACCGCTTCCGCTTTCACGACAACGAGACCTTCGATTACGGGGGCACGCTCGAAGACACGCTGCGCGAAATCAAGCGCCTGAGCCCAGAAGACCAGCAGGGCTACGTGAGCCTCGTTAAGGAGTCCAAGCGCATTTTCGACAAAGGTTTCAGTGAGCTGGCGCACCTCCCCTTTCATCAGTGGAGCACGATGCTGCGGCAGGTGCCCGCGCTGCTGCGCCTCAAAAGCTACCGCTCGGTTTACCAAATGGTCTCGGCGCACCTCAAAGACGAGCGCTTGCGCCAAGCCTTCAGTATCCAACCTCTCCTCGTTGGGGGGAACCCGTTCACGACGACCTCGATTTATTCGCTGATTCATTTTTTGGAGCGCAAGTGGGGCATTCACTTCGCGATGGGAGGAACCGGCTCGATTGTCAACGGATTCGAGACTCTACTGCGGGAAGAAGGCGTGCGCATCCGCACCGAAGCGACGGTTCAGCGCATTCAGATGATGGGGAACAAGGTCACGGGCGTGACGCTAGCCGGCGGCGAAGAGATCCAAGCCGACTTGATTGTCTGCAACGCAGACCCACCGACGGTGTATCAAAAGCTGCTCGACAAGCCACAACGCCGCCGCTGGACTGACTGGCGCCTGCGCACGCTGCGCTATTCAATGGGGCTGTTCGTGCTCTACTTTGGGACCACGCGGAAGTATCCTGACATCGCGCACCACACCATCAGCATGGGGCCACGCTATCAAGGCTTGCTGGACGACATCTTCCACAAGAAGCACCTCGCGCAGGACATGAGCCTCTATCTGCATCGCCCGACGGCGACCGACACCAGCATGGCTCCCGCTGGCTGCGACACCTTCTATGTGCTCTCGCCTGTGCCCAACAACCAGAGCGGCCTGAACTGGGAAGCTGTCGGACCACGCTACCGAGACGCCGTCGTCGCCGAGCTAGAGCGCACCTTAATGCCGGGCCTGAGCGAGTGCATCACCGAGGACTTCTACATCACCCCCGATTATTTTGAGCACGACCTCCTCACACGGCACGGGACTGGATTCTCGGTGCAGCCTCTGTTCACCCAGTCGGCGGGCTTTCGCTTTCACAACAAATCGGAAGAAGCCGAAGGGCTCTACTTCGTAGGCGCAGGCACTCACCCCGGCGCAGGGATGCCCGGCGTGCTCAGCTCAGCCAAAGTGCTCGAACAACTCGTCCCGCGCGTCAACGACTGGAAACGCAGCAACGGCGCCCGCAGCGCTCGCGCAGTTCGCCCCGAACCGCAGCAAGCGCGCCCCCAAGCCGTGCTCGCCTATCACGGCAAGAGCTTTCATTGGGCAGGACGCCTGCTGCCTCGCCACACATTTGAAGACGCTTCTCTGCTCTACGCTTTCTGCCGACACGTGGACGACCTCGCCGACGAAGCGACCGATCCCGCGCAAGCTCGCGCAGCCCTGCAGGCCCTGCAAGCCGACCTGTGGTCCGCGTCCCCGCAGCAACCGCTGAACGCCGCGTTCCATCCGCTGACAGAGCGCACAGCGCTGCAGCGCCCGTGGGTTGATGACCTGATTCAAGGGGCGCTCTCCGATTTGGAGCCGGTTCGCCTACAAACACGCGCTGACCTGCTGCGCTACGCCTACCAAGTCGCTGGAACGGTCGGGCTGATGATGGCGCGCGTGCTCGGCAGCACTGACCCACGCGCTCTCTCGTTCGCGATGGATTTAGGGATCGGCATGCAGCTCACGAACATCTCTCGGGATGTGCTGGAAGACGCTCGCAATGGGCGCCTCTACTTGCCGCAAAGCTGGCTGCACGCCGCAGGAGACGTCACGCCGCAGCAGCTGGTGGACGGTGACCCCGTGGCGCGACACCACGCCGAGCAAGCCGTGATTCGCCTGCTCGACACCGCAGAAGCCTACTATCGCAGCGGCTACCAAGGGATGCGCTTCTTGCCCACGCGAGTCCGCTTCGCGATCATGACGGCACGAGCGCTCTATCGCGCAATTGGGGATGAAATTCGCGTCAACCCGCCTGTGATTTGGGAACAGCGAGTCCGCGTCTCTAACCTCCGCAAAGCGGGGCTGACAGGCTTCACGCTGCTGGAGTTTCTGTTCGATTCACAGACTTGGCCCCTCGGCGAACCGCTGCAGCACCAAGCCGAGCTGCACCAGCCTCTGCGACGCTTGCCCCTTGGCTGAGCGCACTTGGGACTTGGTGATCCTCGGCGCTGGCTGCGCGGGGCTCACGCTGGCCAATGAACTGCTCGCCGCTGGCGACGGTTCCCAGCAGATTCTGTTGCTCGAAGCGCGCGCGGAGTATCGCAACGACCGCACATGGTGCTACTGGGACGTCGCGCCGCACCGCTTCCAACACGCGGTCTCGCGTTCGTGGCGGGAGTGGGAAGTCGTGCACCACCGCGACGTGGCCCGCTGCTCAGGAAGCTACCGCTATCAGCACCTGCGCTCCGCCGACTTCTACGACGCGGCGCTGAGACCCGTGCACGCCGCTGAGAACCTCACGCTGAAGCTGGGGACCGATGTTCGCGCAGTCGCTGAGAGCGCCGAGGGCGTCACGATTCAAACCAACCGAGGGACCTTTCGCGGCGCGCGCGTGATCGATACACGCCCTCTGCACTTTCACGCGATGCAGGCGCAGCCGCCGCAGGTGCACTGGTTCCAACACTTTGCTGGGTGGCGCATCAGAACGCCACGGCCGGCCTTCTCCACCGAACGCGTCACCCTGATGGAGTTCCTTGACGTGGCGCCGCAGCCGCGCTTCCGCAGCAGCGTCCCGTTCTTGTATGTGCTGCCCTTCGCAGAAGACGAGGCGCTGCTGGAGGTGACATGGTTTGGCCCAGAAGTTTGGGAAGCCCAAGAGTACGAGGCACAGCTCGCGGAACGGCTACGAGCACGCGTGGGCAACAACTACGAAATCATCGAGCGCGAGCGCGGCATCCTCCCGATGTCGACGGTCCCGCTGGAGCGACGGCCTTCTCCGCGCAGTGTGCGTCTGGGGTTGGGTGGAGGAGCCGCTCGTCCCAGCACCGGCTACGCGTTCCTCGCGATTCAACGCCAAGCCCAACAATGGGCTCCCGCGCTGCTCAGACACGACTGGGACGCGCTCGCGGAGCCATACTCCTCGTCTGTAAAATGGCTTGACGAGACCTTTTTGAACGTGCTGGCGCAGAATCCTCAGCGCGCGCCTGAGCTGTTCTTGCGCATGTTTCGACACGCCGACGCTGACGCGCTCGTGCGCTTCCTCTCCGACGCTGCGACGCCCCCAGACTTGTGGAACGTGATGCGCACGCTCCCGACGCAGCCCTTTGCCAAGCAGAGTCTCCAGAATTTGATGCAGCGCTGGCTCGGTTCTAACACCACTTCACCTGCCGCCACCGCCTCCTTTTGAAAACAGGATCTCTCATGCTCTCCTTCATCGAAATGAACCGCACGCTCTGGCGGATGCTCATGGTGTCGGGTGGGTTGCTTCTACTGTGGGTGCCCAAGCAAGTGTTTGGCTTCACGGAGTGGCCCTACGTTTTGCTCTTTGTGGCGATTGCGTGGCTGGGCGTTCCGCACGGAGCGCTCGACCATGAGGTGGGGAGACCCTACTGGCAAACCAAACTGGGCAAAGCTTGGAATGTCGGCTTTCTAGGGAGCTATCTGGGGCTGGGCGTTGTCTTTATCGCGCTCTGGGTCGCCATGCCGCTCTTGGGGTTGCAGCTCTTCTTGTTGCTGTCAGTGCTGCACTTTGGGCAAGAAGACTCCGCTGAGCTACAGCTTGACGACGGGTGGTATTGGACACACGTCGCCTTCCGAGGGTTGCTGCCGCTCTGCGCTGCGGCGTATTTCTCGTTGGAGACCACCGCGGCGCTCTTTGAACCGCTTCTGCTGCGAGCGGAGCACACGCACCAGGCGCAACACATCGCGATCTTTGGCTCAGCGATCTTCCCGCTGCTGTGTCTGCTCGGCGTCCTCGTGTACGCGCTCTGGTGGAACCGCACACAAGAGCACCGCCTGATCGCGGAGTTGAGCGGCGAGTCCGCGCTGATTGTGCTGTGTTTCGCGGCGCTGCCGCCCCTTGAAGGCTTCGTGGTCTATTTCTGCGCACACCACGCCTGGCGCCACAGCCTTGAGCTTGCCGAGTGGCGCTTCCCACAAGATGCGCAGCCGCTGCGGCGTTTTTGGCGAGAGACGCGACCGCTGACATATCTGACGCTTGGCGGGGGCTTCTGCTGCTGGCTCTTCTGGGCCGACTCTTCGCTCGCTTGGGGCGGGATGCAGGTGCTCTTCATTGGACTCGCCGCGCTGACCTTGCCGCATGTTGTCACGCACGGGCTCGCCTTCGGCTGGAAGCGCCCGTTGCCTTCTGTTCACCCCCTTGCCGAGAGCCGCCATGAGTCGTCCTTCGCTGCGCATTCTGCTCGCCGCCCCGCGTAGTTTTTGTGCGGGCGTGACCCGTGCGATCCAGACGGTAGAAGCCGGGTTAGAGCACTTTGGAGCGCCGCTCTACGTGCGCCACGCCATCGTGCACAATGAACACGTCGTGCGTGCATTTGAAGCTCGCGGGGTTGTCTTTGTCGAAGCGCTCTCCGAAGTCCCCGACGGCGCCCCAGTGATCTTCTCTGCGCACGGCATCCCACCGCAGGTGAGAGCGGAAGCGAGTCGGCGCGGACTGCAGACCGTCGACGCGACCTGTCCACTTGTCGCGAAAGTTCATCAGGAGGCGGTGCGCCACGAGCGCGCCGGACATTTCGTGCTGGTGATTGGCAAAGCCCAACACGCCGAAGTGGTCGGCATCACCGGCCACCTCTCCCCAGAGAACTATCAAACCATCGCCTCGACTGAAGACGCCGAGCGGGTTGCCGTCCCCGCGCACCGCCCTGTTGCCTATGTCACGCAGACCACGCTCTCGGTAGATGACACTCGTCAGATCGTGCGGGCGCTGCGGCGACGCTTTCCTCAGCTGCAGGAGCCCCGCAAAGACACGATCTGCTA
>CBFIJD010000063.1:0-3761 GCA_965662845.1 uncultured bacterium | reverse complement strand
TGACACTCGTCAGATCGTGCGGGCGCTGCGGCGACGCTTTCCTCAGCTGCAGGAGCCCCGCAAAGACACGATCTGCTATGCGACCTCCAATCGGCAGTGGGCGGTGCGCACGATCGCCCCGCAAGTGGAGGGCTTGCTCGTCTTGGGCAGCGCCACCTCCTCGAACTCCATCCGCCTCACAGAGGTCGCGCAACAAGCCGGCTGTGCGCACGTGCGCTTGGTCCCTGACCCGAGCCAGTTTCGCGTCTCCTCACTAGATCACATCCGCAAGCTGGGCATCACAGCGGGGGCCTCTGCGCCCGAAGAGTTGGTGCGCGCGCTGATACAGCGAATCACGGTGCACCGCGCGTGCAGCATCCGAGAGATTACCACTGCCGAAGAGCGGGTTCAGTTTCGGCTACCGACAGAGTTCAGTGAAGCGCCGGCCTCGTTTGCCTAACCGCAGAAGGTTGACGCAGTCCGCCTTGCGCCAAGGGCTCGCCTGCTTCGCTGGCAAAAACGCGGGCGCTGCGCGCTGCTGGCTTTCGCAAGGTCGCGAGCGCTCAAAAGTAGCTCTCATACGAGCCCGACTCCATCGGAGAGACGCCGCGCTCCATCCGCTGACTGGGCAATTGCTGGAACGGATCTTCGGGTTCAAAGACGGCGCTCCCTCCTGAGAGCAAAAACGCTCCTCCCAACAACACCACAATAAACACCAGAATCGCCTTGCGCTCTTTGGGATCAAAATCCTGAAACATCAACCGCTCCGTTTGCTAGGGGTTGGCCAATGGGCCTGTTCAGTGTGCGTAAGTTGGACCGTCAGGTTCGTTCGCTGGGCAAAGTGGGCGCGCAGCCTCTCAGACACAAACACCGACCGGTGCTGCCCTCCCGTGCAGCCAATGCTCACCATCAGCCGCGCCAAGCCTCGCTCCATGTAATCGTCCACGCTCAGCGTCACGACTCCAATCACCTGCTGCACAAACACTTCCGTGCGCGCCTGCTTTCGCAACCAATTCGCGACAGCGGCGTCTCTTCCCGTTTGCGGTTTGTATGCGTCATACCGTCCAGGATTTGGCAAACAGCGACAATCAAACACAAACCCCCCGCCATGCTCGGAAGGATCTTGCGGAATCCCAGAGCGTCGAAACCCAAACGAATAGAGATCAAGCAGCATGACCACTCCTGTTAAGTGAAAAAGGATGACTCACCATTGAAGAACACTCCACACGGGGAGTCAAATTGTCGCCCGCAGAACGCAACTTGCAACCACAGAGGATTCCCGTTAGGTCTGTGGAAATTTTCTTCTGTTCACGCTCCTCAATACTGGACGCCCCCTTCATGCCCTCATTGACCTCCCCGCCTCGTCCAGCAGATGACCTGCGCGGGATCTGCTTCGCCGTGTTCGCCTATCTGCTCTTCACGTGTTCTGACGCTGTCATCAAAGTGCTCGCGCCGTATTATTCCCAATCCCAGCTGGTCTTTCTGAACATGAGCGGTGCGCTCCTGATGGCTGTTCCGTTGGTGCTGCTCACAGGTGGGCGCCGACAGCTGCGCATGTTTCGCCCAGCGTTGCACATCGGGCGCGGCCTCATCATCCTCACGATGACGTATTGCGCCACCTACGCTTTCGCGCATCTGCCGATGAGCATGACTTATGTGATCATCTTCCTCGCGCCGCTGTTTACGGTCACGTTGGCAAACTTGTGGCTGGGGGAACCCGTCCGCCCGATGCTGTGGGGCTGTGTGCTGGTGGGGTTTGCAGGAGTGCTCATCTGCGTGGAGCCCGGCGGCGCGACATGGCATCCGGCGATCCTCGCGGCCGTCGTGATCGCGATGGGCTCCGCCGCCGCCAACCTCTTAACACGCCAGTACGGCCGCGCAGAGTCACCGCAGTCCCTCATGTTCTCCGGAGCGGTCACCATGGTGCTCGGGAGCTGTTGGGTCGTCTTCTCAGAACAATGGCAACCGCTACAGTGGGACCTGCTCTGGTGGCACTTGCTCTTCGGAGGGCTCGGCGCAGGCGCATCTCTCACCATCACCATCGCCTACCAAAAAGCGCCCGCGTCTTTGCTGGGTTCGTTTCAATACACCCAGCTGCTGTGGGGCGGCCTGCTAGGGTTCTTCTTTTGGCAAGAGATCCCTGCGCCATCACTTTGGCTTGGCAGCGCGCTGATCGTCGGCAGTGGCCTGGTGATCTTGCGCCTGCGCTCTTCCCGTTCGTCTGACCGCGAACACAATCCCCCTCTCCTCTCTCAGGAAAGCTCATGAAAATTTTTGTAGACACTGCAGAAGTGCACGAGATTCAAGAACTCCACGCTCTCGGCATCATCGACGGCGTCACGACCAACCCTTCGCTCATCGCCAAATCAGGACGCCACTTGCGCGAAGTGCTGACGGAAATCTGCGCGCTGGTCGATGGCCCCGTCTCTGGAGAGACCGTCTCTACCGACGCAGAAGGGATGATTCGCGAAGGCCGCTGGTTGCGCGAGATCGCAGAGAACCTGACCGTGAAAGTGCCGCTTACACCCGCAGGCATTCAAGCCACCAAGACGCTCAGCGACGAAGGGACGCCGGTGAACGTGACGCTGTGCTTCAGCGCGAACCAAGCGCTGCTCGCCGCGAAGGCCGGCGCTGCGTTCATCAGCCCGTTTGTGGGGAGATTGGATGACATTGGGCAGGAGGGGATGCAATTGATTCAAGACATCCGCGTGATCTACGACAACTATGGGTTCACCACGGAGATTCTGACGGCGTCTGCGCGTCATCCACAGCATTTCTTAGAAGCCGCCCGCATCGGCTCCGACGTGATCACCGTACCGCCCAAAGTCATTTGGCAGCTGTTCCAGCATCCGCTCACAGACAAAGGCTTGGCGGCGTTCTTGGCTGATTGGGAGAAGACCGGACAGTCTCTGGGATAAGCGGCGCGTGCTTTTTTGGAGTCATCGCCCCTCTTAGCACAGGCGCGGCACGCCTCAAAAAAACGGAGGGCGCTCCCAAGGCCCACTCCCAGAGAGGCTAAGCCTAGCTGCGCACGCTCCCCAAGCCAGCAGGCAGCTCGGGAGCCTTAAAAGCGATACCCGACACGGATGGTGAAAAAAGTCGGCAGCGCCGCCAGCAGGTTCAAGTCCGAGCCTCGCTCTTCGTACTTGCTGCGCACCCTGCTCGTGTCCATGCTGCCAGACTGACTCGTCACGGTGACGTCACTCGCTGATTCCATCGGTAGAGAAACGGTCAACCAATCCAGCCCCAGCTCAAAGCCGCTGTCAAACGCCCACCCGTTCCCAAATCCCAGCGTGAGCAACGAGACGGCGGCGTGCAGCTCCAACTGAGCCGAGCCCCCCGTTTGAGAATCCGTCGCCTGCACGTCGGCCCGTGACGTCCGGCTGGTGTACGCCACATGATAGTTGAAGGAGTTGCCGGAAAAGCGTCGTGCGAACACGCTGAAGTCCGTAACTTCTACCTCACCGCTCGCGCTGACGCTGCCCACGTCTTCTTCGGTGGAGAGGGTGCCTGCGCCATATTCTAGGCCGTAGCTCCAGCGTGCTCCCGGGAAGGCCACATACACTGGCTGCGTGATGAAGTTGAGCCCGCTGATCACAGCCCCAAAGGACAAGCTGCTCGCCGCCCGATTTTGTTGAGAGTTCGCCCACGCCACCTCGCTGCCGAAGAGCAACCAAGCGAAGAGCAGCAGGCGCCCTCGCCGCCACCAATGCCGATGTGACATGTTCCCCTCCTCTCTTCAAAGAGACACAAAAACATTATTTTTATTTCAATTTTTTCAT
>CBFIJD010000062.1:0-11038 GCA_965662845.1 uncultured bacterium | reverse complement strand
CTCGATCTGATCGCACGTCGCGACGATGTGGTCTGGCGCTAAGCATTCACCGTCCAGCAGCGTCCCAATAATAGGCCCATGGACGGTATGTTTTTCAATACGTTGCAGTAAAAACCGCCAAAACGAGGGGTTGAAGCCGATTCCAACTAGTTGCATGCGCGTTGTGCTGGTGGAGGGGAGTGCCGAGGAGCGGCCAGAAATATGCAGGCTTGCGGGAAATTTGCAAGAAAACGAGCTAACTTACACGAAAACGCCATACCTTCAAACCAAACGAACGGAATTTGTATGCCCGAAGCTGACTCCACGCCGCCGTTTGTACCGATTCAAGCCGAGGACTGGCTCAGCCTCCTCAACTTGACGGATCCTGAGCGCAAAGACAAAGAGATCGCCTATGCGTGGGGGCGTGTGAAGCAACAGACTGAGGCGCACGTCCCCAAGACCGGCGCGGTCTCCTTAGACGGGCTGTTCGTAGAGCTGCTACGCCTGCAGCTGCTCGTGTATCCCGTCGTGGTGGACTGGAAGAAGCCGCTCAGCAAACGCGAGTGGGCCCAATGCGAGCAACAACAGCAAGACGTCAATGACCAAGTGACCCAGATGCGCAAGCTCTCGCTACACGTTCGCAAGCGGGATCCTGAGCTATATCCTGAGCTCGCGACGCTCTTCAACGCGCATCAGAACTTTAGCGAGATGCTGCTCACGCAGTGGGAGTCCTTTCGGGCAGACTGGCGGGAGTACAAGAAAGATTGGGAACACCTGCAGGAGCAGTCTCAACGCAAACGCGATGACAAAAGCGCCGCCGTGGACGAGGCGATGCTGAAGACTCCTCAACCGCCACCGCTGCTGAATCGGGATCGCTGGCACGCGCTCTTTTCCATGGTGCAGATGCTCACCACCGAGCTGCGTCACCGCTGCCGAGACTATCTAAAAACACCGCCACCACAAGAGCGGCTCCCACCGGCCGTCCTCCGGTTGATCGACGATTGTCGTCAAGTGCAAATGCAAACCAACGGCTTTGAATTGCTAGACAAAGTGAAGTGGGTGCAGCGCCGAAACGCGCAGCTGGCCGAGGAACTCCAGCGACTGACCGGGGACGAGATCCTCACGCCTGACCTGATGAAGCTCAATCCAGAAGAGCAAGAGAGAGCCAAGGGACCGACTGCCTCTGATGCCAAAGTCAACCCCACTGACGAATCAGACGAATACGGCAGGCGGCGCATACGACCCTTAGCCTGGGTGTGCGGCGGCGCCACCGCGCTGCTGGTGCTGCTGTTTGTGTTCAGCCTGCTGCCCAAAGAGCAGCGCCCAGGAAACATAGAAGAGCTGCCGCATTTGATCTTCAACCCGTCCGGTCCCACGCGCCAGATGCAAAACGAGGCGCTGTCCAATCCCGAGCCCACCAACGTCCAGGACTTGATGGTCGGGCTCAGCTTTGATCTCCCTGCGCGCAAAGTGAACCCCAACTTGGTGGTGCAAGCAAAGTCCGCCCTGGAGAGCGGTTCTGGGGCGCTGCCTGCTGAACTCAGCGACTTGAATGGCAAACCCGCCGTTCTCCAAGTCGCGGACGAGATGTATCTGTTCTGGGAAAATCAACTCACCAAGTTTGACAACGCTTTGGAGCTGCAACGCAAACTGCAGCAACTAGAGCAACAGTTCCAGCGGATGCAACAAAACCTTAGCAACTATGGCGAAGTCCCCTACAGCGGCGAGGTTGTCCCGACGCAGGCCAACGGCGAGGCGCTCTACGGAGTCCAATGGCAAGACGGACAAGGCAACGTCATGGGGACGCTGTATGAGAACCGCGACGGCACACAGCTGCGTCTGTCCAACGGCGAAGTGACCGAAGGCATTTTCACGCCTTATGAGCTCACTCGCTTGCTAGAAGCTCAAGAATCTGCGGGGCGCTAAGCTCGGAGCGCGTTGCCTGTTTTTACATTTGAGGGCGATCTCGCTTTTCGCTATAGTTGCCGCTCTTTTTTGTCTGTCTCCCCCCAAGCAAATGGAAGCTATGGCCGCCACCCCTCCATCTTCGCTGCTCGCTCACACCGACAACCGCTTGCAGCGTCTCTTTGAACTCTCTGGCAAAATCATCGGGACCTGTGACCGGGCAGGGAACCTGCGCACCATCAACGAACAAGGACAGCGCGAACTGTCGCCTACCGCCCCGCTGACGCACTGTCGCCAGATCTGTGTCGTGGAGCATTGGCCCACGATGCAACAGAAGCTGCTCGCGCTGACGCCCGCAGAGCCGCGGTGTCAGTTGGAAGTGCCGCTGCACACCCAAGAAGGCGCGCGCTGGTTCCAGTGGAACCTTGTGTTGGATGAAGAGAGCGATGAAGTGCACTTCATCATGCGCGACATCCACGCCCAAAAACAAAACGCCGACTTGCTGTGGCAGGCCAATGAAGAGCTTGCGCAACGCGTGCAAGAGATTGGAACGCTGAATCACGTCCTGCAAACCCTAGCGAACATGCCCCACTTTCAGGACGGCATGAAGCAAGTGGCCGACTCCATGACGCGGCTCTTCAACGGGCAAGGCATCTGGATTGGGCAAATTGAACTGCGCAACCTGAAAACCATCGCGCACACCTTCCCTGCAGCCGCGCAGAGCTGGTTTGAAGCGCTGGCCCAGCACCCCCGCTTCGCTGAAGTGCAGCAGCCCGGCAAACTGATCGCGATCACCAATGTCACGCAAGATCCGGGTCTGAGCGCAGAGTTGCGTCAGTTTTTGCAGTCCATTGGCGCACAGTCCATGTTGTGGCTGCCGCTGCGCGCCCAAGACCACAGCAAAGGCTTGCTGGTGTTGTGTCATCCCCTCGTAGATCCCAAAGTTGGCGAGAGCTTACAGCACATGGCCGGAGGCATCGCCGCACAGATCGCCATCGCCATTGAGAACAACAATTTATACGAGATTGAGCAGCAGCAGCGCATGTTCGCCGAGATCATGCTGCAAGAGACCAAGTTTCTCTATGAGGTCAGTCGGGTGCTCGCAGAGTCCCACCGACAGGAGAGCATCGAGCAGGTACTACAGCGCTATCTGCAATTCATGGAACTCGACCTTGGACACATCGCGCTCTATTTGCCGCACGACGAGACACGAGCGCAGATGGTGGCGATTTGTGATGCTCGCAAAGCGTTCCCCGCAGGCTGGAAACTGCTCAACCCAGAGCTGCACCGCAGACTCCTCGACGAACGGCAGCCGCTGATGCTCACAGAAGCTCGTGGCGAGGCGCTGCTCGCCCAAAATCGAGAGTGGCTGCACGGCCAAGACATTCACTCGCAGCTGTATTGCCCCATGAATGTTCACGGGCAGGTCATTGGCGTCTTGGTGGCCAACGCCACCGGCAAACCCCGAAAGTTAGATGCCAAGGAAATTCGCCTGTCCCAAACCGTCGCAGATTTGATTGGCAGCGCGCTGGAATATCAACGCGTCTTGGAAACCGCACAACAAGCCCGCCAAGAGGCTGAAGCCGCCAACCAGGCCAAGAGCAAGTTTCTGGCGACGATGAGCCACGAGCTGCGCACACCGCTGAATGGAATTTTAGGATATGCCCAGATTTTGCGGAACAGCGCCCTGAATGAGGGGCAACAACGCGGAGTGACCGTCATTGAGCAGAGCGGCAATCACCTGCTGCGTTTGATCACAGACATTCTGGATTTTGCCAAGCTCGAAGCCGGCAACATGGGACTGGAGAGCGCGCCGGCACACTTGCCCATTTTGCTGCAATCCGTCGGAGATATGGTGCGCCTCAAAGCCGAGCGCAAAGGCTTGCGCTATGTCCTCACAGAAGACCCCTCGCTGCCAAAAGGCGTGTTTTGCGATGAGCGGAAACTGCGCCAAGTGCTGATCAATCTGCTCACAAACGCCGTCAAGTTCACAGATCGTGGCGAAGTGCGCATGGAGATCCTCCCAGTCACTCAAGCCACTCCGCATGGCGACACCTTGTCGCATCTGCTGCGCTTCCGCGTGATTGACTCCGGTGTCGGCATCGCTCCTGAAGATCAAGAGCAAATCTTTGCGCCCTTTCAGCAAGTCGGAGATGCGCTGCGCAAAGCGGAAGGGACAGGCCTTGGGCTGTCCATTTGCCAGACGCTCCTGCACCTGATGGACAGCCGCCTGCAAGTGACGAGCGAGGTCGGCAAAGGCTCCGTGTTTTGGTTTGATTTGCGCCTCGAAGAGACCCGCCTCGAAAAACCAGACGCGACCACCCAATCCAGTGAGCGAGTGCTCGGAGTCGAAGGGAACCCCGTCTCCACCTTGATCATCGACGATCACCCAGAGAATCGTCAGTTTGTGAAAGACCTGCTGACCCCGCTCAACTTCGAACTGCGGGAAGCCGGCGATGGCCGCACAGGCATGCACATGGCTCTCAAAGCGACACCACAGTTGATTTTGTGCGACTCCATTTTGCCCGATGTCGACGGCACAGAGGTCGTGCGGCAGCTCCGCGGCCAACAGCTCGGACAAACCGTGATGATTGCTTACTCCGCCGATTTGCGTCGCCGCCCTGAAGACGCCAAAGCCGCAGGGGCCAACGACTTCTTGCACATGCCCTTTGAAACGCCGCAGCTGCTAGACATTTTGCAGGCTCACCTGCCCGTCAAGTGGCGTACGGAGGCCCCTGTTACAAACGCAAAAACCGCAGAGCAACCGCTCGTGGCGCCCGACAAAGCGATCCTGCAGCAATGGCTCGAAGCAATGGAGATTGGCGACGTCCATGGACTGCGGAAACAAAGCCAGCAACTCGTAGAGCAAGACCCACGGTTTCACCCCTTTGCCATCGAAGTCCAGCAGATGGCGCAAAACTTCCAACTGGAAGACCTCAAAAAGTTCCTCACCTCACATCTCTAACCTCTTCGGCAGCCTCTCATGTTTGCTTCTATCGCTTGGTTTGTGTTGACGGTCTTCGGCAGCGGCGCGCTCGTCGCTGGAGTCGTGTTTCTGTTGTCCGGAGGCGCCATCGGGCTGCCCAGCGACAACCTGACCCCTCAACAAGCCGAGAAACATTTTGCTGAGTATGAAGCCGCTCGTGAAGAGCGAGAGCGACAAGCCGTAGAAGCCAAACGCGCTAAATTAACAGAGAAAAACGAGGTCTTGCGCGCAGAGATTGAGCGCAAACAAGAAGAGAAACGACAACAAAAAACGCTGACAAAGAAATTTGGCGAAGGGCTCGCCACCGGAGAAGACGCACCCGCCGAACCTCAAAACTTCTACGAGAAGCTGCGCTCCGGCATCAGCAAAACGCGCGATCAGTTCTGGGGGGGCGTCAGCAATGCCTTGCTGGGCAAAAAAGAGATTGACGATGAGGTCTTGGATGATCTGGAAGAAGCCCTCCTAGGCGCAGATATCGGCCCAGAAACCACCGAACAAATCCTCGCTTTGGTGACCGAAAAAGTAGAGCGCAATGGACTCAGAGACGCCGACGGCCTGCGCACCGTCATCAAAGACGAGATCGTCCGCATTCTGCACAAAGAGACGCCGTTCACCTCGACCGAAGACAAAAAGCCGCTCGTGCTGCTGATTGTGGGAGTCAACGGTGTGGGCAAAACCACAACCATCGGCAAGCTCGCTGCGCAATACCGAGCAGAGGGAAAGAAGGTCTTGCTCGGAGCGGGAGACACCTTCCGAGCCGCAGCGATCGAGCAATTGACGGAATGGAGCAAACGAGCCGACTGCGACATCATCGCGAAAAGTTCCGGCGCAGACCCCTCTTCTGTGATGTTTGAAACCGTCGACAAAGCGGTGAAAGAAGCCTACGACGTCGTGATTTGCGATACGGCAGGTCGGCTGCACACCAAGAAAAACCTGATGGAAGAGCTTCGCAAAATGGTGCGTGTGATCCGTAAAGTCGTGCCTGATGCGCCCCATGAAGTCTTGCTCGTGCTCGATGCGACGACCGGGCAGAACGCAATTTTTCAGGCGCGCGAGTTTCGAGATGCCGCAGATTTGACAGGCATGGTGCTCACGAAGCTAGATGGCACTGCGAAAGGCGGGGTCATTATTGGCATTGTGAACGAGTTCGACATCCCGGTGCGCTACATTGGGATTGGCGAAGGGATCGAAGATCTGCGACCTTATGACGCGCGTCAGTTTACAGACTCGCTCTTCGCCTAGGCCCCAAGGTCAGCGCTCGGCATCGGCAGCGCAGCGAAATCCTAATTGAAACGACTGTGTCCACGTCGGAAACGCGAAGCGCTTGGTCGGACGCAAAGCGTCCGCGTCGGCAGTTCCAAACACCCCCCTCCACGCCCCTCCACGCACCACCTTGAGCGGATACGCCGCCGACTCTGCCCGCAGCGGCCCCTGTGGGTTCACTAGGTCTGTGAGACCGTAAGGCGCGTACCAATCGGCTGTCCACTCCAGGACATTGCCCTGCAAATCGTAAATTCCCCACGCGTTTGGACGCTTCGTCGCGACAGTCGCCGCCTGGGTGTTGGTCTCTGCGTTCTCTTGGAACCAAGCGAAGCTCGTCAGAGCCTCAGCGGTGACTTCGGCGTTGGCACGACCGGCACGGACCGCGTATTCCCACTCCGCTTCGGTCGGGAGCCGCTTGTTCACAAAAGAGCAGTAGCGCGCCGCGTTCTCCCAGTCCACATACACCACGGGCTGCTGTGGCTGAGCTGTGTCGAATCCTCCAGAACCTCGCACGCAGTTCGCACACTGGTCGAACGCTTCATTCGTCACTTCGTGCACATCCAAATAGAACGACGCAAGCTCCACAGAACGCACGGGCTGCTCATCCAGCGCGCCTTGCAGCGCCCCCATCCGGAAACGACCACCGTTGACGCGAACCATCCCAGGCTTCTCGGTGGAAGAGGGAATCGTGCGGGACATGGCCGCCGTTGACGGCAGCTCCAGAGTGGCGATGGCTGGCTCTTCCGATCGTTCAGGGTTGTCGGTGGCGCGCCCTGCCGAGTCGAGTGCCGAGAGTTCTCGTGTGGGATCAAGGCGGGTCATCCCTGCTGAATCCGGTGCTGGCGTTGCGGTCGCTCTTCTGCTCGCAGGGACTTCGTCATTTTGAATTTGCATATCTTCATTCATTTCAGGCTGCACGGGGGCCTGCTCTTCTGCGGCGACCGCTGCTCGTGGTGCGTCCGACTCTTGCGTTGCGGATGCCGCGCTCCCTTTTTGATTTTGCATATCTTCTTTTGGAGCAGGGAGCAGTGCGGTCGAGTCATCGAGGAGTCTCTCTGGCGGCTGTGTCTCAGCGACAGGATCGGGTTGTGCTGTCGTCGAGTCGTCCGACCACTCTAAGGTCTGTTCTGCCAGGAATTGTCCGGTGTTGAGGGAGCGCAGCTTGAGCTGCAGGGTGAGCGTGGTGGCTTGCAGCGAGTAGGTCCCAGAGAGCAGCCAGTCCGCTCCCGCTAGGCCCGCCAGTTCGCGGGGGGTGAGCTGGCGGCTCTGCAAGCGCAGGCTTTGGTTCCAGTCGTCAAGAATGCGTTGCAGCCTCTGCGGTTGGATGAGCTGTTGCGGCAGATCCGGTTGCAGCGAGGTCAGCAGGGCTTGCTGTAGGGCGCGAGAGCGCTCGTCGGGCTCCTGTTCACCTGCTGGGAGGATGGGCACCACCGCGAGCACTGGCCTCAGCTCGTTCGGGTCTTGCGCGCGGGTCACGATTTGTTGCCGCAGCTTTTGCCACGCAGGCGGGAGCTCAAGGGCGTCTGCTGACCGACAGACCCCCAAACTGATGCTGATGAGGAGCAGAACTACGGAGAGAGGGCGCACGTTCGAGACCTTCGTCATGAGGGAAAAAAGGCTAGGGAGACGTTTGGGAAAAAGCTTCGGGAGTCAAGCGAGCCCGAGCGCGTCGTCGAGCAGGCGCAGACATTTCTCCTTGCCAAAGAAAGCCGCCATCATGCTGAGGTCGGGGCCATGCTCTTCGAGGGTGATCGCGTAGCGTAGCGGCGTCCAGAGGCCTTTGCCTTTGATGCCGACTGCCTTTTGTGTCGCTTTGACGAGCTGCTTGAAGCTCGCTTCGTCCAGCGTGTCTGCGGCGTCTAGCTGCTCTCGGAAGTTTTGTAGCACCGTGCGCGCTTCGTCCTGCTTCAGGTACTCAATCAGCTCTGGCTTGTCGAGTTTGGGTTTGTCGTCGAAGAAGATGGCGAGCTTGTCGAGCACGAGCGGCAGCCTTGTCAAGCTGGGCTGTACGATCTGCACAGCGCGTCGCAGCAAGTCTGGATCGTTTTCGGCGAAGGCGGATGCCGCCAGATAGGGCTGTAGGCGGGACATCAAATCGTCGAGGTCTAGCTTCTGAATGTATTGCTGGTTCATCCACTCGAGCTTGTTGCGGTCGAACACAGCGCCAGCCTTCCCGACTCGTTCAAAGCTGAACTTTTCGACAAGCTCTTGCATGGAGAAGATCTCTTGGTCGTCGGAGGTGTTCCAGCCGAGTAAGGCGATGAAGTTGACCAGCGCTTCGGCGATGTAGCCTTGGGCTTTGAAGTCTTCGACGGCGACATCTCCTTGGCGTTTGCTGAGTTTGGAGCGGTCTGGGTTCAAAATCAGGGGCAGGTGGGCAAACTGCGGGGGCTCCCAGCCGAAGTAGCGGTACAGCAACAGGTGTTTGGGGAAGGAGGGCAGCCACTCCTCGCCGCGCACCACGTGCGAAATCTGCATCAGGTGATCGTCAATGACACAAGCGAGGTGATAGGTCGGGAAGCCGTCGGATTTGAGCAGCACTTGGTCGTCAAGCTGGTTGGTGTCAATGACGACTTTGCCTCGGATCAGGTCGTCTATCAGCACCTTCTCGGCCTCGTCGGGCAGGCGCATGCGATAGACGTGCGCTTCGCCAGCGTCGATGCGTGATGTCACTTCTGGTTGGGGCAAATCGCGGCAGTGTCCGTCATACTTGGGGATCAAGCCTTGGGCTTTCTGCATGCGCTTCACGGAATCTAGGCGCTCTTGCTTACAAAAACAGGCATAGGCGTGATTCTGTGCGACGAGCTGCTCAAGGTGTGTGCGATAGATGGAGAGCCGCTCTGATTGTCGGTAGGGGCCAAAGTCTCCAACGAGGGTGGGCCCTTCGTCACAGTCCACGCCTGCCCAGCGCAGCATGGCTAGCAGGTCTTGCTCAGAGCCTTCCACAAGGCGCTGTTGGTCGGTGTCTTCAAGGCGGAAGAGAAACGTGCCGCCCTGTTGCCGCGCGTACAGGTAGCTGAAGAGGGCGGTGCGCAGGCCGCCGACGTGCAGGTATCCGGTGGGGCTGGGAGCGAAGCGAAGTCGAACCATGGTTGCGTTAAGTGAAAAAGTTAGGGGTCTTGCAGACGGAAGCGGCGCATGCGCACGTTGAGCAACAAGCCGATGCCAAACATCTGCGATAACAAGGAAGAGCCGCCATAGCTGAAGAACGGCAGCGGCACGCCCACAACGGGCATCAAGCCGATGGTCATGCCAATGTTGATCAGCACATGCGACGTGAGAATCGTGACGACACCGACGGTCAGCATCGCGCTCACGCGATCCGGTGAGTTGAGGATGTGCCCTAACGACCAGAAGATCAGCGCCATGAACAGCAGCAGCACCGTGATCGTCCCGGCAAAGCCCCACTCTTCGGCGAAGACCGAGAAGATGAAGTCGGTGTGGTGCGCAGGCAAAAAGTTGAGCTGCCCTTGCGTTCCTTCGCCGAGCCCCTTCCCAAACAAGCCGCCGCTCCCGACGGCGATTTTCGACTGGATGATGTGATAACCCGCGCCGAGAGGGTCGCGCTCTGGATCCAGAAAGGTCAGCACGCGCTCTCTCTGATACGGCTTGAGCACGAAGCTCCAAGCAATCGGCAGCGCGCACAAGCCCAGCGCTCCCGCGAAGAGCAACGTCTGCAACTTCAAGCCCGCTAAAAAGACCATCGGGACAAAGACAATCAGCAGCAACAGCGAGGTTCCAAGGTCAGGTTGCCGCAAGATCAAAACCAAGGGCACCGCCATCAGCAGCGCGGGCCAAAGCAGCACTGGCCAGCCCAGCTGCCCGATGCGTTGGCTGTCGCGAAAATAGTGCGCCAGCGCCAGCACCAACGTGAACTTCGTAAACTCTGACGGCTGCAGGAAGAACGGCCCGAGCTTGATCCAACGCTCGACCGGAGAGCCGGGGCCGCCGGTTCCGACCAGCAGCACCAAAATCAGTAGCACAATCGACGCGAAATGCAGCGGTACACCAACCCGTGCCCAGAGACGATAGTCAATCAACGTCGTGGTCAGCGCGCCGCCTAAGCCGAGGCCCATCCACAACGCTTGCCGAGGCAGATAGTGCGCCATGTCAGGATTTCCAAGCGTCGCCGAATACAAGGCCATGAGACCCGTGCCACACAGCAGCAGCACAATCCCGAGCAGCGTCCAGTCAAAATGGGCCAGCAGACGGCGGTCAAACATGCGTCACAAAAGGCGAAGACGATAAGAAGGGTGCGCCGAGAAAACAAGATGAAACTCCGCCAGCGAGGTGGGCGGTGGTCTCAAAATGATAGATTTTTGGTAACTGTTCAGCAGGGGGTCTCAGGCGAAGAGCTTAAGGGGTAGCTCTTTTCCGAGGAAGAGGGTTTCGAACGCTTGGAAGATGGAGCGACTCTGTTTGTTGAGCGAAGAGCAGCAGGCCCGGAGGGTGGTAAAGCTCTGGGCCCCGTGGAAGGAGCGGAGGGCGCCGATCTTTGATTTGTCAAGTGATTTACGATGGTTCCGTTTTACGGCTAACGCAAAGCTCAGCCGCGTAGCGTTAGCGAAGTCGGCTGGAGCGTTGAGTTAGGCTTGGAAGTTACGTAAACATACTGCGTAATACTCTGGCGTTATTACGCTCTATTGATTACTTCTTATCGAGTTATATTCATCTGCCATTTCCACTGCTGAATTGCATCCCCCGCCACTGCATCGGTAAGCCATACGGCTTTTTGAATGATTTTAACGTTTTCGCTTTTTGTTAACTCTAGGTTGCAAAGTTTTTTACACATATCAATTAAACTGTTATACGGTATAGGTTTTTTACTAAAAAAATTGCCATTTCGATACCAGCCCAGTTCCTTAATTTGTGACCTGACTAATGTAGCATAGATATATTTTGAAT
>CBFIJD010000061.1:0-12162 GCA_965662845.1 uncultured bacterium | reverse complement strand
GAATCCATTCCCCTCCATGATGAAAGTATTGATGGTTTTTTGCTTTGTGAAGTGTTGGAGCATTTAGAGCATCCAGAGGCGGTGTTGAAAGAAGCCTAGCGATCGCTGCGCTGAAGAGCTGCTGATCTTCGGGGTGTACCCATTGGTGAAGGAGGTGAGGGAGGTGAGGAGGCCAGCTTACGGCCTCTAATCCCAAGAATTGCTCAGCGCGTTGATCCAGCAGCAAGCTCAAGTCTTCGGGGTTGATTTTGACCCACCCCACCTGCGAGGCCTCTAACGTGAGGCTGAGCTGCTCAAGGAGGTCTTCCTGCGCTTCCATTTGACGATGTTCGCCGTCGATGTTGGTGAGGGAACCATACAACTCGACGACTTTTCCTGATGCATCCTGCCGTGAGCATCCCAAGGCGCGAATCCAGTAACTATGGCCATCCGGATGCTGAACTTGAAATTCTGCAAAAAAGCGCTCTTGACCAGCGAACAGCTGAGCTAGTTGGCCGCGCACACTGTCGCGCTGTTCCGGCGCCACACAGCTCACGAACGATTCTTGATGGATAGGGGCACCTTGAGGGACGCCTAGCAGGGCATAGGTCCGCTTATCCCAGCACGCTTGGTTGGTTTCCAAGTCCCAAGACCAGTGTCCGGTGTCGGTGAGTTCTAAGGTTTGCTCGTGGCGGCGTTGCAACATCTGCATTTGATATTGGGTTCGTCGCACTTCTAACCGCGCTTCGACTTGCTCGCCCAACAGGGTGAGCCACTCCGTATGTTCCGCAGAGAGCCTTGCTCTGGGTTCCGGATCTAAGACGCACAACATCCCCAAAACAAACCCTTCAGAAGAACGCAACACGTAACCGGCACAAAAGCGCACCCGCGGCGCTCCAGTGACCCAAGGGTGCTCCATAAAACGTGGGTCTTGTTGAGTGTCAGGGATCACAAACAGCGTTTTCGTGTCGGAGAGCACGTGCGCACAAAACGAGTTCTCCCGCGCCGTTTCAGGGAAGTCAAAATGCCAACGAGACTTGAACCAGTGCCGGTTTTCTGCAATGAGGGAAAACAGGGCCGTTTGGCAGTTCAGAAGCCGAGCGAGGCGCTGAGTCAATTGATCAAATTCAGCTTCAGGGGGAGTGTCTAGCAGCTGCAACTCGCGCAGCGCGGCCAAGCGTTGTGGTTCATTGTCGTGGAGAGAGGGGCTCGACATCAGGAGGCTCGGCATTCAGAAGAAAACGGCAAACATGGAGGCGACTTCAGAGAGTTATTCATCTTGTGCAAAATGGATGACTTCCTGCAGCATCTCCCACATCGAGAGAGGCTTTTGATAAAACTTAACAAAAGTCAGCTCACGCAACGCTTAAGAGATATCACGCTCTTTCCACATTCCTCCTCCGCTGATGGCGATAATAGGCAGCGACGGTTGCTCTCGGTTGAGGGTCTCAATGACTTCCAAGCCGTCGACCACGGGCATTTTGATGTCGGTGATCAACACTCGTACTGGGTCACTGCTGGGTTGTTGAGCGATCAGCGCCAGTCCATGCGCTCCATCTGCTGCACTCAACACGCGTAATCCGCCTTCGGTCAGGATTTCAACCATTGTTGAGCGCAAGGTCTCATCATCTTCCATTACCATTACTTTGCTCATACATCCTGATTGTCAGAGGGGTTGTCGTGGCTGAGTTCTCTTTTGAGCGAGGGGGATTGTCTTCGGTCAGGTTTCCTCATGAGGAACAGGTCTGAAATAGGTTGAGGAGTCGCCAGAGTTCTGGAGCTTTCGGGAGGACGGGCTTCTGCTGGGACGGACTGGCTCGTGAAACTACCATCCCAATGGCTAGCCGTAGAGTGGGTCAGGCTTTGCACGCATCGACGGCTTTTTTGAAGCGAGCCACCTTTGTCACAGCGTGGGGCGACTCTCCGGCTAGCAGCGGTAGGAAGTCGCAGACTAAGGGAGCCGCCCCTCGGTCTTGCGGGCGTTTCTTCTTTAGCGTGCGTGCCAGACCGTGAGCTTGGTACGCTTCTTTTATCAGGCGGTGATACGAATCAGACAGGGGGAATGACATACAGGCGATTGGCCGGACAGAAAACATGAGGTCGAACGGAGAGGGTGCTCACACAGCAGCATCACATTCGTTTTGGGACAACGATTTCGGAGAGCAACCGTCGTCTCCAGAGTGTGAAGACGCTGTTTTTGAAAGCAAAAATTTATATATTTGCATAAATATCTTGTCAATGTCTGTGGACAATAAAACTGCCAAAATAAGTAGACTTACTGAGAGCTTCGGCAGATGTTTCGGGCGCGCTTCATTGGTTTTGGAGGGCGCACCCTCTGGAGGTGACGCCACCCTCTCAAGAGGGCTCTCCCCCTTTTCCATCTAAGAAGAGCGAATGAACAAAGGCCTTAGCACCCCAGAGAGAGAGCCCATTTGTCGAGAGGCTCGCCGCAAGTGAGCGCCATAGAGTGGATGACGTCGGCTGGTGGGCCAAGTCTGTTTGGCAGCGCGTTTCTCTCAGCGACGCTGCTACCAGGGACGTCTGAGGCCTTGCTCTCGGTGCTTTGGTTCACCGGACAGTATCGTGCTGTAGAGCTATGGGGGTGGGCAACCGCTGGGAACGTGCTGGGGTCTTGCCTCAACCGAGAAATTGGGGCTGGCCTCGTGCGTTGGCTGCCGCAGCGTGGGTACTCATCGGCACAGTGGTCTAAGGCGCAGCGCCTGTTTGGAAAGTATGGGCAGTGGAGTTTGTTGTTCGCGTGGCTCCCCGTGATCGGAGACCCTCTCACCGTAGTGGCGGGGGCTTTGGGCATCCATCGAGGGCGCTTCGCGCTGCTCGTTGGGCTGGGCAAAGGGATGCGCTATGCTGTGCTATTGGCGCTGTTGGCGGCTGCTCCGTGATCCGCGGCCACGTGTTACGTTGCGATGGATACGCTCTTGACAATCGCGTAGCAGGAGTTGCCCACTTGGAAGTGAAGTTTGGCGGCCGAGCGTTGCGTGATGCGCGACAGCAGACGTCCCCCGCTGGTGCTCAGGCTCACCACGACACTAGACTGCGCTGCTGCGCGGACTTCGACGACTTCGCCCCGCAAGATATTGAGCGCCGAAACCCCTTGTGGGGCGTCTTTTGAGAGCAGGACGTCCTGCGCTGCGATGCGCACCCGCAGCTGGTGCCCGATGGGACAAGAATGGCGGGTCACCCAGAGCGACTCGGCTCCCACCCGCAGCTCGGTGAGGCCATCCTCATGATGGGCGACCACCACCGTGTCGAGCACGGCGCCTAAGTCCTGCACGCCAGTCGGATGCACGCTGGAGTCGCCGAACACCTCAAAGGGAGAGCCTTGCTGCACCATCTCTCCTTGCTCGAGCACGATCATGGTGGTGGCTAAGCGTGCCACTTCAGCAACCGAGTGCGAGACATACAGAATCGGGACGGTCACCTCATCGCGGAGGCGCTCAAAGTAAGGCAAAATTTCGGCTTTGCGTTCTTCATCCAGAGCCGCCAGCGGTTCGTCAGCCAGAATCAGCTTGGGGCTAGCTAATAACGCGCGACCGATGGCGACCCGCTGTCTCTCGCCACCCGACAGCTTAGAAGGGCGCCTCTGCAAGAGCGGTTCAATCCCAAGCATGTCGATCACGTGTTCCCAGGTGACGACGGAGGCGCCGGTGGGAGCGAACCAGTGTCCATAGAGCAGGTTTTGACGGACGGTTAGATGCGGGAAAAGCCGAGCTTCTTGAAAGATGTACCCCAGCCTGCGCTGATGTGGCGGCAAGCAGACTCGGTTCTCTGTGTCTAACAGCGTCCACCCATCCACGACCACTTTCCCTGACTCGGGGCGCAGCAACCCCGCGATGGTGTGGGCAACGGAGGTTTTGCCAGACCCAGAACGCCCGAACAGCACCGTCACTCCAGCTGGAGCCGCAAAGTTGACGTTGAGGGCAAAGTTAGGGAATCGGTGTTGGATGCGAACAGAGAGGCTCATCGTCCAGCAATCCGCTGTGCGACGCGCTTGGCGACAACTTCAGAAATCAGCAAGGCGAACATCGCGACGAAGATCGAGACCAGCACCAAACGCAACGCGGAGGCTTCGCCACCAGGGACTTGCAAGAAGGCATAGATCGCAGAGGGCAGAGTTTGAGTTTGACCAGGGATGTTGGAGACAAACGTGATGGTGGCGCCAAACTCTCCCATCGCTTTGGCAAAGGCGAGCACCCCGCCTGCGATGATGCCAGGGAGAATCAGAGGTAGGGTCACGGTCAAAAACACCCACGTGGGCGAAGCCCCTAGCGTCGCGCTGGCTTGCTCTAGCTGGGAGTCTACGGCTTCGATGGAGAGCCGAATGGCGCGCACCATCAACGGGAAGGCCATCACGCCGGCAGCTAAGGCGGCTCCCGTCCAGCGAAACGCAAAGATGATCCCCCAGTCACGCAGGAGGCTCCCGACTGGTCCGCGTGTTCCCAGCGTGAGCAAGAGCAGATAGCCTGTTACCACTGGCGGAAGAATTAAGGGAAGGTGCACCATCCCATTCAACAGCTGTTTGCCCGGGAAGTCCCAGCGCGCGAGGGCGAACGCCACCAAAATCCCCAAGGGCAGGCTCAAAAGGGTTGACCAGGTAGCGATCCGCAGCGAGAGCACAACGGCCTGCCACTCTTCGGGAGTCAGCCATTCCATGAGCCGAATCAATCTCCCACAACCGCAAAGCCGTGCTGCTCAAAAGCGGCACGCGCCGGAGGCGACGACAAAAAGGCCAGAAACGCAGACGCCGCTGGGTGCCGACTCTCCGAGATCTCAGCCACAGGATAGACAATTGGGGGGTGAGCATCGGAGGGGAACTGACTGACCACATGGACGTTAGAGTCCGCGATGGCGTCGGTCGCATACACGATCCCGAGGGGGGCTTCTCCCGCAGCGACGAGAGCTAACGCCGCGCGCACATTGTCTGTCTGCGCGACTCTTGCCGCGACGTCCTCCCACATTCCCAGAGACTGTAGCGCTGCCTTTCCATACATCCCAGCGGGGACCGCGTTGACCAGCGCCATGGCGAGGCGCCCCTCTCCTAACATCTCGAGTAGCGCTGCGCTCGAAGGCAGCGGACGTTGGGTTCCCTGCGCGCCGTGGCCAATCAACACGAGGCGATTCCCCAGCAAATTGCGTCGGGTCTGCGCTTTGAGGAGCCCGTCTTCTTCCAACACGTTCATCCACATTTGATTGGCTGACAAAAAGACATCTGCGGGCGCACCCTGCTGAATTTGACGCGCGAGCACGGAAGAGCCTGCATAAGAGATCACCACGCGCTGTTGGGTTCGGGCTTCATATCTGCGCGCCACGTCATCCAGCGCATTTTTGAGGCTCGCCGCGGCGAAGATGGTGATCGGTTGTGCGGCGATGGCCCCCTTCATTCCTAGCATCACAGCACCGATGACGATGAAGGTTCGCCAAGGCAAGCAGCGCAGGAGCAGAAGAGCTGAGGATTGCAAAATCATACAAGTTCTGGTTGAGAGACAGGATCAGAGCTGTAGGCGCGAGACTTCCAACTGGCCTCTGAAGGCAGACTTGGATAGCGTTCGACGATCTCGCAAGCACGGCATGCTAAACCCTCGCACAGTTGGCCGCAACACATGGAAAGTTTCGTTCAGTTGATTCTTGATTCGGGCAAGAGCACGGTCAATCTCGCGCTGTATATTCTGTTGCCGGTGATGGTGGTCATGCTCGCGCTCATGAAGTGGCTGGAGGGCAAAGGCTGGCTGGGGAGTGTGGCTCGGCACGTGTCGCCGCTGCTCAGGCCCTTTGGGTTGCCGGGCGCAGGGGTGTTTGCCGCGTTGCAGGTTTTGCTCGTGAGCTTCGCTGCTCCCATTGCGACGCTGGCTATCATGGAGAGAGACCAGACGCATCGGCGTCACTTGGCGGCGACGGTAGCGATGATTTTGCCTATGTCGCAAGCAAACGCGGTGTTTCCTTTGATTGCGGTCGGCCTAGACGGTGTCTTCACGTGGTTGTCGTCGGTCATCGGAGGTCTACTCGCCGCCGCGCTGACGTATCACTGGCTGATGCGTGACGAGGGCGAACCTGCTCACCTGACGCATTCTGCGTTGCCGCAAGACGTTCACAGCCGCACGACCGTCAGTTTGTTGATGCAGGGCGGCCAAGAGGGGCTTGCGATCGTCAAAAATTCGGTGCCGATGCTGATGCTCGGCATTCTGCTGGTCAACGCGCTCAAAGCTGTTGGGGCCATTGCCCTGCTCGAAGCCCTGCTCTCTCCCCTTCTCTCTCTGATTGAGATCCCGAGCATCTCGGTGCTGCCCATCGCGACCAAGTTCATCGCGGGAGGGACGGCGATGATGGGCGTGACCCTCAATTTGGTGCAAGAGGGCGCCTTGACGGTCGCTGAGATGAACCGGATTGCCGGAGTGATGATTCACCCGTTGGACTTGCTTGGGGTTGCCCTGTATGCCTCCGTTGGGCCCAGAGTGCAAAGTGTCATCAAACCTGCGCTCATCGGGGGTTTGGTGGGAGTCGGCACGCGGAGTTTGCTGCACTGGTGGTGGTTCTAAGCGAAATCCCTCCGCCTTCGGAAGAGCCTGAGCGGGCAAAGAGTCACAGACCGGCAGCGGCTCTCCCTTCGAGAGTCAGGGGGCTTGGGGCAGGCTCACAATGAAGGTGGTGCCCACGCCTTCGGTACTACGCACCGAGACCTTCCCGTTGTGCTCGTCAATCAAACGCCGCACTAAAGAGAGCCCGAGCCCTGTGCCTTTGCCTCGCTCCTTGGTGGTGAAGAAACTCTCGAACAACCGTGCTTGCACAGCTTGGGGGATGCCGTGTCCCGTGTCGCTCACTTCGATCTCAACTTGCCCATGAACGGCTCGGGCGTGAACCGTGAGGACTCGAATATCGCGTCCCTCCATCGCGTCGCGTGCATTGTTGAACAGGTTCACAAACACCTGCTCCAATTGGCCGATTCTGCCGAGAATTTTCGGGAGGTCTGGGGCGAGGTCGAGCTGCAAGTTGATGTTGGATTGCATCAAAGAGTGGCTCACTAGCAAGTGCACGCCATCTAAAACTTCTTGCAAAGAGCAGGGCCGCAACGTGCCGGCGTTGTCGTCTCGGGCAAAGTCACGGATTTGTTGCAGGAGCTTTCCCGCGCGGTCGTTGATCACCAACATATCTCTGAGTTTGCGGCCCATCGGGCTGTCCTCAGAGATGCCTTGTGTCTGCAATAGCTGCTGGAGCATCTGCGTTTTGAGGTGCATCGCCGCGAGGGGAGACTTCAACTCGTGCGCAATGCTAGCGGCGACCTCTCCCAAAGAAGCCAACCGCGCGGACTGTTCGGCCAAGCTCTCGGCATTTTCCTGACGTTGCAGGGCGTCTTCTAGCTCTGCCTGAAGCTCCACAGAGCGCTGGATGAAGTCATCTACTCCGACGATTCCGCCGGCCAACACATCCGCATTTTCTGTAGGGAGCAAGCGCAGCTCTTCCCACTCGGTCTGGTCGTTTTGCAGCCTGCGCAAGAGCACCGATCCAGCCCTTTGTTCTCGCAGCAAATGCGCCAGGTGCGTCCAGTCTTCTGGGTGGGTGTCTGCTTGACGCGCCGTCAAAAACGCTTCTACCGAGTAGCGCTGGGGGCTTTCGTCGCTTGGACCTTGCAGCTCAATCCATGCTTCGTCGTTGTGAACACGCAAAGCGGTGAAACCACCGGCCCGCAGGCTTTGACGGAACCAACCAAACTGCTCTTGCAGGGCTTGCTGTTGCTGGGCGATGGTGTTGCGCGCATGAAACAGCTCTAAGTGCGTTCGCACTCGGGCTAAGAGTTCTTGGGAGCTGAAGGGTTTGTGCACATAGTCGACGGCGCCCATCTGGAGTCCCTCAATGGTGGACTGCTGGTCTGTACGCGCGGTCAAAAAGATGACCGGGACATCTTTGAGTTGCGGCATGGCTTTGAGGCGTTGGCACACTGTGAAACCGTCCAAATCGGGCATCATCACATCCAATAAGATCAAATCGGGCAGCATGGATTGCGCGATCTGTAGCCCTTGCTCTCCGTTCACAGCAGCCGCGAGGTCATATCCCTCAGCGTGCAGCAGCTGCATCACAAGTTGAAGATTGGTTTGGGAGTCATCGACCACCAAGATTCGGCTGTTGTTCATTAGCGTTTTTACTCAGCGGAGGAGCCGGTTGGAGTGGGACACAACTCAGGAAAATGTTGACGACAGAGCGCAGGATATTGCTGTAGGAGCTGGCGAAGGTCAACGAGCAGAAAGGCTTCTTGCTTGTGACGCAACGCAGAGCTCCACTCCAAAAACCAGATTTCTGGAAAACTCTCGGCAAGTTGCTGCAATGAACGTGTCAATTCCGACAGTTCTCGAGTGGAAAGGTGATAATCTCGCTTTTGCACAGGTTGCATCAATTGATCGAGCTGCTGAAACAGCGCAGTGCGCTGCTCGGCGTCCAGCACGGGGAGCGTTTCAGGGTTGACGGGGTCAACCTCCTTTTGTTGGACAGCAAAAGGCAAAAACGCCTGTAGCACCTCAATCAAATCTCGATATCGAATCGGTTTGGGCAACATCTTGTGGAAGGTTTGTGCCTCAGTGGGCGTGAGTCGTTCGCCAACGTAGACCAGCGGGATGTCTCGTCCGACAGAGGCGTCTTGCAAGTGTTTCGCAAGCTCGACTCCAGCGAGGTTCGGCAGCTGCGCGTCGAGCAAGATCACGTCGGGCGGCCAATCGATCAAATGAGGCACCACCTCGGCGCCATCACAAATTTCATGAACCTCGAGATTCTCTTGCAGCACAAGCTCTTCCATCAGTAAATTGCGCGTGATGTCTTCGCCGACCGCAAGGAGCACCTTTCCTTGCTGAAAGGTCACCTGTTGCCAAGGGACGTCTGTCAATTGCGGCAGCGCTTGCTCGTCTCCCAAAAACGAGACGTGGGGCAGCGTCAGGCTAAAGGTGCTGCCTTGATCCGGCAGGCTGGTCAACTCGACGCTCCCTCCCATCTCTTTGACGAGCATTTGGCTGATGGCGAGCCCCAGACCCGTCCCGCCGTATTGGGCATGATTGAGCCCCTGTGTTTGTTCAAAGCTGCCGAAGATGCGCGCTTGCTCTCCGACGGGGATGCCGATTCCGGAGTCTTGCACCTCAATCCGCAGGCGCGCTTCTCGGTCACTCAAGGCTTGGCTCTCCATTCTCACGTACACAAATCCCTGCTCCGTAAACTTGAAGGCGTTGTTGACCAGGTTCAGCAGCACCTGCAGCAAGCGAACGCGATCCAGCAACATTTGTTCGGGGCCTTGCACCTCCACATTCCAGTCTAACCGCTTCTCTTGGGCTTTGGTCTCGAAGAGCCCTCTCAAGTCCACACCGAGCTTCTTTAAGGAGACGGCTTCGAGTCGGAGTTCCATTTTCCCAGCTTCGAGCTTCGCGAGGTCTAAGAGGTCGTTGATCAGTCGCAAGAGCATATCCCCGGCTGACTGGACATTTTTCAAGTAGCGTCGCTGGTTGGGTTGAATTTCTTCGGCCAAGAGCAGCTCACTGAAGCCTAAGATCGCGTGGAGCGGCGTGCGGAGTTCGTGGCTGATGTTGGCCAAGAATTCGCTCTTGAGCTGCTGTGACAAGATCGCCTCTCGCCGCGCTTCTTCCAGCTGTTGCTCGCGTTGCACTTGTTCCGTGATGTCTTGCTCTACGGCAAACAGCGCGATGTCTGGAGGCAAGTTGCAGGTCAGTCGATAGCGCAAGTGACGAATGGAGCCGTCTTGGCGCATGAGACGATACACACCGCTGTGATAGATCATCTCTTGGTTGGATTTCCGCAGTTGGACTGCGACGCGCAACATGGAGGGGCGGTCGTCTGGGTGCACACGGGTGTAGAGCAAGGTGTGAAACGACGGCATCTCTTGGGGGTCGAACTCCCACAGCTGGCGCATTTCCGTGGAAATCACCGACGGGCCGCGCTTGTTGTGATAGCTGACCCAATAACCGATCTGCGCCATTTCGCTCATCTTCTGTGCGCGCAGTTGGGTCTGCCGCAGCATTTGCTCTTGCATTTTGGCTTGCGTGACGTTGAAGCGCACTCCGAACAAGAAGGGAGTGTCGCGCATCCAGCCATAGCGCACCCGCATTTCGTAATGATGCCACTCGCTGCGATCGCGATTGAACAGGCGGTACTGCATTTGGAAGTCTCGTGGACTGTCGAGCAAGTCGGCTAAGGAATGCAAGACCCGCTCACGGTCATCGGGGTGCAGGAACTCGCCTAGCCCCTCAAAGACCTCGGCAACTGGGACTTCTCGGCGGTGATGTTCATGCTGCATTTCTCCAGTGCTTGGGTGGGTCGTGATGATGTCCACCATGCGCGTGATGAGATTGCAGCGCCACGGCACAAACTCTCCGTGGTCGGCGGCTAAGCGAAACCAAGCGTTCTCTTCCTCTAACTTTTTTTGTTGTGTGACGTCGCGAACAAACGCGGTGTAGAAAATTTGCTCATCCACATAAATTTTAGAGAGGGAGAGCGTGACTTGGCGGCGTTGCCCATCTTTGCGTTCTAGGCTCACTTCACGCGCTTGCCCCACAATTCGGTCTTCTCCGGTGTTGCGGTTTCGCGCCACGTACGCCTCGTGATGTGGTCGGTGTTCGCGCGGGACCAGCAGGTTCAGGTTTTGCCCTAAGACTTCTTCGGGCTGATATCCCCACAGTTCAGCGGCAGCGGGATTGAAAAAGATGATCGTATTCCGCTCGTCGATCATGACGACTGCGTCTCGCACTTGCAGCAGGGTCTGATGCAAGAGATTCGCTTGGTCAACTAGGGTGGAAGCTTGTGAAGTCACGCTGCGCTGCTTGGATGTGGGGGAGTCATAGAGAGTCATAAATTACGCAGAACAAAAAAGAGTTGCAATTCTGCAATTTGTGGAATATTTAGTTTGTATTAGCATGTTGTTAGAAAATTGTTAATGACATGCTCCAGACGATGGGGGGAGGGGTGCCTCTCATCGTCTACCCCACGAAGGTGCCTCTCTCTGATGTCTCCGCAAGTTTGACCCATTCACCGCTGACGACTCCTCTAAAAAGCACGCTCGCTCTTGGTGCGCATTTCGCTAGTAATTTTCCAACAAGCCCCTATGATCAGGCCTCTCTTCACCGCTGTTGCTCCAACCTATCGAGTTGTTCATGCCCTCACCCGCTGCACTGTTCAAAAGGCTCTTCCAGAGTGGGCCTCCCTCGGCTGCCAAACAAGTGGACATCAATCTCCTCGTTAAAATCATCATCATCGGGAACCGCCAAGAGCTTGTCATGGAAGCCAAACGCATGGGCTACGGCGAGGAGTGGGCTGAACGCGTTTGGAAACTCTATCGCGGCACGGAAGGCTAAGCGCTCGCGCAAAGTAGGTCGGTCTCGGCCCGAAGTCCCGCTTGTTCTCCCTCGATGACTACGCTCCCTCGCTCTCAACTCCGTGTTCAAGTTCTGCTTCCCTTTTGAAACAACGCGTCTGTGCGCCCGCCTGTTTCGCGGGGAGCCGCTGACACACAGCGCCGTGATCGCGCAGCAAATCAGCCCAAGTTCGTGACGCGCAGCTGGTTCAGGTGTTTCAGTGAGGGAGGCAATGCGAGAGGAGTTTGCTAACGAGCAGAGGAGAGGCCAGTGTGCCCTCCAAGCAGGAGGGCGAGAGCAGGATCAGTTGAACGGCGTAGGTCGCGGGGTTGCGTTGGTGGATGCAGGCAGGACAGGCATCTTAAAATTGGGCTGATCACCGGTGAGCGTCTTCAAGAATGCTACGATCTTCGCGTTCTCCGTGGCAGAGAACTGTCGCCCAAGTTGCAAGCGTCCCATGATGTCCACGGCCTCTTCTAAGGTCCAAACCGCTCCGTCATGGAAGTAGGGATAGGTCAACTCTACGTTGCGCAAGGTCGGCACCTTGAACTTCATGCGGTCTAAGTCCTTACCCGTCAGCCCAGCGACCCCTTGAGCCGGGTTGTCGGTTTGATAAGCTTCCACGACTCCCATGCGCTGAAAAGAAGTCCCCCCCGCAGCCGGACCGTTGTGACATGCGGCACAACCCACTTCCTTGAAAAGCTCGTAACCAGAAACTTCAAAGCTTGACATCGCTGTGCCGTCTCCCTTCAGCCAGCGGTCAAAACGTGAGTTTGGCGTGACCAACGTCTCTTCAAACGCAGCGATGGCCTGTGTCACGTCCTCAATG
>CBFIJD010000060.1:9840-12188 GCA_965662845.1 uncultured bacterium | reverse complement strand
GTCAGCGAGCTGGTCGCTGCTGTCGTAGGCTTCGAGCTGGACGTGCTGGACTTGGCTGAAGGTGCCTTTGTAGCGGGCAGCGTTGGAATTCTCTGAGAGATACACACGAACGGGTTCTGGTGGGGGCGTCTCTTGTCGAGTTTGATTTTCTGCGCAACTAAGTAAACCTCCTAGCAATCCGATGGCGGCCAGCCCTAGACTGACGCGCGAATTCCAGCTTCGCATTCAACGCTCCCGATGTGGTTTTTGAGGGAAATTCCTAACGATGGGCTCATAAAGTCGTGATTTGAAGCCCGAAACACTAACAAAGGTTTTTAATAAATTAAACAAATTTATTGTTACAGAAACTTAACATTTTCTCGGGCCAAAGAAGGTAGAGGAAAAGATCTGATTTATTGACGTTTGGGGAGCGTGTTTTGTGTCTGTGCGGGAGACCGCGCGCGGTAGTTTTTGAGGGAGAGGAGTTGCGTGGACGCTCCCGTCTTTTCAGGGGAGAGCGGCGTCCTTTTCGGTTTAGAACTGGCTTCATCTGGTGAGGACCGTGGGCGGGCTATTGACGATGTCGTGGGTCAAAAGCGTCTCGTACGGCTTCGCCGATAAACACGAGCAAGCTGAGCATGAGAGACAAGACGCCAAAGGCTGACAACCCGAGCCATGGAGCGTGGACATTGGTTTTGCCCTGCGCCAGCAGCTCGCCCAGCGAGGGAGAGCCGACTGGGAGCCCGAAGCCGAGGAAGTCGAGCGAGGTGAGCGTCGTGATGGAGCTGTTTAAGAGGAAAGGCAAGAAGGTGAGCGTGGCGACCATCGCGTTGGGGAGGATGTGGCGAACCATGATGGTCAAGTTGCTGAGTCCTAAAGCTTGCGCGGCGCGGACATATTCGAGGTTTCTTCCCCGCAGAAACTCTGCGCGTACGACGCCGACCAAGCCCATCCAGCTGAAGAGGAGCATGATGCCCAAGAGCCACCAGAAGTTTGGCTCCACAAAGCTGGCGAGGATGATCAACAAAAACAGGACGGGCAGCCCTGACCAGACCTCGACAAAGCGCTGCCCTAAGATGTCGACCCAGCCGCCGTAATAGCCCTGCAAGGCTCCAAAGGCGACGCCGATCAGCGAGCTGAAGGTCGTCAACAAGAGCCCAAAGAGCACCGAGATCCGAAAGCCATAAATCAGCCGAGCGAGCACGTCGCGGCCTTGGTCATCGGTGCCGAGCCAGTTCTCTGAGGACGGTGGCGCGGGAGCGGGCACCTGCAGGTTGTAGTTGATCGTGTCATAGCTGTAGCGGATCAGCGGCCAGAGCATCCAGCCGTCTTCCTGAATCAACTCCTGCACATACGGGTCTACATATTCCGCTTCGGTGGCAAATTCGCCCCCGAACTCGGTCTCAGGATACGCTTGTAAGATCGGCACGTACCAGCGCTCTGCGTAGCGAATCAGCAGAGGTTTGTCGTTTGCCAACAGCTCGGCGAAGAGGCTGAGCACGAACAGCAGCAGGAACAGCCACAGCGACCAAAAGCCCCGCCGGTTAGCGCGAAAGACTTGCCAGCGTCGACGGGTCATTGGGTTGGAGAGCAGAGAGGCAGACATCAATCAGCTTTCGGGAAATTGTAACAGACGACGGGTGAGCGTGAGGCTGCCCACAAACGCGGCGCCAGCTTCTTTGAGCGCGCGCGCGGCCTCGTTCAAGGTTGCCCCAGAGGTCATCACATCATCGACAAGCCAGATGCGTTGGCCGACGACAGACTGGGCGACGAAGAAACTATTCTGCACGTTTCGTTGGCGTTCTACAATGTTCGACGCGGATTGAGCTGCGCCATGACGCACACGGCGTAGCGTCTGGGGCGGAAGCAAGGGGAGCTGCAGTCTAGGCGCAACGCGGCGGGCGAGCAGGAGCGTCTGGTTGAAGCGGCGCTCTCGCAAGCGTTGACGCGACAGGGGAATGGGCAGCAGAACGCTGGGTGGCGCCGACCAGCGCTGCCGCTGTAACCCCATCACCAAGAGCGCGCTCAACAGAGGCAGCAGCGCGACGTGGCCATCAAATTTGTAGCGCAAGGTCCAGTTTCGCAGGGGGTCTTCATAGCGTAGCGCGCTGTAAGCGGCGTCCAGCTGCCAAGCCTGCCAAGCCGCGCAGGAGGGGCATTGCTCCAAGTCTGCTCTCAGCGGTTGCGCGCAGCGTGCGCAGGCGTTTGTTAGCCACGGTAAGGACTCGATGCAGGCGGGGCACAGATAGGCGCTGAGGGGGCTGGTCTCGGAAGAGGGGAGCCACAAGGCGCACTGCCAGCATTGACTGGGGAGCCAGCTCACAGCGCGACACAGCGACTCAAAGATAGTCGGCAAGGTTGCTGGAGAG
>CBFIJD010000060.1:0-9742 GCA_965662845.1 uncultured bacterium | reverse complement strand
GTGTTGGGTTCTGGACGCGGGATCGCCTGAGGTTCATGCGTCTCTAGCTCCAGTTGGGGAGCGCCGCGCCAGAGTGAGAGGAATAGATAATATCCAAACAGTCCCCCCATGAGGAGGATCGCAAACTCTGCGACTTGGGAGCTGAGCCCCAGATCGAACGGAACGAGCACTCCGGGCAGAGTGCCCAACCCGGGAAAACGGGCGGCTCGGTTGGTGTCGGCCAAGATGGTGGTGAGCGCGCCTACGACGAGGCTAATCCCTGTGCTCAAGGCGAGAATTTCCAGAAATGCCATGCGATTCCCTGAAGGTTCGAGGTGAAGAGGAGCTGTGAAGTATCGAGGACTGCGCGGGAATGCCAAGTCAAAATCGAGGGTCAGTCAAATTCGGGGACGGCTGCGGCCGCTTGGTATTCTTCGAGCGCCTGTCGCAGGAGTTGGTCGCCGACTTCGAGGGTCTCGGGTTCCAGCTCAATCACGCTGACGCGGTGAGGTTGATAGCGTTCCACAAAAATCAAAAAGAAGCGCAGCCAGTCGCCGGTGAGCGCGTGCAGACCTTGTCGATACCACGCGGCTTGGAAGGCATAGTGCCACTCGGTGTTGGCTTCCGATCGGCTGCGCTGTGAGAACTTGACATCCGCGATAAAGCCTTGCTCGAGGCTCAAGAGATCCAAGCGCCCTTTGCACAGCAGCGAGGTCTGCGGTTCGTGCCAGAATAGCGAGACTTCGGTGTCGCTCGCCTTGAGCATGGGGCCGGCCTGTGGATGCGTCTGGACGGCGGTCTTTGCACGCATCAATCCATCCCAAACGTTGGCTGCGAGCAGGGTTTGCGACGCTTGCTCTGTCTGGATCTCTTGCCAGCGCTGCTCTCCACTTTTGCTGCGCAAGCTCACTCCTTCTGGAACACGTACGTAGTCGGTTTCAAACCGCTCGGGCTCTAGCAACAGGCAGTGTCCTGCGTTGCCGATCAAAGCGCCCATGGGATTGTGATAGTTCGTGGGGCGATAGAAGTGCTTGAGCGCCGACTGATTGAGACCCGGAGCTTGTTGGTAGGTGTCAAAAGGCAGCGCGGAGTACATCCCGGCCGGAAGAGTGGGGTTTTTCATCGGTAAGCATCAACCGAGGGACAGGAGCAGACGAGGTTGCGGTCACCATAGACGTTGTCGATGCGGTTGACAGACGGCCAAAATTTGTTCGCGCGCAGAGAGGGGACGGGATAGGCCGCGACTTCGCGAGAGTAGGCGCGAGACCATTCGGCTGCAGTGACATCTGCGAGGGTGTGTGGCGCGTTGACTAGGGGGTTGTCTTCTGCCGGCCACTCCCCCCGTTCGACGCTGCGGATCTCTTCGCGGATGTGGAGCATTGCCTCGCAAAAGCGATCTAATTCGGCGCGCGGTTCGCTCTCGGTGGGCTCAATCATAAGCGTTCCGGGAACGGGCCACGACATGGTGGGCGCGTGATAGCCGTAGTCCATGAGGCGTTTGGCGATGTCTTCTTCTGAAATGCCGGAGGCGGCTTTGATGGGTCGGATGTCGATGATGCACTCGTGCGCCAGTCGCCCATTGCGTCCGGCGTAGAGGATGGGATAGTCGTTTCGTAGTTTTTCAGCGATGTAGTTTGCGTTGAGAATGGCGACTTGTGAGGCTTTGCGCAGACCGTCGCCTCCCATCATGCGGATGTACATCCATGAGATGGGGAGGATGCTCACGCTGCCCCAAGGGGCTGCGGAGACCGCGCCGGCGGTGCGCTGAGGGTCGATGGGGATCACGGAGTGGTTGGGCAAGAAGGGCGCGAGGTGCTGCTTGGCTCCAATCGGGCCCATGCCAGGGCCTCCGCCTCCGTGGGGAATGCAGAAGGTTTTGTGCAGGTTGAAGTGCATCACGTCGGGGCCAAACTGTCCGGGCTGTGCCACGCTGATGAGCGCGTTGAGGTTGGCGCCGTCCATATAAACTTGTCCGCCACACTGGTGCACTGTGTCGCAGATCTCACGGATTTGCTCTTCAAACACACCGTGCGTGGAAGGATAGGTCACCATGAGGGCCGCGAGCTCTTTCGCGTGCGCGTTGGCTTTGGTTTGCAAGTCGTCCACATCGACGTTCCCTTGGGAGTCGCAGTTGACCACGACGACTTTCATGCCCACCATTTGGGCGCTGGCGGGGTTCGTCCCGTGGGCTGAGCTGGGGATCAGGCAGATGTGACGGTGCCCTTCGCCACGGGCTTGGTGATAATTGCGAATGGTGAGCAAACCGGCGTATTCCCCTTGAGCGCCCGAGTTGGGCTGCATGGACATCACGTCAAAGCCCGTGAGTTGCAGCAACCAATCTTCCAGCTGAGCGATCATTTTTTGGCTGCCTTGGGCTTGTTCTGTTGGAACGAAAGGGTGCAAGGACGCGGACGACTCCCAGGTCACAGGCAGCATCTCAGAGGTCGCGTTGAGCTTCATTGTGCAGGAGCCGAGCGGGATCATGGCGCGATTGAGCGACAAATCTTTGTCTTCTAAAGAGCGCAAGTAGCGCAGCATTTCGGTCTCAGAGTGGTGCGCATGAAAGACAGGGTGTGTGAGGAACGCGGAGCTGCGCTGCAAATCGGCTGGAATGCCGCATTCGGAGGTCTGCGCTGCGGCAAACACCGTCTCGACGTCTAGGGTCGTGTCTGGGGCAAAGGTCTGCCAGAGCTGCTGCACCTCGTGGAGGGAGCAGGTCTCGTCTAGGCTGATCCCGATGTGGTCCTGTGCGATAGGGCGCAAGTTCAGTTGACGGGCTTGGGCACGCTGCAGAATGGGCTGCTGCTGCGCTCCCACGTGAAGGTGGAGCGTGTCGAAGTAGGCGTCTTGGCTTGGGAAGCCAAGTTGATGCAAGCCTTGCTGAAGTAAGCGAGTGAGAGAGTGCACACGGCGCCCGATGGCGCGGAGCTTCTCAGGCCCATGATAAATCGCGTAACAGGCGGAGATCACGGCGAGCAGGACTTGTGCTGTGCAGATGTTGCTGGTGGCTTTCTCACGGCGGATGTGTTGCTCGCGAGTTTGTAAGGCCATGCGCAGCGCGGTGTTGCCACGTTGATCTACAGAGACCCCGATCAGTCGCCCGGGCAAAGAGCGCTTGTGGGCTTCACGAACGGCGAAGAACGCCGCGTGTGGGCCGCCATAACCCATGGGCACACCGAAGCGCTGGGCGCTCCCGAGCACAATGTCCGCGCCCATCTCGCCTGGTGGGGTGAGGAGCGTCAAGCTGAGTAAGTCGGTAGCGACGGCGACGAGCGCGTTGTGCTGGTGCATCGCTGCGATCCATGGCTTCCAATCTTGGATCGCTCCATGGGTGGTGGGGTACTGCACCAACGCGCCAAAGAAATCCGTTGCTGGCAGTTGGGCGGGGTTGCCGATGATGAGCTCAATGCCCATCGGCTCCGCGCGAGTTCGGAGTAAATCAAGAGTCTGAGGGTGACAGTCCTCAGCAGCAAAGAAGCGTGTCGACTTGCTCTTGGACACGCGCTGGCAAAGCGTCATGGCTTCAGCGGCGGCTGTCGCTTCATCCAGCAGGGAGGCGTTCGCGATCTCCATGCCGGTGAGGTCAATGATCATTTGTTGGAAATTCAGCAACAACTCCAGGCGCCCTTGCGCGATTTCCGCTTGGTAGGGCGTGTATGCGGTGTACCAGCCTGGGTTCTCCAAGACGTTGCGCTGAATGACGGGCGGCAACCAGGTCCCGTAATAGCCCATGCCGAGGAAGCTGCGCGCGCGCTGGTTCTGGTCTAAGAGTTGCCGCAGCTCCTGCAGCGCTTCGGCTTCACTGGCAGGTTCCAGTGCCAGACCGCTCTGCGCCTGCAAGATGTTGTGCGGTACGGCTTTCTCTAGGAGTTGTTCGAGGGATTCGAGCTGAATTTCGCGGAGCATCTCGTGGATGTCGGCGTCTCGAGGCCCAAGGTGACGGGGCAAAAAATCGGGAGGGGCTTGGAGATCGTGGAGGTGCGTCAGCATGGATTGATTTTGGTTGGGAATGCTCTGAGAAGAAAACGTCGACGTGGTGTCTGATGACAGAGGCGCATCATGTCAAATCTGGGGTGCGGATGCAAGTGAGCAGACTTTGGTGAGTGAGGTGACGGGCGCGGGACTGGCTCGGATTTGGGGCTCGGTGTCAGCGGTCTGAGGGTGGGTTTGGCCACAAAAAGCAAGGTAGGTTTAGACGTTTGCAACTCAGGTTTTCAGTGGTATGGTGACAAATCTTTGCTCTCCTGATGATGCACCTACCAATGCGTTGAGATTCATGAACCGCCTGCTCACCTTGTCCGAAGTTGTTCATCTTTTGCGAGTTCCCGAGGCGACGATTCGGCGCTGGATTCGCCAAGGCGAACTCCCCTGCACCATGCGGCAAGGCGCTCCTTTGTTTCACCACTCCACTTTGTTGGCTTGGGCTGAAACCAAGCACATTCGGCTGAACCGGCACCTTGTTGAGAAAGCGCGAGACCCCAAGCAGGGCACCCTCGCTGCGGCGCTGCGGTTGGGGAGCGTGTTTTATGATGTAGAAGGCAACGACCGCTACGAAATGCTGAAGATTCTGCCATTTCGGTTGGGCTTGCCGCCAAGGGTGCAGGCGCAGTTAGGGAACTCGCTACTGGAGCGAGAAGAGCAAGCTTCCACTGCGTTGGGGAGAGGCGTCGCGGTGCCACACCCCAAACACCCCATCCGTCCTCCGTTGCCAGAGTCACAGGTGCATGTGTACTTCCTCGCAAAACCATTAGACTGGAGCGCACCAGATCAACGCCCTGTGCACACGTTATTTCTGCTGTTGAGTGCCCAGTCTGCTCACCATTTGCAACTCCTCTCCGCACTCGCGAGCCTGCTGCAACGCGATGAGACCGAAATTTTTTTGCAGCACAAACCCGCACACGATGAACTACTGGCTTACCTTCAAACACACGCTGCATAAGCGACTTCAGCACTTCTTCTCTGTCACGACCGAAGAGCCCGAACGGGCTACCGGCTTCCACACGATCTCTGCTCGCGAAACTGTCGTGATGATGCTGTGTGCGCTGCTGATTGGCGCAGGGAGTGGTCTGCTCGCGGTGAGCTTGAACTTTGGGGTTCACGCGTTGCACGAGCTGATCGCGAGCTTGCCCGAGTTTTGGCAGATTTTCGCTCCCGCGATCGGAGTTGGTTTCGCCGTGTTCTTGATCCGAAATGTGCTCTTGGATGCCTCAGGACACGGAGTCCCAGAGGTCATTCAAGCCGTGTTGGTAGATGTGGGGAACCTGCGTCGTCGCATGATCTTCTCTCGCTATTTCGGGAGCATGTTTACGGTTGGGAGCGGCAACTCTGCGGGTCTAGAGGGCCCGATTGTGTGCATTGGCGCCGCTTGGGGAGCTGTGGTCGGGAACTGGCTTCAGGCCAACGAACGTCGTCAACGCTTGTTGATTGGCTATGGAGTCGCGGGGGCCGTCTCAGGAATCTTCAATGCGCCGCTGACCGGCTTGGTGTTCAGCTTAGAGATCATCTTAGGGGAATGGTCGCGCGCGACGGTGCTGCCTGCGATCATCGCGGCGGTCACGGCGACGGAAGTGAGCCGCCTGATGATGGGCAACAAGATCGCGTTCGAGCATGACATTGCCTTCTTCACGCCGACCTCTCTGATCGCGAGCATCCTGCTGGGGATTTTGACGGGGTTGGTCTCCATCGCGTTTACGCGCAGCTTGACGTATGCCGAGCGCTCTTTTGGACGCCGAGTGTCACTCCCGTGGGTGCGCGCGACGATCGGCGGTTTGATGCTGGGTGGGGTGGGGTATCTCTTTCCGCAAGCGCTGGGCGAGGGGTATGACATGACCCAGAAGTTGCTCATAGGTGACTTTGATGGGAGCGTCTCCTTTGTGCTCTTGTTCATTGCGCTCAAGTTCCTAGCGTGCGTGATCACGCTGGGCAGCGGTGGCGTGGGGGGCGTGTTCGCGCCGAGTTTGGTGCTGGGCAGCGGCGTTGGCATGGCGTTTGGCCTCACGCTGTCTCAAATTGGAGTGCAGGGGCTGGCGGAGCCCGCGGCGTTTGCGCTGACCGGTATGGCAGGGATGGTCACCGGAGTGATGCATGGGCCACTCACTGGGATCTTCCTCGTGATGGAAGCGACGGGAGGCTACTCTCTGATTTTGCCGCTGATGCTGACCGCGAGTAGCGCAATGGTCACAAGCTCTTTCTTAGAGGAAGGGTCGGTGTATACCCGAGCGCTCATTCAGAAGGGAACCCTCATCCGCCGAGGTTCGGACCAGCATTTGTTGCGCTCGCTCTCTCATGACTTCCGCGATCTGCTGGATCAAGATTTTGTCTCTATTCGCGACAGCCTGTTGCTCGGTGAATTTGTTGAGGTCTTCAAAGGGGCTCATCGCAATTTATTCCCGGTGATTGAGGAGCGGTCGGGGCGCTGTTTGGGCGTTGTGCAGCTCGACGATGTCCGCTCTTATCTCTTCGATCATCACCTCTATGGATTGGTCACGATGGGATCAATTATGCGGATTTTGCCGACGATTCACGTGCGAGAGCCGATTGAGGAGGCGCTGGAGAAGTTTGAGCTTTCAGGGGAGTGGTCGCTGCCCGTTGTGGACGCACAAGAGCGATTTTTGGGGATGCTTTCGAAGTCAACGCTCTTTGACCATTATCGAAGAGAGTTGCAGATTACGGTGTGAGGAGCGGGCTGACGAGAGCGGAGAGACACAAGACACGCCAGAACAGCGCGCCTTGTGTTGGAGGAGGAGTTACAGACCTTCGCGGAGGCGTTCCACTTCGTCGATCTTCATGCTGGTCGCTGTTGCGATGGCTTCGGCCGACATGTTGGATTGAGTGACGAGGTGACGAGCAATTTCTACGCGCTCATGCGCCTGGCCTTGCGCCATCCCTTCGCGCATCCCTTCGCGTCCACGCGCGTCAATGGCTTCCACAATGCGGTTGCGGACGCGCTTGCGGAGCAGATCGACAGGAATGATGAGGCCCGCCAAGAGTGTGATCATGATCCACTCGCTCAGATACAGCCCTACCGTGCGGAGGACTTCGCCACCGATGTAGGTGAACAGGATCTGCAAACCGAAGATCAAGGCGATCACGCGCAGGAAGTTCTTGTTCTCAGAGATGTGCTCAAACAGGTCTGTGCTGTCTGTGCGCGCGTTGAACTTGTTGAAGTTGTTGATGAACACAAAGAAGCCGAAGAAGGCAGTCAAATGCACCAAGCTCCCGTTGTAGTCGGGATCAGTTGGGAGACCACAGCGTGCTTCGTCACAGGCAAAGAAGCTGGCTAGGCCGTCGCTGGTCAAGAAGAAGAGACCCAACACCGCCATGAAAACCCCGTTCACCAGAATAGAAGACCACATATCGTTGGTGATGAGCGGCGCATTTTTGGGGATCGGTTTCTCTTGCATGTAGCGCCTGAGAGCGGCCTCTCCAGAGAAGGCAATCGCAGCTAAGGTGTCCATGACTAAGTTGACCCACAGAAGCTGGGTCATTGTCAGCGGCAAATCCACTCCCAAGAAGGGCCCGAAGAAGGCGATTAAGATCGCAGCAACGTTGACAGAGAGCTGGAAAATCAAGAACTTGCGGATCGACTTCAGCAAGGTGCGGCCATAAAGCACGGCCTTTGTGAGAGACGAGAAGTTGTCATCCAGAATCACGATGTCGCTGGATTCTTTGGTCATCTCTGTCCCGCTACCCATGGCGAAGCCAACGTCTGCATTCTTGACGGCGGGCGCGTCGTTCACTCCGTCTCCTGTCATCCCCACGACCCACTGACGCTCTTTCGCAGCCTTCACGAGGCGGCTCTTATCCGTTGGGAGGGCTCTGGCGACGACGCAGAGATCTGGGAGCATGTCGCGAACCTGCTCGTCGCTCATTTCGGCAAGCTCTGAAGACGTAGTCACGACGGGGTTCTCGCCTTGAATCAAGCCGAGCTCTTTCGCGATAGCGCGAGCGGTGTTCTTGGCGTCGCCAGTAATCATGACAACGCGAATTCCCGCGCTCTGCGCTTCTTGAACGGCGATGCGGGCTTCATTACGGATTTCATCGCGTAGGCCGAAGATGCCGACTAAGGTCATCTCTTTCGGAAGCTCGGGGTCTTCGGTAATGCTGTTGTCTGTGATGGCCAAAGCGATCAGGCGCATGGCGCGCTCAGACATTTTGTTCATTTCTTTGAGGAGGGCTTCGTGCGAGGGCAATGCTTGCTTCTGTCCGTTCTCATCGAGGTAAGACGTACAGTTTTGCAGCACGATCTCCGCGGCACCTTTCACCATCGTAAGGTTGCGTTCCCCTTCCACTTGAGATGCTGAGAACTTGTATAAGCTCTTAAAGGGGATGCTTTGCACCAGTTTGACATTGTCTTTGTCGGCCAAGTTTTCTCCGAGAAAGCGCAGCATGGCTTGCTCGGTTGGGTTGGCGCCGACGATGGTGGGCTTGCTGGTGGTCGTGTCGATAGAGGCGCTGGTGTTGTTGCGTAGCGAAAAGATGATTTCGTTGCGCAAGGCTTCGGGGATTTCTCCCAGAGTCGCGTGGTGCTTGCCTGCGCCGTCAATCACATCGGCGACTTGCAGCACGCCTTGCGTCAGCGTTCCGGTTTTGTCGGAGAAGAGAACGGTCAAACTTCCGGCGGTCTCAATTCCGAGGAGCTTGCGAACCAAGACTTTTGCCCGCAGAAGCTTGCGCATGTTCATCGAGAGAACGGTCGCAATCATCATGGGGAGGCCTTCTGGGACGGCTACCACGATGATGATAATCGCGAGCACAATCGCGGTGACAATGTGGTGGACAATTTCACCAAAGGGCTGGGCGAAGTAGGCGCCAACGGAGGGGGCTTCGATGAAGATGTGGTTGAACATGAAAGCCATGGCGATCATCGCGGAGCCGATGTAGCCAAACTTACTAATCTTGTCGCCCAAGTCTGCCAACTTCTCTTGCAGCGGGGAGAGACGATCTTCAGCGGAGACCAGCTCTTTCATGGTTTGGCCATACTTGGTCTGATCACCAACGGCGGTGACTTTCATCACGCCTTCCCCGTCGTCGATCAGCGCTGCGCGAGGGAGCCCGTTGCGGTCTTCATCAATCTGATTTTCATTCTCTGGAGGCAGCTTTTTGATGGGCTCAGACTCTCCCGTGAGGGCGGCTTGGTTCGCTTCGAGTTTTCCGTCCAGCAAGTAGCCATCGGCCGGAACCGTGTCGCCGGGTTGCAACAAGACGTGATCGCCAACGACAAGGTCATCGATACTGATCTGCTGAAGCTTGCTATTGCGAAATGTCTTAACCTGCACAAGGGAAGCTTCTTCGAGCAATTTCTGGAACTCAGACTCGTTGCTGTATTCTGACCAAGTTGCGACTAGCGTGGCGAGGGCGACCGCGAGGAAAATCCCTACGCCTTCATACCAAGGCGCGAAACCGAGTACAGAGAGCAGCACGGTGATGCCGAGGGCAACCAAAAGGATGATGATAATCGGGTCTTTCAGGTTACTTTTTAGCTTGTCGGAGAACCCTTCCACCTCTTGCGTGGTGACCGAGTTGCTGCCGTACTGCGTGCGCGCCTGTTGGACTTGCACGTCCGTCAAGCCGGAATATTCAAACTTCATTAGAACTCCTAGGGAAGATAAATCAGAAGAATTGTAAGCAAATTCAACCGCAAGGGAGCTTAGCAGATTTGCTCAGCGCGTAAAGCTATTTTCCGCAATCAATTCAATGTGAAAAGGCCTTTGATTTGCTGGTTATGTAACTTTTTTCTAACTTTTGGGAGAGGAGCGTCATG
>CBFIJD010000059.1:0-12756 GCA_965662845.1 uncultured bacterium | reverse complement strand
GCAAGACAGCGCGTTCCCGTCAACCACCGAGATGGCCGCTGCCGACTTTCTGGATCACGCGCAGCAGCTCCACTTGATTACCGGTGATCGAGAGCGCAGAGCCCTCGCTCAATTCCTCCATGATCGGCAAGGAGAAGAGCGCATGGCACAACAGGACCGCATCACGGAGATGGGAGAAGAGGAGTTCCGAGAGCTGAAGCAGAACAAACTGCAGGAGATTCTGCCGCGTGCGCGAAAACTGACCGACCAGATGCGCCCGCTGACGGATGCCGACAGCTACTACGCAATTTTGATGATGGACGGCGACAAGATGGGTGACCTGGTCAACGGGGCGACCATCGCCGCGCAGTGGCAGACCGTGCTGCACCCCGACCTGCGAGCGCGCATGCAGCGCGACGACTTTGACGCCAAGTACCGCGACTATTGGAAGCAGACTCTAGGCTGGGAGAGCCAACGCCGCTTGTCTCCGGCGCTGCACGCGGCGATCTCCGAAGCGCTGGGAGACTTCGCGCTCTATGGTGTCTCCGCGATCATCACCAAGTATCGGGGCAAGCTGATTTATGCGGGGGGCGACGACGTCTGCGCCGTGCTGCCGGTGTCTTCGGTGTTGCCGGCGGCAGAGGAGATCGCGCAGCTCTACTCCGCCGGCTTTGTGCGCTACCACTACCGAGACAGCAAGATCCAGTGCGAGCGGCTAGACGCAAGCGGACCGCTCGCGCCGCTGGACATGCAGCATGAGCCCGACAAAGAAAAGCGCGTCGTCAAGCTCGCGCAGCACCTGGGCCGTGGGGAAAAACTGACGATCTCGGCAGGGATCAACATCTGTCACCACAAGCAGCCCCTGACCGGCGCCTTGCAGCGAACCCACACGCTCTTGGACAAGTTCGCGAAAGAGCAGGGTGGGCGCAACGCGGTGGCAATCGAGCTGAACAAACGCAGCGGGGGCGGGCGCGTGTACGTGAGCAAATGGCAGGACGCAGGCTCTACCTTGGGTGCCTTCAAGGCGGTAGGGCTGGCGCTCGGCAAGAGCGAGTCGCGTGACCTCAGCTCTTCGCTGGCCTATCGGCTCCAGACCTTCGAGCAAGGGCTGCTCTCGATCCTTGCCTGTGCGAAGGACCCAGCACAGCGAGACCAGATGCTGCAACAGTTCATTTTGCAGCAGATCAAGCGCTCCGAGCTAAAGAGTGATGACCCGCAAGCGCTCGCCCAGAACGTGGCTCGGTTGATTCAAAAGAGTGACACCCCCGCGTCAGGCGCGAACAAGCTGCAGATCGAAGCCCTGATCGTCGCCAAGTTTCTTGGGGAACGTCAGCACACCCGTCAACAGCAGGAGCAACTATGACTCATTCCATCACCTTAACGCCTGTGGACACGCTCTTCTTCCGAGGAGCGGAGCCGATGGAAGCGGGCGAGAACCACTTCATGTCGTTTCTGTTCCCGCCGATGCCCTCGACCCTCTTGGGAGCGCTGCGCACGGCGATGTTGGTGAAGAACGCGATCCCGTTCCGTGACTTTGTGCAACGACAGGCTCCTGATGAGACGACCCCCGTCGGCAAGCTGCTCGGGACGCCTGACCAAGCGGGCTTTGGCTTCAGCGGGCCGCTGTTTGTGGTCGAAAACGCAGGGGAACAGATTTTCCTGCTGCCGGCACCGGCGCATTGGTTCACCGCGAAAGAGAACCTGAGAGGTGAGCCGACCGGCAACCCTCTGCCGATCACCAAAGCCCAGCCGCTTTCGCAGGCCGCGAGAGACTTCGGGCTCTGCGCTTCGATCACACAGCGAGCCAACGCACAGTGGCGGTGGGTCACGCCCCCCGATGACAAAGAGTTGCAGGCGCTAGATGGCTATTGGATCACCACCAGCGCCCTCACCGACTCTGACAACGTCCACCTGCTGCAGGAAGTGTCTAACCTGTCGCCCGCGCAGCCGGCGCTGCTGCCCCAAGCGGCGCTGTTTGACACAGAGACACGAGTAGGGATTGGGCGCGACAACCTCACCCGCACCGCAAAGAACGGACGGCTCTACACCACGATCCATGTGCGCTTGACCGACGGCGTGCGCTTGTTGTTGCTACCAGACCATGACCTCAGGCCCGCGCTCGGAGCCGCAGGCGTCTTGCAGCTCGGCGGCGAACAACGCGTCGCGCAGTATCAACTCCAGCCGTCGTCCACCGTGTTGACTGGGGAGGCCAAGTCCGCAACGTGGCTCTCGCTCTCACCGATCAAGTCTTCGGCAGTAAGGGGGCTGCAACCGGCTGGAGTCGCGTCGGGAAAGCTGCGGCGGGTTGGTGGCTGGGAGATGAAAAAAGGCGCGGGTCATTCGGGCAACAACCAGGGATTTCATCGAGAGATGGAAGGCTGGCACCCTGCCGGGACGGTGTTGTTCTTTGACGAGCCTCAGGCTGTGCCGCAGGGCTGGTGGGGCGTCTGACTCATGATAGGCGTTGGACTCTACGGTAGATCGTGTCGTGGGAGCCTACGTCCAGCAGCAGGTAGTGTTCCTGCTGCACCACGCTGAACAACAACACGCGATCCCCTTGATTGACTCGCAAGGTGTGCAGCTGTTGTTGGACTTGTTGCAGCACCGCGCCTGGCTCGTTTTGAAATTCCGCAAGACTGATCTCTTGTCTCATGTTGCCTCTTATCTCTCAGGAGAAATGGTTCTTCCGGCGAAGATATGAGGTTCTCTTCCACCCTGCAACGGAGTTGCTCTATGTTTCTCGCAGATCACGCCAATATTCTGCTGTTTTACGCCATTACCCCCATGCACGCCGGAGCGGGCAGCTCGACCGGGGCGGTGGACTTACCCATCCAACGCGAGCGCCACACGCAGCGCCCCATCGTCCAGTCTTCCGGCGTCAAGGGCGCGCTGAGAGACGCCTGTGCACAGTCCATTGTTCACCAACAATCCACCGAGAAGCTCGCAGCCATGCCCGCAGCAAACGAGGAAACGCGCAGTGAGATTCACAAAAAGGCGCGCACAGCCGTCTCCGATTCTCCAGAGCTCAACGCCATCTTTGGCCGCGAGGGACAAGACACCGCGCAGGCGGGGGCGCTCTCGACCTCGGACGCCAAGGTGCTGTTCTTTCCGGTGCGCAGCTCGCACGCGCCCTTCCTCTATGTGACCTGCCCCTCGGTCTTGCGACAGTTTGTGCGGGACGCCAAAGCCGTCGGGCTGAGCGGAGTGGACGCGCTGAAGAGCGTGACGGTTGCAGACAAAGAGGGCTTCGGATTAGACGCCGCTTTGTACAAAGGCTCACAAGCCACGGGCGGAGTGGTGCTCGAAGACATGCGCGTCACGCTGCAGGAAACGACTCCGGCAGTCGAACAGGCTCGGCAGGTGTTGGAACAACTGGTGAAATTTGCAGACGTGGACCTGCTCCCCAACGCTGTGATCCTCTCAGACGCGGACTTCCTCTATCTCGTGGAGACGACGTGCCCTGTGCAGTCTCGAGTGCGAATTGACGACACATCTGGGACCGTTGCCAAGGGGGGGCTCTTCTACGAAGAACTACTGCCTGCCGACACCCTGCTCTACAGCCTCAGCTTCCTCTCTGCCGAGCGCAAGGCGCAGGGTGGGCTGACGGCTTCACAGCTCGCGGCCTGGCTGAAGGAGACCTTACCCACGCACTTGCAGCTCGGTGGGGACGCCACCCTCGGGCGTGGTTTCTGTGAACTGCAATGGATCGCCAAGGAGGCCCAATGAGCAACACAACTCTCTCCCAAGAACGCTCGAACTTCGCGCTGAACAAGCTGATCGCAGTGCAAGACAAAGTGAACCAAGACTTTGGCAGTTACATGGCCGGCCTGCCTTCGATGGTGCTCACCAATGGCTTGGCGCAGGCGTTTGCCTTCATTATCCAGAAAGAGAAGTCTGGCATTAAGCGGGACGTCGTGAGCTGGACCATCGAGTGGCTCGCGACCAAGGGGTGGGTGCAGGCGAATCCAGCGACGCTGCAAACGGATTATCTCACCTTCATGCAGCGCCTCTCGCAGATGGAGCAGTCGCACTACCTCGCCTGTCAGCGCGAGACGCTGGCGCTGTGGGAGTGGCTCAAGCGCTACGCGAACTCGGACATGTTCCCCAAGTCCTGATGCCAACCGTCTTGCTGGTGCGGGGGTGGCGCTTTTTCTTCTATGCCAATGAAGGAGAGGAGCCCCCACACATTCACGTCAAACGTGGCGACGCACAGGCTAAATTCTGGTTGCGTGCAGAGACCTTGGCCGTAGAGCGAGCTTATGTGCGTAACCTCAGCAGACAAGAAGAGCGACAAGTCCAACAGATCATCTCGCTGCACTTTGAGGACTTGCTGGCAGCGTGGCAAGAATTTGAAAGGAGAAAATCATGACGAACACATCACTCTACATCATCCAACAGCCACAGGCGGATGACGCTGGGATCTCATTTGAGTTAGACGGCGTGCACATCTCTGTTCCATGGACAGCAGTGGGCTCCGAGCGCCTGCGGAGTGCGAACGCTGTAGCCCGGAGCCTGTTCGAGATTGACGTGGATGGCATCGGGTGGCATTGGCCTGCCGTGGATGAAGACCTCTCCACAAGCGGCTTGTTGCGCGCAGCAGGGCGCGACGATTTGATCCGTCAGCCCCACAGCGTATATCGCAGCGAACCGCTCACTGAACCCCTAGCCCCCTAAGGTACTATGCCCCTCATCGGAACGACGATTGATCCCAATGACCACGACCAATACCTCTGGCGCGCGAACTCATGCGCCGTCAATGAGGTGCTGGCCAAACTGCTCGACGGCAACAACAACACCGCGCTGCCCTACAACCTCGGGCTCTACGCGCGCAAGTGGAGCGTGTTTGCGGTTGACACCAAGCAGGAGGGCGACCTCTTCAAGTGTCCCTCTTCCAGAGACAACATCTTCAATCAGGAGAGACCTAGCCAAGAAACCGCCCCAACTCTGGATCTACTGAAAAAGGCGGATAATCTGCTGCAAATCGAAGAAATCTTTCGACAACAGGGGAGCAAGCAAAAAAGCGCTTTGGAGCGTGTGCACCAGCAGCATGCAAAGGCGCTGAGTTCGTTGCAACGGCAAGGCTGGAAGGTGTTTCGGGTGGACCTGAAGCTGCGCTCACCGCTGGTGCACGGGCTGGGTGAGACGCATCCGCTGGAGAAGTTCCTGACCTTTGACCGCAACACGGGGATGCCCTACTTGCCATCGTCCACGGTCAAGGGCGTGCTCAAGGCGCGGTGCATGATCTGGAAGATCAACCAATACGACGAGGTCGTCGTGCAACAAGTTGCTGAAACCAACGCAGACGGAAAAGAGAGCAAGCTCGTCAAGGGCGACCTCGTCAACGAGCACTTCCCGCTATTTCAGGAGCTGTTCGGCAGCGGAGATGGCAACGGGAAAGAAGAGTACGCCGCACAAGGCAAGCTGGTCTTCTTCGACGCCTTCCCCGTGCAGGTGCCCCAACTCCGCCGCGAGATCATGACGCCACATTATCCAAAGTACTACCAAGCTGAAGAGGGCCCCACCGAGTCGCAGAGCCCGGTCCCCAACGCCTACCTCGCGGTGGATCCTCAAGGCGGCAAGCAGGAATTTCGGTTCTGCTTCGCCGCGCCGCCGGAGCTTTCTCAAGAGCATCTGGAGGCCTTCCTTCAAGTCTTCTCCGCCGAAGAGGTGCTGGACTTTGGCTTTGGCGCCAAGACCGCGATCGGCATGGGGCAGTTTGCGGGGGTCGACGTGTTGCGACAAGAGCAGGAGCGGCTAGAGCAGGAGCGGCTAGCACAGGAAGAAGCTGAACGTAAGGCTAAGGAAGAAGCTGAGCGCAAGGCCAAGGAAGAAGCTGAACGAATCGCACAAGAAGCCGCAAAACAGAAAGAGCAGGAACGCCGCGAGGCTTTAGGCTGGTCGGGTCGCTACTTGGAAGACATCGACCTCAACAAGGGGGACGAGATCCTCAAGTATCTCTTGGACAATGAGCAGTTGCTGCCTGAAGGCGAAGAGAGTGAAGCCAGCCCAGAGAAGCTCAGGGAAGAAAAGCAGGCGTTGGGGAGTGAGATACTCCGACAGTGGCAGCAGCAATGGTCACGACCAACGCATTACCAGCAAGAGTGGCTCAACAGGCTAAAGGCTTTTCTGGGAGTCGCCGGAGAGGCTCCCAAGGTGAAGTGGCCTAAGAACAAGGAGATGTCCGCCTGGCTGGAGCAGGAATCCAACTGGAGAGACCTCCCTCTGGAGCAGCTAAAAGAACTGAAAAAACGGGCTGAGAAAGCGCTGAAGCCCAAGGACAAAGAAAAACTCGAAGCCATCAAAAACCTCCTGCAAGAGCGCGAATCATGACGAAGACCACTCTGATCACTTTTCTGGGGGGCAACCGCGGCAAGGACCCCAGCCAGCCGACCTACGCGCCGGCACGGTATCAGTTCCCCGGGGCGGCGGTGGAGGAGACCGACTACTTCGCTGAGGCGCTGCGCCGGCAGCGCTCCTTCGCACAGGTCGTGGTGTTGGGGTCGCGGACCTCGATCTGGGAGAAGCTCGCCGACGACGCGGGAGACGAGGACTTGGCGCTCGCGATCTTGGAACAAACGGAGGAGCGGCGCGGTGGGGCGGGGATCTGCGACGCACACCTCCAACAGCTGCAAGAGCGCATGACGCAGCGCTGGCAGCAAGACGTCTTGCTCTATGCGGGAGAAGTCAGCGTCACCGCCGAGAACGCCCAGCAGGAGATGCTGCGCTATGTGGAGGTGTTGCAGCAGGTCACGGGCGACGAGGTGTTGTTGGACTTCACGCACGGGTTTCGTTCGATGCCGATGCTGCTCAACAGCGCCTTGCAGTTCTGGCAGGCGTTGCGGCCCTGCCCGCTTCCGGTGCGGCTGGTCTATGGCGAGCTGAACTACCACGGCCCCTCTCCCGTGCACTTCCTCGATGACATCCAGACCACTCAGCAGGTCGCGCGCGCCGTCCGGCTGTTCTTTGAAAAACTCGACGGTACCGAGTTGGCCACCCAGGTTCAGGAGTTCTGGCCCTCTGGCCAAAAAGCGCTCGCTGAGATCACGCTGCGGCTCCAGGAGAACCGCCTCAACCAGATGGAGCAGTCGCTGCGGCAGCTACGGAACTCGCTGGAGAAGATGGCCAACCCTGCGGGGGCGCCTCCGTGGTTTGCGCCCGTCAAGGTCCAGCTCACCGAGTGGGTCAGCCGTGTGCTCGGCGCGACCCTGCCCCGCACGCTCTGGAACCTTGCTAAAGAGCTCGCCCAGAATGGTCTGATGGCGCAAGCGGTGATCGCCCTCGACGAGGCCCTGCTCGAAGCGATCCTCTCAGCGCAGAAGCAAAGCGCCTCAGAGCTGACCAGCGAAGAGATGAAAGATCGATTCAGAGAGGCGATGCAGGCTCTCGATCCGCAACGGAGCCAAGAGCTGTGGCAACTGCATCACCTGCGAAACTACGTCGCGCATGGAGGGCGCAAAGACTCCAAACAGCAAAGAGAGCCCGCGGGCTCTCCTTCCAAGCGGTTTGACGAGTTTCATCAGCTGCTGAAGCCCATCGTGCGGGCGCCCCAAGACACCTTCCCCACAGTGTAAGCTTGTGGAAACCAAGAGAGTCGTAGGCTCACTCTGCTTACTCTGAATGGCTTTAAGTTCTTTTTTTATGCGAACGCGCATGAGCCCAAGCACATTCATGTGCTCAAGAACGAAGGGTTTGCAAAGATTGAGTTGCGGAGTTTGCGTGTTGTTCATAGTTCCTTGAAACCCAAGGAACTCAAAGTAGCCCTCGCCATCGTGGTGGAGCATCAGAAAGAATTTGAAAGGAGGTGGGATGACTGGTTTTGTGCAAGGTAAAGAAGTCCATTTTGATGACAAGTATCTACACGTCTTGTTGACGGATCGCAGGATTATCTCCACACCAATGGATTGGTATCCCCCTCTGCAAAACGCGACACTGACGCAGCTGCGCAGCTACCGGTTCATTTGCGGGAATACAGGGATTGAGTGGGAAGCTCTGGATTATCACCTCAGCATTGAAAGCATGCTCGCTCGTTCCCAAGAAGCGGCTGCGTAACGATCATGGAGGACCCATGCACATTTTTCTCACCACGTTAGGGGTCTCTTGGGCCGTCATTCCAGAGCTGCTGCTGTGGCTCGATGACCCAGAGCTGCGGTTCTACCAGCACCACCCGGAAGCCAACACCCTGCGCAGGCAACGGGAGGAGGCACAGATGCACCCCGTGGACGAGCTGTGGGTGGTCACCACCACGGGCACCGACGTTGAGCAGCTGCGGGTGTGGTGGCGCGCTCACGGTCAAGGGCGGCGGCTGCGGGTGTTTCAGTTTGGCGAGGCCGACTTGGGGAGCGCCGCCGCGGTGCGCGCGTTTCGCGAGTTGGTGTTCACGGTGACCGCGCACGCGCGCCAGCAGACCACGCTAGGGAAGCTGTGGATCTCGCTGGCCGGTGGACGCAAGACCATGAGCGCGGACATGCAGGCGGCGGCGACCTTCTTCGGGTGTGACGGCCTGCTGCACGTGCTCGATCGCTCTCCCAGAGGCGCCGAGCGGCTGCCCGATCAGGCGGAGGCTTTCCTTGGCTCGTGGCCGTCCGCGCAGATCGAGCGGGTGCTGCCGTTGCTGACCGAGCGAGAGCTGAGCGCCAACCCTCTGACCGAGCGGCTCACGCTGCCCCCCTTGCCAGAGAGCCCCACGGCGGCGGTTCGAGGCGCCTATGCCACCCCTTTTCTGGATCAAATTGAAGCGCGCCTGCGAGAGTCCGCGAACTTGCTCGCCAACTATCGCGCGGAGCTGCTAGACGGTGAGCAAGGGACGAACTTCCTCGCGCTCTATTCGCTGTCGCGCCCCAAGCTAGAGGAGCTGCGGCGGCGGCGTCTGGGGGTTGACCCTGCCCGCAGAGAAGCGGAGCTGACGTGGCTGCGCGCGCTCCCCAAGCCAGAGCTGCACTGTCACCTCGGGGGCGTGCTGCGCGCGGCGGAGCTGGTCGAGGTCGCGGAGGTGCACCGCGCAGAGGTCGAGCGCCACGCGGGGCTGCAGTCGTGGGTCGCCCGCTGGCGTCCCTTGGTGCGGCAGCAGCGCTGGTCGGAGCTGCGCGACCTCATCCAAAGCCTGCCCCAGCAGTGGAAGAGCCTGCGCGCGCCACAGCTCCCCGAGCCGCTGGCGGTGTGCGCGTTCTTGCTGGAGTTTGCTGACCACGTTGCCGGGCTGGACGAGTTGATCTTTGGGGACGCGCGGGCTGAGGGGAGCTTTGTGGGCCAAGGCATCGAAGCCTATGAGCGGCTCGGCGACCTGCAAGGCAGCGGGCTGCTGCAGTCCGTGCCGACGATCCACAAAGCCACGGAGTTGCTGCTGCGCCAAGCCGCGCGCGAGAACGTGCGCTATCTGGAGATTCGCTGCTCGCCCTTGAACTACACCCGAGGCGGCTGCTCGGCACAGGAGGTCGTCCAGACCATCCAGCGCGCCTGCGCCGCCTTCCCGCACGTGCAGACGCGTTTGCTCTTCATCGGCAGCCGCCACGGCGACCCAGAGGTGCTCCAGCAGCACGTCGCGTTGGCCCAGCAGCTGGCCGAGGCGGGCTTTGGCGACTTGGTCGGCTTTGACCTCGCAGGCCATGAAGAGCAGCTCTCTCCAGCCCAGCTGCGAGAGACGTTCCTGCCGCTGCTCCAGCGGTGTTTCCAGATCACGATTCACGCGGGGGAGACCGCCGACGCCCGCAGCATCTGGGAGGCCGTCTATCACCTGCAAGCCGACCGCATTGGACATGGGCTGACCCTGCGCGAGCAGCCGGAGCTGCTGCGGCGCTTCTTGGATCGACGGATTGCGATTGAGATGTGCCCCTCGAGCAATGTGCAGATTGTCGGGTTCCGCGACAACTACCTGCCCCACACCGAGCGCCTGCCGCGCTACCCGCTGCAAGAATACTTGAACCAAGGGCTGCGCGTGTGCGTGAACACCGACAACCCGGGCATCTCGCGCAGCGACCTTAGCCAAGAGCTGCACCGCGCAGCGCGGCTCACACCTGCGGGGCTGAGCCCGTGGGAGCTGTTCTTGTTGTTGCGCAACGGCTTCGCGGCGGGGTTTTGCGACCGAGCCGAGCGGAAGCGCCTGCTGCAAACGGCAGAGCAAGAGGCCATCCAGAGCTTGGAGTCTGCCGCGTGGCGCGCGCTGCAGTAGCCCCGTCTGCGGATGCCGAGCTGGCGGAGAATCCTCGGCAGGAGCCTCCCGCCAGACCACCCCATAGCCGAGACCTCACCTCACCCTGAAGGAGAGAGCGATGATCGCCTACATTCATCACCCCGCCGCCCACTTGCAGCGCCACGGACAAACGCTGCAAGTCTTTGTGGAGGGGAACTTGTTACGCACCCTGTTTTTGCACCGGATTGAACAGCTGGTGCTCGTCGGGAACCTGACGCTCACCGGCGGCGCGATCAGTCTGTTGTGCCGCGAGAAGATCGAGACCGTGTTCCTCACCACCCACGGGCGCTACAAAGGGCGCCTGGAAGTGGACGAGAGCAAGAACGTCTTCTTGACCCAGCGGCAGTTCCAGACCTTAGAAGACCCCACCTTCTGCCGCGACCTCGCCCGCAGCTTTGTGCTCGGCAAGCAGCACAACATGGCGACTCTCATCGGGCGCCTCAAGCGACGCGGCGCCAAACACCTGCAACACGAGCTGCAAGGTCTGCACGACAAGATTCGTCAAGAGATGGAGCGGACGCTGCGCGCCGAGACCGTCGAACAGCTGCGCGGGCACGAAGGACAAGCCACCGCGGTGTTCTTCCAAGGCTTGCGGCACGGGCTCAAAAAAGACTGGAACTTCCGCAAGCGGGTGCGGCGTCCGCCCACCGATCCCGTCAACTCGGTGCTCTCTTTTCTCTATACCTTGCTGTTCAACCGGGCGCTCTCCGCGCTGCGCGTGGCGAACCTTCACCCAGGCGTCGGCTATCTGCACGCCCTCGACTATGGACGCTACTCGCTAGTGATGGATTTGGTCGAGGAGTTCCGCTCCCTGCTCGCCGAGACCACCATGCTGAGCCTGTTCAATCTGGAGATGCTCAAGGCTGAGGACTTCTTTTATGAAGACCCGCCGCCGCTCCCCCCGTCCCCTGAGCCGACTCACCGCCCAGAGCAGGTGCGCGAAGACCCGCTGGGGATGATCCACGAAAACAGCGACGACGGCTTCTTTGATGCCCCCGAACAACGCCTGAACGAAGACGGCGCCCCCGAACATGACTCTGACGGCAAACGCCCGTGTCGCCTGACCCACGACGCGCGCAAGCGGGTGATCAGCGCCTTTGAAGAGAAGCTGGAGAGCGAGTTCCATCACCCCCTCGTGGGACACACCGTGACCTATGGCGAGGCGCTCGTGCAGCAAGCGCGGCTGCTGCGTGAGGTGATCGAAGGCCAGCGACAGCAGTATGTGCCCCTGCAAATGAAGTGAGACCCCATGAGCCAAGAGACCCAGCTGCTGATTTTTTATGACATCAGCAACAACAAACTGCGCACCACGATTCACCACTTCCTGCGCGACTATGGGCTGAACTCCCAAAAGTCGCTGTTTGAGGTGCAGTGCTCCCATGCCGAACGCGAGAACATCCTGCGCTTTCTGCAAAAACACACCCCCCCAGGCCCAGACGACTCGATCCGCGTGTATGAAGTCTGCCGCCGCTGCCTCCACAAGTGTGAGTGCGTCGGCAACAGCCCTGGGCTCGACTTCAAACCCTATGAGATTGTGTGAACCATGGAACAGACTTGGATTGTGACCTATGACATCGCCGACCGACGGCGCTTGGCCAGAGTGGCGAAGATCTTGGAAGAACACGGCTTGCGCCTGCAACGCTCCGTGTTTGAGTGCCTGCTGGCTCCCAAAGATCTGAAGCGGCTGCGACGGCGGCTTGAGCAAGAGATGGAGCCCGACGAAGACGGCGTTAAGTTCTTCCCGCTGTGCAAACGCTGTGAGCAGCGCGTGACCGTCTATGGCGACGCCGCAGAACCAGAGCGACAGTATGAACGGGTGGTGATCGTGTGAGCGCAGGGCGGAGAAAAAGGTTGAACTTTTGCGATGCTTTGATGTACATTAGCTCTTATCAATCTGATTTGATTGATTTTTTGTTTTTTTATCAAAAAGATAACTTCCGCCAACCGCAGCGAGAAAACAGGCTGCTCTGCTAAGTCTTTGATTTTCTTGACTGTTTTTTCAGGTGCGCCCTAGAGGTTGGCGGAGCGGCTATTTATTGAATGATTTCAATGTGTTCCCTCAAATGTAAGCGAGAGGAGGTGAGAAGATGGAGTGTATTTGGAGCCTTGAGCGTGGAGGTTGGCGAAAAGTGAACAAAAAGTGCAGTGATTTCAAGCTGTTGCCGGGGGGAGACCGCTAAACGACCTGATTAACGAAGGGATTACGACATTATCAAGGTAGGGGCGCACGGCCGTGCGCCCCTACAAACGCTCGGCGCGGTGCCCCTACAAACAAAACGAGAAACAAAAACATCCATGTACGGGCGCACAGCCGTGCGCCCCTACAAAAGAAACACTGGGCCCACGGCAGGGCCAACCCAACGCTCGGCGAAACGATAGGGGACGAGCGCACAGCCCACGGAAGGATATGGTACGGGCGCACGGCGGTGCGCCCCAACGCAACGAGAAACGAAAGGGGACGGGCCCACGGCAGGGCCAACCCAACGCTCGGCGAAACGATAGGGGACGGGCGCACAGCCGTGCGCCCCTACAAACGCTCGGCGCGGTGCCCCTACAAACAAAACGAGAAACAAAAACATCCATGTAGGGGC
>CBFIJD010000058.1:0-13079 GCA_965662845.1 uncultured bacterium | reverse complement strand
AACGTCGAGGCGCTGGTGATCGCACTGCTAGACGACCTGAAAGAGTTCGAGACTCGGCTGCACATACTCCAGACTCGGCTGCATGCGCTCGAAGAGCGACAGGTGGAACAGTCCGTCACGATTCATTCACTACAGAAGGGGACACGATGCAAGAAGCAGTCGAAATCCTGAACGTCGCGGTTTCATCCGGAGTGCTGGAGCTGGTGCTGGTGGGAGTCGGTCTGCCTGCAGCTGCGGCAGGCGTCGCGGCGTTGAAAAAAGCCGGTGTGATCGGGAAGAAAAAGACGGACGAGCGAGACCATGCCTAAGAAGCTGCAGGAGCTGCAGATCCCCGCTGGGTTTGTCGACGGCACCCCTCGTCAAGTGAAGTCCCGTTGGATCCGTGGGAACCACGTCCGGTTCCGAGATGGCCGACTCCGCCCGATAGGAGGTTGGACGGCGTTCCCTCTCTCTAATAACTCGGAGCAGCTAGACTCCTCAGTCCGAGGGCATCACCAGTGGAGAAATAACCTCGGAGTCGGTCTGATGGCACTCGCGACCGCAGGGGAAAGCCCTGCTTACGGAAAACTCTACGCCATGGAGATCACGGTCGCGGAACCGTTCACGGACACAGCCTCGACCAGCACGGGGTCTGCGCAGATCACGGTCACAAGCGGCGCCCTCTATGAAGTCGGAGATCGAGTCTCAGGTTCAGGGATTCCGAGCGCGACCGTCACTGCGGTCTCAGGGAACACCGTCACCTTGGACACAACCGCGAATGCCTCCGCCAGCGTCTCTGTGACCGTGACTCCGTCTGAGGCTCGTCAGCGGCTGGTGGAGATCACTCCCACAGGCTATCAGGCGACAGGGGACGCGGTGTTCCGACCAGGTTACGGCTACTACTATTATGGTGGGGACTACGAGTACGGGACGACCTACGCAGGCGCAGGCTCGACCAGCTACAGCCGGACTGCGCATTGGTCCTTGGACAACTTCGGGCAGAACCTGATCGGCTGCCACAGCGGCTACAAAAAAATATTTTACTGGGAGGGGGACGTCGGGGAAGTCGGAGGAGACCCCGACGACATCAGAGCGCAAGTAATCAGCACCGCGAACGGGTTTGAAGAAAACGCACCGACTGCCGTTAGCGTGCTCGTCACACAGGAGAGACACGTGCTGGCTCTAGGCGCTGACGGAGACCTCCGCTCCATTCGCTGGTCGTCACAAGAGTCCGTCGACGTCTGGCAGCCTGACCCTGTGAACACAGCCGGAGACCTGCCGCTACAGACCACCGGTTTCATTGTTTGCGGGCGCTCTGTGCAAGGGGGCGTGCTGATCTGGACCGACACAGACGTGCATCAGCTGACCTACCTCGGTCCGCCTCTGGTTTACGGGATTCAAAAACTCGCCGACAACGCTGGTGCCCTGAGTCCGTATGCGATCCACTCCTCCAGCGAGATCACGACGTGGGTCAACCGCGAGGGTTTCTGGATCTATGACGGATACGCCCGCCCGCTCCCTTCCCCGATTCAGGATCGGGTCATGCGCACCGTCGATTGGTCACAGGAAGGCTTGATCTACGCAGGGGGGAACAGTGAGTTCGGAGAGGTTTGGTGGTTTTTCCCCTCCAAAACAGGCACCGCCGGTCAATGTGAATACTATGTGATCTACAACTACCGAGATAATGTCTGGTGTGATTCGTTTGCTAACTCAGGGATCTCCCGGAACGCGTGGATTGATAAACAAGTTCTGAATGCCCCCATCGCCGTGGACTCCTCCGCGAGCCCCCCGCAGATTTACCTGCACGAGGTTCGGACTTCTGCGCAGACCGAGACCGCTGAGGCCGAGACCGGCGCCCTCGATGTGATGCAAGGGGAGCGCTACAGCCGGATCTCCAAAATCTACACGGACTCGGAGCAGGACGTCGCTGGTTCGGTAAACTACCGGTTCTACACGTCTCCAGCTGCAGACGCAGACGAAGTTGAGTCCGCTGCGTTCCCTCTGGAAGCCGACGGGGAGATTGACGTTCGACTGCAAGGCCGTCAAATTCGCTACAGCGTCTCTGGGAGTCTGGCCAGAGACTGGACGGTCGGGAACACACGATTTGAAACCCACATCGGAGGACGCCGGTGATTTTACCCAGCCCCCCTACAGCGTATCGTCAGGCGTTTTTCGCGTCTGTGCTCCAGCAGATCGCGCGTCTGCTGACGACGTCGTATCAGAAAAACGCGGATATTGAACTCACCCCTGAGCAGCGTCTGATCCTCCGCTCTCCGAACGGGACTCGCTACGCCATCACAGTCGATGATGCGGGGAATGTGAGCGGGACGGAGGTGGGTGCATGAGTTCGGAAGAGACCAGAAAAAAATTTGATCAACAGCTGGTTCGCCTGGTTGACATCGCTAGCTGTGGGGATAAGGCCGCAAAAAGTTATTTGCTCGACATCGCATTCATTGCCCGAAAGGTGGATGACCTGTTTGACCAAGACCACCCTGTCTCCAGTAAGGAGGTCATTCAGTGCATCACGTCTCTGTTGATTGCGATCCCTAACAACCCGTTTTACCAAAAACACCGACCCGCTTTAGACGCACAACAGGTGGTCGCGTGGAATGCGTGGGAGGACGCAAACCTCTTAGAACGGTCGGCGTCAACAAAGCATCAACTAAAAAGTGAAGTTCTGTCGAATTACGTTAATGAGTTTATCCCTCTGGTCGCGTTTTTGTGCGGGGGCTATGACCTAATGAAGGCGGTTTCAATGGATATGCGGCTTTCCCTCATTCAAGGAGATGAATAATGTACGGAGGAAACGGAGGCGGAGATCAAACGATCACGCAACAAAACGTCCCTGACTGGGCGCTGGACTACGCCCAGAACACGATGGACATGACTAAGTATTACACGAACAACCCTGACTACCGCGCCAGCACTCTCGACCGCGACTACTCAGGCATCCGTGGGTACAACGCAAATGGCACACCTGCCTCCGGAGTCCCTATGCAAGGACTGCGGCCGGTCGCTCCGACTCCACCGCCTCCGGCGAACCCAGTGTCCCCTAGGGCACAGGATCTGATCGAGGAACAAGGCGGGGTGCTCCCTCCCGGTGGAATCAATTCCGGAGGAATGTTTGCTCCTCCGCCTCCGGGTGGGTGGAACACGCAAAACATGGTCTCCCCCGACACCATTACTGACTTCTGGAATAATTCCCCTCAGAATCCGGCGAACCAGCGAACCACCAGACCTGCGTCTCCGCCATCGCCCAACACCGGCCTCCTTCCGATGGGCGGGAACCGCTACGAGTTGTACGGGGAGACTCCTCCAAGCCCGGTGCAGCAAAACGCCAGCAGAGGCTCTGGGTCGTCCCCAGGTCTCGGACTGGTTGAGCGAGTGGGCGCAGAGATTATCGACGACCCCCAACAACGCCAACGCCTGCAGGATCTAAAGGCAAACAACGCCAACCTGCGCCAGCAGTCCCCAAACCAGCAAACCCAGAGTCCTGCGACTCCAGCAACTCAGACGGGATACCTCTCCCCTGCTCCCAACGCCAGCACAGGTCGGATGACGGGCCGCTACCTTCCGGGGGCCAGCCCCACGTCTCGGTCTACGGGGAGGACATCTGGGTATACAGACTCATGGAATAACAGCGGCTCCGGCTCCCAATCTAGTTCCGACTCTGGTTCCGACTCTGGTTCCGACTCTGGTTCGGACGGTTCTGAGTACATCGACTCATGGGACCCTTCGTACACAGGGCCTCCACCCACCGCGCCTCCTCGCGACGACGATGACTCCGACGACGACTACAACTTCAACGACGACGGGGATAACGACGCAGGAGACGGGGATTCCGGGAACTCCGGGAACAACACCCCTGCGGGGATGACACAGGCCGAGGTGCAGGCTCTGATTGACAAACAGATGCAACAGTTCGATCAGAACACGATTACTCCAGACGAGATGCCGACGCCGTTTCAGGCATACGACCGCCAAAGGTTTGCGGCCCCCAGCGCGAACACCCTAGCCGCAGAGGGTCTCCTTGGGACTCGCTACAACGACCGCTATGGGGGTGAGAATGACCCATTCTCTAGCGCAGAAACAGCGATGGACAAAGCAGCTACGTACGCCAGCACGTTTCAAGGGGTCATGACTCCAGACAGCGATGGGAACGTCAGCCCGTTAGCAGGAGCAGGGAATTTTCAATCAGGGCTGACCTCCGAGACTGCGGTTGCACCGAGCCTATTTCAGTCTCAGGACTACACAGCGGATCTAACGAATTACGCAAACCCGAACGCCAATCTGGAGAATGCGAACGCAGGGATGCGGAATGTGAACGCAGGGATGCAGGCGCAGACATTCGGGAACGCCAACGCGGGTCTGCAAGGCCCGGTGAACTACCAGCAGCAGCGGAGTCTGCGGGACGCGATGCAGGATTTTCAGGATCCATACACTGACCGCGTGGTGAACCAGACGATGCGGGATATGGACCGAGCGCGCCAGATGACCGCAAACCAGATCAGCGGGGACGCGACCAAAGCCGGGGCGTTTGGGGGAAGCCGGGCGGCGCTGATGCAGGCCGAGAATAACCGCAACTTCGCAGACCGAACCGCCGCCGCTGTCGGGCAGCTCAGGTCTCAGGGATTCCAGCAGGCCGCAGATCTCGCCCAGCAGGAGAACCTCCAGCGTCTGGGCCTCAGCGCCTCCGATGTGCAAAATGTTCGGGGTCTGCAGTCTCAAGGGAACCTGCAGGGACAAAACTTGACTGCCGGAGACCTCCGAGATGTGCGGGGTCTGCAGTCTCAGGGCGCACTGAATGCCCAAAACCTGCAATCGCAGGGGGCGTTGAATGCCCAAGGTCTGCAGTCCCAAGGAGCGCTCGCGGCTCTGAACGCCAACGCCGGTCTGTACGAATCCGCGCTGGGCCTCAACGCCGCAGGGGATCGCTCCGCAATGGGGCTGAACGCAGGTCTCCTCAGCGACGCGATGGGTCTGGACGCCGCAGACCTCCAGAACCGCAGAGGTCTGGCCTCGAGCGAGGCTCAGTTCGCAGAGAACGCTCTCCAAAGCGCGGGTGCCCTGAACCTCTCTGCTGGGAACGCCCTCAGCGCGCTAACCCAAGCTCGGAGCGAGGATGAACGCCGTGCGATCCTCGACCAGATGGGCGCAGGTGCTGCGCAGGACGGAAGAAACCAGCAGGATTTGGACTTTATTTACAGCGAGTTCCAGAGGGAGTTAGGAGAACCTGGCAGACAGATTGATCTCCGAAACGCGGCGATCAGCCCTGCGACCGGGTCTATCGTCACCACCAGCCAGCCTCGATATGAGTCGAATCCGCTACTAACAGGCGCAGGCACCGCGTTGAGCGCGGCCGCGTTGACGAGTAACCCTTGGCTGATTGGCGCGGCAGGATTAGCGGGCCTCCTCGGAGGCTAACGGCAAACTATGAGACAGGAGACCCAAAATGGATGACTCAAAATCGTTATTTGAATTTGGCCTCGGGGACAAACGCTATAGAGTCCGGTGGCCGGAGTGGCCGGAGTTCTCGATGCCGAGGGTTTCGGGCCTGCTGGACGACTCGGAGGACTCGGAGGACGACACCCCCCGCACGGCTCTTTATGACGACCCTGTGCGCATGGGGCTGCTGCGTGCCGGTCTGGGTCTGCTCTCGGCCCCTCGGTACTCCACGAACCCCAACGACGTCGGACTAGGCGCCGCGCTCTCTGCAGGACTTGGGGGCTACTTGCAGGGATACGGGAACACGACGAAACGGGTGCGGGATCAACAACAAAAGGAAAAGGAAGCCGAGGCCAAGCGGAACCAGCAAAAATTTGAGAACAGATTACTCGAACAGCGCACCAACGCCGATACCTTTTACAAAAACCGGCTGTCTGCTCAGGTGGACAGTCAGTCCGCACAGAGACGACGTGAGAGAGAAGAAGAAGGCAGACGACGGCGGACAATGATTCAAGAGATGCTGGAGAGTCAACCAACAAAGACAGACCAAGTGAGGCTGCGCAACCGACTGCAGTCGCTGGACACCGAAACGCTCACAAACCAATACCGGCGCATGTTCCCCTCCCCAGAGCAGCAGGCTCAACAACAACAGCTGCAGAATCTGCGAGCGCGTTTGGCTGAAAAAACTGGGGGCAACGCAGATGACTATGCGAGCTATGACAAGGACGATTTGGTTAAGGCGATCAGTCAGTGGGAGCAGCCTCAAGAACCGTCTAGGCCAACGGAGGCCGATGAGCGCATGATTGATGCCCTGAACAGAGGAGAGAGCGGGAAGATTTCGTTAGACAGCCCTGAGTATATGAACGCCTATAGCCGCTACTATGAAAAATACCTACGACCGGAAACCTATAATGATGGGACAACCTACATCCCCGATAGCCAGTTTACTGCGCCTCCTAATTTCAAAGCTCTTAACCAGGCAGAGCAAAAGGGACTGGTCTCTGAGATTGAGGTGCAGTCAGGGCGGTTGATCAAACCTATGCCCCAAGAGGATAAAGAGAAAGTTCGCGATTTGCTGGCTGACCTCCAGCAGCTGGAGGAGTACGAGAGCGTTTTGAGGGACATTGACATCGACCCCGCAAAGAAAATCACGCAAAACTCCCCACAGCTTGCGAGCCTGAAAACCCTGTTCAAAGATTTGCAACTCCGAATCAAAGACTCTCGTTATGGGTTGGGGGCACTGCAAGGCGCTGATCTCGACCTGCTGAATGCCATTATCACTGACCCCACGGAAGGGGATCTGAGCAATGTAAGGGCGTTTCTGAAAGACAAAGGTTACTATTTGGCACAGGCAAACCAACTAAAGAGACGTCTAGTAAGCGAAGCGAACGGCATCTATAATTCCTACGACACCTCAACAGGCGAACAGTATCAAAAACGGTACGGCACGTCCTTGAATTGGTTCAAGCCAGAGTCGACGCCCAACCCTCAAGTCCACCCCGAAACTGGTGCGGTTCTGCGGGGGGATTCTCCCTCACCTGCTCCTGCACCGGCTCCGGCTCCGACTCCGGCCTCTGAAGACCGCAGCTGGTGGGAGCGGAACGTGGGCCAACCTTTAGAGGAAGGATGGGAGTTTTTTGGGGACAGATTTAACAACCTGAATAGGTAAAAAACATGGCGAAAACACGCGCGCAGGGCGTTCTGCAGGAAATGCTGGCGGAACAGCGACGGCGGGAATCGGAGGGCCTGCCTCCCTTGAGACCTGAGCAGTTGGATGCCGCCGCTCGCCTGAATGGATACCGAGATTTCGAGCAGTTTGGAGACTCCATTACGTATCTGGCGACTGGTGGCGCTGAGACAAACGCGGACGGACGGATTACCGATAAAATGCGGGAGTGGTTCGCTGGAGCTACATTCGAGCTAGGAGACGACGTGGAGTCTGTGTTCCGAGCAGTTTTAGAAGACCGCCCCATCTCGGATGTGCGCGACCAAATCCGTGTTGAGCGAGAGAACTACCAGCAGAACAACCCCAACGAGGCAGCGATGCTTGGACTCTCCGGTGGGCTCATGGCTCCTGTTTCCCCCGGAGCCCAGCTTAGTAAAGGGGTCGCACGCGGGGCACAGGCTCTGGGGTCTAGCCGAGCGGGGAGAATCGCGCAACGAATCGCTACCAGCAGTCCTGCACAGGCCGCGATCAGCGGGGCAGCGGACACCGCAGCGTACAGCGCGTTCTCTGGATCGGACAGTGAACAGGTCGCAGAGGACGCTGCAGGAGGCGGTGTCGTCGGTGGGGTGATGGGGTGGCCTGCTAAAAAAATCGGCGAGCTAGGCGCCCGCGCGTATGCGTCTGCGAAAGGGCGTGAGTCAGTGGCGGGAGTGCTGGAGTCTGCGAACCGTGTGTTGGGCGGAGGGAGCGGGGGCCGCGTCTTTGACACGTTCCCTGAGATGAGTGGTCTCCCCCCTGACCGACGCCGGGCTTTGGAGTACCTGCTGAAAAAAACGCAGGAGGGGAACCTGAGCGTCCCTGATTTCCAACGCGCGCTCTCAGAGTTTCAGGAGCTAGGGCGTGGAGAGATCGTCTCGCTCACGGATCTCGCAACTCGGCTGACTCCAGCAGGGAAATCCGCGTTATATCGCGAGGCAGACGTCGTCGTTGGGAACACAGCAGGAGGGAGTGTGTTTAACGAGACGATTAGGCCTCGTCAGGCGAAAAGCGGGATTTTTGACCGCCTGCAATCGGATTTCGGGGCGACTGCTGGGGAGCAACTCACGGAGGAGCAGATCGCAGCAATCGCAGCGAACGCTCGCAGGGAGGCGAGACCTTTATATGAACAGGCAGACCCTCGTGTGGTTTTCAGCACTCCGAATCTGGAGAACTATCTCTCCGACCCCTACGTGCAGAGGGCATATCAGACTCAGGTTCCGAACCTAGAGCGCGCAGACAAAGTGGGGAACCTCCCCCCGCGTGCGTATCCGTCGGAACCGAAAACTCCGATGGAGATCCGGACGCTGGACGCAGTCCAGAAAACCGTTCGGAAACAGCAGGGCCTCGACCGTGCGAACCAGCAGGCGTCCGTGGACGCGAACGATCTGGGGAACCTGAGGACTCTGCAGAACCGCGCGCTGGAGGACGCTGGGAGGCAGGTTCCGGAGTACCAACAGGCACGGCGGTTGTACGCAGAGGGCATGGGCGAGGACGAGTTTGAGGAAGGGATGCGAGACCTCACGGCTAACTCCATGACTCCCTATAAAGTGCAAAAAAAATTCGAGTCGCTCCCCGACGGGCTGAAACGAGACGCCTATCGCTCTGGGCTGGTTGAGGCTCTGTTGCGGAAATGGAGAAAGAACCCTGCGGCGTCTCCAAACCTCGCTAGAGATTTCCAGAACGATGAGACGATGGGAAAACTGCGGGTGGTGTTCCCCAACGAGGATGAGTTTAACAGGTTCCGAGCGCGGGTTGAGGCCGAGGCCCAGTTAGCCGAGGTTGCGAATTTAGGAGGAGGCTCCCAGACACAACCACGAATGTCCGTCGACAGAGAGATGCTGGACAGCTCCGGGTCTATCGCAGAGTTGGCGAGCCCCTCAGGGGCATTACGGAACTTCATCGGTGCCATGGAAAACCGCGTTCTTGATGAACGACGGGAGGATCTCAAACGCGAGCTGGCCCCTCTGTTGTTCCGTCAGGGCCCTCAGAACATCAACCCCACGCTCGAGCAGCTGCAGGCCCTCCAACGCATGCAGGACGACGCCATGCGAGCCCGTCAGTATGGGATCTCTGCGCTCCCACGTGGGGCGGTCGCAGGCCCTCTGCAGGGGTTGCTGTTCGACGACTAGCAAAAAGTGCCGAGCTTGCGACAAAAATTGCCGCACTCAAAAAATACCTAAGCAAATCAGCGACTTAGCCCTCGCAGAGCCTTAACTGTTAATCAGTGGGTCGCTGGTTCGAGTCCAGCTTGGGGAGCCAGCAACCATGCGGGTTTGCGGGGATTCAGAACAGCCCAAAAAAACTTGCGATAGCTTGCGATAAACAACGCCTCCTGACTATAAATTTTTTACCAAATTCTGAATTTCTAAAGCCTCAGGGTCTAAGTAGCCCATCGTTGTGTTGATCGACTCGTGACGCAGAAGTCGCTGAACATGCACAGGACTCGCTCCCTGCCGGAGCAGCTCCGTCGCCACACCCGCACGGAATCCATGCAGCGGTTTGGGCCCACGGCACCCGCAGCGGTGCTGGACGTCCCGCATGCTGCGCGTCAACTCCCCTAACTGCGACCAGTGCCTCTGCCCGCTCCCGTCTCCTTTATCCAGCACCCATTCCTCTCCTCCTCGATCCCACGACTGCATCTCCTCTCGGAGTCTCGGAGAGACAGGCACCCACGCATCTCTCCTCGATTTCACTTTCCATGTCTCGCTGCTCACGATCCGGATTCTGTCGCCCTGCACCGACTCCCACCTCAGGTTCAGCAGCTCCCCTCCACGCATCCCCGTCTGGCTGAGCACCCAGATCGCTCGCCTCAATAACACGTACCTCCGACCTGGTGTTTCACCGCAGAACGCCAGCATCTGCTGAATCTGCTCAGGGGTGTAGATCTGAGGTTGTTTTTTCACGACCCGCAGCGCCTTCAACGTCACCGGGTGCCTCAGCAGCTGGCGTTCGTTCAACCAACGGAGGAACACTCGCACAGACCTCACCGACGAGTTGATGCTGGACTCAGACAGACCCAGCTCCCTCAGGTGCTCGTAGTAGGGCTGCTGAACCGACGACGTCAGCTGACCAGATCGAGCAGGGGCAACCTCCAAGAACCGTTGGACGTCGAGTCGGTAGTGCGCGACCGTTTTCGCGTCCCGTGCGCTGGCGACCGACGACAACCACTCCTCCGCGAGATCCGCGAGGAGCTCCCCCGACTCCTCACGCTCCTGCATCTGCCTCTCGAATCTTGCCTTAGCCTTCTTCCATAACGACAACAGCACAGACTCTCGGTCTGCCTCAGGTAGGCGCTCATATTCGTCTCTGGTGATCAGCGAGGGCCGGTGCTGCCTCCCGTCCACTCGGAAATTCGCGGTAAACACGCGGTTGCGTTTATCGTAAAGGATCGGCTTTTTCATGTTTTCCTCACGATTAGCGCGACTCGTCCTATCAGCGAAAAATCCTCCGCCGTCGCTTCTGTGATGAGCAGATCCTCATACTGTCGGTTGTCGCTGATCACCCGCAGGCCCCCGAATTTTTGCTGCAGACGTTTTACGAACACAGCGTCCTCGATGCGGATCAGGTACAGCCCGTCAGCGGTGTACCCGGAGTTGAACTCGACAGCGACGTAGTCCCCGTGGTTGATCGTCGGGAACATGGAGTCGCCCTCGACTCGGACTAAGCCCAAGTCTCCGTTCTCAGGGAGGAACAGACGGGGGAGCTGCAGGCGCTCGAGAATGGACTCGTGGCCCGCAGAGTAGGCGCCAAACCCCGCGCTCACCCTGAGGTCGTATAGCGGTAGTTCTCGGTACGCGACTGACAGAACCTCCATAACTCTCGGCTCGTCCTGAGCGCTGTGGGCGTCCTGCCTGATGTCTAAAAAGTCTAAAATAGCGTTTATTTTCTCTGGGTCTGTCCGTGTATTTCCCTTTTCTAGTCTGGAAATTAGCGTCTGTCCCTGCGTCCCCCAGTTCAGTTGTTTCGCCAGATCATGCTGGCTCCAGCGATTACGTTTCCTTGCGAGCATGATCGCCCTCCCGATTTCAGGGCTCACCTCAACTTTTTCCATAAATTAGTCCTTGACTTAATTTTTCTTAGTGATTATTTTATGCACCAACCTAGCAGCTAGGCTGCTAGGCACTAGCAACTAATGTTCCTATCAATTTCCTGACGCTAGGGAATTGATCATGCCCAAAAGGTAATCGTGCAGGACGAGCAGTTTGAGATCCAACAAGATCTCAGGGAGATCAAGTTCCTTCTGGGGCTGATCTCCGAGCAACTGGCGGCGGACAAGGAAGCCGCCGCCGCACGGGCCCTCCGAGAAAAGGAGGACGCCCAGACCCTTGAGCACATCCGCTCCGTGCTGGATGTGCTAGACTAACCCCCGCCGACCCCGCCCGCAGGTAATTCCGCCAGCGAGTTCAAGGGACAGGCAAACTAAAACCCGGAGAGATGACAATGAACTATTACGGATTCCAATACACAGCAGGACGGCGAACAACATGCGGGGAGTCCAACCCCAGCACAGGTCGCATGAGTATCGCAGGAGACCTGAAGGTCTTTCAAACCCCCACCGAGCGCGACCGCTGGGTGGAGTCCTCACCCGTGGGCGTCCACCGAGCTGCACTTAACTCGCAAGAGGCCCGCGCTCACTGCGCAGGGATGTCTATTGAAGACTACCAAGGCTACCTCGAATCCCTCCGCGAGGATTTAGAGTTGGAGGAGCAGAAAGTTGCGGGGGCGTTCGATGACCTCGAACCGTTCGGCACAGGGGCGTACCGCGAGGAAGACTCATACCCAGAGGAAGAGGAGTACCGCTACCCCTACGCCACGGACGAGAAGTAGACCACATTGCCCCAACTAACCAACGCCCTTTCGGGGGCATAAACCAACAACCACCGGAGAATGACAATGGGACACTTAACAAGCGCATTTGCGGGGGGACACGACCCCCGCGAGGAAGCGGCACGAGGCCGCGCAAACGCTTGGGCGGCAGCCCAAGCTGCTTCGGAAGAAGCAAAGGCTGCCAAACTCATCCTCCCTCCGCACGAGGCGGAGTTGGAAGAGGCGCTTCCTAGCGAAGCGCAAAAGATCCTCGCCGCACAGTCCGCCGAAGCGGCCACCACTCCAGCGACACCGACTGTTGCTCAGAAGCCTGAGCCTGAACCTGCTCCCGAAATCGAGCACACCCACGAGCTGGTGCTGGTAGGCCGAAAAGGGCTTGAAGTGCTTGAGCCTGTCGCAGGGAACTGGGAGGACTGGTCGCCTGAAAGCGTCGTTGACCACCTTCGGAAATATCCAAATCAAAAAGTTCGGTTTCATCCTTCTCGCAAATCCTTCTATGACCCGAAGAGTCGGATCAAAACAATGACGGCCAAGGATGCCGTCGCGTTCCTAAAAAACTCAGGCCGATTGTAAAGGAGAAAAATGATCCTCAACCTCACCCAACACCCCGCATCACCAGAGCAGGTCAAGGCGGGCGTGTTTGACCTACCCGAAGGTCACCGTGAGCAGTTGCAACGACTGCTCACGTTCGACGAACTCCCGACTCAGGGGGAGCTTGTCGAGCGGGCTATGTCGATAGTCGACCTGATCGACTATGCCGACTGGCACCCCGTCGACCCCGATGGGGAGTCCCCTCACTTTACCTCCGCCATGATTGGCGGGGCGCCCTTTTTTATGCCCGTGCTCGCCAACGAGCTGGCGGGCGCTGACATTCAAGCCCTCTACGCGTTTTCCCGACGGGAGAGCGTGGAAGAGCCCCTCCCGGACGGGACAGTCCGCAAAACGGCGGTTTTCCGCCACCTCGGCTTTGTGCCGCATTCAGTCTAATTAGCATGACCACCCAACAGATCTCCTCGCTCCTGCGGGTCTCGCAGGACACAATCCGGCGCTGGCGCAAAGCTGGCGTCATCCCGCAAGGGCATCAGGTCCATGAGTTCGCTCCCATCGAGTGGAGCGACGACGA
>CBFIJD010000057.1:0-14112 GCA_965662845.1 uncultured bacterium | reverse complement strand
CAGCGCCGTTGACGCGGGGTAGCCTACTCTCCGTCGAGGCAACCTTTGCGTCGAGGTGGCTGCGGCGCATTGGGAGAGTTTTCACAACCGAGGCGCGGTGGCGTTGGTGCGGCGAGACCGAGGAGCTCGGGTCGTGCCTCTGGCAGACGTCGTCGCGGGCGCCTTCGCTGTCTAGGATTCACCCTTGGTTTGTGCGCTGCGATTTGATACCCATTATCAGGCGTGGGAGTTACAGATTCCGATTTTGGAAGCAAAGTTACCGCGCACGACTCAATAATTCGCATTTTTTTGGAGCATCGAATGAAACTCATCGCAACACTTGGAAGTCTTTTGGGCAGCGCCGTCGTCGCTTCTTCGGTTTTCGCCCACGAAGGCATTCACTCTCACGCGGGCGACGCGTATGCGTGGCTGTGGCACCCGCTCAATGGCTACGAATATGTTGGCGCAGCGGTCGTGCTCGCCGTTTGGGGAGGTCTGCGCTTCTACCGCTCTCGCCGCAACGCTGCCCTCGAAGCCCGCCACAGCCAGCGCTAATTTCCCATTTGTCAGCTCCTCGCGATTTCAATCTGCTGAGATCGCGACACCTCCCCATACGGCACGCTCCCTCCCAAAAACGCTCGCCCCTTCGCAAGTCAGCCAGCGCTCGAAAACCCCGTCTTGAGACACAGAGCCCTCGGTTGCTGCGGCAGGTTGCCGTCCAAAATTATGAAGTTCTCTCCCCCGCGGCTTTAGAAAGAGACACTGCTCGCCACAAAACTCGCCACTGCTCGCTCACGGCGGTGTTTTCTTCCGGCCAAATGCGTGAGGCGATCCACATCGCCGCAGCCATCCCCAAGAGCTGGGCCACCATGAACAGCGGCATGTGCAGCGGCTGAATCCCCGCGAAGCTGTCTGTGAAGGAGCGCGCGAAGGTCACCGCTGGGTTCGCAAACGAAGTTGACGCCGTGAACCAATACCCCGCCGTGATGTACAGCCCCACCGCTGTCGGGATGCTCTCGGGACGTGAGCGCAGGCAGCCCAGGATGGTGAGCAGCAACCCGCCCGTCGCCACCGCTTCGGCAAACCACTGCGAGAGCCCCGTGCGTGATTTCGTCCCCAACACCAGCGTCGGTTCGCCGAACATCCAGTGCGCCACGATCACACCGACGATTCCCCCCACAAATTGGGCGACCAGATAGCCGCGCGCAGAGCGGGTGTCCAGCTCCTTGCGGAGCCAGAAGCAGAAGGTCACCGCAGGGTTGAAGTGCGCCCCTGAGACCGGCCCGAACATCGTGATCAGCACATAAAGGATTGCGCCCGTGGCGATGGTATTGGCTAGCAGCGCGATGCCGTCATTCCCTTGGGAGAGGTTCTCGCCCATGATGCCCGAGCCGACAACCGTCGCGAGCAGTAACGCTGTGCCGACAGCTTCTGCCCACAGTTTTTGCGAAAATGAAGTCGGGGTGCTCATAACTTTCTCAGGTCGGTTTGCGCTTGGCGCGCGGCTTCTTGGCGCTCGCTGTAGCGGTCTGTTAAAAATTCGCGATGATCGCGCAGCAGCAACGTGAAGCGCATCAACTCTTCCATCACATCCACCACGCGCTCGCGCAGCGGAGAGGGCTTCATGCGTCCGTCTTCTTCAAACTCTTGGTAGGCTTTGGGGACCGACGACTGATTGGGGATCGTGAACATGCGCATCCAGCGTCCCAAAATACGCAGCGTGTTGACCGCGTTGAAGGACTGCGACCCGCCCGAGACCTGCATCACCGCCAGCGTGCGCCCTTGCGTCGGGCGAACCGCGCCGCTCGCGAGAGGAATCCAGTCGATCTGGTTCTTCAAAATGCCGGTGACGTTGCCGTGCATCTCAGGGCTGCTCCAGACGTGTCCTTCTGACCAAATCGAGAGTTCTCGTAGCTTCTGCACTTCGGGGTGGCTCTCGTCCACGGCCCCTTTGATGGGCAACTCATGCGGATGATAGAAGCGCGTCTCGGCGCCTAGGTGTTCCAAAATGCGCGCGGCTTCTTCGGCTAACAAGCGGCTGTAAGAGCGCTCTCGCAAGGAACCGTACAGCAGCAGAATGCGCGGAGGGTGCGTCGAAAGCTGAGCTGGGGGAGCCTCCAGCCGAAACGTCTCGGTTTGCAAGTACTCAGGCACGGGCACCTCCCGCGACGTGTTCCCGATGCCACGCGGTGAAGCGCTCCATGATCTCGTCTCGAACGCGCCGGAAGCCTGTGAGGATCTCTGCTTCCGACCCCGTGAAGCCGGCGGGATCGTCAAAGCCGATGTGCTGACGCTGTTTCACTGCGCCCAAGAACGCCGGACAGGTTTCCTGCGCTCCACCACAAACCGTAATCACAAAGTCCCACGGCTGCTCCAAAAACGAGTCCACGTTTTTGGGATAGGCTTCGGTCATGGGCATGTTGACTTCGCTCATCATCTGACGCGCGAGCGGGTGCACTTCGTGGGAAGGGTGCGTCCCCGCCGATTCAACGGTCAACTCTGGGTTGTAGTAGCGCAGAAAGGTCTCTGCCATTTGGCTGCGGCACGAGTTGCCGGTGCACAAGATCAAGATGCGAGCGCTCATGAGTTCTCCTTGGAAGGTTCGTTGGAACAGACTTGGTTCAGAGGAAGCTGGGACACCTCTCGCCAGCGCGCGAGGTCTTGGGTGAAGACCTCATGCCACTGCGACATCTGCGGCAGCATCTCTTGCAGTGCTGCGTGGACGGGTTGTTGAGGGGCTCGCAGCGAGTAGAAAATCCATGTGCCTTCGCGCCGAAACTGCAGAAGCCGCGCTTGTTTGAGCGCCTGCAAATGCCGCGAAATCTTGGTGTTCGTGTAACCCGTCACCGCTTCGATCTGGCAGTTGCACAGCTCTCCGGCTTCGCGCAGCAGCACCAAAATTCGCAGACGCGCGGGCTCCGACAAGGCGCGGAACGCCTGCGCGGTCTCGGTGAGTTGGAATTCTACATCTGCCGTGATCATGCTTTCCTTTGTTTTTGCTTGCACAAAATTAAGAAAAAACAGTAATCCGTCCGCACGCGAAAAACAACTCCTGAAATTGCGCCCTCGTCGGCGCGGGTGCAGAGCGCGTGAGTCGCTTGCCTCTTCTGACGATTTCTGCAATCTCACACTCCTTTCGGCTACCGACCGGTCCCACGGTCTGCTCTCCTCTCGCTCAAGGCCCCTCATGAAAGTCGCTCACCAAATGTTGATCGTTGTGCTCATTCCTGCCTTAGCCGCGGTGTATCTGATGGCCTCTCGTCTCTCGGAAGAGTCTGAGAAGCAACAACAGGCCGAGACGCTACAGATGCTCAATCGCGTAGCCATTGCCGCCAGTCAGCTGGTGCATGAGCTGCAAAAAGAGCGCGGGATGTCGGCGGGATATTTGGGAAGCAACGGCACCAACTTCCGCACCCAGCTCCCCGGCCAGCGAGACCTCGCCGACGATCAACACGCGCAGTTGCAAGCGCTGCTTGAGCGCGTCGAACAAGAGCGGCTGGGCGCGGTGGTGAATGAAAAAATCAACCAGGCTCTGCGCGAACTCGCTCAACGGGGACAGATTCGTCAGCGCGTGGACGGCCTCTCTATCAGCGTCGCGGATGAGTTGAAGTATTACACCGGCATCATTCGCAATCTGATTGAGATCATGATTCAAGCCATCCATCAGGCCGAAGACCCTGACTTGATTCGCGAGATGACGGCGTATGTGAACCTGATTGAAGCCAAAGAGCGCGCCGGCATTGAACGCGCGACGCTGGCGAACACTTTCGGTGGAGACCAGTTTGGCGCCGGCATGTACCAACGCTTCATCAATCTGCTAAGTGGACAGACCTTCTACCTCTACAACTTCCAGCAATTCGTCTCGACTGAGATGCTGCAAGCGTTTCAACAAACGCTGCGAGGGCGACCGGTAGACGAGGTTGAGCGTCTGCGCCAAGTCGCCCAAGACAAGGCGACCGACGGTGGGTTTGGCGTTGATGCCGAGTATTGGTTTGAAATGTCTACCAAGCGCATTGGCTTGATCAAGTCCGTGCAAGATCAGATGGCGACCTACATGCAGTCCCAAACCGAGCAATTGATCGCAGAGGCCGAGCGCGCTTACCACACTCAACTCCTCGTCCTGATCGCAGCCTTGCTCGGGCTCAGCGGTCTCACGTTCTGGACGTATCGCAACGCAGACGGCCTCTCGAACGCTGTCGAGCAGATGAGTCAACAGCTGGGTTCCGCCATTGCGCAGCTACGTCAAATCGCGCAGCATGTGCAAGAAAGCTCCATCTCCGTCGCCAACGCTGCCCATCAACAAGCCGCAACGCTAGAGCAAGTGCGCACTGCGATGGAAGACATCTCCCAACGCGCAAAAAACAACGCGCACCAAGCGGAACACTCCGTACAAGCAGCGCAGGAAGTCGCACAAACCTCTGCCACGTTTTCTGAGAATTTGGGACAAATCGCCCAGCTCGCGCATGAGGAGCGCAACGCCATGGAGCTTGGTTCGCAGGCGCTGCAAGAGATCGCAGCGGTGATGACCGAGCTGCAGAGCGGCAGCAGCGAGATCAAAGACATCATCAGCGTCATCAACGACATCTCCGAACAAACCAAGATGTTGGCGACCAACGCAGCGATTGAAGCCGCTCGCGCCGGTCAATATGGGAAAGGCTTCGCAGTCGTGGCCAACGAAGTGAGCAAACTCGCAGAGAACTCCAAAGACGCTGCCAAAGAGATCACACAAAAAATCCAAGAGAGCGTCCACCGCATTGATCATGGCAACCAAGTCAGCAGCGAACGCCTCTCGACGTTTGAGCAGGTGCTGCAGCAATTTCAACACGTCTCAAACCTGATCACCGAGGCGAACACTGCCGCGCAACAACAAGAGACGCGCGTCCAAGGCATCGGCACAGCGATCCACAGCATTCATCTGGCGACAGGAAATCAGCGGGAGAGTCTGGAGAGCGTCGCCCACGCGCTCATCGAAATTGACGACACAACGCAGACCAACGCCTCCAACTCCGAAGAGACGGCGGCCGTCGCCCAGCGGTTGCAAGAAGCTGTGATTGACCTGCAGCGTCAGTTTGAACATCTGAACCACAAGTTTCGTTTGAAGCCCGCACCCTCTGCTTGACTCCTCTCCCGACGAGACTCTGACGTTTCTCTGCCTTGCGCCGACGCAGAGTCTCTCGCGCCCACCCACCCAACAGACGTCTCTGTCCTCTCGCTGGCCCCCAAGCCCTCTGTTCTCATTCCTCTCATGCAGGCGGTGATGCGGCCCTCCCGACGCAGTTTTTGGGGGCGGTTCTCCCTGAAGCGCAGCGCGCTTTTTCCGCGCACAGAAGTGTGACAAGACAGAACAAAAGAAAAATCATTTGACAAATGTTTTTGACCGACGCAAAGTATTCCCCACGTAAGCCACCCCTCTGTCCCTCTTCTTCTCTGGAGAAACTCCATGACACGACAGGAACACCTCGCCCAGATGACGCAACAACCCCTCGACGTCCTCGTGATCGGTGGCGGCATCAACGGAGCGGTCTCGCTCGCAGCGCTCAGCGGACGAGGTCTGCGTGTGGGCTTGATTGACCGCAAGGATTTCGCCAGCGAGACCAGCATGCACTCGTCCAACTTGGTGTGGGGCGGCATCAAATACATGGAGTCCTACGAGTTTGGGCTGGTGCGCAAGCTGTGCCGGTCGCGCAACGAGCTGATGCGGGCTTTCCCGAGCAACATCCGTGAGCTGCGCTTCTACACCAATTTGGAGAGAGGCTTCCGGTTTCCCGCGCTCATGCTCTTCGCGGGCGCGACGCTGTATTGGTTCATGGGCAACTGCTTCACGCGCCCGCCTCGGCTCCTCACGCCGAAGCGCATCCGCAACGAAGAGCCGGTGATTGACACGCAGCGGAGCATCGGGGGCATCGAGTATTCCGACGCGTATTTGCCCGAGAATGACGCCCGCTTTGTGTTCCATTTCGTACAGTCTGCGTTGCGACGTGGCGGCTTCGCGCTGAACTACGTCGAGTCGCTCGGCGGGGAACGCGACGCACAGAGCGGCTTGTGGACCGTCCATCTGCTGGATCACGCCACCGGTCAGCAACACACCGTCCAAGCGAAGGCGCTCATCAACGCCTGCGGCCCCTATGTCGACCGCCAAAACGAGCACCTCACCCAGCCAACCAAGCACCAGCACGTCTTCTCCAAAGGCATCCACCTGATCGTCAACCGCCTCACGCCACAGGAGCGCGTCCTGACCTTCTTTGCCGACGACGGGCGCATGTTCTTCGCGATCCCGATGGGCAAACGCACCGTCATCGGCACCACCGACACACAAGTCCCTCAACCTGAGACCGAGGTCACGCCCGAAGACCGCGCCTTTGTCCTGAGCAACGTCAACAAACGCGTGCAGCTCGAGCGCCCCCTCACCGAAGAAGACATCATCTCTGAGCGCTGGGGCGTGCGCCCGCTTGTTGTCGAGCGCCAGCAAGACCAGACCATCGACGACTGGGTGAAGATGTCGCGCAAGCACGAAATTGACGTCGACGAGCAGCGCAAGAGCGTCAGTATCTTTGGTGGCAAGCTCACCGACTGCTTAAACATTGGCGAGGAAGTGTGCGCGCTTGTGGAGGGCCTCGGCATCCGCTTAGGAACCACGCGCGAACGCTGGTTCGGAGAGCCTGACGAGAGCGTGCGCCAACGGTTCTTCGCCGCAGCAAAAGCGATGAATCTCGATCAACGCACGCCCCCCAATGCCTCGGAACCTAGCTCTGAGCGGCTCTGGCGGCGCTATGGAGAAGACGCGTTCACGATGCTCGAACACATCCGCGAGAACCCAGAGATGGGCGACGAGATCATCCCCGATTCCGAGTGCCTGCGATGCGAAGTCTTCCACGCTCGCGACGTCGAGATGGTGCAGACCTTGGAAGACTTCCTGCGCCGCCGCACCAAAATCTCACTCATGATCTCGAAGGCAGAACTCCGTGAAGCTCAAGGCACACGTGAGGTCTGCGACATCTTATTTGGCCAACAAGCGCTCACGCGCTGGCAAGAATTCTTCGCCCATGAGGAGTCGATCCCCGCCTCACTGAACTAACTTTTTTGGTAGGCAGCCTTTGAGAAAGTTGAACACCGCCCAGCGCGATCAGCAGCTCTTCGCCGAACGCATCGCTTGGTACTATTACAAGGCAGGGTGGACGCAAAATGAGATCGCCGACAAGCTGGGGCTGAACCGCGCCCGTGTGATCGCCGTGCTCAACGAGGTCCGGCAGTCCGGCATGGTGACGATCCACGTGCACGGCACCGACGCTCGCCTCAGCGAGCTGGAACGTGAGCTGGCGAGCCGCTGGCAACTGAACGAAGTCCGGCTGGTTCCTGAAGTGCCTCCGGAGCAAATCAACGAGAACTTAGGGCAGGCGGGAGCCCAGTTTTTAGAGCGTCGCATTGAGCAAGAGAAGCTGCTGATTGGGCTCGGCTGGGGCTCTACGATCTCGTGGATGACGCGCAACATCACGAACCTCGCGCGGCCAGAGACCGCCTTCATCACTCTCTGCGGTGGGGTCACGACGTACCTCAGCACCCGCATGACCGAGCGCAGCGTCGGGTCGTTGCTGTCTGGCTTCCGCTACCCGTTTTACATCATCCCTGCGCCACTGATGGTGCGTTCGCGTGAGGTGCGCGATCACCTGCTCCACGAGCCTGAGATCGAGCGTGTGATGCGCATGGCGCTGACGGCAGACATGAGCTTTATTGGCATCGGGGCGCTGGAGCCCCGGACGTCGTTCTCGCAGTTTGGCTATCGCACCCAAGAAGACTTGGATCTGCTCATGCGCCAAGGGGCAGTCGGTGAGATCCATGGGGAATACTTTGACGCTGAAGGGAACCCGCTCGAGTTGGAACAGCACGAGCGGATGATCGCCGTGCGGCTCAACCAAATGCGAACCATGAAGCAAGTGATCGGCATCGCGGGCGGACCACGCAAACTCGAAGCGATTCGCGGAGCGCTGCGGGGCAAGCTGCTCTCGACGCTCATCACCGACGAATGGACGGCGCAGGCGCTCTTAACATGAGCACGCCCCTCTGCGCGTACAGACCGCGCTCGCGCATTTGATTTATTTTTGAAAAATAATTTGACAAGTGTTTGTTCGACGCTAACATTGCCTGAACATTCTGAACTTGCCGCACACTAGCCATCGCAGTCTCATGGAAATTCGTCTCGACCACATCCAGCATCACGTCGAACAAGACACACACATCTACGACCTGTCGCTAGAGCTGAGAGCAGGATTGAACATCTTGTTTGGCCCAACGCTCGCGGGGAAGACGACCGTGATGCGCCTGTTGGCAGGGCTCGATCGCCCGACCAGCGGGAAGTTGACCGTCAACGGCGCAGAGATGACAGGGGTGCCTGTTCGCAAACGAGACGTGGCGATGGTGTATCAGCAGTTCATCAATTACCCGTCAATGACGGTGTTTCAGAACATCGCCTCTCCCCTCAAGCTGATGCGGCTCACCAAGCCGGAGATTGACAAAAAAGTGCGCGAGGTCGCAGGCATGATGAAGATCGATCACTTGCTACAGCGCTTGCCCGCCGAGCTTTCGGGTGGGCAGCAGCAGCGCACCGCCATTGCCCGCGCGCTGGTCAAAGACGCGGACTTGCTGCTGCTCGACGAACCGCTCGTCAACCTAGACTACAAACTCCGCGAAGACCTGCGCACCGAGCTGAAAGAGATCTTCTCTGTGCGCGAAGCGATCGTCGTCTATTCCACCACCGAGCCTGCGGAGGCGCTGTTGCTTGGCGGGAACGTCTTTGTGCTGCACGAAGGGCGACTGCTGCAATCAGGCGAGACCAAGCAAGTCTATCGTCACCCACAGACCGTGACGGTCAGCTCGCTCTTCAGCACGCCGCCAATGAACATCATGCGCGCCGAGCTGCGTGCCGGAGAGCTTCATTTGAATGACCACACTCGCGTCGCAGCGCCGCCGCACTTCCAAGACATCGCCCCCGGCAGCTACCTGTTGGGCTTGCGTTCCTACCACCTCGCGACCAACGCCCAGAGCGCCGAGGACGTCTCGTTTGCCGCAGAGGTCGATCTCACTGAGATCAGCGGCTCGGAGACGCTGGTGTACTTCCACCACGCCGACCGCGAGTGGGTCTTGCAAGAGGACGGTGTCAAGAGCCATGAGATTGGCGACAAGTTCCAAGCGCACTTTCACCCGCGCTCGCTCTACCTCTTTGACGCTAAGGAGCAGCTTCTACGCGTCCCCCAACCCCTGCAGAACTGAGGCTTCTCATGGCGAACGTGATCTTTCGCGAGCTGGCTCACTCGTACCAGCCCGACGCGCCGCAACCAGAATACGCGCTGCACCGCATGAACCTGACGTGGGAGCACGGCAAAGCTTACGCGCTGCTGGGGCCTTCTGGCTGTGGCAAAACCACGCTGCTGAACTTGATCTCGGGGTTGCTCACGCCCAGCGAAGGCGCGGTGTGGTTCGATGAGCGCGACGTCACCCAGCTGCCGACCAAAGAGCGCAACATCGCGCAGGTTTTTCAGTTCCCAGTGATTTACGACACGATGACGGTGAGAGAGAACCTCGCCTTCCCGCTGCGCAACCGGAAGATTCCCAACCAGGAGATTGAGCGGGTCGTCACCGAGGTCGCCGAGATACTGGAGCTAAGCTCGCACCTGAACCGCAAAGCTAGCGGGCTGAGCGCTGACCAGAAGCAGAAGATCTCGATGGGGCGAGGGCTCGTGCGCAGCGATGTCTCGGCAATTTTGCTGGACGAAGCCCTGACCGTGATTGACCCGCACCAAAAGTGGGTGCTGCGCCGCAAGCTGAAGGAGATTCACCGGCGCTACGACCACACGATGGTGTATGTGACGCACGATCAGACGGAGGCGATGACCTTCGCAGACGAAGTGGTCGTGATGCAGGACGGGCGCGTGTTGCAGATGGGTACGCCACAAGAGCTGTTTGAGCGCCCCGCGCACACCTTCATCGGCTATTTCATTGGGTCGCCTGGCATGAACCTGCTGCCCTGTCATTTTGAAGGGAACCACGTGCGGGTTGACAATCAGCAGCTGCCGCTGACGCGACAGGCGCTAGATCCGACCGGGGTCGATGCCAAGCTCGATCTCCAAATTGGAGTACGCCCAGAGTTCTTGCGGTTTGCAGAGTCCGGCGGAGTCCCTGTGCAGCTTTTGAAAGTGGAAGAGATGGGGCAGTTCCAGATCGCGACGGCGAAGCTCGGTGAGCATGAAGTGAAGGTCAAAGTCCCCGAAGACGCCCATATCCCAGCGAATCCCCAGCTGGTCTTTCCTGCGAACGAGACGCTGCTCTATGCCAACGGAGCGCTCATCGAGAGACAAACCGCTCGGAGGGCTGCATGAACAAGCCTTGGAACAACGCTGCATGGTTTTTGGTGTTGCCGGTCTTCTTCATTGTGGCGATCAGCGCGATCATTCCACTGATGACCGTCGTGAACTACTCTGTGCAGGACATCTTCAGCCCGAATGACCGGGTCTTTGTGGGCGCGGAGTGGTTCCAGATGACGTTGCAAGACGACTTGCTCCACGACGCGTTTGTGCGCCAGCTCTTCTTCTCTGCCTGCGTGCTGCTGGTGGAGATCCCGCTCGGCATCGCGATCGCGCTGTGTCTGCCGCGCAAGGGGATCGGCGTCGCGTTCTCGATGGTTGCGGTCGCGTTGCCGCTGCTGGTGCCGTGGAATGTGGTAGGGACGATGTGGCAGGTCTTCGCGCGTTCCGACATTGGGCTGGCAGGGTCGTTCATCAACAAGGTGCTGGGCATTGACTACAACTATACGTCAGACCCCTTCGACGCGTGGATGACCGTCTTCATTATGGAAGTGTGGCACTGGACATCGCTGGTGGTGCTGCTGTGCTACGCCGGTCTGCAAGCGATCCCCAACGCTTATTACCAAGCGGCAGCGATTGACGGCGCTTCGACGTGGTCGGTGTTCCGCTACATTCAGTTGCCTAAGCTCAAGCGCGTGCTGTTGATCGCCGTGCTGCTCCGCTTCATGGACAGCTTCATGATCTACACCGAGCCTTTCGTGCTGACCGGCGGCGGGCCGGGGAACACGACGACGTTCCTCAGCCAGTATTTGACTCGGCTGGCGGTGGGGCAGTTCGATTTGGGACCCGCGGCGGCGTTCTCGATCATCTACTTCTTGGTGATCTTGCTGCTGAGTTGGGTGTTCTACACCGCGATGGTGAATCTCGACAAAGCCGCAGAAAAGAGCGGCTAAGCATTGACGGGCTGACCTCCCGATTCCTCCCCCTGCCCTGAAAGACCCACGCTGGTGAGAGCCGTCTCCCACGTAGAGAGAGCAGTGCAGCGCTGAGGATTCGACTTTGAGAGACCACAACCATGAAAGTATCTGCCGTGACCGCGCACTCTGACACCGTGATGGCCCGCACAGCCCCACAACCCCTAACAGCCAATTTGTCGCAGGAGACCGCTGTGCGCCGTACCAAGCCTTCTGGAATCAAGCTCCGTCACCTCGGGCTCGCTGTTTACCTGCTGTTCTTGAACCTGCCGATTTACTGGCTGCTGAACATGTCGCTCAAGACCAACGAAGAGATCCTGGGTGGGCTGACGCTCTTCCCCCAAGAGCTGACCTTCCAAAACTACCTCACCATCTTCAGCGACCCGACGTGGTATTCTGGCTACCTCAACTCAATGCTCTATGTGGGCATCAACACGCTGATCTCTGTGACCGTCGCGTTGCCAGCGGCATACGCCTTCTCAAGGTTCCGCTTCGTTGGTGACACCCACATGTTCTTCTGGCTCCTCAGCAATCGCATGGCTCCGCCGGCCGTCTTCTTGCTGCCGTTCTTTCAGCTCTATTCCAGCGTTGGCATCTTCGACACGCACATCGCGGTCGCGATCGCGCACTGTCTGTTCAACGTGCCGCTGGCGGTCTGGATTTTAGAAGGCTTCATGTCGGGAGTGCCCCGCGAAATTGATGAGACGGCCTACATTGATGGCTACAGCTTCCCGCATTTTTTTGGGCGCATCTTCTTGCCGCTGATTCGCTCCGGCATTGGCGTGACGGCCTTCTTCTGCTTCATGTTCAGCTGGGTAGAGCTGCTGCTGGCCCGCACGCTGACTTCCGTGAATGCCAAGCCCATCGCCGCGACGATGACGCGTACGGTCTCTGCTTCCGGTATGGACTGGGGGCTGCTCGCCGCCGCGGGCGTGTTGACTTTGGTGCCGGGCGTCTTGGTGATCTGGTTTGTGCGGAATTACATCGCGAAGGGCTTCGCGCTCGGTCGCGTTTGAGAGAACGACTGAAACACAACTTTTTGGCACAAGAGAGCTTGTATGCAGTGGATGTATTGGACCACGCCGACCGCGCTGTTCTTCATCAGCATCGCCGTGATGTTGGCAGGAATGACGGTTTGGCAAGTCGTGTCCCCCTCGATCCCTCGGCGTGGACTTCTGCCGATGGAGACCACTCGCGGGGATCGCTTCTTCATTGGCTTGCTGGGCAGCGCCTACATCCAGCTGGTGTGGCTCTATAGCCTAGAAGACGTAACGCTGTGGGGCAGCTTGGGGCTTGCGGCGGTCTGGATGGCAGCCGTGATGCGCTGGGGCTAAGGCTTTTGATTTCGGCGAGAAGCGTCTTCCTTCTCGATTCTGTGTCGTGAATTGTTCACGAGGCAGAGATTTCCAGAAGACACCATCAACTCACTCATTCAGGGAGAGCAACATGAACATGGGCATGAAGAAGTGGATTACAACGCTCGCTGCCGCCGCGTTGGCATCCGTGATCGCCGTCCCCGCGATGGCAGACCGCGCAGCTGCGGTGAAGTACATCAACCAAGAGTTCCAGCCATCTTCGCTCTCAAAAGAGGAGCAGATCAAGGAGATGGAGTGGTTCATTGAGGCGGCCAAGCCTTTCCAAGGCATGGAAATCAACGTCGTCTCCGAGACCATCACCACGCATGAATACGAAGCCAAGACCCTCGCGAAAGCCTTCACCGAAATCACAGGCATCAAGGTGAACCATGACTTGATCCAAGAAGGGGACGTTGTGGAGAAGCTGCAGACGCAGATGCAGTCCGGGCGCAACATTTATGACGCCTACATCAATGACTCCGACTTGATCGGCACGCACTTCCGCTATGGCGCCGCCGTTCCGCTCTCCGACTGGATGAACGGTGAAGGCAAAGATGTGACCTTGCCGACGCTCGACGTTGATGACTTCATCGGCAAGAGCTTCACGACGGGGCCAGACGACAAGCTGTATCAGCTCCCCGCACAGCAGTTCGCCAACCTCTACTGGTTCCGCTATGACTGGTTCCAGCGCGGCGATCTGCAGAACCAATTCCGCGACATCTACGGCTATGAGCTGGGGGTCCCCATCAACTGGTCGGCGTATGAGGACATCGCCGAGTTCTTCACGGTGCACGTTAAAGAGATCGACGGTCAGAAAGTGTACGGTCACATGGACTATGGGAAGAAAGACCCGTCGCTAGGCTGGCGCTTCACCGATGCGTGGTTCTCCATGGCAGGTGCCGGAGATGAAGGCTTGCCCAACGGCCTGCCTGTCGATGAGTGGGGCATTCGGGCGGAGAATTGTAAGCCTGTTGGCTCAAGCGTTGAGCGTGGGGGCGCGACCAACGGTCCTGCCGCCGTGTACGCGCTCACCAAATATGTGGATTGGATGAAAGCCTACGCGCCACCAGAGGCCTTAGGGATGACCTTCTCTGAGGCCGGTCCGGTGCCTGCGCAGGGCAACATCGCGCAGCAGATCTTCTGGTACACCGCCTTTACGGCTGACATGCGCGCCGCGCCGGCGATCAACAACCCCGACGGAACGCCAAAGTGGCGCATGGCTCCTTCGCCACACGGCCCTTACTGGACGAAAGGCATGAAGCTCGGCTACCAAGATGCCGGCTCATGGACGCTGATGAAGTCTACCCCAGTCGATCGCCGCAAAGCCGCTTGGCTCTATGCACAGTTCACCGTCTCGAAGACGGTCTCCTTGCGCAAGACCATGGTCGGTTTGACGCCGATTCGTGATTCGGACATCAACTCCGAGGCGATGACGCAAGTCGCGCCCCAGCTCGGTGGACTGGTCGAGTTCTATCGCAGCCCAGACCGCGTACGCTGGAGCCCAACCGG
>CBFIJD010000056.1:10673-14270 GCA_965662845.1 uncultured bacterium | reverse complement strand
TGAGGACTTCTTCTACAATTCGCTACAGCATAACCCGGTCTTGGCCGGCAAGCGCTTTGAGATCGTGGACCGGAATCTGCTGCGCTCGTCTCAGAAACTCCGCGAAGAATACGACATCCTGCTCTACAACGGCGACTCGGTGTTCATCATCGAGGTCAAGTACCGCGCCCATCCCCGTGACCTGACTCACTTGATTGAGCGCAAGGGCGCGAACTTCCCGCGTTTGTTTCCGCAGTATCGCGACTTTCAGCGTCACTTGGGGTTGGCGACCTTCTCGATTGACGAAGAGGTGCTGCAAGCAGCGCTGCGGCAAGGAGTGACGATTTTGCAACGTCGTGGCGACGTGATTGAGACGATCCCCGCGACGGTGTGAGCTGTGGGTCGCAGCTCCACACGTTTTCCTGAATGCGCCGCCAGAGTATGCTGCCACTGAAAACGAACCCCATCAGACCTTCACTTCTTTGAAGACGACAGCGAGGAACATCAAAGCGGAGCTGGTGACTAGGTTCGCCGAAAGGTTCCATCTGGAAGCGCTGAGGCGCAGAGTCTATCTCGCTGGACGTTCGGGCTGGTGGGCATGAGGCTGACCGTCGGAGGGAGGATCCTTCGTCCTCAAGCTCTGAGTTGGGCTGATGTTCTTATGAAATCATCTTTTGACCCTCAATGACCCTCAATGATGAAAACCACGTTTTTTCTGCTGTTTGGACTGCTCCTCAGCGTCGCCACTGCCTTCGCGCGCCCACCCCTCTCCGCCGAAGAGCGGGAAAATGTCCAGATTTACGAACAGGCCAGCCCAGCAGTGGTCAACATCAGCTCGATCGCGATTGGCTATGACTTCTTCTACCGAGCGATTCCGAGTGAGGCGGGTTCGGGAACGGGCTTCCTGATCGACAAGGATGGCCACATCGTCACCAATTATCACGTGATTGAAGGCGCGCAAGAGCTGATGGTCACGCTGCTGGATGAAAGCCGTTGGAACGCGCAAGTGGTGGGGGTTGATCCGAATAGCGATCTCGCGGTCATTCGCATTGACGCTCCTGCCGAGCGCCTGCGCAGCCTTAAGCTAGCCGACTCAGAAGAAGTCTTTGTTGGACAAAAAGTGCTGGCGCTGGGGAACCCGTTCGGGCTGCAACACACCCTCACCACGGGGATCGTGAGCGCCCTTGGACGCACCATCGAAGCGCAAAACGGGCGCAAGATCGAAGGCGTGCTGCAAACCGACGCCGCGATCAACCCCGGCAACTCGGGAGGCCCGCTCCTCAACACGCAAGGACAAGTCATCGGCATCAACACCGCGATTATTGGCTCTGCGGGGAGTGTGGGCATTGGCTTCGCGATTCCCAGCAACACCGCGCAGCGCCTGATCCCAGACCTGATTGCCTATGGCTATGTGCAACGCCCGTGGCTAGGCGTAGAGCCGATCCCGACGCGCTATCTCAACCGCGCTGGGCTGAACCTGCCGGAGGGGCTGCTGCTCGCAAACGTGGTCGCGGGGGAATCGGCGGCATTGGCTGGACTCCGTGGCGCCTCCCGCGAGATCATCGTCGGGCGCTACCGAGTCCCGTGGGGCGGCGACATCATCACGCACATCAACGACGCGCCTGTCACTTCTCTGGAGCAGCTCGCACAACAGATTGAGAATCGAAGCCCCGGCGATACGGTGCGTGTCACCTACATCCGAGAGCGCCGAACGTACCGCGCCGAAGTCCAACTCACGCAAAAGCCCCAGCCTGTGAGACGCACCCGACGTTGACAATTGGCGACGCGCCCTCTTCAAGCGATGACGTACATTTGAAGAATGGATGGATGTAATGATGGAAGAAGTTCCCGCTCGCGCCGAGACGATTCGCGTGAGTCTTTGCCAACGAAGTGATGAGTCTGAACCCTACCTCTTTTCATCGCTAAGCCGACCACAAATCATGTAGTTTTTTGCAGTATTGGTCTGTGATTTCAATTGTTTGTAGGATTTTTGGAGCAAATGTGAGCGCATCCTGAAACAAAGAGGTCAACTCTTGATGTGCATAGTCGTGAACAATTTGATTCCGCAACTCTGTCCATTCACGAACTTCTTTTGCGTCAGAGATAAGCTCCCTTTTTTCACTTCGGTTTAACACATCAAGCAAACTACCGGGCTGTTCTAATTCTACCCTGTCAATCGAACGAAACACTTTTCGTAACAACAAATCCGTGATGCGAATATAGCGAGACATAAAACTTTCAATCGCATCATATTCAGAGACGCTAAAGTCAGTTTTTTGACTCAGATTTTTACAAATTTCATACGAATGACGAAACCAATTTGCTGTTTCGAGTAAATCTTTCTGAGATTGCTCCAAGACTTCCATCGTCTTGTTCTGGTTCATAAAGAAACTCCCGTCTCAAAAGCAAGTCGCGCAAAAGGGTTGGATAGATCGGCACCCGATAGAACCAAATCAAACTTTTGAACCCCTAATTGATCCTGCAATTCAATTCGTATTTTTCTGAGTTCTCTATTCGTCAAAGAGTCGGAAATAATCAGCAAATCAATATCTCCACCTTTTGCCGTATCATTCGCTCGGGAGCCAAACAACAAGATTGTCGCATGAGGGTCAAAGCCATGAATGATTTGTTGAATGGTTGCTTTAGTGTCAGGAGAAAGACGCATCTTACACGACCTCTTTTAGTAAATACCGCGCCAATCCATCTGGAGCCAAATCTTCTCCTTCTGGCCAACCAATTCTTCCTAATCGCTCAATCCAGAGAGGATTTCCTGATCTGAGCGCACAAAATCGAGCGCTTGCTGCACGTGATCCTGCACGTCGTTCAGATACCGCGAAATCTCAGGCCGAAAGCCATCTTCATAATCCTCCGCCAGCTCCTGCACCAAGGTTTTGACCGCAGGCATCAACGTGCCCATTCTGCGATGAAGCCATTCTCGGCTTCCAAATAGCGAAGTTGCAGCATCGGAGTTGATCAGAAAAGCAAACACATGGAGGGATTCACCAAACCGGCATCTCGGCCAAGCGTCTCAAGGGGGACCGCCTGATTTCTGCCTCGACGTCAGCGCAACGGAAAACTCGGTGTGAGAGCGCTTCCGTTGCCTGTCTAGTGGGAACTCAGCGATCTGTCACCGCGCCCAAAGAAGCGGAGCTGACCGTGCGGGCGTACTTGGCGAGGACTCCCCGTTGATAGCGGGGTTCGGGGCATCTCCAGTTGGCGAGGCGCCGCTGGATCTCTTCGTCTGAAAGCTCGAGGTTGAGTTGGTTGGTGCTGGCGTCAATCGCGATGTTGTCGCCGTCTTGTACAATCGCTAGCGGGCCGCCTGCGATGGCTTCAGGCGTAACGTGTCCGATCACAAAGCCGTGGCTGCCGCCGGAGAAGCGTCCATCCGTGATGAGCGCGACGTCTTTGCCGAGGCCGCGTCCCATGATCGCGGAGGTCGGGGAGAGCATCTCGCGCATGCCGGGGCCTCCTTGGGGTCCTTCGTAGCGAATCACGATCACGTCGCCTTGCTGCACGGTGCCGTCCAGGATGCGGCTCAGGGCTTCTTCTTCGGAGTCAAAGACGCGGGCGCTGCCACGGAACTGCAAGCCTTCCTTGCCAGAGATTTTGGCGACG
>CBFIJD010000056.1:8366-10575 GCA_965662845.1 uncultured bacterium | reverse complement strand
CAGGGCTTCTTCTTCGGAGTCAAAGACGCGGGCGCTGCCACGGAACTGCAAGCCTTCCTTGCCAGAGATTTTGGCGACGGCCCCTTCTGGAGCGAGGTTTCCGCGCAGCACGACGAGGTGTCCGTCGGGCTTGATGGGGTTGTCAAACGAGCGGATGACTTCTTGATCGGCCGGATAATCTGCGACGTCGGCGAGGTTTTCCGCGAGCGTTTTGCCCGTGACGGTGAGGCAATCCCCGCGCAGCAAGCCTTTGTCGAGCAGGCGCTTCATCAGCGGGGAGAGGCCGCCAATCCGCACCAGATCGACCATCAAGAAGCGACCGCTGGGGCGCAGGTCAGCCAGCACGGGCGTGCGCTTGGCGATGCGGAGAAAGTCATCCAGCCCAAGCTCAACGTGCGCGGCGTGCGCCATCGCCAGCAGATGCAACACTGCGTTGGTCGAGCCTCCGAGCGCCATCACCACCGTGATCGCGTTCTCAAACGCTTGGCGCGTCATGATGTCGCGTGGGCAGATGTTTTGTGCCACGAGGCGCATCACCGCTTCGCCTGCCGCCACACAATCCTCGGCTTTTTCAGGCGAAATCGCTGCCATCGCAGAGCTGTTGGGCAAGCTCATGCCCATGGCTTCAATCGCGGAGGCCATGGTGTTCGCGGTGTACATCCCACCACAGGAGCCTGCGCCTGGGATGGACTTGGACTCGATCTCTTCGAGCTGGGCGTCATCAATCTCGCCGGAGGCTCTCTTCCCAACGGCTTCAAAAATCGTCACGATGTCGGCGTCTTTGCCCGCAATCGTGCCCGGCATGATGGTTCCGCCATAGACAAACACCGCTGGGCGGTTCAGCCGCGCGAGGCCGATCATGCAGCCCGGCATGTTTTTATCGCAGCCACCAATCGCCACGACGCCGTCGTACGCCTGACACCCCACGACCGTCTCAATCGAGTCGGCGATCACTTCCCGGGAGACCAGCGAATACTTCATGCCTTCGGTGCCCATGGAGATGCCGTCGGAGATCGTGATTGTGTTGAACTGCATCGGCTTTCCGCCAGCGCGCTGCACTCCCCGCGCCGAGTGATCCGCGAGCTGGTTGATGTGCATGTTGCACGGCGTAACCATTCCCCATGTGGAAGCGATGCCAATCTGGGACTTCTGGAAGTCGGTTTTCTCAAAGCCCACGCCGTAGAGCATACCTCGGCTGGCAGCGCGTTCGACGCCTTCGGTGACTTGAGAGGAATATTTGCGGTGTCCGGATTGAGTGGGTTCTGTCATGGCGAGACCTACGTGTGAGGGTTGTGATGAGCAACGAAAGGGCAGCGCCGCGTTCGTCAATGGAGGAGATGTGGCGCGAAGGAGCGATGATAACGAAGGGGAGAGCGTAAGCTCAAGCGAAGATTCTGAGAGGAGCAGGGAAAGCTAGCGAGGAGGAAGCAGGCTCCAGCGCGGAACCTGCGGAGCGAAGTGATTACTTCAAGGTGGCGATGTACGCCGCGACGTTCTTGACAGCGTCTTCGTTTGGCAACGTAGCGACCATCCCGATCATCTGCGCGCCATACGTGTCCTTAGCGTGTGTACCGCGCACACCCGTCTTCCAGTTCATCAACTGGCGGTATGTGTACCAGTCATACTGCCCGGCCAAGCGGGGAGCGTTCAGCGCGTCATTGCCTTCGCCGTTCATGCCGTGGCACGACATACAGACGGCGTAGTTCGCTTTGCCCGCGTTCGGGTCACCGCCCATGGTTGGAGCGTGCGAGGTCTTGGGCAAAGAAGCGATGTATGCGGCGACGTGATCGGCGTTTTCACCCATGACGGTCATCGACATCGGTCGCATCTGCATGCCATACACATCCTTTGGATGCGCACCGCGGATGCCTTCTTGGTAGTAGCGCAGCTGACGCGCGACGTACCACTCTTGCTGACCGGCGATGGCTGGCGCATTCAGCGCTTGGTTACCTTCGCCGTTCATGCCGTGGCAGCCTGCGCAGGTTGGATAGAGAGCTTTTCCCTTCGCGGGATCGCCGGCGGCCTGAACGCTAGCAGCCAGTCCTAAACCAAGGACAGCGGCGATGCCAACAGCGAACAAGTTCTTCAATTTCATGAGGTCTCCTGTTGATTACTATCGAAGCGTGAGTACTAAGTGGGAAAGAAATCCGGCGGGCGGACTCGGAAAGCGCTTCCGCGCTTTGGGCAAGCAGTCTGGGGGTTTGCTTGC
>CBFIJD010000056.1:0-8269 GCA_965662845.1 uncultured bacterium | reverse complement strand
GCTAAGTGGGAAAGAAATCCGGCGGGCGGACTCGGAAAGCGCTTCCGCGCTTTGGGCAAGCAGTCTGGGGATTTGCTTGCTCAGACCGCGACCTTCACAGCTGCAACGCCGGTGGAACATTCAAATGTTTCAAAAACGATACCCTGTGAAAAAGCAGGGGCAAGCTAACAAATCGACTCCCAAAGGGCAATAGAAATTGCGTCGGGCAAAAAGCCGCTAAACTACTCTTCTCGCAGTTCATTTCGATACCGAGCCGGCGCGCGACACGCGTTGAAATCCTCAGGGTTGTAGCTGTAAGCCCCCTCGGCGCGCGCGTGCTGACGGTCACTCTCGATCAGCGGCAAGCACACCTCGTAATTCTTTTCGTTAAAGGTCGCCGTCCAGCTACAAGCCCCCAACCACAACAGCAGAGCGACTCTCCACAACCAGCGCATGTTGTCCTTAAATTGCTAAAAACAAGACAAGGGCTCCGAGCGCGATGCGATACACCACAAACACTAACGTACCGTAGCGCCGCAAAAACCGGAGCAGAAACTCGATAGAGAGATAGCCGCTGAGGAATGCGAAGAACACGCCGAGGACGATGTTGAGCAAGCCAGATTCGCCCAGCCCCGTCTCTGCAAGCTCTTTGAGTTGGAACAAACCGCTCCCCAAAATCGCTGGGAGCCCTAACAAAAACGAGAACCGCGCCGCTTCTTCTCGCGTCAACCCAACGAGCAATCCCCCCATAATCGTAGAGCCCGATCGCGAACACCCCGGAATCAACGCCAGCGCCTGACACGCCCCGATCCACTGAATCTGCTTGAAACTCAAGCCGCTCGTAGTGACGTCTTGTGAAGAGCGCTTCTCTGCAATGTAGAGCGCAATCGCCAAGATAATCAGCGCGCTACCCACAATCCACAGGCTGCGGGCGTCTGTCTCAATGAAGTCTTTGAAGCCCAGCCCCAGCACAATGATCGGCAAGTTCCCGACTGCAATCGCCCACGCTAAACGCGAGCTTTCGGTCTCCATCAGGTTGCGGCGCAGCACGCTCTGCAGCGCAGCGGTCACCAACACGACGATGTCTCTCCAAAAATAGAGCACAACCGCCAGCAGCGTCCCAAGTTGAATCACAGCGGAGAAGGCCGCGCCGGGGTCTTCCCAGCCCAGCAGCTCTGGGACAATGCGCAAGTGCGCGGTGCTGCTGATCGGCAAGAACTCGGTGAGCCCTTGCACGAGCCCTAGCACGCTAGCTTCCATCCAAGTCATGTATTTACTGAGAGATAGGTGAGCAGGCAGGCAATGAGAATTGCAAAACGATGCAAGGGAGATTCGAAGAATCGTGCCACATGCACCGCGCTTGACCGGACATTATGCAACTTTCTGTCTCAAGCCGCTGCCCGCTCCGGCACAAATGCGTCCACCCACTCACGCAGCGCGGCGAGCGCTCGCTCTGCGTAGAACGCTTTCTTCTGCGCCTTGGGCATGCGCTGTTCAGGCGGGTCGAGCAGACCAAAATTGGCGTTCATCGGCTGGAAGTGCTTCGCGTCGGTGGTGGTTAGGTAACGAATCAACGCGCCCATCATCGACGTTGTGGGCAGGTCGGGCGAGCGTTGCCCGCGCAGCTTGGCGTGTAGAAAATGCGCCGCGGCGACGCCCATTGACGTGGACTCCGTGTAGCCTTCCACGCCCGTGACTTGTCCTGCAAAGAACAGCCGGGGCTCCTGCCGCAAGTGTAGCTGGTTAGTCAACAGGCTCGGGCTGCTCAAGAAGGTGTTGCGATGAATCGAGCCGAGCCGCACGAACTCAGCGTCTTCCAGCCCGGGGATCAGACGGAAAATTTCTTTCTGCGCCGTCCACGTCATCTTCGTTTGGAAGCCGACCAAGTTGAAGAGCGTCCCCAGCACGTTCTCTTGTCGGAGCTGCACCACCGCGTGGAAAGACTCGCCCGTCACTGGGTGGTTCAGCCCGACAGGTTTCATCGGCCCATAGCGCAGCGTCTCGGGTCCCCGCTCGACCATCACTTCAATCGGTAAGCAGCCTTCAAAGGGGCGCACGTTCTCAAATTTGTGCATCGGCACCTTCTCCGCGCGCTGGATCGCGGCGATGAAGGCTTCGTACTGCGCTTGGTTCATCGGACAGTTGAGGTAATCGGCGTCTCCTTTGTCATAGCGCGAGGCTCGAAACGCCACGTCGGTGTTGATGGACTCGGTCGTCACGACGGGAGCGATGGCGTCGTAAAAGGAGAGATATTCGGTGCCGAGCAGGTCGGTGAGCGAAGCGCTCAGGGGATCGGACGTCAGCGGGCCTGTGGCGACTAGGACATATTGGTGGCGCGACAGCATCGTCTGTACATCTTGGACCTCTGCGCGCAGTAACCGCACGCGCGGGTGGGCTTCGAGCTGAGAGGTGACCCACTCGGAGAAAGGCACCCGATCAATCGCCAAGGCTTGTCCAGCGGGGACGGAGAACTGCTCCGCAGCTTGCAGGATCAAGGAGTCGAACAGCGCCATCTCGGCTTTCAGCAGGCCGTGTGCGTTCTCAACGGAGCGGCTCTTGAAGGAGTTGCTACACACCAGCTCGGCGCAGCCTGCGGTCTTGTGTGCGGGCGTACTCCGCACGGGGCGCATCTCATACAAATCCACCTGACAGCCGCGCTGGGCCAGCTGCCACGCAGCTTCGGAACCAGCCAAGCCGGCGCCAACGACCGCGACTTCTGCAAATTCACTCATTCAGACAATCTCACAGTGTAAGGTTCCCACGCCTTCGACGCCGGCGTCGATGCGGTCGCCCACTTCTAGGGGGCCGACCCCCGCAGGCGTTCCGGTAAAGATCAGGTCTCCGGCTCGCAGATGAAACTGCTGTGAGAGCGTGGCGATAATCTGCGGCACCTTCCAGATCATGTTGGAGAGGTTGCCGTTTTGCCGCACTTCGCCGTTGACCGAGAGCCAGATCTTGCCTTGCGTCGGGTGTCTGGTGCTCGCGGCTTCATGGATCGCAGAGCACGGCGCAGAGGCGTCAAAGCCCTTGGCGACATCCCACGGCTGCCCGTTGGTTTTGGCGAGGTGTTGCAGGTCGCGTCGGGTCAGGTCAATCCCGACCGCGTAGCCATAGACATGCTCCAGCGCGTCTGCTTCCGCGATGTGCGTGCCCGCGTTCCCCAGCGCTACGACCAGCTCCACTTCGTAGTGCAGGTTCTTCGTCGCCAGCGGGTATGGGATCTGTGCGCCCTCCGGCTGCACACAAACTGAGGGCTTGCTGAAGAAGATCGGCGGCACTTCGTTGGGGTCTTGCCCTAACTCACGGACGTGCTCAGCGTAGTTTTGCCCGACACAGAAGATGCGATAGACCGGAAAGCGCTCGGCGCGGCCAGTGACAGGGAGCATCGGTGGCTCCCACAAGGGGAAGACAGTTGGTGCTGACATAAGAATCTCAAGGGAAAGAGATGAGAGGGCTGGTGAAGAAGTCGCGGCGCGACAACGGTTATTTCTGGCGGGTGAACTGATAAATCTCGGCGCCCTGTTCGTCAAAGTAGCGCACGGTCGCGGCGGTGCGGGTGAGGTGCATCCAGCAGTAGCCATGGCCCAAGTGCAGGAACTGCTGGTGTGGGTTGGGCTGCTTCGAGGTGTGGTTCAGCGGGCTGCCGCCTCCGCCAGCGACGACCTGCGAGATCCCTTCCCACTCTAGGTGTTCCAGCATGTGGTTGTGCCCTGACAAGAAGAAATCCGGCGCGGCTCTGCGGATCAGCCAGCGCTCGAGCGCGGTCACGCCGCGATGTCGCCCTCCCGTGGTCAGCGGGCGATGTCCACAGACCAGTCGCCACTCTTTGCTCGTCGTGCGAAAGAGCGTCCACAGCGCACAGACCGTGCACGTCGTGTTGATGCACTGAATTGTCGCTGGACCGGCTTGGAGCGTGTAGTTGACGTTGGGCATCCGCCAGCGCTCGCTGCGCTCTGTGTAGTCCACTTGGACGCGCCAGTTCCCCGCGAGGTCGTGGTTCCCCAAAATCGCGTAGAACGGCAGGTTCTGTGGATAGACGTCTTCAAACTTTGTGCGCCACTGTGGGTCGTCCACGCTGCTGACGCCGTGCTGGATGAAGTTGTCGCCGAGCAGGAGCACGAGGTCGGCGCCGAGCGCTTCACAAGTTTTTGCGCTCGCTTGTGCGACGTTGTGCTGGTGTTCGTCTCCGGAGCCTGTGTCGCCGAGCAGCAACATCCGAATTTCAGGGTGTTCGGCTTTCACGTCCAGTTGGCTCTCGTCAATCTGGCGCGGATTGAAGCAGGCTTTGCGCTCCAGCAGCGGAGCGGTGAGGCGGTAGGTCAGCGCGCCGACGGCGGTTCCCGCAAAGAAAGTGAGCAGAGACATCAATTATCGGGTGGCAGTGGTGGGGATATCTTGCACTTGAAACTCGTATTGCAAGCGCACTTGCTGGTCGTTGCGGTTGCCCCACATCAAACAGTAAATCCTTGGTTCTTCGGGAACAAAAGTACTGCTGAAGGCCGCGGCGGTTTCTTCAATTGGATAATAGTCTTTTTTGCCGATGTGATAGTGCACGTTAAAGACCAGCGGGGCCTCGGCCTCAAAGCTGTATTGGAGCGGCTGCTTCGTCTCGAGCTGCACGCACTTTTCGTAGGCATTGCTGGGCGGCAAGTTGATGGCAATCGATTCTTCTGTTGCATCTGTCAGATTGTGTGGAATCGCGACGCCAGGGTTTTGGCTCTCGTACCAGAAGATAAAAAGGTAGAGGGCGGTGCTGGTGGACACAAAAATGATTAAGTAGCGCTTAAAGACTTCCATGAACCCTTGTTTCAGGATGGTGGCAGACGCTGGACGTCGCGGAATTTCAGGTGATCCCAGCGTTGGGAGAAGACGGAAACGCAGGCGAGAGGACTAAGCCGCGGGCGCAACTACGAGCGCGTCCAAGAAGTGAGCCTCAAGGTGGTCGCGCAGCCACGCCGCTTGTCGCTCTTCAGCGAGAGGTTGATACGGTAGCAGGCCAAGGACACGGACTTCCAGTTGTTCTTCTAGGGTAAGCCACTGATAGTGCAGCAAATCTGCGGAGCGTTGGTTGTGAAGGTTGTTCAAGAGGACGGTGACAGAGAGGCCGGCCTGCTGCAGCGAACGCACCGAGAGCAGTGTCGGCTCCAGCGCGTCTCGTCCGATCTGCGCGACCCAGAGCACGCTCGGTTGCCACTCTCGCAGAAAGTCGAGTCCGGTTTGCGCGCTGTTCCAACGCAGGTGTACTTCGGGGAGGCACTCCATCAAGACAATGTCAGCGCGTTGCCGCAGTAGCTGTAAGCGCCCATGTAGCAGCGTTGAGTCAATTGCGATGCCATCGCGGCGCGCGGCCAACTCTGGGGGCAAATCCTCGTTCAACAAATACGGATTGGCGAGGCTGATGTGCTCGGTCATGCCTGTCGCCACGCGTAGCCGTTCGGCGTCGGAGTCAAGATCATCGCGCTGATAACCCATGTCATTGACATCGACGGGCACCCACGCCGCAACCTGGGGAAAGCGCTCCTGTAGAAGAGCAATCAACGCTAGCGAAACTGTGGTTTTGCCAGCGCGACGAGCCCCAGCGACGCACAAGAGCGGAGCGGTCATTTCTCTTCTGCGCCCACAAAGACCATGTCTTCACGCAGCCGATCGAGTTTGACGGACTCCTGCGACTTCATCTCACTCATAATGTCCTGCACGGTCAGATAGCGGTCTCGATATTCGAGTCTGCGGCTCTCAATGCGCGCGGTCTTGCGCTTCTCTTGCTCCAAAAACTCATAGGCGTTCACGATCTTGCCATCCCGTTGCAGCGTGATTTCGCGGACTTCTTCTTCAGGAAATCCGGCATCTCTCGCGGCTTTTAGCAACGACTCCAACTCATTGATGAACTTGCGTCGTTCGCGCTCCGCGGCTTCTTCTTCTTCGGTCATCGCTCCGCCATATTGAGCTAACGCGGTTCCTGTTCCCGTCACACAGCTCAGTCCCAAGGCCAGTGCGAGCCACCACTTTCCATGACGCATTCCTTCTCCTTCTGTATGGATTGTGCATGAGGTGATACTTTAACGTAACAATCAGACTTTGAAAAGTCGGCGAAACATCGACTCATGCAAGGGACAAGCAAGTGACGAAAAAATCGCGAAGCAAAGTGCAGGCAGGGCTCCTCGTGGGGCTGATCCTCGTCTTAGGTGGCTGCTCATGGTGGGAGGGCGAAGCGCCGCCGGTTCCTCGTTCGGCGCTGAACTATTTTCAAGATGGCAACACGGCTTTTGAGCGCCGAGACTATCCTATCGCCGTGTGGAATTATCAGCAGGCGATTGACTTGGACGATCGCACGCCAAGCTTTCACTACAACTTGGGGCTCGCTCATTACGAAATGGGCAACTACGAGGCCGCGTTGGAAGCCTTTGATGAAGCCGTCGAGCTAGCACCGGAGCAGCCGGACACGCACTACAACCTCGCGCTGGTCTATTACCAAATGCGCAATAGCGACAAAGCCAACCGGCACTACAATCGCTATCAGGCATTGCTGCGACAACAGAGCCCTGCGGCACCGCCTGCGGCGCCTGTCGCCACGCCTGCGGCCCAAGGGCGTTCCCAGGCTGCCGCTGCGGCGCCTCGACAAAGTCCGGCAAACAGTGCGGCGCAGCCTCCACCAGAAATGATCAACCAAATGAAACAACAGCTCATGCAGCGCGTGAACAGCGCCGGCGCGGGTTCGGCACGGCCAGCACCTCAGGTCACCCGACCACGACCTACGGGGCCTCCTAGGAATCAGGTGCCGGGCTGGGAGTGAAATGGAAGGGGTTGTTTGTAGGGGCGCACGGCTTGTAGGGGCGCACGACCGTGCGCCCCTACTTGGTGCGTTTCGCTTCGATGACCGCCCACACTGAGCCAAGGCTGCCAGAGCTAGAAATCGTCACGCACCCGCAGAAAGACAGCAAACCGAGGGATACCGTTCTTGGTGAACCCAGAGTGCCGAAATGAAACTGTGCTGCCAATGGGTGGCGGGTGGTCGCGTTCGTCATCTCGAAAGCCGGTCCCCAACCGAAAGACCTTCCCATCTGGTGTTCGGACCTCCAACGAGCCGAGACGCCCGGCGTGACGTCCCTTCCCTGGCAGATGCCGCAGCACCACGGCGTCCCCTTCCTGAAAGCTCTTTACTTTGAGCAAGTCGGCGCTCCGCCCGCTCTGATACGGCGAACCCGGTCGGCGCAACATCAGCCCCTCCCCACCAAGCTCGACAACAGCGGCCAGCCGAGACGCCACCTCGCCGGAATTGGCCAGCGTCTCGTGAACCACGAGCTGAACGTGTGGTGGCGGAGACCACTGTCGCAGCGCCGCTTGGCGGGCCTCAAAGCCACCGGGCACAGCCGGCGCGTCAAAGACCGAAAAGATGACCTGCCGCCATTCCGGTCCGGGGACCTGGTCGCGGACCACACTCAGGGTTCGGGCAAACTGACCGCGACCGAGCCACAGTTCTCCGTCCAAGGGCCAATCGGGAAGTTCGGCAAGGAACCACTCGGGGGCTGCAATTCGGTTTCCGCGGCGAGTGAGCAGCTCTTGTCCGGTCCAGACGGCGCGAATGCCGTCCAATTTCTCGCTCACCCACCAACCGTCGACGTTCGCCTCTGGGTTCCAAGCCTCTGCCAGCATCGGTTCGGTTGCTTGGTTGCGGACTTCTGCCGCCTGAAGAGTAGGCAGGCCCTGTCCGCTGGGAAGCCACAGCGCAGGCGCCAGCAGCAACAGCCCCCCTTGTATCATCCGTCGGGTGCTTGCATTCATCGTCTTTGCTCCGAGAAAGAAAAAAAAGATTCAGATCTGCCGGATTTTCAAAACTCTCCGTAGGGCCTGTCATCCGTTTCAAGTCATGGCTTTCACAACCACCACAATGATCGGTCTGGAATCATGGCCAGAGCTTTGAAGACAATCATCTTGTCTCTACAGGTAGGGGCGACAGTCAAGGCCGGAGTTACGCAGATATCGAAAAACGCCTTGCTGTGAACGGCTTCGCCTTGAGTCGCTATCGCTGTATCGAATGGAGTGGCCTGAAAACATGGATTGAAAGCGCGCGCCAAGATACCATGACGAGAACAAATCGAGTGATGAACGGAGTTGAGCACCAGCAGCTTATTTCAAACGCTGCGGATTAGACTTTGGGAGATTGATCATTTATTCCCGCAAGCCTCCGGCAGATATTGAGACCGTCGGAGAACGAGAACTCTTGGAAGAAGACGGGAAGCAAATCGAAGCGATTTGGATGTGATCCTAAAGTGATGATGAGATGAAATCATTG
>CBFIJD010000055.1:11263-14576 GCA_965662845.1 uncultured bacterium | reverse complement strand
GATCGCTTGCGTGGCCTCTGCGCTTGGAAAACGGAGGGTGCGGCCAAACTGTCGCCAGAGGTCTGCGTTCAAGCGCGCGTCAGGCGTCTGCGGCTCTTGATCACAGACGACGGTGACGGGATAGCCTCGGTTGGCGAGCAAGCGCGCGGCTGCGTACCCGTCGCCACCGTTGTTGCCAGAGCCGCAGCACACGCAAATCGGAGCGGTTGTGTGGGGGAACGCCTCGGCAACGACATCAGCGACGGCGCGCGCGGCGTTTTCCATCAGGAGCACGCCCGGAATACCGCGCTCTTCGATGGCTTTGCGATCCATCTCTTTCATCGTGGCAGCGTCACAGAGACGTCGGCAGGACGTGGTCAGGCGAGCAAGCATCGGCAAATTACAGGAGGTTTTCGACGGAGTAGGCGAGGATGTCGCGCTCAATGCCTTTGAGGCGCATGGTGCCGAAGGGTTCACACTCAATGTGCTCATGCACCATGCCGTAGGTGGACTCAGAGATGAGGATTTGGTCAGGCGCGGCGTTTTGTTCCAAGCGTGCGGCCAAGTTTACCGCGCGCCCGATGATGGTGTATTCCATGCGGTCGGTACTGCCAAAATTCCCGACTGTACAAAGTCCCGTGTTGATGCCAATCCGCACATGCACGCCGAGGTCTATGGCTTTGGCGGCCATCTCTATGGCCATGCGGACACATTGCAGCGCGTCTTCTTGTTCGCCCAGCGTCTTTGGATCGCCAAAAAAGATCATCACGGCATCGCCGATGAATTTGTCGAGGGTCCCCTCGTAGCGCAGCGCGATCCCTGCCATTTCATTGAGATAGTTGTTCAACCACTGGGTGAGCTGATCGCGCTCCATCTGCTCACTGGTGTTCGTGAAACCAACGATGTCGGAAAAGAAAATGGTCAGCGTCTTTTCCGCTGTCTCAATGGCGACATCTTTTTCGCCGGAGAAGATCGAGCGATAGACTTGCGGCGAGAGGTATTTGGAGAGCTTGTTCGCGAGAACTTCGAGTTCTGAATTTTTGCGCTCCAGCTCATTCTGCGCGATGCGCAGCTCAAGGTGGGTGTTGACGCGAATGAGCAATTCAGCCGAGTTGAAGGGCTTGGTCACGTAATCGACGGCGCCCACCTCAAAGCCTTTGACAATTTCTGTCGCTTCGGTCTTTGCCGTGAGAAAAACGACGGGGACGTCATGAGTCGTTGGGTTTTGCTTGAGCCGCTCGCAGACTTCGTAGCCGTCCATGTCGGGCATCATGATGTCGAGCAGCACCAGATCTGGCGGCTTGCGCGTTGCGATTTTGAGGGCGCTCGCGCCGCTGATCGCTGCTTTGACCTTGTAGCGTTCGCGCAGGATGCTCACGAGCATCTCGATATTTTCTGGTGTGTCGTCCACAACCAGAATCGTCGGCTTTTCGAGTACGTTATCTTTGAGAAACATCAGGATCCGTTTTGCAGCGAGTGCTCGACGAGGCGGAGCTGTTCGCTCGCGGCCTCGAATTGGAATTGTTCGATCAGGGTGCCCACCTCAGCCAAATGGTTTCCGGCGGCGTGGCCAGCGAGTTGGGCTTGCAAGGTGAGGAGCAGTTGTTCGGCGTCGGTGTCGCTCTCTTCAAGCAGCTCTCGGAGTTCATTTAGCAGCGGCTGCACCGTGGCGAGATCGATCGCTTGGGAGGGGGGAGGCGCTTCGGGTTTGGGGTCGTCTACGACAAATCGGGCTTCCAGGGTCTGCGCCGCGTCAATCACCTGTTGCAGCCGATTCTCCGCGTTCTTCAGCAGCCCTTCTTTCACGTATCCCCCGTGCTTGCGTAGGCCGGCGTCTAACTCACGAGCGGCGGCGTGCAGCTCGCCTGCGCCGAGGTTGCCGGCCACGCCTTTCAGAGTGTGCGCCAGCAATTTGGCCGTCTCAATGTCTCCGCGCTGGATCGCGTCTCGGGTTTTGATGAGCGCTTGCTCTTGGTTGCGACAGAACGCGCCTAGCAACCGGCGATATACTCGCGTATCGCCACCAATGCGCGAGAGGCCAACGCTGACGTTGAGCCCAGGGAGCGCGGTCGGCAGCTCTGCGGTGTGGACGTCTTCATGATCAACGAGTAGCTCTGGGAGGGGGCGCTCCCCGGCCGGGATCCACTCTTTGAGCTTCTGCAGCAGCAGCTCCGGGTTGATCGGCTTGGGAATGTGGTCGTTCATCCCTGCATTTTTGGCCTGTTCGCGGTCGGTGTTGAGCGCGTTCGCTGTCATCGCGAGGATGGGCAGAGAGGCGAAGCGGTCGAGTTCGCGAATTTTCCGTGTGGCGGTGTAGCCGTCCATGACCGGCATCTGCACGTCCATCAAAATCACGTCGTATTGGTGTCGCTGGAGCATCTTGAGGGCTTCTTCTCCGTTGACGGCGAGGTCGACCACGAAGCGTTGTTGACGCAGGATTTCGAGCGCGATCTGCTGATTGATCTCATTGTCTTCAACGAGCAAGATGCGCGCGCCCTGCACGGTGCGGAGATCGGCGTCGATGGGGCGGGACGCGCTTTGTGGTTTGTCAGGGCGGGCGACTTCTTCACCAAACGAAGTGAGCAAGGTCTCGAGCAACATCGAAGGATTGACGGGTTTCACGAGCACACCGTCCACGCCGACGCTCTCTGCTTTGCGAAAGATTTCCTCGCGTCCGTAAGCCGTGACGAGGATGACGCGTGGCGGGGGGGTGAGTCCTAGTTTGTCTTTGATTTGTTCCGTCGTTTGGAGCCCGTCGAGCCCGTCCATTCGCCAATCGATCAGCACCAAGTCATAGGTCTTTTTATAGAGCAGCCCCAGCGCTTCTTCGCCAGAAACCGCGGTCTCGGCTTGAAAGCCAAACGATGTGATCAAGTGTTCGAGGATCGTGCGGGAGGTGCGGTTGTCGTCTACAACGAGCGCTTGCTTTGTGCTCCAGTCAGGATGGCGGAACTGCTCTTTGCGCTCTTGGTTGTCTTGCATGCCCACGTCAACCGTGAAGCAGAACGTGCTCCCAATGTTGGGCTGGCTCTCCACCCAGATCGTTCCCCCCATCATCTCTACAAGGCGCTTACAGATCGCGAGCCCGAGCCCGGTGCCCCCGTAGCGTCGTGTGGTGGATGTGTCGGCCTGGGAGAACGACTGGAACAAGTTCGCTTGCTGCTCGTCGCTCATCCCGATGCCAGAGTCGCGCACAGTGAATTGCAGCACGACTCGATCGGCAGAGCGCTCTTGCTCTTCGACCGTGATGACGACCTCGCCTTCATCGGTAAATTTGACGGCGTTGCTCGCCAGATTGATCAAGACCTGTCCGAGTCGAAGCGGATCACCGATC
>CBFIJD010000055.1:0-11165 GCA_965662845.1 uncultured bacterium | reverse complement strand
TTCGCCTTCATCGGTAAATTTGACGGCGTTGCTCGCCAGATTGATCAAGACCTGTCCGAGTCGAAGCGGATCACCGATCAAGAGAGCGGGGATTTCAGGTGGAAGCTCAAACAGGAACTCGAGATCTTTTTCAAAGGCGCGCACGGAAATCAGCGTGCCGACGTTGTTCAAGACGTCTTCTAGGTCAAAATCGACGTTTTCTAGGTCGAGCTTTTGCGCTTCAATTTTGGAGAAGTCGAGGATGTCGTTGAGGATGCCGAGCAGAGACTGAGCCGAGGCGGTGATTTTTTCTAAGTAGTCGCGCTGTTTCGGGGTGAGCGTCGTTTGTCGGCACAGGTGAGTGAGGCCGATGACGGCGTTGAGCGGCGTGCGGATCTCGTGGCTCATGTTCGCCAAGAATTCACTTTTGGCGGCATTGGCGGCATTGGCCGCTTCCATTGCGGTGCGTAGGTCTTGCTCATATTGCTTCTGCACAGAGATGTCTTCTTTGACCACAATGATGTTGATGATGTGACCCACCTCATCTTTGACCGGCGCCACCAGCAAGCGAACCCAGTAAACGTCCCCATTCTTTTTGCGACTGCGCATCTCGCCGAGCCACTCTTCTCCTTTCTGTACCGTCTGCCACATGCGCTGATATTGCGTGCTTTGACAGTCTTCTGCATAGAGGAGCGTCAACTCTTCCCCGAAGACCTCTGTCGCCGAGAAGCCGGTCACTTCGGTGAATTTCTGGTTGGCATATTCAATACTTCCGGAGCGATCGGTGATGATCGTCATCGCTGAGCTGAACTCGACTGCGTAAGAGAGCTTGCGCATGGTCAACTCTGCCTGTTTGCGCGCGCTGATCTCACGCACAGAGAGAATCGTCATCGGGCCTTGGCTCGTTTGTGAGCGGACGGCGCTGATTTCGGCGGGAAAAGAGTGCTGGCGTTGGTGCAGGGCGTCACACTCTACGCTGTGAGAGCGATCGCTGGTGGCCGCTTTCAAGGAGATGGCTTTGATTTCTTCTAAGGTGCGTTCGGCATTGTTGGCAGTCAGCATTTCTTGGAAGGGACGATCTTGCAGATCAGCGCGCGAGTAGCCGAACATCTGCTCCGCTTTTGTGTTCACCAGCGTGATCTCCCACTGCGTGTTCAAGACAAACAGCGCGTCAGGAACATTTTCTAGCAGAATGCGGTAGTGAGACGCTGCGTTGGCGAGCGCGAGCTCTTTCGCTTGGCGCGCGCGCAGCGCATGTGAAGTGTCGTCGACCATGATAACCGAGGGTGCACCTTGTGAGGACGGGGAGAAGTAGATGAAAGCGAAATGATGCAGGAAGCCTGTTCAGACCGCAACGCTTTTGTGACAGAGAGGTGAACGCGGGGAAGCTATCCAGAGCGAGTCAGAGGCGTGTGGGGAGAGTCGGCTCGAACGAACCGACTCGGGAGGAGGAATACTATCCCGCTAGCAAGCCGCCGTACTGGACGAAGAAGGGCACAAAGACCAAGCTCAGAATCGCAGACAACTTAATGAGGATGTTCAAGGAAGGACCAGAGGTGTCTTTCAAGGGGTCACCAACGGTATCTCCGACGACCGCCGCTTTGTGCGTGTCGGTGCCTTTGCCCCCTAGGTTGCCCGCTTCGATGTACTTCTTGGCGTTGTCCCAAGCGCCACCGGAGTTAGCAGAGGAAATGGCCAACACGCCGCCCGCTACGAGAGAGCCTGCCAACACGCCTGCCAGGGCAGGAATGCCGAACAAGAAGCCCACCACAATGGGGGTGCCGAGAATCAAGATGCCCGGAGGAATCATTTCGCGGACGGCCGCCTTAGTCGAAATGGCGACACACTGTGCGTAGTCGGGTTCAGCGGTGCTTTCCATGATGCCTGGAATCGTCCGGAATTGGCGGCGGACTTCTTCGATCATGTCGAACGCGGCTTTCCCGACCGACTTCATCGTCATGGCAGAGAACAAAAACGGCAACACGGCGCCGACGAAGAGACCGGTCAACACCAGCGGGTCCAGCAAGCTAATGCTGGCCATCACATCGACCTCTGGCTGCAAGTAATCTGCGCGCGTCAGGAAGGCCGCAAACAGCGCGAGGGACGTGAGAATAGCGGAGCCAATCGCGAAGCCTTTGCCGATGGCGGCGGTGGTGTTCCCTGCCGCGTCAAGGACATCAGTGCGCTGGCGTACGCCTTCTTCCATGCCGCTCATCTCCGCGATTCCTCCGGCGTTGTCGGCGACAGGGCCGTAAGCGTCAATCGTCAGCCCGATGATAAGCGTGCTCAACATCCCAAGCGCCGCAATCGCGACGCCATACATCCCACCGAAGTAGAACGGCACATAGATGCTGACCGCAATCGCGAGGATCGGACCCACCGCGCTGTGGTAACCCAGGGCCAAGCCGAAGATGATGTTGGTTGCAGAACCGGTCTCAGAAGCTTTGGCGACCTCGCGTACAGGCTCGAAATCATGCGAAGTGTAATACTCGGTCAGCAAGCCCACCGCCAATCCTGCGACAGCGCCCGCGAAGTAGCACCAGTAGATGCCAAGGCTCGTGTATTCGGCTCCATTGATCACGAAGCTCTCCGGAAGAGCCCACTTGGTCACGAAGAACATCACGACAATGCTCAACACTGTAGAGACAATGAGCATCTTCTTCAGCGTGGGAGCGACGTCTTTTTCTTCTTTCACGCGCGCGGTGAACATCGTCAAGAGCGCTAGAGGAATGCCAATCGCCGAGACTAAAATCGGGAACAACAAGGCTTCCATGTTGCTCGCGAAGGCCACGGCGCCAATCACGAGCGCCGCACAGGTGCTCTCTGCGCATGAGCCAAACAAGTCGGCCCCCATTCCCGCGACGTCCCCAACGTTGTCGCCGACGTTGTCTGCGATCACTGCCGGGTTGCGCGGGTCATCCTCTGGAATGCCTTGCTCTACCTTGCCCACGAGATCGGCGCCGACGTCTGCCGCTTTGGTGAAGATCCCTCCACCAACCCGGCCGAACAGCGCGATGGTAGAACCACCCAGCCCAAAACCGGCCATGACTTCCATCAAAATGTGAGCCTCAGTCCCACTCGGGAGCATCGCGACGAGCAGCAGATACACGCCCATCAAGCCAAGCACGGCCAGCCCAACCAGGCCAAACCCCATCACAGCGCCGGACTGAATCGCGACGTTGAAGGCGCGAGAAATCGAGGTTTTTGCGGAGACGGTGGTGCGCGCGTTGCCTACGGTGGCGATCTTCATGCCAATGTAGCCGGAGGCAATCGAGATGACCGCGCCCAACACGAATGAGATCGCAGTGTAGAGACCTTCGTTGAGATCAGCGGTGTGGGGGTCATCTACCAAGAAAATCACCAACGCAGCAAAGGCGACGATGAAGTAGGCCATGTAGCGGTATTCTTGGGCCAAGAAGGCCATCGCGCCCTTCGAGATCGCGTTGTAGATCTTGGTCAACTGATCGGCTTCTCGCGGGTCGGTAATGCCTTCAGTGAGAGGGATTTTCGCGACCTGCATCGCATAGTAAATGGCCACGAGCAGCGCGAAGACTGACAAGACCAAAATGATTGGGATGGACATAAGTTGATTTCCTCCAGTTTGAGAGAGAATAGGGGGGAGTGCTCGGAAGGCGGCAAGCGTGCGCAGGAGCAGCGGATCAATCCCAGCGGCGAGTGATGGTCAGACGAAAACACTGCGCATCGCCAAGGCAGCGACGTCAAGATGCGCACCCGCGTTTGGAAAGGTCGCGAAAGTAAGAAATTAAACGCGAAATTGCAAGGATAGTTTTCTCGCTGACAAAACACTTACAAGCTGTCTAAGTTTTTGAAAAAATTGAATTTTTATGATTTTTCTTGGCGCTTTGCGCAAAGTGGGGCCAACGCGTTGTGGCCTCGTAGGCGGAGCGAGACCGAGCTACAAGACCTGCATCCCGACCAACGTGCAGTCATCTTTGTGGTCGCTGACATACACGGTGAGCGCGTCATAGACGTTCTCCAGAAAGTCGCCAATCGGGAGCTTGGAATAGTAGCGGAGGATTTTTGCGAGTTTTCCCGTGCCGAGCATTTGCCCTTGTTGGTTCATGGCTTCCGTCAGCGCATCGGTATACAGCAAGAGTTTGTCGTCGGGTTCCAAGGTGATGGTGTGTTCTTGAATGCCGAGCATCTCACTGGGAAATGGCCCAAGGAAGAGCCCTTTGGTGCTCAGAGGCATCACGTCTCGACCATGACGCAAGATGAGCGCGTGAGGGTGCCCGGCGCTGGCGTAGCTGAGCTGGCGTGTCTGTGTGTCGTAAATCGCATAAAACAGCGTCGCAAATTTGTCGGGCGAGATGCGCTCGTGCAGCAGGTCGTTGGTGCGCCGGAGGGTCTCGCTACAGCTAAGCTCCGTGGTGGCATTCTGGGAGAAAGCCGAAGACACCATGAAAGAGATCAGCGCGGCAGGCACGCCGTGTCCGGTCACATCCGCGATCATGAGCCCAAGGCGTGTGGGAGAGAGCGCGAAGACGTCGCACAGGTCTCCGCCAATCTCCTCCATCGGTTCATAAGTGTAGGCGGTCTCCACGCCGTCGATCTCAGGGAGCGACTGTGGCAACAGCGTGCGCTGCGTTTCTCTCGCCTGGGTCAGCTCGTCGCGAAGTTGCTCCTCACGGAGGCGGCGTTGCGCCAACTCTTTGTCGAGCCGCTGGTGATAACGGATCAGCTGCGCGTGATTGCGCACCCGAGCCAGCAGCTCTTCGCGTTGGAACGGAGTCGCGAGCAGGTCGTTGGCGCCTGCCTGCAACAAGACCGCATTGGGTTGATACGTCTCGGGTCGGGTGAGGACTAAGATGGGTAGGGGATAGTGGAGCACTTGTTCGCGCAGCGCGAGGCACAGGGCCGAGGCGGGCTGGCTGTTGTGTTGGTCAACAATCACGAGTTCGGCGCGTTCGCTAGAGTGGAGCTGTCGCAGCGCGTCGTCGATGCAGTCCACCGCCGAGACCGTTGCGCCGGCCAGTTCTAAAATCCGCTTGACGACGGCATGCATCTGGGGAGAAGCCGAAATCAGCAGAATGGGCAGCTTCTTCAGAGCGTCCTCTTGGGCAAAGAGCTGAGCCACATAGCGGCGCAGCTGTCCCTTGAGAAAGTGCTTTGGAAAAAACTCGCTGACGCCGGCGGCGAAGGCTCGTTGATGCAAGGCTTGATCTTCTAAGCCTGTGATCAAAATCAGCGGCGGCTGCATCAAGTCGGCGTTCGAGCGGATTTTTTCAGCCATCTTCAAGCCGTCGTCATCCGGGAGCCAATAGCCTGTTGTGATCAAATCGGGTTGATGTTTCCGAAACAGCTCTAAGGCTTCCTCGCTGGAGGTCGCTTCCAAGAAGGTGAAGCCTGTGGAACCCAGCTCTTGCTGGATGAGTGTGCGCGATAGTTGGCTGCGATCAACGACGAGGACTTTCATGGAGAGACTCCGACGCAGCAACGTTGCCCCTCTTGAATCGGTGGGCAGGGGGTGTCGGCATAAGAACAAAACACGCAGCAGTCGCCTGCCAAAGGACGCAGCAGCGCGCCGCAGTGCGTGCACTCATAAAAAAAGACGCAGGCATCGGAGGGCATGCTCTCCACACGAGCGTGACGACAGGTTGGGCAGGTGATCGTGGCTTGGGAATGCATGGGGCTCGGGCTGGCAGGGATCATCACAAAGGTTTCCGAAGCTAGAGAAGGGCCGGTTGTGAGTCAAGGCGGAAGCTGCCGGAAGAGAGACTTTTGCCGTCTCTTGGGGCGGAGGAAGGTCGGCGCGCGGCAGCTTGCATACGCAGGATCACGCGCTGCCGGGTTCAGAAGTTGCGCCGGCGTGTGCGAGAGGAGCCGCTTGCGATGTGAAGCAGCGCACCTCAATCACGCTCCGCGAGCGGGACGATGGCCGTGTGTGCGCAGTCCAAGACCCCAAGGAGCGCGCCCTCTTTGAGCGCGGATCGCTGCTTGTGGTGGGTACAGGATTTGAATGCGGTCGGCTATCTTTGTCGTAGATCTTACCCGCTTCGACGCGGCTCCGCTGTCCTTTTCGCGTCTGTCTCTCTTGCAATGGATGCATGTCCGCCTTACCCAAATTTCTTGAAAATCCCATCCGCCTCAAACTGATCTTGCTGTATTTTGGCATCGCGATGCTCCTGCCGGGGCTGGGCGACACGGCCTTGGTGGATTGGGATGAGAACATCTACGCCGAAGCCGCGCGCCAGATGGTGGAGCGGGGCGACTACTTGAACATTTATATCAACGACTATCCCTTCGCCGAGAAGCCACCGCTCTTTTTCTGGGAGCAAGCGCTCTCCTATCACTTGTGGGGCGTCAACGAGTTCGCCGCGCGATTTCCTTCGGTGGTGGCGGGGCTCATCATGATTGTGTTCTGCTTTGAGGCGGGCAGGCGCATCCGAGATGAGCAGCTTGGGACGCTGTGGGCCTTGGTGTATTTGACGTGCCTGCTGCCAGGCGTGTTTGCGCGTAGCGCGGTGATTGACCACACCTTCAACGCCTTCATTGCCGTCGCGACCTTTCTGCTCTATCGCTATGACTTGCACTTTGAACAATGGCGCACGAGGCAGACGCGCTTCCCGCGATATCGCAGCTATTTGTGGGGGGCGAGCGTCTGTATGGGGTTGGCCGTACTCACCAAAGGGCCGCTCGGTGGGGTGATTCCGCTCGTCGCCTTTGCGAGCTACAAAGTGTGGGCCGCGCAACGCAAGACCGTTCCTGTGCTGCATTTTCTGTGGTGTGGAGCCGTCTCTCTGAGCGTGGCGTTGTCGTGGTACATCATCAACACGATTGTCTATGGCACAGAGTTCATTGAGGGCTTCATCTGGTTTCAGCTCAGCTTGTTCTCCCGCCCGCTCGAAGGCCATGAAGGGCCGTTCTTCTATCATTGGATCGTGGGGTTGGTAGGGCTCTTTCCTTGGACGCCGTTTTTGTTTTTGCAGCCCAAAACACTGTGGAACAGCGCAGAGTTGCATGTGCGGAACCTGACGCGCCTCGCTGTCGGGTGGATTGGGTTCGTGCTGATTTTGTTCTCTCTGGTGACCACCAAGTTGCCGCACTACTCGGCGTCGATGTATTGGCCACTGAGTCTGCTCATCGCGCTGCAGTTGCATGACGCCCGCGGGCGTTTGCCGCGCTGGTCGACGGGTGTGCTGGGATTGTGGGGCGTCGCGATGGCGGTCGGGCTGTGTGCGCTGCCATTCATCGCTGAAGATTATCTCGCGGAGGTCAGCCCTGAGTTTGTGTTGACGTGGTCGGATGGCATCTACTGGACTAGCGGTGGGATGTTGCTGACGATGCTGGCCGGAACCTATCTGCTCGCTCAGCGCAAATTTTGGGAAGGCGTCGCCGTCGTCGGGCTGAGCATGATCTTCTGTGTGCAGGGCCTGTGGCGCTATCAGGTGCCCATGATCCAGAGTTACATCCAGACACCGCTGGTTGAGCTCGTGCGCGAGGCGCACACGCAAGAGCAACAGGTGGTGCTCTATCGCTATGTCTCGTTTGCCGCGTTGTTTTACGGACAACGCCCGCTGGAAATGCTGCACACCTACAAATTCCCGAATGATCCCGAAGTGCTCAACCGCCCCAATGAGCAGCCCTTAGCTGTGATCACAGAGCGCAAGCTGGAGAAAAGTCTCCGCAAGGCTCATCCACGAGTGCAGTTTGTGAAGCATTCAGGAAACTTTGCGCTGTATGAAATCCCAGCGGGGACGCCCTGACAGCTCCCCTGAGAAAAACAGGCGCAGGCGCAACACGCGAAGTTGACGCCACCACCGGAAGATGCCTATGATTGGCGCGCTCTACAGCTGAACCCCTCCTCCCCCCTCATTTCCCAACTCATCTGCTGTCAAGGTTGATTATGTCTCAAGTTGTCGCGATTGCTGGCGCTACTGGCGCGGTCGGAACAGAATTCATCAAGTTGCTAGAGCAGCGTAACTATCCGCTGAGAGAGCTGCGCCTGCTGGCGTCCGCGCGTTCTGCCGGCAAGCAACGCTCGTTTCGTGGCGAGCAGCTGACGGTGCAGGAGCTGCGGCCGGAGTCGTTTCAAGGGGTGGACGTCGCGTTTTTTTCGGCAGGTGGCGAGCGCAGCAAAGAGTTCGCTCCCCACGCGGTCGAGGCCGGCGCGCTCGTGATCGACAACAGCAGCGCGTTCCGCATGGAGGAAGGCGTGCCGCTAGTGGTTCCAGAGATCAACCCAGCCGCCGCGCGACAACACAAGGGCCTCATCGCGAACCCGAACTGCTCCACGATCCAAATGGTTGTGGCCTTGAACCCCTTGCATCAAGCGTCTCCGCTGCAGCGTGTTGTCGTCTCGACATATCAAGCGGTTTCGGGAGCGGGCGCTGAAGGTATGCAAGAGCTGTTAGATCAAGTGCAGGCGTATGCGAAAGGTGAGGAGCTACAAGTTGCGGCCTTCCAAAAGCAGATTTTGTTCAATGCGATTCCGCACATCGACGTGTTTCAAGAGAATGGCTACACAAAGGAAGAGATGAAGATGGTCTATGAGACCCGCAAAATTATGTCGTTGCCGGAGTTGGCGATCTCTGCGATGTGTGTGCGCGTCCCTGTGCTGCGGGCCCACTCGGAGTCCATTTGGGTGGAGACGGAACAAAAGATTGAGGCGCAGCGAGCGCGGGAGTTGTTTGAAAATGCAGCGGGGATCAAAGTGCTAGACCAGCGAGAAGCGGGTGGCTATCCCGTCCCTTGGGAAGTGAGCGAGACCTTTGACACATACGTCGGGCGCATCCGTGAGGACATCTCACACCCACGGGGTTTGACCTTCTGGTGTGTGTCCGATCAGCTTTACAAGGGGGCCGCTCTCAACGCGATCCAGATTGCCGAGGTGTTGCTGGAGGGCTGATGTCTCGCTGGAGGGGGCCTGGCGATGTCATCGTGAGTTGGCACACCCTCCGCATGTTCAGATGCTGAACGATGAACTTCCTCCTGCCTTCTTTTGCAGCTTTCATTACATCAACCCACACCTTTGAAGTCCCCATGAACCAACCCAAAGTCGCGCTGATTACTGGCATCACCGGTCAAGATGGCGCTTATCTCGCCGAGTTGCTCCTGAACAAAGGCTACGTCGTGCACGGCATCAAGCGCCGCAGCTCCAGCTTCAACACTGGGCGCATTGATCATTTGTATCAAGACCCGCACGTAGATCACCGCAACTTCATCATGCACTACGGCGATTTGACGGACGCCACCAACCTGATCCGCATTGTGCAAGAGGTTCAGCCCGATGAACTCTACAACCTCGCCGCACAGAGCCACGTCAAGGTGAGCTTCGAGACGCCAGAATACACCGCAAATTCAGACGCCTTGGGTACGCTGCGCTTGCTCGAAGCGATCCGCATCTTGGGTCTGGCCGACAAGACTCGTTTCTACCAAGCGTCCACCTCGGAGCTGTACGGCAAAGTGCAGGAGACGCCACAGACCGAACGTACGCCGTTCTATCCTCGCTCGCCGTATGCGGCCGCCAAGCTCTACGCCTATTGGATCACGGTCAACTATCGCGAGGCCTATGGCTTCCATGCCAGCAACGGCATTCTCTTCAATCACGAATCCCCGCTGCGTGGAGAGACTTTTGTGACGCGCAAGATCACCCGCGCCGTTGCCGCCATCTCCCAAGGGAAACAAGCGTGTTTGTATTTGGGGAACATTGACGCCAAGCGGGACTGGGGACATGCCCGAGACTACGTGGAAGGCATGTGGCGCATGTTGCAGCAAGAGCAACCGGATGACTATGTCCTCGCCACCGGCGTCACGACCAGCGTACGGGACTTCACCGAAAAAGCGTTTGCCGTCACCGACGTCCAAATCGCGTGGGAAGGCACAGGCGAGTCCGAGATCGGACGCGACCAGAAGACGGGCGCTGTGCGCGTGCAGATCGACCCGCAGTACTACCGCCCGACCGAAGTGGAGCTGCTCCTTGGTGACGCAACCAAGGCCAAAGAGCGGCTGGGCTGGGCGCCTACCTGTGACCTAGAGCAGCTTGTCACTGAGATGGTGCAGGAGGACTTACGGCACGCCTGAGGTGCGGTGGAGACCAGAGCGATCGCGGAGGGGTACTCGTGGAGAGATCCAAGGGTGCAACGCAGAGGTGCGCTGTGTCGTGCAAGACGACGGGTCTCCTGTGTGGATTGGACAGATTGCGCTCGCAGAGATGGACTGGGCGGTGCATCCCCAAACACAGCGCTTGATTCCTGGACACGAAGACGAACCCGAGGTGACGCTGATTGAGAGGTACGAACCAACCCGCGAAGCAGGAGCTGGAGCATGGGTTCCGTCCCATTGATTTGTGCTCGGTATCCAACAAGCCTGGGGAGGCCCAATGTGTGAACCGCTCGGCAAAGCATCAAACTGTAAAGCATGAAACATGAACCTGATCCCTACCTTTGTTTACCGCCGCATCGCCCATCGGCCGAATCTGGTCAAAATCGTTGATAACATCGGTTGGCTTTTCCTTGACAAAGTCTTACGGATGGGAGTCGGGCTATTTGTTGGAGTTTGGATTGCACGTTACTTGGGACCCGAACAGTTTGGACTGCTCAACTTTGCCACCGCGTTTACAGGAATGTTTGTCGCAATCGCCGCTTTGGGACTACAAGATATTGTAGTTCGCGACATCGTGCGTGACCCGGATTGTGCGCGCGAAACACTGGGCACTGCAGCGGTGCTGCAACTGATTGGCGGGCTGGTGGCCTACCTGCTGATCCTCGTTGTGATCGCCTACCTGCGACCAGACGACGCCATCGCGCGCGCCATCGTCGCCATTCTCGGTTCGATGATGCTGCTGGAAGCTAGCAAAGTCGCGGTGTTCTGGTTCGAGTCCCAAGTGCAGTCGAAGTACACGGTCTGGGTGCAGAACGGTGTCTTTCTGGTCTTTGCCGCGATCAAAGTGGTGCTGATCCTGTGGCAGGCATCGCTCATCGCCTTTGCGTGGGCCACGCTGACCGAAGCGAGTGTTGTCGCAATCATCCTGCTAGGTGTCATGGGATGGCGCGGGCCAGCGTTGCGAAGTCTGTGTGTGAGCGTCAAGCGTGGCGTCACCCTGCTGCGCGACAGTTGGCCGCTGATCCTCTCTGCGATCGCGGTGACTGTGTACATGAAGATCGACCAACTCATGCTTGGCCAGATGATCGGTGATGAAGCGGTGGGCATCTATAGCGCCGCGG
>CBFIJD010000054.1:0-15103 GCA_965662845.1 uncultured bacterium | reverse complement strand
CCGCATCGCGGAGGCGATTTGATTGCTCAGCGTGAGCGTGTAGCTGCCGTTGTCCGCGAGGTACTCTTGCGGGTCAATCGTTAAGGTGAAGGTTGCGTTGTCATACGACGAGGCAAAGGCGACGGAGGAGCTGTTGTCGTTGAGGGTCAAGACGAGGTTGCCGGCGAAGGTGGTGTTGTCCACGGCTTCATTGAAGGCAATCGTGATGTTGTCGTCGGGTTCGACAGCGGTCCCGTTGTCAAGCGAAGGCGAGAAGCTGACATTGTCCGCATGGAACTGCCAAGCCAAGCGTGGATAGTCGAAGCGGTTGGTGAGGCTCCAGACGCTGGCGTTGTCCCAACCTGTGCCACTTTCATAGGTAAGCACCCCATCGACAGAGCCTCCGGCAACGATCGTCTGCTGAAGCTGGGCGGTTGTGCGAGCAGAGGCGTTGTCGCTTCCTGAACCAGCCGAAGTGCTTTGTCCCGAAGTTTGATTATCCCAATAAGAATAAGTGACGGTTCCTGAATTGATTGCGATCAAGCCGCCCAAGTTTGTTCCTCCACTAATCACACCCGTTGAATAGGTATGGCTCACCACTCCTTGATTTTCTCCCACCACTCCAGAAGCATTATCACCGGACACATTCCCCATCGAGTAGGAGTCAACAATGGTCGCTGTTGAAAAGTTGAATCCGGCAATTCCACCGGCGTAGCTTCCACCGCTAACGGTCGCCGTTGAATACGACTCTCGGATTTCCCCAGCGTTGTCTCCGACCAAACCGCCGATGTAGCTACCTGTACTTTGAATGCTTCCGCCAGTGACGGAGATATTCTGCAAGATCGCTCCGGGTTTGATATGTCCGGCAATCGCACCGACATTGTTGTTTGCGCCTGCATTGATCGAAGGAACATCCACATTCAGGTATTTCACCGTCGCATTTTCACCGATCAGTCCAAACAAGCCTGTGTAGCTGTGGCTTTCGGTAATCGTCAAGCCGCTGATGGTGAAGTTGTCTCCATTGAGGTGCCCGCTGAAATTATCCGTCCCGCCGCTCGCTCCAATCGGAGTCCACTCTCCGCTCAACGTGATGTTTTGGGTGAGCAGATAGTGAGCGCTGAGGTTGTCGTAGATGGGCAAGAGTCCAGTGATGTTATCCAACTGGAAAGGATCCCCCGCAATGCCTGCCCCAACCGGCGCGGTCTTGAAGCGAACGGTGAGGTTGTCTCCGTGGGTGCTCTTCAGGACGTTGCCTTTGAGGTCGGTGATGTTGTCGTAGAAGGTGAGCGTGTAGTTGTCCCAACCTGTCAGGTTGTCGCTTGGATCAAAAGTGATGGTGAAGTTGTCGTAAGTGACCGACCCCGCCACGGTAGAGTTGTCGCGATCGAGCCGCAGGACAACGGTCGTCTCATCGACGGTCGCCGGGTCTAGTGGTTCGCGGAACGTGGCCGTCAAGTTCGCAGTGACAGGCAGCTGGATGGAGTTATCGGCCGGGATGGAGCTGACCAAGCGCGGTGGCAAGACATCGTGGACAGAGTACAGCGCTTTGACCTCCGAAGAGTTGAGCGCGCGGTCATAAATGTAGATGTCGTCCAAAGCTCCAGCGAAGTAGCTCCCCGCGACGGGTGTCGTCCCGTTGTCGCCTTGCGCTCCGAAGAACAAATAGCCCGTGTTTTGCGAGAGGACCCCGCTGGTTGTGGCATCTGCTACCGAAGCGCCGTCTACATACAGACGCACAGTGTTGCCGTTGTAAGTGACCACGAGCTGATGCCAGCCTGCGCTCAAGCTGCTGGTCGCTACGGTCGCGGACGTGGCTGTGCCGTTGAGATAAGGCGTGATGTTGCCGTTGGCGCAGAGCAGCTCCAAGCCGGTTCCGCTGCTGACCAAGCCTTTGACCGAGCTGCTACACGCGGTCGTCCAATTGTCGGAAGAGGCAACGAGTTGAATGCTCATGTTGTCATCGGTCGGCAGCCACGTCGAAGAATCTTTCGCTACCGCCAGATATTGCGTGCTGCCATCCAACTGGAGGGCAGAGGCTGGGTTGGCAAAGCGATCCTGTGTAGCTGCAGGCGAGCCGTTGTCGGTGGCGTGGTGCGCCTGACCACTGTCGTCGAGGGTGTTGTTGTCGAGTGGATAGTGGGCCAACAACGCGTCTTCTGTGTTGATGCTGGCGGCTTCCAATTGGACGATGGTCACCAGCCCTTGCCCCGTGTTTCCTGTGGTGTCGTAGCCAATGATTTCTGGGTTGGTTCCAGCGTTGTAGGAACCGCCGCCTCCCCCTTGAGAATTGTTGATTCCGGCTCCCCCTCCGCTGTAGCCACCGCCGCCACCAGGAGTACCGCGATAGCACCAGTTTCCAGCACCTCCACCACCGAAGCCTCCTTCGGAAGCGACTCCGCTTGTGAAAGGTGTCCCTAAATTCCCTCCCTGAGCACCATTCACAAAGGCAAGTCCATAAGAATCTGAGGAACAGGTTCCGGGAGATTGTCCGTTGCTCAACAGCCCACCTCCGGGCCCCCCAGACCCACCGCCCGTTGGCTCTCGTGAATTTCCTCCGGCGCCTCTTAGTCCGCCTGAGCCACCATCGTTAGAGCTTTTCCCAGACTCGCTGATGCTCGCATGAGCATAAGACGAGGCACTGCTCCCTCGTATTCCACCGCCGCCACCAGCGATGATCAGTGGGGTGTTGTCGGAGTAGGTGATGAATGAACCACCACCACCACCGGTCGCAAAGTTGGAGGATCCGGATAAGTCAGCCGGTTGTTGACCGACCACAATCTTCAACTTGTCCCCCGTGTTGAGAGAGAACGTGCCTTTGAGTTTTGCTCCAAACCCAGCTGTTTTAGTCCCGCTGTAAGTCGATTGTCCTCCGGCTGCACCCCATGCCTCAATGGTGTACGTTCCGGTATCAGGCACTGTCCATGTCTGAATCCCGTTGGAGATCGTGGTATTGGCAACAGAAGTTGACTTTGGACCAGTTCGTCCAGTTCCATCTTCATTGGTAAATGTCCAAGTTGTTCCTGTTGTTGTCGAAGAAGCACCAACAATCACCGTACCGGTCGTAAACGAATAATTTACTGTTCCTAAATTGACCGTGTAGTCACGATTTTCCAACAACGGAGAGCTTGGATAAAACCGAACGGTCGTACCGTCATATCCCCAAAATCCTGAGACGGGGGTCGTGTTGTCTAATTTCAAAGACGCATCCAGTCCTGCAAAACTATCGTCGTCTAGCGGTCGATTGTACTCAAAGCTAAATCCATGATAGGGCGAGACATTCGCCGCTGCGTTTTGCACAGACTGCGTTTGCATCTCTAAAGCACCGTCAAAATAAATCGTATCGGCAACTGCATCTGAAATATTCCCCGCTTTATCACGCAACCACAGTGTCGTCGTCTTGACTTGGTTCGTTGTTACAAACGAGAGCGTAAAGTTTTCGCTGTGGGTGGTGTTGTCAGGATAAGTCAACGGAATCCAAGACCATGATGAATCAGGTGCTGTTGCTGCCAAGGTCGCGTTGTCTGTGACAAAATAGTCGCTCAGTTCAAAGTCATCAGTCGCTGAAAATTCTAGGCGAACTTGTTGGCTGATCGTGCTGTCGACGCTTCCATCATTTGCGTAAATCAGCACCCCACTGGCTTGTGGAAACTGATTATCCGCAGTGTTCCCTAAGCGCCGAATCTCTGCCGCGGAGAGCCCCCGATCATAAACGCGCAGCTCGTCTAATGTGGACTTCAGGTTCCAATCCAACGCCAAGGTGGTGTTGTCGTAAGTAGACTCAGCGGGCGCGGTCCAGTTGTCTGTCCCTTGTGCCTGACCGTCAAAGTACAGATCGCAGAGGTTGTCTGTGCAGCTCAAAGCCACTTGTGTCCAAGCGTGGGAGCGCACAGGGTTTCGGGCGAAAGAAATGGAGGATTCCAACCGATTTTTCCAAGCAACGGAGCCGTTCGCTTCGAAGATGAGATCCCATTTTCCGACCGTCACCACAGCGCTTGTATTGTCGGCGCTGGGTGGAGTGTCTGGGTGAATCCACAGGACGATGGACGCATTGTCAGTGATGGCGTCAGGTTCTTGTTTGACTTGTGCTTGCTGACGAACAGCCCCGCTGATGGATAAACTTCCACGAGGATAAACACTGCTGTCGCTGCCGAGCCGGTCAACAGAGAGATAAGAGCTGTTGTCTGGGAAGGCGAGGCTCTGCCCGCGCTCGGTCACTTCTCGGCCTAGCGCCGCGCTGTCATTAAAAGAATAGTGCCCTAGCAACCCTGTCGTCGCCTCCACAGCCGGAGACAGCGCCGCATCGACGCTGTAGCTCTGGGAAGAGGCAGAACCCAGCGTCACGCCAGATAAGCTTGTGAGCGAGGACGGAACCGTGACGGTGTAGCTGCCGTTGTCAGCGGGTCCCAATGGAACCAGTGAGAGCGTGAAGGTGGTGTTGTCGTACACGGTGAAGCTGGTGGTGTTGTCCGTCCCTTTCGCCAACGAGAAACCGCTGGTGCTGCTGTTGTCGACGGCTTGTGAGAACCAGACCTGCACCTTCTCATACGGGCCGACGGTGCTGTCGTTGGCAGGCAGCACGCAGCTCACTTGGAAGCCTGTGGTGGATGTGCTTCCAGTCTGCCAGCGCAGCTTAGGCAGCGCCGAGGCGTTGTCAAAATCCCAAACGGTGTGATCCCAGCCGGCGAAGCTCGGTAGACCGCTTGCTGGGCAGGCTCCCGGCGCCGCGCTTTGCTGGAGCTGTGCGAGGGGTCTCCCCCATCCTCCGGTGCCGAACGCGACCGGGTTTGTCGTGTTGTCCCAGTAGTTTTTGTGCACGCTTCCGCCCCGATTGGAGCCGACTAGCGGGTCAACGCGAGCGCCGCTGGTGCTGGAGAGAGTCGTTGACGTGTAGTTGCTCTCAATGCGCGCGAGCCAGGCTTCTCCCACCAAGCCGCCAAGGCCATTTCCTCCTCCGCTGACCGCTCCAAGCGCGTAGCTGTTGCGTAGCGTCGCGTTGTCGAGGTGTCCGACCAAGCCGCCTCCAGCGGCGATGAGCTGAAGGGTGCCCTCGCTGCTCGACGTCTCTTCTTTTCCGGTGGCGGTGACGTTTGCTTCGGCGGCGCTTTGTTCAATGAGGGAGCTCCGATCCGCGACGCCGACGAGTCCTCCCACGGCGAGGTTCCCGCTGACGTTGTCGCTGATGGTCGCGGAGACGTTGTCGAGGTGGCTGTGCTCCATGTGGCCGACCAGACCGCCGGCGAGCAGGTCGCTGTGCACCGAGTGGATGATGGCGTGGCTGTTGGTCACCGTTGAGCGGCTCAGTTTGCCGACCAGTCCTCCGGCGCCCCACTCTAGGTTCACAGTGTCTGGGTTGTAGTCTGCTGAGAGCGTCTGCGAATTGCGCACGAAGCCATCGCGCACTTGCACATTCTCAATGGTCACGTTGTCAGCGATCCCAGCCAATCCCCCGACAAACCCGCTTGACTCCAAGCCTGTGGTGTTGTCGAGCACAATCGTCAGGTTGGAGACGCGCGCGTTGCTCAAGCGCCCAAAGAGCCCGCTGGGAGCATAGGTGCTCAGACCGAAGCCGCGAATGGTGTAGTTGTCGCCTTCTAAGACCCCACTAAAGGCGGTGGTGTTGTCACCAATCGGGCGGAGGTCAGCGGAGAGGTTGTCATCCAAGGTGGTCAGGTCAATGTCGCGGGTCAGCTGGAAGATGTAGCTTTTGGGGTACAGCGGCGCGGAGGTGGCCGACAACTCGACGATTTGCTCTGGATAGTTGAGCAAGAAGGGCGACTCGGCGGTTCCTTGCCCTGAGAAGCTGGCTGTGAGCAAGCCTCCCACGGTCTCAAAGCGCTCGAGGGGGTTCAGGGCGCGGTCAGTGATGTCGTCCGTCAAAACCAGCTGATAGCGAGTGCCCCGCTCTACATTCTGCTCAGGATACAGGTTCGGTGTGAGGGTCACGGTCTGGTTGTCTGCAGAGAAAGAGAACGTCAGCGGCACGCACGCCGAGGCGTTATCGTCCTCCGCGTAGAGCTGCACACTGCCGCTACAGTCGGTCTCTGCCGTCAGCGAGGTTGTCGCGACGGGTTCACTGAAGTTGACGGTTAGGGTCAAGTCATCGGCAAACAGCCCTGTCGTGTTGTCCAGCGGCGTGATCGCGGTCACGGTGGGAGAGGTGATGTCATAGATCACGCTGGCGGAGGTGCTGACGATGTTTGAGGCGTTGTCTTGCAGGAATAGATAGACGGTCTTGAGCTCTTCGGTGGTGTTATCAACGAAGGCATAGCTCAGATTATCTCCAGCGTAGGGGAGCCACACCTCACTGGTGACGGCGGGAGTGGCGTTGTCTTCGCTCAGGGAGTAGTAGGCGATGCCAGAGAGGTTGTCGCTCGCCGTGAAGCTGACGTTGATCTCGTCATTGTTGGTGAAGCTGGCGCTGCCGGCGATCGTGAAGCCACTGAGGCTGGGGGCTGTGGTGTCGAAGAGGAAGGAGTCGCCGAAGCTCTCGGAGATGTTCCCCGCATAGTCGAGCAGCCAGCCATAGAGGGTGATCGTCCCTTCCGTGCTGTTGTCTAAGGAGCGCTCGACGGCAAACTCGGTGGTGAGGGAGGGGGTGTCCACCGGAATCCACTGCTCTGCGTCGCGTAGCAGCGCGGTCGTGTTGTCTCGGCTCAGGTAGTACCAGCCAATCGGGCTGAGCGCGTCGTTGCCGCTGACGGTCACGCTGATATTGTCGGCGTTGGTGGTGGGGACGGCAAAAGCGAGAGTCCCGGTCGGGGACACGTCATCAAACACCACCTCAGCAGAGACGCTGTTGACGACGGTGTTCGTGTTGTCAAACCAAGCGGTCACGGTGCGGCGTCCAGCTTCTCCTGCGCTCAAGGCAAAGGGCACCTGCACTGGGTAGCCCAAGGGTTCTTGCCAATCTAAGGCGCTGCTGCTCGGAGCGCTCTCGCTCTCTGTGAGTACATAGCGGAGCTCGTCTGCGTTGCGATCTCCAGAGACAATCAGGTGGACTTCTGGCTCACGGGTGTAGTTGTCCTGAAAGCTGCCGACGTGGGTGAGGTAGGTGCCCGTCGTGCTCAGGGATTCGCCGGTTGTAAAGCTGAAAGAGTAGGCTTCGCTCATGGCGATCCCGCTCTGGGAACGCAAGTTGGGCAGCACGCTCGCGGTGTAGGTAGTGTTTGCGGCTAAGTTCTCCGTCGGGACGCAGTAGACCGCGACGATGGTGTATCCGCTCTCACAGGAGATCACGTTGCCGTCGCTGTCTTGCACGCTCCAGAGCTCGTCGCCTTCAGGCAGAATGACTCCATCAAAGTAGGCTGCGAGCACAATGTCGAGGACGACGTCGGTGCTGCCGTTGTCGGGGCTGGTACTGCTGCTGTTCGGGAAGCCCCCGCCGCTGCTGGTTCCTGTTGTAAAACTCCAGCTAAACGGGGCTCCGAGCGCGCTCCCCTCCTGATCTTGCAGCTCGCTGCTGAGCTGCGCCGAGTAGACGGTATTCGGGCTCAAGAGGCTCGCAGGCGTGAAGATCAGCTGGCTGTTTTGGGTCGTGAGGGTCCCTGAGACCGTAGCGCCCCCGGCAGAGGTCAGCGTCAGCGCCGAGGCGTTGGCAACACTCGAAGCTCGCAAGGGCTCATTGAAGGCGGCTACCAGCAAGGTGTCTAAGGGCACCTCGGTGCTGCTCGCGACGGGGACGACGGTCTCCACGCTGAGGGCGGTGTTCTTGCGCTCCAGCAAGAGGGTCAGGTGCTCTAAGGCCAGCTCTTCGTCGACCAACGCGGTCTGTGGAACTTGGTTCCCTGCCGTCCAATTGCTGATGCTGGCGGCGAGGCTGCTCGCAAAAGCAGCGGTAGACTGGTTGAAGTTGACGCTGGCGGAGGCCGTGTTGCTGATCACGCCGCTGCTGAGCTGAATCCCGTTATTCGCGTCCCCATCGTCATCAAGGGTCAGGAGCAGGCGCACCAAGTTCGTGACGCTGTCAGCGCTCTGGCCTTCGGTGACGTTCAGTAGGGAATAGGGCGTCACGACAGTCGGGTTTGTCTGGCTCCCAAGCTCAATTCCACCAACCGAGAAGGAGACGGTCTCGTCGGGGAAATAGACGAACATGCCATCTGCGTCGGTGGTTTGTGCTCCGTCAACGGTCTCGGCTTGCAGGCCCTCGACGGCGGCGTCAAGGAAGACCGCTTCGCGTTGCAGCAAGACCGTTATGTTGAGGGATTGGGTGGAGGAGTCGGCTGCGATGGAGAAGGGCTCTGTCTTGCCATAGTCGATAGCGCCGGTGTCCAGAGTCTGGTTGGCGAGGCGGGTTTGGAGCTCGGTCAGAGTGAGAGCCTCGGCGTAGCGGTAGGCGAAGAGGCGAATCGACGTGTCGAGCGGGAGCGTGAGGCTGAGTTGATTGGTTGTGACATCTAAGAGCCCAGAAGCCTGAACAACGTCGTCTGCAGGCCCAGCCGCAGCGAAGAGCGTCTCTCCGTCAACGACCACAATGAACTCGGTGGCGCGGGTCTCTGTGCCTGTGCGGGCGCTCCCCAAAGTTGTGGTCCGATGCTGTAGCTGTAGCTTGACCTCAGCTTGTTCGGTCTGGCTCCCCTCGTTGGGCAAGGGGGCACAGGAGTTCAACAGAAACAGAGAGACGCTGAGTAGAACAAGCAGTTGAGTGCGCATAAGACAAATCACGTTGTATAGGTTGCTTACTTATTAAAAAGAGCCTGGTGTTGTGCGGGTGTATGAGGCTAGCAAAGGCTGTTTGCTTTTTTGTGACAAAGCGCCGTTGTTTTTTCGACGCAGAAACGTAGCAGGGTTTGTGATCCTAGCAACTATAAATTTCAGATACTTAGGCGCTTTCTTCTGGAAATTAAAAAATCTTGCTTCGAGCACGAACCGGCGTTCTCTATGCAGCCATCAAGAGGTTGAGACATCTGCGTGACCAAAATCCGGAGCCAGACGTGCTTAGACCTGCGCGTTGCATCTTGCGGTTTTCTCATTCATGATTTTCCAAAATGAATTTTTCAGGAGAAGTATGAGATGGATTTGGTTGCTTGTCGTGGGAGTGTTGCTCAGCACAAGCACATCCGCACAAACTCAGCGAGGGTTGCGCCGAGTCGTCATCCCAAACGATCAAGGGCGCCCCGTAGATTTGTATGCTGAGAGCCACGCTCTGCTTATCGGAGTGAGCGATTATACGGCAGGCTGGCCCGACCTGCCTGGGGTCAAAGAGGATATGCAAGACCTGCAAGTCGCGCTGGAACGTAATGGGTTCAACGTCACTGTTGTCGCCGATCCAGAAGGTCCAGAGCTACGGCGGGCCTTCGATCGTTTCATTCGTGAACACGGTCGTGATCCCGAAAATCGGCTGCTGTTTTATTTCTCTGGGCACGGGCACACAATGCCTCTGAGTTATGGAGAGAACATGGGGTATTTGGTCCCCAGCAATGCCACAGATCCTCGTACAGATCGCGACGGCTTTCTGGATCAAGCGCTGGATATGGAGATGATCGAAGTCTACGCCAAGCGTATTCAATCCAAGCACGCTCTCTTTCTATTTGACTCCTGCTTTTCAGGGCAACTGTTTGCCCTGTCGCGGGCCATTCCCACCGACATTTCTCAGCAGACAACGGCGCCAGTCCGGCAATTCATCACTGCAGGGAGCGCAGACGAGACGGTCCCCGACCAAAGCATCTTTCGTGAACAATTTGTCGCAGGGCTGGAAGGAGAGGCTGATGCGAACGGAGACGGCTTTGTCACTGGTACGGAGTTGGGATTGTTCCTGTACAGTACCGTGAGCAATTATTCTAAGGGGACGCAAACCCCACAGTATGGAAAAATCCGAAATCGCAACTTGGACAAAGGCGACTTTGTATTTCATGTTCAAGAGCAATTGCTCCCCTCCCAAACGGCAATCGCGCTCCCCCCGCAAAACGACTTTTCTCTCGCCGACCTCCAAGACCGGCGGGCGGAGCAAGAAACGCGTCGACAGCAGCAAGAGCAGCTGCGCAAGGAATGGGACAGCTACCAACAGCGTATGGCAGCCGCGTTTTCAGAGACACAAAAATTTGTAGAGAGCAGCACAGAACTTTCCCTGCGGAATGCAGCTTGGACACGTTTTTTGACCGCGTTCGCCTCAGACAACCCATACTCCGAACAAGATGAACAGCTTCGGGAGCAAGCGACTGCAGCCCAAAAAGCAGCTCTTGCCCCAGCATCCCTCAGCTCTCCGCCGAACGGATCAGAGGAGAAGAACACCTTTCCTTCATTCCCGCGCCTACCAGAAGATAGCTCTCGCGACCAAGAGGTTCGGATCGCACGAGCTACGGCACCCTCAACATCAGGAGCTACCTCAGATTTGCGTTGGACTAAGCAAGTCATTGTCGATCTCCGCAACGACTTGACATGGGAACGCAACCCCGTTCAACGAGTGTGGTCTGTGGCCCGAGAAGACTGCGCTCAGAAGCAGTTGGAAGAGATGAACGATTGGCGATTGCCTTCCAAACGCGAAATGGAAAGCTTTGCCCTCAATTTGAAACGATCAGGCAAACTCAGAGAACTATTCGCGGACGACGACCTTGGCCTCTATTGGACGAACACTCCTTACAGCGGATACAACGGTGGTGGAGTGTGGGGAGTTCATCTGGCCTCGAGAATGAGTAGCGGCCTAAATCTTGAGGAACCTCGCTCGGTGATTTGTGTGCGCAGCGGGGTCGTAGAATCAGACGTGATAGCTGAGACAGCAAATGGTGTGGACGACGACAAAAAACCAGCCTGGGAGGTTTATGGAGCCTTTTCTTCCGAGAAGAACGAGACAACAAATGCTGTAGGCGATGACAAACCAGCCCAGCCCATGCTGCGCGAAGAGTACGCCCGCCTAGTTGAGCAGAGTCGTGATACCGCAGGGTGTTCTTTTCTTCACTTTGGCTGTGAAGATCCACTCGTTTTCCCAGAATACAACTCGCGCTTTCATCTGAGAGGATATCAACGCGTCAAGGTCTACGGTTCCAGCTATCCGTGGACCGAAACAAATTTGACGGTTACTCCAGATGATCAAATTTTCATCTTTGCGACGGGAGAAGTCTCGACTTGCTCCCACTCCAAGTGCCGCCGCCGGGGACCTCAACCCATCAGCAACCAAAATGTTCACATTCGCTATGGTGTGGAGGGGGCAGGAAGAAACCTGTGGTTCCGTCTAGAGAAGGGAGGCTACGCTGCAAAGCTTAGACAACGGAGTTGGGAGCAAGGGCAGCTCTCCTTTGCAGTGGTGGACGGAGCTTATCCGCCGCCGCGTGATTACTATGACGACAATACCGGTAGCTATCTGCTCGATGTTTTTGTCATTGGAGAAGGTGAGGAGCATCAGCGGAGATTTGACGTCTTCCGCAAGGCGCTGCTGCGAGCGAATCCGGAAGACGTCAATGTGCGAGCATATTTCTGGCTAAACTAGCGGAGCAACCAAATCGCGGGGACGGCAGAGAGGTTTGGTGGCGACCAAGTGGACCGTGCCGATCACACGCTCGCGAAAGCCGCCTTCGCAGTAGCAGAGGTAGTATTCCCACATCCGCACGAACTCGTCGGAGAAACCCTGAGATTTGACTTCGTCTAAGTTCGCAAAAAACTGTTCTCGCCACTTGGCGAGCGTCGTGGCGTAGTGCCGGGTGATGTCTTCCAGATGATAGACGCACATGTCAGTGGTGTTGCGCAGCGAGTCGCACATCACGCTGATGGAGGGGAGGCAACCTCCGGGAAAAATGTAGCGCTGAATGAAGTCTACGGTCTTCTTGGCTTTTTCATAGCGGCGGTCGTCAATGGTGATGGCCTGCAACAAGAGCATGCCGTCTTCTTTCAGCAGGTTGCTACAGGTGCGAAAGTACTCTTCAAAGTATTGATGACCCACCGCTTCGATCATCTCAATCGAAACCAGTTTGTCATACTGGCCTTGCAAGTCTCGGTAGTCCTGCTGCAACACTTCCACTTGTCCCTCTAATCCTGCTGCGAGAACCCGCTCACGCGCCATCTTGTATTGTTCCTGTGAGATGGTCGTTGTGGTGACTTTGCATCCGTACTGTTGAGCCGCGTGCAGGGCGAAGCCTCCCCAGCCGGTGCCAATCTCCAACAAATGATCGTTGGGCTGCAGATCGAGCTTTTGGCAGATGCGGTCCATTTTCTGGCGAGAAGCCTCTTCTAGGCCCTTGGTTTGTTCTGTAAAAACCGCAGCGGAATACATCATGGTTGGATCAAGAAAGAGCCGGAAGAAGTCGTTTCCGAGGTCATAATGTGCAGAGATATTTTTGCGGCTGCCCGTCTTCGTGTTCCGACGCACCAACTTGTGCAGGCCTTCGTGCAGCATCATGCCAAATCGGGCCAGTCCGCCGCCCATTTCGTTCAAGACTTGGCGATTCAGCACCAGAATGCGCACCAAGTCTGTGAGGTTGTTGCAAGACCACTCGCCCCGCATGTAAGACTCGGCGACGCCAATGCTGCCTCCCAACGCCATGCTGATGTACATCTGCTCGGAGTGGACGCGTACGGTCACGTGCAGCTGGCAGTGCTCGTCGGTCTGCCCGAGGACGGTGGTCGCGAGGTCATCTTGCAAGGTGATTTTCCCGCGTTTGAGGACCGAGAGTTTGCGCAGCACATTGCGACGATAGAAGCGGTTCCAGCGGTTGTCATAGGGCTGACCTGCGGTCGGACGAGCGTCCGGTTCGTTGGCCTGACCGACGCGCAGGAGATTCAGAGTTCGGGATGCGGGCATAGCGTTGTCTCCGGAGCCACCAAGTTAGGTTGAGGAAGCCGCAAGGCGGCGCGGGTGCGGTTGAAACGGTACTTTCTTCAGAAACAATTTCAGAGCTTGCCAATAAATGCCGAGCATGACCTTGCCAGTCATGAAAGGGTGCTGCCACAGAACGCGCCCCATGTTGCGGGCGTTCAATGCTTGGCGCTGGAGCGAGAGCGTCGCGTCAAAAACGGTGCGCCCATCGCGTTGATTTTCCATGTGCAGCCCCAACACGTGACTTGGCAAGATGAAGTCGCAGGCATATTCGTAGTCCATCTCCATGAAGGGCGAGACGTGAAAGTCTTTGCGGAAGCGATACGTTTGCTGGGTTCCAGAGGTTTGAGAGCGAGCGTCTAGCACATAGGAGTGGGTCTCGCCCCACGGCGTGTTCGTCACCTCTAACAACAGCGCGGTGACGGTCTCTCCTGTGTCATCAAAGCAGTAGTAGATGCTCACGGGATTAAAGACGACTCCCCAGATGCGCAAATGCGTCAGCAGTCGGATGGGCCCGGTGGGGCGAAAGCCGGCCTGTGCTTGGACAGTGTCGCGGACGGCTCCGGCGAGCGGTTGTTGCGCGTTGCCGTGATAATCGGCGCGTCGGAATTGTACGAGGTTGCGCTTCTCGTAAGACCAGAGCCGACTCTTCTGAAAAATCGTACTCATCTCGTCCAAGTCTAAGTACGTCAGATAGATTGGGTAGGTGAAGTCGTGATACGCGGGTTGGAAGCGGCGGTGCCGGATTTGTCCTTCATAAATGCAGCTGTGCATAGGGTTCCTTAGGCGGCTTTTTGGAGTGGCATCCGCTTCAGCATTTCCATCGCGCTCACCACGCCGTCTTCATGAAAGCCATGGCGCCAGTAAGCTCCACAGTAGTGGGTACGATTCACTCCGCTGATCTCGTGATGGCACTGTTGCGCGGCGACGCTGCTGTTTGTGTAAACTGGGTGCTCATAGTCTACGCGATGCAAAATTTGCTCAGGCTCGATTTGGTTCGTGCGGTTCAATGTCACCAAGAAGTGGGGGCCTTTTAGCTGCTGTAGAATGTTCATGTTGTAGGTCACGGCGACGTTGCCGGTCTGTTCGTCTGCGAGGTGATAGTTCCAGCTGGCCCACGCTTTGGGCCGTTTCGGCATTAGCGAGATGTCTTGGTGCAAGATGGTCTCGTTCGCTTGGTACGGGATCGCGCCGAGGATCTTGGTCTCTGCTGGGGTTGGGTCGTTGAGAATGCGCAGCGCTTGGTTGCTGTGACAGGCGAAGATGACCTCGTCAAAGCGCTCTGTCCCGTGCGCTTCAGTGGTGATCTCCACAAAGGCGGGGCTCCGCTTCACAGAGGCGACGGGTGTGTTCAGGCGGATGTTCTGGGCGAAAGGCGCGGAGAGGCGTTTGACGTATTCTTTGGAGCCCCCAGGGATTGTGTACCACTGCGGGCGCTTGACTAAGTTGAGCAGGCCATGATTTTCAAAGAAGCGCGCGAAGTAGCGCACAGGGAAGTCTAACATCCGCTCTGTGCTCGTTGACCAGATCGCTGCCCCCATCGGCACAATGTATTGATTGCAGAACTCTGAGGAGTAGTTGCCGGCTTTGAGGAAGTCGCCCAAGGTCGCTTCGCTTTCGTTTTCGTGCAGCAGCGCGCGCGCCTCTTTGTTAAAGCGCATGATGTCAAACAACATTCGCCAGAAGGACGGACGGATGAGGTTCAGGCGTTGGGCAAAGAGAGTGTCCGGCGTGTGACCGTTGTACTCTAGGTTGTTCAGCTCGTCCTTCACGCTAAAGCTCATCTCCGTGGGTTGGCCTTCAATCCCAATTTCTGTGAGCAGACGAATGAAGTTTGGATAGGTCCAGTCGTTGTAGACAATGAACCCAGTATCGACGGCAAACGAACCCTCTGGTCGTTCGACGGTGACCGTGTTGGAGTGTCCACCCAGATGCGAGGCGGCTTCGAACATCGTGACGCTGTGCTCGGCATAAAGGTGATATGCGGCGGTGAGGCCCGAGATCCCACCACCAATGATTGCGATGTTCATACAGTCGCTCGTTGGAAATCTTGGATTTCCGAAGCCAGAGCCCCCACAGCGCTACTTCGGTGAATTCGTTGTCACTTCTACAAAGACTGTACCGACAGCGGCGAGGCTAAGGAATCGGGGGAAAGCGTGAGAATCTAGCAGAGCCAAGGAGAAAAGACGAGCAGGAAGAAAAACCGTGAGAGCTGATTTTGGAAAAAAATGGCAAAACTCTCACAGAAAAATAAGTTAAAGACGAAAAGATGTTTTCACAAATTCGCAGCGCGCTTGCTCACCAAGTCCGTCAAGTTCTGCATAAGGAATCGAACCCATATTTAGCTGGATAAGACCGCAGCCACTTGTTGCTATGTGGTTG
>CBFIJD010000053.1:0-17071 GCA_965662845.1 uncultured bacterium | reverse complement strand
TTTTTGTGAGACGCCGATGGACAAATCGTATTCTACCGCGAGAGCCACCAAGCGCCACGCATCGTTGCCTGAAACCAACACGTCCATCGCCCGCCCCTGCGCGTGATAACCCGGCGTTTCTTTGCGAACCTCGATAGGGTGTTTAACGGGATCGCGATACGCGGATGAAACCCGCATCGGTTTACCGAACTCTTCGCGCAGACTTTCGATTTTATACATGAACAAGTCGCTCATTTTGCAGTTCCCAGACACCCTGCACTGCAATTCGCTGCGGCTGAAATGTTTGGTTTGCTCGATCACCTGCATCATTTATCCGAGTGAATCGTTTGCTTCAATTCTGAGATTGCGACCGTCATCTCTTTGAGGGTTTTATTGGTTTCGCTCAATACGTTTAAAAGCTGTGCATTCGAGTTCTGCATGAGATCGCGAAGGGCTTGATCCGAGTCTGTATCTTTCTGTAAAAAGATGCGTCGTTCTTCAGCATGCTGGTTCTGTAATTTGTCGCGCTCTTTAATGTTAGAGTCTGACATCCAGCGAATGTACCAAAAGCATGCGAGCAGCACCACGGACGGTGTCCCCAGCTGCTTAAATAATTCTACGATGCTCCCCGCTTCCATAGCTCACTCCTCTTGTGGGACATCAACGGGTAATTGGTTACCGATGTATGACATAATCACTCATTAGATGGATTTGGTTTTGGATACTTGTTTTTGATTTCAGCAACTTTTTGTTGCCATGCTTCTAAACCATTCTCTGTGATAAACTCTAATTGTTCCATTGGAGACCCATACTCCTGTAAACGAAGATCCATGTATGTGGGTTCATAGGGTTCAGGTTCCTCTTCTTCCGTTGGTTCAGGTTCAGGAATCTCGCGAATGACCCATGCGTTATCTTCAAATTGACAAAAATGAGTTTCAGGATCAAATGCGGGAGGTTCGATTTCTGTGGCACCTGCTGGGATCAGAAAAACATTTGGTTCTAATGGGGATTCTAACGCTCGTAATGGCGCCGCATCATTTTTATTCCAAGCGGTTTTTTCTTTTCTCATTTTTTCCATTAGTATTTGATGCAATAAAGAATGCCAGCATTATATGGCCTAATTTCAGCCCCAGTTCTTACGCTTTGACTGAGATCGAATCTAAGAGTTTCTGTGTTATTTCCGCCATCTGCCGTTCCGCTGGAATAACGGGCTACTTTGGTAGAGTTGTTGCCTTGTCTGGCAAAGATGCCATCTGCATAAGTCACTGGGATAGGATAAGAATAGCTAAAAATACCACCAAATCTCGCGCTTCCGGTAGCATTCATCGTTTCATCCTCTTGAAACGAACCAACATCCCCGCCTATTTTATCTCTGCTATTGATTGACCCCGTCCCAGTACCTCTTAAAAAAGCACCCCTCAAATCTGGCAAAGCAAAAGTATTTCCAGCGTCATCCCCATCTCCCCATGTCGTCCCAATCGCACTGAATAAACTAGCATAACTCGCACGATTCAAGGAGGCGCCATTGCATTCTAAAAATCCATCAGGAGCAGTATCATTCGCGAATGGCATTATGATTCCAGCGGGGAGTGGCGCGATCACGAGGCCGCCATTGGTCACACCATCCATGACGCGGATCTGACCAGTTGCGACGCCAGAGCCATCAACCTCTAGCGCAATCTCTCTGTTCGTGCCTGCCGTGCCCGTGATTGGATTAAGATCTGCTGCCGTGCCATATCTTTGTAAAATTTGTTTCGCCATAGTTCTACTTTAGTTAGGGGGTCACTGTGATATTTCCGAGATCGAAAACCTCGGCGATTCCAACGCTGTCGGTGATGCTGCCAAGGTCGATGAGGTCAGGCTCTAAGAAATTATTTACGTTCGAGAGCACCAGCTCCCAGTAAGTTGGGCTGTCCTCTGGGCGCTGACCTGTGCCGCCCTGAACACGCAGAATGCAGCGATAGATCCCATTCTCGTGGCCGACTACGTCGCCAGGGATATACGTGGTGGAGTTGTTCCACGTGCCTGCAAACTCGATCCCCGTAGTCAGCTGCGTCCATTTATTCGACTCGTTTGGGTCGTCGCCTGCAATCGTCCCTGCTTCGTTATTGACAACATAACTGCCGCCGTGGAACGAGACGACCTGTCGGTACGAATACGAGACCCCTTCGGAGTATTCGCCCTGTAAATCAAATCCAAGCGTCAGCGGCTCCCATAAATTCGGATGCGACGCTGGACTCTGATTGGGAACCGTCGTCGTCGTGCAGATCCACGTAGAGCCCCGAAAGGTGATGATTTCGCCGACCACATACGATGTGTTCGAGTCGTAACTCACTGGGTTCGCCAGCACCCCGAACCCGGCTGCAAATATCGTCCAACTGCTGGGGTTCGCGGCTGGGTTTTTATTCTGATTCTCCTGTGTCGCAATAAACGTCGAAGGGCCGGATTTCACTAGCTGGCCCGGATAGTATCTGGTCGAGTTGTCCCAGCTCCCCAGCCACTGGAAGCCCTCGTTGATTTCCGTGAAGAGGGTGGATGCGTTCGCAGTGCCCGGCTGAGTCCCAGTCCCGTCCGTAGCAGTGTTTATGGTGTGCGTCTGATTCACCACCCACGCGGAGCCTGCGAACATCACGACATCGTAAGGGATCAGCGTCTGCCCGTCGCTGTATTGAGACCAAAGCCCCTTGAACACAGGCCGAACGCGGCCTAGATTGAGAGTTGCCATCTCTACACCTCCAAAATCAGTTGGCTGTTACCGTTTATGTACACATTATCCTCATCGAACGAGCCTGTGTGCAGTAGGAGCAGCTCGCCGTTGGTATTGATCTCCATCGCGACAATGGCGCCAATGATCTCCCCGCCTTCTTCCGTGCTCAGTTCCTCCCAAGCCGCGTTCCCTGCTCCATCCGAACGCAGCACGTAGCCGTCAGGTGCCGACTCTGAGGTGATCCGCGAGGCGGGAACGGAGCCTGTGACGTCTGCGCTGAAGTCAATGGCTCCGAGGGTGATCTGTTGGTCGCTCAGGCTCAGGTAGTCGTGCGCTGTCCGGTCTAGCGAGACCGGTGTGCTGTTGTCTGTCCCTTGGGGGTCCACGATCAACGCCTGACGGGCCTCCGCTGCAGAGGACGCAGAGAGCAGGTTCTGGGCGTAGTTTGTTACTTGGCTCGCGTTGAATTTACCGTCCAGCGCAGTCTGCAGTCCGTCCACATCGCTCGTGCTCAGAGCCCGCGCGGTCCACTGTGCACCGGCGGAATAGACCAGCACTGATCCTGTGGTCACGTTGCTGACGTCCGTGTCCTCGAGGGTCGTGATGCTCCCACCTGTGAAATTCTGCATCTCCCACAGAGTACTCTCGCTGTTGTACCGCAGGATCTGGCCGTCTGCGGGAGTCCCAGCCTCCACAGGGAGAATGGAGTTGAGCTTCGCCTGAACGGTGACCGATAGTTTGGGCTCTGTGACGTCTCCGTCTGCGAGGGTCGCGGTTCCAGCGTTTTGGTTTTCCCAGCGCTGGTTCGCTGACGAATACGCCAGCACCTGACCGTCTGCAGGGGAGGCAATCTCCACGCTGGAGAGGTCTCCGAGGTCGGAGGGGATGTCGAGGGCCGCGGCTGTCCAGTTGCTCGTACCAAACTGCAGCACCTGCCCTGTCACAGGGGCCAGCTCGATCACAACATTTGAGAGGCTCTCTAGGCTGCGCTCCGTGGTCTGACTCGCCAGCGTGTGGAGTTGAGTGTCGATCTCATCGAGGTTGAGGTTGAGGTACTCCCCCCACTTGTCGGTCGAGCCCCCAATCGCAGGTTTTTTCAGGCTGAAGTGCGTGGTCTGGGTGAAGTCGGTCATGGGAAGTACCGGGTAAACGGGGTGGATTTCGTAATCTGGTCACAGGGGGAGAGGTCGACATACTTCGGCGCCTCGCGGACGACTCTACGGGAGACATAGACGAGGATGTCTAACCCTGACGTCTGCGTTGAATCGTTCGCCTGTAAAATCGGAACCACTTGCGAGAGGTTAAAACTACCGGATAACGTCAGCCCACCGTCACCCCCCACGGTCACAGAGTCTAGGCGGATCATTGGGATCGGCGGGCCGAGCGTGCCTTGAACAAAACTCCGAGGCCACGCCTGTAGTTCAACCAACAGAACCTCCTGATTGACGCTGAATTTTTGTTCCCCCCCTGCACCCTCATACACATTTGTGTTGCTGCCTACTAACAATCGGTTCCCGCCAACAATGTCCCCGGTGGTTGCGACTATTGGGTGAGGGCTCAAAACCATTGTTGTGGGGGTAACCGTGTTGGCGATGAAAGCGGACTGCACCGGTGGGAGCACTTCATAAGTAGTCAAAACGGGGTTTGGGTCATACGCATCAATATACGCCGCCGCTCGGCAGGTGTTTTTGCGTGCCTCCAAAATGTCGTTTTCTGCGACCTCAAGGCGTTGGCTCAGTAACGACATTAGATTTAGCATCCGGGTCATGAAGGCTTGGTATCTGAATTCCGCAACCTGCTGAGGGGTGGTCGGAAGAGGGATGGCTATGAGGAGGTCACTGTACGCAGGCCATGTGCTCGCGAGTGTATAGTTAGGGAGCGGGTCTGTGAGCAGCGACAATGTCGTCCCGCTGAGGATCGGTTGCCCACTGACCGCCGTGGCGAGGCTATTATCCATGCGGTTCACGTCGTTCACTGCGTTGTTCACGAGCCCTAGCTGTGCGCTCGCAGCGGCGACTCGTTGTTCCAATTCCAGCAGTTTGGTCAGCAGCTCGTCGAGGTACGTGTTGATAATGTTCCCGTACGTGCTGGCGTCGTCGCCCACGGAGGGGATCTGCAGGTCGGAGTAGTAGAGGGACGCGCTAGGCATCAGAGGCTCGCGGCTGTGTTTTTCGCAGAGAGAGCGTCGGCAGCTGCGCTCGTCGCCAAGCTCTCAACGCTGGAGACCGTGCTCTCTAAGGAGCTGATCCGGGAGACCACCTGTATCAGGTAGTTATTCACAATTTTAGTGGCGATGGTCACAGCCTCGTTTGCGTCAGCAGCCGCAGCGCTCGCGTTTGTGACGGCGGCATCCATCTGGTTCGCAAGCGAAGGGGTCTGGCTGTCGTTAGGGAGCCCGAGTCGGTCGTCTACGGTTTTGACATTCGACGCGATGGTTTCGAGCGCGGCGTTTAGGGTGTTCCCCCAGGTGTTGCGGCCAGCGCCCACTTCCGGGAGCGTGATGTTGTAGGCGGTCGTCGTCGGCATTTTATCGTCTCCACGTCTCAGGGGTTGTGTCTGTGCGCTTGGTCCAGTCCTCTGTGCTCAGGTCGCTTCGAGTCGTCCAGTTCTCTGAGGCCGCGGAGGAGTCCTCCGCTGCGGTGTATCCCTCGGTGAACGGGCCGACGGAGTAGCGTCCGAGCCCGTAAGGAAATCGGCGGTACGTCAGGTTGCTCATGAGAACGCCTGAAAATTCAGTTTATGGCGGGAACCCCGGACTCTCCTGCGGTCGTCGGATGCCTGAATCTCTGCGACCGCTCGGTCTGCCTGAGACTGCCAGACTCCGAGGCGTTCGTCCTCTCCGAGGTAAGGCGCGGCCTGCAATAACGAATAGTACAGATAGGCATCAGGGTGAGCGTCGAGCAGCCAGTTCGTAGGGTTCTGGGCGCTCAAAGGCGGGATTCTCCCGTAGTAGAACATCTCATAGGTGATCGCCTCTGACGGTGTGGGGATCACCCGAAGGGCGTTCCCGTAAACGTAAAACCGAGGGTAGCCGTCAGAATAGGAGGCGACCGCATCCGTGCTCGAGTATTCGTTGATTTGATGAGCAGCGATCTCAACTAACTCCCGCTCTACAGGAGAGATGACTCGTAGAGTTTTCATCTCCAAGAAATCTCCAGGCATCGTCAGGTACTGGTCGGGAGTGCTGACATCAGCGCGCTGGTACTGGTTCGTCGTCCGCAGCTGGCGGTTCAAGCGGGCCTCTGCGAGAGCGATGAAGGTCGGAGTGATCGCCGAGAGGTCACTGCGGTTGAGCCAGTCGGTGATGTTGGTTTGCAGCTCCGTGTAGTTCATAGTCTACCCTCCCAGACTCTGAACGGTCTGTTTTGGTAGTCGTTCAACCACGCTCGGAACTTCTTCTTATCTCGTGTGATGCCCTGCTGGGCGAGCTGGTCGTAAAGGACGCGGGGGATCTCCGCGACTCGCTTCCATCCCGTCTGCCGGTTCGCAAAGGGGTCAAGATTCTGGTGGTCACGCAGGGTCGCCGCTAACTTCAATGTCGGCTCGATGTCCTGCGTGACACGGTGAGTGATCTGCAGATCATGAGGGGACCGCTCGTCAACGATAAACTCGCTCATAATGTGCCCTCGGTGGTCGAGGATCTGTTTCGTCAGCATGTTCTCTCTCTGCAGATCGTGAGTGGTTAGGACGTCTCAAGGTCGAAAATCCCGCCGTGTGCAGCTTCCTGAGTCATCTCCAGACCCATCTCCACGACGACATATTTCGTCTCCGCGTCCGATGTTTTTCCGAGCGTGCTCACTTGGAAGTTTCTCAGGTACGAAACCTTCGCGTACTCTGGGGAGATCAGGAAGGCGTCTCTCTCGCGTTGGAAGCGGTTCGGCATCACCTGCAGGTCGCCGAAATCCGTGGCGAACACGGTGACGTTTGAACCTGCGGTGTTGCTGTCAATCATCTCGCGTGCGATGGAGCGACCCGTCAGAGTCGAGACCACGGTTTTGTTGTAAGGGCCAACCATCAGGCGGTCGGGTTCCCCACCTTCTGTGTAACACGACTGCATCACTGAGTTGATCAGAGCTGCGTCCAGCGCGCGGTCGGTGGAGGAGTCTGTGCGTGCGGTGGAGCCCACAGTCACGGGGTCGGCTCCTGCCGTCAGACCTGCACCGGTGGTCGCGTCAAAGGAGGTGTTCGTCTTGAGCCAGCACCCGATCATCCCTGAGGTTCGGGCTGTGGTTCCGTCCCCGTCGTTGCGGGCCTGGTTACTTAGGAGGGCCGATTCCACGGATCTTTTGAGTTCCTTGGTCCGACGGGCCATTTGGTGGGCCATTTGGCTGGTCTTCCCGTAGAGTTTGATCGACGCCTGCGTGCCAGTGACCGCGACCGCTCGGCTCATGATCTGGCAGACGTTGCTGTTCCGTGTGGTCAGAGACGCTGCTGCGGCGCTGATCTCGTCTCCTTCGAGGTCTGTGGTCGTGGAGACGTCGGACAACTCCTCAGTGATCCACTCAAAGATGGTATTCGTCACGTTCCGAGTCCCCACAGAGTTCACAAACGGGGTCTCGGTCGGGCTGATATTGTAGACAATTTCTTTGATGTCGATGACATCTTCTTCGGTGCCTGCGGCCTTCACGTTGTAGGAAGTCGAGGCGTTGGTGAGCAAAGCCATAGTAGTTACTCCTATAATTTGGATTATCTGAATTAAGCAAAAAAAATAGCCCAGCTTTTTATTTCAGGAGGGCGTCAAACACTGCGACTGCGTCGGCGTTTTTCCCAGTCTTCTTCAGGCTCTGCATTGATTTTTTCAATCGTGATGCGCCTGTGTCACTGGGTGTGGTGTTTCTCCCCCGTTTCGGTGCAGTGCGGACTGTCGATTCAGGGGATCGCTTCAATTTCTTCTCTGCCTGCGAGGTGCTCTGATTCGCTTGCCACGCATCATATAACAACTTCACGAGTCTGGCGTCATACGCCTGAGACAAGTCCTTCTCGCTCAGGTTGTAGGTCTCAGCCGCCCACTTTCGGAGTTCTTTCTTCTCGGCTTTTGCGGTCTCCGGATTTGACCACGCGGGGATCAGCTCATTGAGCACCTGACGCTGCCCGGAGAGGTGCTGGGCGAACTGCTGCTGTTGAATCTGCGCCTGCTCCTGTTGCAAAGCCTGCAGTTGCTGAGCGCGGTGAGCACGCTGCTGCGCGCGGTCTTTCGCTGCGTCTTTCTCCAGCACAAACTGCACAGGGTCCTCGTGTCGTAGCCGCTCCCATGCCTGTGGATCTGACGTCCACGCGGGCTCTGGAATCTCAGGCTGCTGCTGGATCTGCTGGGCGAACTGATTCAGCTCCTGCACCCTCTGCGCATACGCCTGCTGAAGTGCGGCGGCTTCCTTCCTCTGCTGGGCGAGCTGCTGGGTTTTTTTGGTGTAGTCGCTCTGGCGGCTGTACCCCTTTTGCAATTCCTCCAGAGTGACCTCGACCTCTTCTCCGTCAACCGTAATTTTATAGAGATGCTCGGAGGGCTCGCCTTCTTCGGTTTCTTCTTCTTGGGCCTCGTCATCGGCCTCGTCATAGGCCTCGTCGTCGTCCTCTTCAAGTTCCGTCTCGTCAAGTTCCTCTGGGTCAGGGGTCGTCCCCATCATCTCATCGAACTGACTAGCGACCTGCATGTCTGGGGTTTCGGGTGTTCCGTCTGCAGGGGTGACCTGCGCGGAGTCCGGGTTCTCGCTCATTTGGCTTCCTGTTTAGAGATTTGTTTTTGGCGTCGGATCCCACGTTGGATTTGCGCGTGCAGCTCCGTCTGTAGGTTCAACACCGCGTGGTAGGCGTACCAGCAGCGCTCTCGTGCGTCTGTGGTCTCTGCTGCGACCCACTGCTGGAGCAGGTCAGCTTTTTGCTTTTCAAAAGCCTCCTTCAGGGAGGCCTCTGCCAACACCTTCTTCGCGGATTCAGCGATCTGGAGAGTTGTGTCTGGCATCGTTAGTACCCCCGCTTTTGTTTTACACAGCGCCCAACTTTGGCGCAGACTTTGGGGTTCGGGCACGACCGGCAGGGTTTGAAGGTGAGGACGTTGGGCATAATAATCCGAATAATTTGAGTTACTTTTTAAGGGTCAAAAAGAAGGGAGCGGAGAGACGAAATGTCAGGAGAGGGGATGTCTAGGTTGAATGCGTCTCTAGGGCTTAGAGACGCAATCTCATCTAATAGGCCAGGGAACCGTCCACGGGATGCAGGTGTGTCGCCACGTCCCACTCTCCTTGGATCATCAAGTCGGTTATTTGGTCGGGTGACCGTGTCTGGAGAAGATCGTCCAGCCCCGACAATAAAACTTTCCGCTGCACTTGTGTCGACCCCTTCAATTCTTCCTGCAGAACCGATTTGACCCTGTTCAAAAAAAGTTCTGACTGGGTTTTGTCTAACATCTGGATCTCCGGTGTATTTCATTACAACAATCTCAGGCATCCCTTGGGATTCATCCCAGCCTGTGCTTTTCCAATAGTTTATCAGGTCATCAACCTCTTGTTTAGTATAGAATTCCTTGTTGAACGGGATTCTTTCAACTACTTCAAAGCCAAACCGGCTATAGGTTCTTGGCAAGAACCCGTCGGGGTTCTTTGCCGTTGGGACAGAAAAGGCATCAAGGACATTCCCCCCCTGCCGTAGGGCTTCCAGCATCGTCCCCGGGCCTGCGACGCCTCTGGCGCCTTTTTCATTATTGAAAACGCTGACAATGGCAACGTCATCGTTTGCAAGTAGCGGGTTATTTAACCCATACTCATTGTTGTAATTTGTCTCTTGTTTGAGCCCGAACCCGATCTTCCCGTTTTCCCCCAGAGAATACAAAGACATCTTGCCAGATCGGATCATTTTGTTCAGATCCTTGATGTCATACTGAGACAAGGTAGAAGACGCAGGGGACAGCCTAAGCTCACGGTTATAGTCTGCAGCCCCTTTGGTCTGCTTGCCACTCATTACCTTCCAGTTTCCCAGACCTGCGTCTGTCGCTAGGCGCGCCTGCCTTGGGGATTGAATAAACTCAAAAGGTTGGGAACGGATTGAAGACGCAATTTCTGGCGTGATTATTTGCAGAGGGTACTCTCTTGAACCAAACACATAATTGATATCTTTCTCTGGCATCCCTGCAGTCCGCCGAGACCCATAAAACTCAGGGTACAACGTCTCTGATTTGACGGGGGCAGCAAACCGCCCTACGACTTCACCTGCAAAGGCTTGATTGTACGATGGGTGTTCTCCCGGAATTTCTTTCCCCATCTCCAAAGGGATCAGATTCCCATTTGCGTCACGATGCGGCTTCATCACCAACATGGGCTGGTGCCTCTGTGCCCCTGCAAATTCATCACTAAGCGTTTCCCGCACAATCTGTGCAGCAGGAGCCCCAGCATCTGTCGCCTTTGGGGTCTGCAGGGTTTTCAAGATTTCTGCACGTTTATCAAAACTTAGCTGGTCAGTAATCCTAAACACATCAGGGTCTTGCAGCCCCGGGAACTCAGGGACTTTCTTTTGGATCAAGGTGTCTAATTCTTTTACCTGTTCAGCCGTCAACCGATTGTCCCGCACATACGCTGCCAACTGTTTCAGTGTGGCATTCATCACAGACTGGTTGGACTGATGGCTGTCAGGGTTCATTGCATGGACTGTGATGTAGTCTGCTTGTTTTCCTTGGCCTCCGACTAAGTCTGGTTTGCGTGCCGCCCAGATTGCCTCCGCAGGTTTGCGAGGGGCCCCCGCCTCCTGCAGGAAGGTAGGGAAGGGTAATTCTCTGGTCTGTGCGGCTGCAATCCTTGCCCTCTTCTGCGGGTCTACTGTCTGGGCAACTCGGCCTTCCTGCACTACGTATTCAGGGCCGCCAAGCAACGGTTCTGGTTCATCAATTTTAGAGCTGCCAACCCCCGTGAAATACCGACTCCCTGCCGTCAAGTCCGCCTCAATCGGAGCGATGGTTTTGCCAACATGCTCAGACGGGTTGAAAATGGGGACGTCACCAAACCGCCCACCTAGCTCAGGGGCTCTGACCGGCTTTACCGTCGCGCCCATGCCTGCACTGGCGACGTTATCCATGTAGCGCTGGTATTCCGGCTCCTCCAAAAGGTTCATCGCCCGGTCTCGTGGGCTGGCGAACGGGGTGACGGGGTACTCATCCTCGTACAGCAATCCGCGAGCGATGTTCGCCATGGGAGACATCTCCAGCACAACGTCTGTGAGAGTCTCTCCTAGCGTGTCAAGCGGGTCTACTCGTTCGACAACCGGTCGTCGTCGAGATCCGTATCGTCTACTCATCTAGCAATCCTGTTGGGAGAATCTCATCTAAAGGGACGTCGTAGTCATCCAATGGGAACCGCGCTGCGCGCTCAGAGGGGCTGTAGTCTCGGCGTTTCTGGACCATGCGGGCCTCGGCTTCCCCGCCTGCTCGTTGGTAGAGTTGTCCGCTGGACATAGGGGAAAACTTCTCGTAAAAGCGCCAAAACTCTTTATCCGCTTGGTTGAAGGGCTCTAGTTCCTCTATTTGACGGCGGGCCTTTTTGATCTCCGATTTGATCCTTTTGGGGTCTCGCAACAAATCGCTAGCGTCTGTGTCTGTTGAATAGACGTTAAGCGTATTGTAGCCCTTTAGATCTTGTTCGGCCTTTTCCTTGAGAATCTTAGCGGCGTCACGAATCCATTGAGAGCGGGCCTCCCCGCGCTTGGGCATGGCCCCCAGCGTTCTCCGAATTTCATTAGCGGACTCGTAAAAGTCCGAGCGTTTGGTCAGCAAGCTGGGTCTGGGGGACTCTGCGTTTTGTAGTTTTTGCAGAGACGCGATGTTTTCCAGTCTGGAGAGGCTCCCTAGTTTGTGCTCAAAGGCTTTGTATTCGCTGACCTTAGACTTATCGACCAAGTCTTGTTTTTTCCGGATAAGATCGTTGGCGACTTTACGCATCCGATCTTGGGAGCCTCCGACGTCAAACCCCTCTCGTTGCTGGATGTTGTGCTGAAGCTCATGGAGCAAGATGGAGCGGCCTTCGTCAGAGTCTGTGAAAACATCCGCAGCGAGGGCGATTTTCCCATCGTCTGGGGAGGCCCCACGGAAATGGACCCCACGAGCATTTGAGGGGAGGTGGGCTCCTTGAACAGAGAGATCCCCTAGCCCCTCATAGTTATCGTAGAGCTGCGGGTGTAGGAGGACGTCCGACGATAGGTAGGGGGCGCCCACAGTCCCTCCGAGGTAGGTCGATGTGGAGTCGTCGACCTCGTAGCGCAGTTTCCCGTCAGGCCCACGGTACACACCGGTCTCTAAAAAGGCCTCACGGTTGGCCTCCTTCGCTACATCACTCCGAGGGATGTAGGGGTCTGCGGAGAACCGACGGAGGGCGTCGGCTTCCACCTCCTCGAACCGCCTACCTAAATCCGCCGGGAAATTTTTCGCCCGCATTCCGATCACCGTACCTAGTGCCCCGACAGGGAGGCCCCCTGCGGTCTCTCCTCCTGCGATCAGCATCTCTTGATATTCTGGTTCCTCTAAGAGGTTCGCCATGCGGTCTCGTGGGCTCGCGAACGGGGTGACAGGGTACTCCTCTTCATACAGCAGAGACTCCGCCATGGGAGCCAACGGGCTGAGCGCTGTGACCGTGTCCACAAACTCACCGAGGCGAGTGCCGTAGTCGTCGTGCGTCTGAATCGTGCTCCGTCGGGAACCGTAGCGTTTGCTCATCGCTGTCCTGTGGGTTGCGGCATGGGTTGCGGCATCGGGCGTTGCTGCATGGGCTGCTGAGGCGGTCTTTGTGGTGCCTGTTGCGGTTGCTGCGGTGGACGAGGCGCGGTTTGTTGCTCGTACATCTGCTGCTGGCGGATCTGGTCCACTCGCTCCAGCTCTCGGTTGCGGGTCAGGGCATCGAGGAGGGGTGAGGCATCAATCGGCTGCTCGTATTTGAAGCTCAGCTCCTTCAGCTTCAGGTACAGGTCGATCTCCATCTCATCGCGTTTTCGGTCATCTTCTCGTCGCATCTCCTCTGCTCTCTGAGCGACCTCGATCTGCTTCCGTTGGATCTCTGCCTGAGCCAGCATCTCCTCCGGGGACGGCTTCGGGGGTTCGTTTTGCTGGGCCTGCATCTGCTGCATCTGTTGCTGGAGGAGGGCCTGCATCTGCTGAGGTGGTCGCAGGTACGAGCCTGCCTCGGCGCCCAAGCCCTGATCGGCAAACGAACGCTGGAGAGTCTGGTAGTACTGCTCCGGGCCTACAATCGGGTTCATCGGCCCGTACTGACTGATCAGCTGCTCCTGTTTGGCCAGCAACGCCTGCAAGGCCCCTCGTCGTTCCTCCTCTGAACCTCGTCCTAGTGGAAGAGTGATCAGCACGTCGTAGTCTGAGAACGTCTTGGGATCGACTGGAACAAACTCGTTTCGGAGGCGCATGACCGTCGGCTGATCCATGTGCTGGAGGACTAGACGGAGGAGGCGCCTGTACAAAGGTTTGAAGCCGGTCTCAGCGATGTTCCGTGCGATCAACTCCAGACGCGCCTGAGCTGCCTTCTGGGACGCAGAGACTGCGACCGCTGTGGTGGACTGCAGGTGCTCGGCGTCGAGTCCCTGTGACGCACGGCTGATCCCTGTGCGCGTCTCTTTTACGTTATCGAGATATTGCAGGAGGGGGAACGCCGCAGCACCCACGAACGGCATCTCCAGCATTTGGATCGCCCCTGCCTGACGCATGGGGATGAGCGCTCCGACCTCATCGTTTGCGAGATCCTCCCAGTCCACGGCGTTCTCAAGGTAGGAGATCCGTGGTCGGGTCGAGAGGCTCAGGGAGTCCAGCATGTTCCGCAGGATCGCGGACTTGATCCGCTGAATGTCGGCGAGTTCGTCGTATAGGGACATCCCCCGCCATGTGTGGGGGAGCGGGTCTTTCCGGATCAGAAGGAACGGGTGGGCGTCCACAGGCTCGTTCACCAAGATCTCGTGCGCGTTCCCAATCGTGCAGATTCTGCGGAGTTCGGGGATTCCGTCCCCGTCAGCGTCCACACGCACAAAAGCCTCGGTGTACTCCACCAGACGGTTCGCTGGGTCAGAGTCGGTGTCGTCCTCCTCTCTCCAGTTCGGGTGCCGGAGAGTCCACTCCTCGTTTGAGCGGAAGTCATCTTCGTAGCCTTTGAACTGGATGACCTGCTCGTAGTCGTAGCCCAGCTCGACGAGGTCTCCGACTCTCAGCAGCTGCCGGTGAGCGACAATCTTAGCGTCATCTACCGACGTCGCCGTGCGGTTGATCAAAAACTCCTCTGGGGGCAGGCACTCCAAACGGATCTCTCCACGGGGTGTGCGTTTGCTCAGCTGGACGTTGTAAAAACCCGGTGCCTCCTCGATGGGCTCGCTGTTGACCACCTCCCATCCCTCCTGAAGGAACAGGCCCACCTGCAGTTCGTTCAGCTGCAGCTCGCGTGTCTGAATGTCGTACTGCACCTCGTGCCAGCATTTGACGACTCCCTCGCCTTTGATCAAAAGGTCTTTGAATGCATCCGCGAAGACTGTGTAAGCGCTGCTCTGTTCCATCAGCCATGTGACCAGCTCCGTAGCTTGTACGGCACCGGCAACATCCTCTGGGCCTCTGGGGATGAACTCACAGGGTCTCTCGTGGGAGAAAAACACCCGCATCAGCGCGGGGAGGATGCCATGCACCGCGTCATGTACGTCTCGGCTGACGACCTGAGAGCGTCCGTCCTCCTCCGAGGGAGCGTGCCCAGAGGCTGAGAAGGGTGCCCCCATGTAGTACCGGAAGCTGCTCGCTCGCTCTGGGGAGACCTCGTCGTCGATGTAATCTACCGCATCCTGCACGGTTGATGCGATCCAAGCGCTGAGGTCGTCAGCGGTCATCGGGGTTGCGGTCTCAGGCATACGTTGGGTCTCCGATAATTCGGGTTATTCAAATTAACCAAAACTGGAACAACAGACCCGCGAAGTTGCAAGACTTTTAGACCACACCGGCCACTTTTCTGCGTCTGCCTTTGTGCCGTCTTCGGTACTGACCGGCGGCACCTGCGGCGTTGGACGCGAACGTCAGGACTAACGCATCGGCGTAATCTGTGGAACGACCGAGCCGCTTCTTGGTCTCTGCTTTCGATTCCACCAGCATCTTCCCGCTGCTCGTGAACGAGTACCTCGGAGCGGTGAGGTCTGCGATCAGGCTGTCGTTGTTCAAGATCTCAACCTCCTCCGTGAACCACTCCTTCGTCCGCTCCCACAGCTCTGCTCTGAGGTTGCTGTAGCGGTCGGTCATCGCTGGGGACTCCGAAACATTCACCCCTCTTGCGGGGACTCCCAACTCCCTGAGGCGGTCAAGCACTCCTGCGCCCAGACCAATGCTGTCGATTAGGATCTCCTCTGGTTTGACCTTCGTCGTGTTCCACAAGTCCAGCACCCGCCCGCTGAGTTCCATCAGGCTGAGCTTCTTCCATGAATGCAGAGCTTGCAGCTGGCGACCTTTGCGGACAGCGAGAACGCTGCAGTCGTCTCCGTACCGAGCCACGTCGAGGCCCCAGACCACAGGCACCGACGGCGGCTGCTGAACCTCTCTCGCTGCGGCAAGCTCCACAGCATGCAGGCTGATCAGTGTGTCGTCCTCGGCAAGCGGGAACTCCCCCAGCACCCGCACCCGGTAGGCGTTGGAGTCCATCCCATACTTCGCGGCCATCTCTGTGAGGAAAGACTCGCTCACCAGGTCGGAGTCCTCGCAGCTGACTCTCTTTGTCCACCAGCTGTCCCTCAGACGTGTGTGGGTCTCGTAGAAGTACCCCGTCGAGCGCGTGGGGTTCCCCAAGAGGATTGTCGTCGCATCGTGGCCTGACATCGAGCCGTACGCGGCCTCGAACACAGACTCCGGCACCCCTGACGCTTCGTCTACGACCAGCAGGACGTGCTCGGAGTGGACTCCTGCGAGAGACTCCGGGGACTCCGCACGAGACGTCCTCGCGCTGATAAAGGCCTCCGTGGGGGAAGATGCCAACTCGATGCGGTCGGATTTTAGCTCCAGCAGGGTTCTCAGCGGGCTGGGGAGCTCCTTGATCCAACGCTTGCACTCTGCGAACAGGGCGTCAAACAACTGAGATGCGGTCGGGGCGGTGACCACAACCTTGCACGGATACCGCGTCAGGAGGAACCAGATCATCAGCCACGACGCGCACGAGGACTTCCCCACGCCGTGCCCTGAGCGCACACTGATCCGACGCTCCCCTTTGGCTGCGGCTTCCATCACCGACCTCTGCCAGACCTGAGGGGTCACGTTCAGTAAGTCTTCAACGAACTCCGCAGGACGGGATTCGTAGACCAGCACGGATTCAGCGAGATTGATTTTTTCGGACATAGGGGTCTGTTTCAAAAGTTTAGGGGGTAGTGGGGGGGGGGTGTAGAGGGGTGCGCGCGCGCACCCGCCCCCGGTTCCGCCGCCCCCCGGGGGGCGTCTCGCAAGGTCCACCAGCCCACGGCTGATAAAACCGTATGTTCGATAATATACCTTATCGTCCATAAGCTGTATCACGAGGCCAGCAATCATGCGGTCTGGCGGTGATAAAACGCGAACCCAAAGAAGAGCCGGTCGGCGGTCGGTTGAGTCGCGTGCGCGGGCGCGTTATTTGGAGTCGGCGCCCGATTTTTCGGTTCCACCCCCGTCTTCGCCCTTATTCTTACTGTCCTCAATCCGCTTGACCATGCGGGCTTTCACCGCCTGCAAATGCTTAGTCTGCTCGTCATTGACCGTGATGGTCGTGTCCCTGCGGTCACCGAACAGCTCAGGGACTAACTTGCTCGCCATCCATTGCGAGGCACGGATCGCGATGTCAGCGGCTTTCGGGTCGATTTTCTGATTCAGCATATCGCTGACATACTGCTCCGTCTGCATCGCATGCAGGACTCCTCGTGCTCGGAGAGCTTCACGGTAGGCGTCCTTCCGCGAGGGATGATTCAACCACTCCCACATCGCGGGGACTCCGACGCCGCGTTCACGGGCCATGTTCTGCAGGGTGTCTCCGTTGGTCAGCCGGTCGCAGATCTCAGCGAGGTCGTACGGCGGGTTCGCTTTCATCGGTCCAGGCATATTCCTCATTGGGTTGGTGGTGTTTTGCTCAACAGCACTTCGATATAGTTCACAGCGTCCATCAGCTCTTCCTGCAGGTGAGCCAGCCACTGCTCACGAGACAAATCGTCCCTGTCTAGCATCGCATTATACTTCCGCTGGCCTGCCTCTGAGCGACTTAGGAACTTATCTCTAACTGCCTCAACGATGGGGTCAAGTTCGGGCTTCTTTATCCTTTCCGCGTGCTCTTCTTCGGTCATCTCCTCGCCCTCCAGAAACCATGCTTTGGGTCCATCTTCATATTCAACAGCTGCCCCATCTTCGCGATGGCGCAATCCGTTCCTATA
>CBFIJD010000052.1:14787-17143 GCA_965662845.1 uncultured bacterium | reverse complement strand
CCGCTGGGGTCTCAAGCAGGAACTGTTCATCGTGGATGCCCGCGAGATAGAAGCCGCTCTCCAGCGCTTCTTGGCGCACATCCTCAGGGGCATCGACGACAGCGAGCATCCCGTAGAGCGCTTTGTCGTTGTGCTCTTCAGAAACGTGCTGCACTACAGAATCCTGCACAAAAACAAGGAAGTATGAAATTATAGTCCACCTCGCTCGTCAGCGTTGCCCGAAGCAGAGGCTGGCTCCGGCTTCTTGGGGGGACTGATGTCCAAGGGAAGCTGGCGATGTTTCTCACACCGAGGCTTGGCTTGCTAATGCGTACCGACGATGATCATGGCTTCCCGCGAGTAGGCTTCGCCCTCGCCGGCGGGGCTCCTGTTTTCAACCCATCTACGGAGGACTGATGACCACAGCACAACCGGCTCTACAGGTGCGTGACGTCTCTTTTCACTATGGGAAGCGTCTGGCTCTGCAAGACCTCTCGTTTGCACTCGAACCTGGGCGCTTTACGGTGCTGCTTGGCCAAAATGGCGCGGGCAAAACGACGCTCTTTTCCCTCGTGACGCGGCTCTATAACACCCAAGCCGGCAGCATCCAAATCTTTGGATATGACGTCCGGCGGAACTCGTCCGCAGCTCTGCAACGCCTCGGGGTCGTCTTTCAGCAACGCACCATGGACCTGGACTTAACCGTGCGGCAAAACCTGCTTTATTTCTCGGCCCTGCATGGCATCGGACGCTCGGAAGCCAAAGCCCGCATCCAAGTGGAACTAGAACGCATCGGGATGAGCGACCGCCTGGATGAAAAGGCGCGTAAGCTCAGCGGAGGACAGCTGCGCCGCGTGGAAATCGCCCGAGCGCTCCTGCATCAACCCAAGCTCTTGCTGCTCGACGAACCCACGGTCGGACTCGACATCGCGAGCCGGCAAAACCTCATCGACCACACCCGACGCCTCTGCTCCGAAGAAGGGCTCTCGCTGTTGTGGACCACGCACCTGATTGACGAAGTGCAGCCCGAAGACGACGTCTTGATCCTGCACCAAGGCCAACTCTTAGAGGCCGGCGTCGTACGAGACGTCGTCGCTCGCACAGGGGCCGCTGACATCCGTGAGGCCTTCAACCAACTCACCCAACCCAGCCCACAGAGGGCCGCTTGAGTCTTCTCCAATACCTGCGGTGTTTTGTCGGGATCCTGCGGCGCGAGGTCTTGCGCTTCCTGCAACAGAAGGGGCGCTTCTTTGCCGCCTTGGTACGTCCGCTCGTGTGGCTGTTCATCTTCGCCGCCGGCTTTCGCTCGGTGTTGGGCATCTCGATCCTTCCACCCTATGAGACCTATGTGCTCTATGAAGTCTACATCACCCCAGGCTTATTGGGGATGATCGCCCTCTTCAACGGCATGCAGACCTCCCTCTCGATGGTCTATGACCGTGAAATGGGCAGCATGAAGACGCTGCTAATCAGCCCCTTGCCGCGCTGGTTTCTGCTCACGAGCAAGCTCTGCGCGGGGACTTTGATCTCGATGTTGCAGGCGTATGTTTACTTGGCGATTGCTTATCTGTGGGACGTCGAGGCGCCGCTGATGGGCTATGTGAGCTTGTTGCCAGCTCTGTTTTTGGCGGGGCTGATGTTGGGGGCTCTCGGGCTGCTGATCTCTTCGGTCATCCAGCAGCTGGAGAACTTTGCGGGGGTGATGAACTTTGTAATTTTCCCGATGTTCTTTGCCTCCTCAGCGCTCTATCCCCTCTGGCGCCTGAAGGAGTCTAGCATTTTGTTGCACGACATCGCCGTGGCGAACCCCTTCACGCACGCCGTCGAACTGGTGCGGTTCGCGATGTACGCCAAGTTTAACCCCGAAGCGGCCCTCTTGGTCGCGGCCTTCACAGCCGTCTTTTTGCTCGCCGCGATCTGGGGCTATGACCCCACCAAAGGCAACATGGCGAAACGCGGCGGCGGATGATCGCTTGTCTCTGACGGCGATTGGGGAGCGCCAACCGTCGGTTCGCGAGCGCTGACCTAAGCCGTCTAAGCTGGCGCAGGCTGGTTCTCAGCGGCTGTCACAGCTTGTCCGCAGGGGGTTCACGAGAAAAGCAACGTGAGCGCTAACACGGCGATGGCGGTCTGCGTCAAGGCGGTCCCTCCTACTCGCAGCGGTAAATTCTCTCGCAGGAATCCAAAACACACCCCGTGGAGCACTCGCCCGATCACAAAGAGCGCGCCCCAGAGCGTCAGCGACAACGGCACCGCGACCGCTTGCCACTCACAGAGCAGCATCAAAATCAAAAAAATTGGCGCATTCTCCGTCAAGTTCCCGTGCGCCCGAATCGCTCGTTCCAGCGACCACTCGCCGTCGCTCTTCAACCTAAAA
>CBFIJD010000052.1:12332-14689 GCA_965662845.1 uncultured bacterium | reverse complement strand
GGTCAGGAAGCTGAGGGTTCGAGCAACGGGAGCGTGATGCTCATCGTGGTGCCCTCGTGGAGCGCGCTCTGGACATCAATCTGCCCTTGGTGCGCATCTAAGACTTTTTGCACAATTCCCATCCCCAGGCCGGTTCCCTTACCGATCTCCTTCGTGGTGAAGAACTTCTCGAACAGACGCTGCTGGGTGGCTTGAGACATCCCTGCCCCCGTGTCTTTCACCTGAACGTGGAGTTGTTTGGCGTGCTCTCGGACCGTGAGGGTCAAGATGCGAGGATCACAGCCGTCCATGGCGTCGCGCGCATTGTTGATGAGGTTCAACAGCAGCTGCTCTAACTGCGTGGGATTGCACCACAGCTTGGGCAATGTCGCGGGAATGTCCACATCGGTGCGGACGCTGGCTTGTTGCAAGCTGTGCTCGCTGAGCAGCCAGACGTTTGCCCAAATCACGGAGAAGTCGCACAGCTCCTTTTGATTGCTTTTGTGACGACGGCTGAAGTTCTGCACATGCTGCAAGCGTTCGCGGATGCGGGTGCTGATCTCTTGTAGCCGGTGAATGTGCTTGGTGAGCTGTGCGGGAGTAGGCGGAAACTGCTCTATTATCTCCAGCTTCATGTCGATGGCGGCGAGGGGCGACTTGAGTTCGTGGGCGAGCGACGCGGAGGCTTCTCCGAGCGCAGAGAGTCGCAGGAGGTGCTCTTGTTCCTCGGACGCAGCGACTTCTTCGGTGATGTCTCGTGTGTAGGCGTGCACCAGCAGCTTCCCTTCTTCTTCGAGCGCGGTGCCCCAAGCGGCGATCCAGTGTCGCTGCTGCTCGACCTCAAGGCTGTAGTGCACGTGCACGACGCTGCGAGTGAGCAGAGTCTCTTTGATTTTGCGGCGCAGCTCGTCACGATTTTGGAGGATGCGACGCATCTCGTTCAGGAGGTTTCGTTGGCCTGTCCAGCCGTGCTGTTTCCGCCAGAGCTCGTTGCTCTCTAGCAAGTCGCCAGACTGAGGATCCAGCACAATCACGCCGAAGCCTGCGGCCTCGGTCGCCAGCTGTAGCCGCCGCAAGAGCCGCTCTCGCTCTTGCTCAAAACTTCTGCGTTCGGTGATGTCGGTTACTGAACCAAAGACCAAGTCGATCTCGCCGGTCTTGGTGTTGAACTGCAAACCTCCGCTGGCGCGGACCCACGCTTCTCTGCCGTTGGCCAACAACACGCGGTGCTCAATGCTGTAGGGCTCGTGGGTGGAGAAGGTCATCTCTAAAGCAGCGTCCAGCGTCTGCTGAGCATCACGCGGGAGCAGCGCGCGATAGCTCTCCAAGGTGAGAGACGTTTCCTTGGGGACATCAAATATTTCATAGGTCTCATCGCTCCAGAGGACTTCGTTGCTTTGTGGATACCAGCGCCAGTAGCCGGTGCGCGTCAGCTCACGAACTTGAGCGGCAATCGCTTGCTCCTCGCGTAGCCGTTGCAGCAGCTGCTCTCGCTCTTGCTGGGAGCGGACGTCTTCGGTCACATCATAGGTGAAGGTTTGGATCAAGCGCCGGCCGTCTTCGTGGATCAGCGCCGCGTTGGTCTCAATCCAGCGCTCTCCTGTTGCCGTCTGGATACAAAACCGGACGCGTTTGGGAGTCCCTGTCGTGATGAGGTCTTGCGTACATTGTTCCACCTCTTCGCGGCGCTGAAGAATCCGCTCCCGGAGGTCTGGCAGACTCTGAGGGAACTGGCCGTCAAAGAGCATTTCTCGGTAACGCTCGTTGGTCTCCAAGAACGTAAACGTCTCCGCGTCAATCACACTGAAGCCGACTTTGGAGGCCTGCAACGCCGAGAGAAAGCGGTGCAACATCCGCTCGCGGCTCTGCTCGGCTTCGACTTCTTCGGTGACGTCGTGCGAATAGGCATAGACCAGAGGCTTGTTGTCTTCTTGAATGGCGCCTCCCCAAGACTCAATCCAGCGTGTTTTGCCCCCGACGTGAACGGGGTGCCGCGTGCGCTGCGACTCCCATGTGCGCTGCAAGCCGACTTCTGCGAGCAGGGCCTCCTCGTTCATTTCAAGACAGTCTTCCCCCTCAAAAATTTGCTGGCGGAACAGGTCGTTCATTTCCAGATAGTTGCCGCTGGCAGGGTCTAGCACCATCATGCCAAAGCCGGCTGCTTCGGTAGCCATCTGCAAACGGCGCAGCAGGCGCTCTCGCTCTTGTTGCGCTTCTTTCTCTTTGGTGATGTCGGTGACGGCGCCATAGAGTTCGACGGGTTCGCCAAGGCGATTGCGCAGTACGGCGGCTCGGCCTCGAACCCAGCGCACGTTCCCCGCTTCATCGGGGAGCAGCCGGTGCTCAATGCTGTAGGGCTCGTCCCGCTCCAGCGTGGC
>CBFIJD010000052.1:0-12123 GCA_965662845.1 uncultured bacterium | reverse complement strand
CTTGCAGTTGTTGCGTTTGTTGGTGGCGGGCGCAGACCAGCTCCGTGATGTCAGAGATGCTCACCAGCAGGTCGCCGTCTTCCAAGGGCTGCTTTTCGAGCTGTAGCCAGCGGCTCTCTTCGAGTCCGACTTCGATCTCTAGGGGCTGCGTCTCGTCGCCGCGCAACCAGCTGTAGAGCTGATTTTTGCCTTTGCGGATGCTGTAGATGCGATAAAACGAGGTCTTCCCCAAGAGGATTTGGGCGTTCGAGACGCACTGCGCGGCTCTGGAGTTGAAGCGTTTGACGAGAAATTTTTCGCCGCTCAAGCGCACATAACCCACGGGCGACTTATCAAAGAGCATTTGGTTCTCGCTTATTTGCGCTCGGAGGGCTTCATCGGCGTGTTGCAGCTCCGTATTCTGGGCTTCTAGCTCCGTGTGGTAGACCTGAAGGTTGGCGACCAGCGTCTTCAGGTTGATGTTGTGGCTGTTCTCCAGCTTGATCCATTGCAGAGTCTCGTCGATCTGTTGGCGGAGCTGTTCAAGTCTCTCTAAATCCATAGCTTGTGTGTGTTTGTGCGCGACCCGCCGAGGACTGGATGTTCGGCGGGTGCTGACGGGTTTGGAAAAAGGCATCAAGGGTGGCGACAAACCAAGAGTCTGCGCGTTGTACCGTGAGTCTGCTTTGTGCTGCAAAGTGGGCAGCTTGCCGCAGGGGGCTGTTCTCAAAAGTGGATGCTCTGGAGCGTTGGGACATTCTTGTTAGCAGGGGAGTTGCTCTTGCAGGGGGAACGAAGACGTCGCCGTTTTTGCAGCAGGGAAATGTTCATCCTCTTTTTTCTGCAAAAACTCAATCTCTTCGCAAGAGTGATCATGAGAACTCAACATCGGTGGCCGAGCCAGAGAATTCCCCACACAGGAGAGATCAGGGAATATGGCCTAGCTGCGCTTCCCAATGCAGGGCAAATGAGAAGATGTGCAATTGTTGTTCGAGAATGGGGGTGTCTGCTCATGATTGCCTAAGAGAGTGCTTCAAATGGAGACCCTCTCCGCTCTGAGGCGGAGTCCAGTCCGGTCGTGGAGGCGTAGGGGGCGCTTCTCCCGCGAAACGGGGGCTGACCCAGAGAGCGAGACCGTCCTCTGCAAGGCGCTCGCAGTGATTTTTCAAACGTATAATTATGTTTTGTAAAAGGCGTTCTACAGGGGGCGAGTTTGACCTGCCTTTGGCCCAGAAGTGGCTCTTGGTGTGGCAGTGTGTCTCGTCTATCGCGCGGGTGAGGCGCTCGTCGCACCGATGAGTTCAACGCGAGCAGGGAGCTACGGGGGAGCTTCGCTTAAGATCTTCAAGCATGAAGTGAGTTCAACGCGAGCAGGGAGCTGCGGTCATGGAAGAGTCTACCCTGTCTGTTTAGTTGAAAAGCCAAGCGCGGTATTTTATGAATAAAAAATTATGTTTTGCAAAACAAAAATCTGAGCTAGCTTGCCGCACGGTTCTCAGCGTTCTACGCGCGCGACAAGCTAGAAAATCTTTGAAGTGAAATAAAAATCTGTACAACGGGGCCTTAGATTTTTTGATCGGAGGCCATCGGTCTCATCCACTTCACGCTTTTTTCGAGATTTTTTATGAGTGAACCCATCGTCATCACAGGGGGAGGCACAGGCATTGGCAAAGCTCTGGCTCTGCGCCTCGCCCAGCAGAAGAGGAAGGTCTATGTCGTCGGTCGCCGCGAGACTCCGCTGGAGCTGGTGCGCCGCGAATTTCCCAAGCAGGTCACCCCCATTGTCGCAGACGTGGGCACAGAGGCTGGGAGAGCTGCGATCGCGGACGTGATTGAAGCGCCGCTTGATGTGCTGGTTCACAACGCTGCGGTGCTGGGGCCGGTCAAGCCGCTGTTAGAAATGACGCCGGAGGAGTGGCGCGAGCACATGGCCATCAACTTGGAGGGGCCGTGGTTCTTGACGCAAAAGCTGCTGCCTGTCTTGCGCGCAGGGAGTCGGGTGTTGCACATCTCTTCCGGAGCAGCGCACCGCGCGGTGCTGGGGTGGGGAAATTATTGTGTCTCCAAGGCCGCGCTGCATAGCCTGTATCTGAACTTGCGCGATGAGTTGGCGGGCCAAGGCATTCTGGTAGGGAGTGTGCGCCCTGGCATTGTAGACACGCCGATGCAGCAAGAGATTCGTGATTTGCCAGAAGAGGCGTTTCCGCTGGTCGAGCAGTTCCGTGCTTTTGCGGCCAACGGAGACTTAGAGTCGCCTCAGCGCGTGGGGCAGTTTTTACATTGGCTGCTGGAGAAGGTTCCGCCGGAGTTGTTTGTTGGGTCGGAGTGGGATATTCGCGACCCCGAATGGGTTCACGAGTGGACGAAGTTTGAAGGCTAAAGAAGCGAGGCAAATTTGGGGGGGAGATGACGGAGACAACGAGCGTGCGCGCACGCTCATGTTCAGGGAGTATTAGCGTTCTGTTACACTAATGTGAGTTTATTTCGTTGACTTCACTGTGGATTTTTGGAATCAATTCGTTGATTTCCGTCGGTCAAAACTAATTTCTACATATATTTGGATGACCCAATATTTGTGGGCTTATGCATTAACTTTTGGGAGGAGAAATGCATCCACGCTGGTTCCATCTTTCAGGTTATCAAAAGGTGACGCGGTTGGTGGAAAACCGCACGGTCTTTGGAGGGGAAGACACTCAGTTTTGCATTTATGATACGTTTTCTAAAGCGGAGTCCGTGCTACTCCGGGCAGAACATCCAACGATCTGTGGCATGGTCTCGGGCAAGAAGATCATTCATGCACCGGAGATCGACCCCTTTGAATTTGTCCCCAACGAATCTCTCGTCCTACCTGCCAACATTGACATCTTCATCGACTTCCCCGAAGCCACTCAAGAGAAGCCGACCAAGTGCCTGACGATTGAAATCTCACAAGAAAAGTTGCGAGAGATCTCCGCGCGGTTGAACGAGACGGCGCCGCGTTCGCCAGATTCAGGAGAGTGGAACACCGAAGAGCTGTCTTGCTACCACTTTGAAAATACGCCCCGCATCATTCGCTTGTTGGACGATTTGGTGGATGTTTTCACAGAACAGACGCCTTATCGCGACCTGCTGATTGATGGCAAAATCTGCGAGTTGATGATCCGCATCTCGCAATCCAAGGCGATTGATCGCCTGCTGCACAAGCCGTTCACGCAGCCGACCCCTGACGACCACAGCTTGTCTCGCGTGGCCGACTATGTGCGCAAAAATGTGGATCAGTCCATCTCTGTGGAGGACCTCTGCCGCCAAGCGCACATGAGCAAGACGAAGCTCTTCCGCTATTTCAAGCGCGAGTTTGGCATCACGCCCATTCAATTCATCAATCAGCAACGCGTCGAGAAAGCCTGCCAGCTGTTGAAAGAACCCAACAAGTCGGTCACCGACGTGAGCTACGAGATGGGATTCAGCTCCATGAGCTATTTCATTACGCTGTTCAAACAGCACAAAAATATGACGCCCAAGCAGTATCAATCCCAAGTCCGGCATCAGCTGTCCACGCAGTCCCGCCAGGCCAAATCCCTGATCCAGAGCTACAGCTCTGTCGGCTAATCCTCTCGCTCCCCAGAGCTTTGGTTCTGGGAAAATGGATCTCTCACAAAAATTTGAAAAATAATTTTAAGAATCGTCGCAACCTATTCCCCCTAAAAGTCCTAACTGCGCTTTTAGTTGCGATTAATGCTTAAAGATAGGCTGCGCTGCGTATAAGTGGGAAGATTCCGAAACTTTTTGACCGAAATGCGTGAGATTTTCCTTGTTTCGATCTCCTATGATGACGTTAAGGCAAATCTGGCGTAGCACAGCGCCCAGAGATGAGTCATGTTGGCTCCGTTTCATGCCGAGTTCCCGCACACCTACTACTCAACAGGTTTCACATGGCAGTCTACGCAAAGCCGGGAGATCCCGGATCAAAGGTTACATTTAAGTCCCAGTACGAAAACTATATTGGAGGCGAGTGGGTCGCCCCAGCTAAGGGACAATATTTCGAGAACATCTCTCCTGTCACCGGACAACCCTTCACAAACGTCGCTCGCTCCACCTCGGAAGATATTGAAAAAGCGCTCGACGCTGCCCACGCCGCGCGTGACGCTTGGGGACGCACCGCTCCGACAGAGCGCGCCGCCATCCTGAACAAAATCGCTGACCGCATGGAGCAGAACCTTGAGATGCTCGCCGTCGCCGAGACTTGGGACAACGGGAAAGCCGTCCGTGAGACGCTGGTCGCCGACATCCCGCTGGCGATTGATCACTTCCGCTACTTCGCAGGTTGTATTCGCGGCCAAGAGGGCGGTATCTCTGAGCTGGACGACAACACGGTCGCTTACCATTTCCATGAGCCCTTGGGCGTCGTGGGGCAGATCATCCCTTGGAACTTCCCGATCCTGATGGCCGCGTGGAAGATCGCGCCGGCTTTAGCTGCTGGAAACTGCATTGTGTTGAAGCCTGCCGAGCAGACTCCTGTCGGCATCCTCTTAGTGATGGAGCTCGTCGGCGACTTGCTACCTCCTGGTGTGCTCAACATCGTCAACGGCTTCGGGGTTGAAGCCGGCAAGCCGCTCGCGCAGAACAAGCGCATCGCCAAGGTCGCGTTCACTGGTGAAACCACCACCGGCCGCCTGATCATGCAGTACGCCTCAGAGAACATCATCCCAGTGACCCTAGAGCTGGGCGGCAAGTCTCCCAACGTCTTCTTTGAAGATTGTTTCTCGCAGAAAGATGACTTCGCCGAGAAGTGTCTGGAAGGCTTCACCATGTTCGCGTTGAACCAAGGTGAAGTGTGTACTTGTCCTTCCCGCGCGCTGATCCAGAAGTCGTTCTATGGTGACTTCTTGGACGCCGCCATCGACCGCACCAACAAAGTGAAGGGCGGCAATCCTCTTGACACGGACACGATGATCGGAGCGCAAGCTTCCAACGATCAGTTCGAGAAGATCATGTCATACATGAACATCGCCCGCGAAGAAGGCGCGAAGGTGCTCTCCGGTGGGGAAAAGCGCGAAGTCGAAGGCTTCCCAGATGGATATTACATCCAGCCCACCATCTTTGAAGGACACAACAAGATGCGCGTGTTCCAAGAAGAAATCTTCGGGCCTTGTGTCTCTGTCACCTCTTTTGATGATCTCAACGACGCCATCAGCATCGGGAACGACACGTTGTATGGACTGGGCGCTGGTGTCTGGAGCCGCAACGTACACAACAGCTATCGCATCGGGCGTGAGATCAAAGCGGGGCGCGTGTGGACAAACTGCTACCACCTCTATCCAGCCCACGCGGCGTTTGGGGGCTACAAGCAGTCTGGCATCGGGCGCGAGAACCACCGCATGATGTTGGATCACTACCAGCAGACCAAGAACTTGTTGGTCAGCTATGATCCTAAGCCAATGGGCTTCTTCTGATTTTCTCCTCCCAGACCAAGAAAGTGGCCGCGCAGCGGTCACTCTCTGATCAGTAGAAGCTCGAAGCGCTTTCTCTCACCTCCTGAGGAAGCGCTGTGCTCCCTGAATCTCTACGTGAGTAGAACGCCGCTTTTGATTTTTAATAGTAAGAATCAAAAGGTGTGTTTTAGTGATCTCATCCCTTTCTTACCTCGCATTTCATCGGAGCTATTATGGTACCTAGAGCATCCGCGACCCCAGCGGCCTTAGAGCTGTTGCGCGAACTCAAAGAAAAGCACGGCGAGCTGATCTTGCACCAATCGGGTGGTTGCTGTGATGGCAGCGCCCCCATGTGCTATCCCAAAAGTGAGTTCCGCATTGGGCACTACGATGTTTTCTTGGCGGATATCGAAGGCACAGCCTATTACATCGGCGGAGAACAGTTCGTCTGCTGGTCGCACACCCACCTTGAGCTAGACGTCGTCAAAGGTCGCGGCGCGAGCTTCTCGTTAGAGGCGCCAGAGGGCAAGCGCTTCATCATCCAGTCCCGCGTCTTCAGCGAAGAAGAACAAAAAGAATTGGAAAATCAGCCGGTTCTAACCGGAGATCAGTCAGAGCTAGTTGCGGCGAACGCCTAGCTCCCGTGTGCGAAGGCCATCTGCAGAGGGCTTCGCAGCATTCAAACTTCCGCTCCGTTTTTACCGAGCAACGCAAAGCTGGAGCGGAAGTCATTCGTCGCCACCACCGCGTGCGTGACAAACATCCTTCACACCTGATAAGGGGAAAACACAATGAAGAAGACGTTCAAACTGACCATGGCCGCTTTCGTGGCTGCCGGCGCGATGTTCCTTGGCGGAAATAGCGTCCACGCCGTGACCGACGCGGAAATCCTCAATGACCAGATGACGCCAGAAGATGTAGTGAGCTACGGCTTGGGACCCCGCGCTCAGCGCTACAGCCCCATCAGTGACCTCAACAAGAGCAACGCTCAGTTCCTCTCGCCTGTGTGGGCGTTCTCCTTCGGCGGCGAGAAGCAGCGTGGACAAGAGTCTCAGCCACTGATCGACAAAGACGGCATCATGTACGTGACGGGCTCTTACTCTCGCATGTGGGCGATTGACTCCCGCACCGGCGAAGAGCTGTGGCAATACGAAGCGCGCCTGCCCAACGGCATCATGCCCTGCTGCGACGTCATCAACCGAGGCGCGGCTCTGTATGACAACCTCGTGATCTTCGGGACCTTGGACGCAAAGCTCGTGGCCTTAGACCGCAAGACCGGCAAGACCGTATGGCGCAAGAAGATTGAAGACTACAAAGCGGGCTACTCCTACACCGCCGCGCCTATCATTGTGAACGGCATGGTGCTCACCGGCGTCTCTGGTGGCGAGTTCGGCGTCGTGGGGAAAGTGGAAGCGCGTGACGCCAAAACAGGCGAGATGCTGTGGATGCGCCCGACCGTCGAAGGACACATGGGCTACATCTGGAAAGACGGCCAAAAGATGGAGAACGGCATCACCGGTGGACAAGCTGGCAAAACGTGGCCAGGAGACCTGTGGAAGACCGGCGGCGCCGCGACGTGGAACGGCGGAACCTATGACCCTGACACTGGCTTGGCCTTCTTCGGCACCGGGAACCCCGCGCCGTGGAACGCTCACTTGCGCCCAGGCGACAACCTCTACAGCACCTCTACTGTGGCCTTAGATGTCAACACCGGAGAGATCCGCTGGCACTTCCAGTACACACCAAATGACGGCTGGGACTTCGACGGTGTGAACGAGTTCATTGCCTTTGACTACATCGACCCCGAGACCGGACGCACGATCAAGGCTGGTGGCCACGCCGACCGCAACGGCTTCTTCTACGTCCTCAACCGCGAGAACGGTGAGTTCATCCGTGGCTTCGAGTTCGTTGAGCAGAACTGGACCGAAGGCCTCGCCGCGAACGGTCGCCCAATGTGGCGTCAGAATCGCCCCGGCAACCCCGCAGACACCGAAGGCACCAAGGGCGAAGTGATCTTCGCGCAGCCTTCCTTCTTGGGCGGCAAAAACTGGCAGCCCATGGCGTATAGCCAGCGCACCGGACTCTTCTATGTGCCGGCTAACGAGTGGGGAATGGACATTTGGAATGAGCCCATCACTTACAAGAAAGGCGCAGCCTACTTGGGCGCTGGTTTCACCATCAAAGCCGTACATGAGGATTACATCGGGACTCTCCGTGCCTTTGACCCGAAGAGCGGCGAGATGAAGTGGGAGATTCGCAACAACGCCCCCCTCTGGGGAGGTGTGCTCAGCACGGCAGGTGGTCTGGTCTTCTACGGGACGCCTGAAGGCCAATTCCGTGCGGTGGACGATGAGACCGGCGAGATCCTCTATGAGTTCCAGACAGGCTCCGGAATCGTCTCTTCCCCTGTGACCTGGAAGATGGACGGCGAGCAATACGTCTCGATCGTCTCCGGTTGGGGGGGCGCTGTGCCTCTGTGGGGCGGAGACGTGGCTAAGCGTGTCAACTTCCTGAACCAAGGTGGCATGGTCTGGACCTTCAAGCTGAACAAAGCGTTAGCTGAACGGACCAAAAGCTCCTCAGAGCAAGCTGGTGTTCAGGTGACCCAGAACTAAGCAACCTGCCTCTCTGATCACCCCGATCAAGGAACCCTCTCAACCACGAAGCCTCCTCCCTCACAGGAGGCGGGAGAGGGTTCCTCCCGCAACAGCACACAAAAACCGACCGGAGGCCACTTTAGCCCAAGAGACGTCCGGCCTGTTTTTGCGACAAGCCTGACCGGGACCCACCGCAAGAGCGGCTCACGCCGCAGAGATGGAAAGGGTGGCTCCCCCCTCGCGACGCCTGCGAGCTCGTTTTCAAAACTGACAAAACCAAGGAGAACTTATGCTGCCATCAACCTTTCGCCGCGCCTTGTTGACCGCAGTCGCAAGCCTGGCGCTGACCAGCCCCGCTTGGGCGCACGGCGACGTGACTCCACAAGCGCTAAATACAAATGGACTTCCCGCGCTTGGAGACGAGTGGTTGGAAGAAAACCCCTATGAAGGCAACCCAGTCGCCATTGAAATTGGCTCTTCTGGCTACAACCAAAACTGCGCCCGCTGCCATGGGTTAGAGGTGATCTCCGGGGGAATCGCTCCCGATCTGCGCTATCTGCCTCTGGGGCTAGAAGGTGACGAGTGGTACATGATGCGCGTACGCGAAGGCTACGAGCAGAACGGCGCTTACAAAATGCCGCCGTTTGAGAACATCCTCTCCCAAGAGGCGATGTGGGCAATCCGCGCCTACATCGTGACTCAGTACGTCGAAGAGTAACCCGTCATGCCTACACGCGGACAATGGATGTCGTCCTCACCTTGGGCAGCGCGAGCGCTCTGGATGACGCTGCTCATCTGGGCAGCGCTGGTCACCTCCGCTCACGCGCGCCTTTATGATGAAGTCGTGGAGTCGGGGGTTCTCTACATCGCCGTGTATGACGACAACCGCCCGTACTCCTATCGCGAAGAAGGCGTCGCCAAAGGGGTGGACATCGAGGTTGGCAAAGCCATCGCTGCGCGACTAGGCGTGCAGCCGGAGTGGTTCTGGGTGACGGCAGACGAGAACGTAGAAGATGACCTGCGCAACGCTGTCTGGAAGGGCCACATGGTCTGGAAGTTCGATAGCCCGATCAAGAGCCTCGCGGACGTGATGCTCCGTGTGCCCTACGATTTTGAGCTGGAAGCGCGCAACGAGATGTTTGTCCTATTTGCGCCCTACGCTTCAGACACGTTCTTGTTGGCGTATGACACCAACCGCATTGAAGAATTTCGCAACTACACGATCTTTGGCTACGAGCCCGTGAGCGTCGAGACCGACAGCATCCCCGACTTTATGCTCTCGTCCATCATGGGCGGGCGCTTGCGCAACCAAGTGCGCCACTTCCGCACCCAGCTGGAAGCGAATCAGGCCGTCCTCAGCGGAGAAGTCGCCGCGACGATGGGGGTCGCTGGGGTGGTAGAGCATGGTCTCTCGCAAGCTGAGCACATCCACCTCACGCCGGCTCCAATGCAAATGATCGCCATGCCCCGCAAGGTTCTGCGCTGTCCGAACATCGAGCGCGATTGGACGTCTGACATCGTGTTCAACTTTGAGTGTCAAGAAAGTACCGCAGCCGTACGCACGGCTTGGGATATTGGCGTGGCAGTGCGCCAAGATTTCCGTGACCTCGGTTATGCGATTGAAGGCGAAATGATGGCGCTCATTGACGACGGCACCATCCAGCGCATCTACGAATCTTATGGAATGACTTACCGCTTGCCGCAGTTTCTGCAGGTGGAAGAGTAACTCACAACCTCGTCACCCGTGGAGTTCCACATGCAACGCCTTGCTCTCTTCTTGGCTTCGCTTTGTCTGCTCGCCAGCCCTCTGCTCGCTGAATCAACCGTCCGCATGGCGCTGCTGGGATACGGCACGGTCAACTGGGAAATCGAGACGATTCGACACTACCAGCTCGACAAGGCCGCGGGCATTGATCTGCAAGTGGTCAAGATGGCGAACCTGCCTGCGACGCGCCTCGCGCTCTTAAATGGAGGCGCCGACGTCGCCGTCGCGGATTGGATGTGGGTCTCCAAGCAGCGCACCGAGGGGCGGAACTACACCTTCATCCCTTACTCATCGTCTGTGGGAGGGCTGATGGTGCGTCCCGACGCCGGCATCACCTCGCTGAAGGAGCTGGAAGGCAAGCGCGTCGGCATCGCGGGAGGCGCTTTGAGCAAAGGTTGGCTGCTGCTGCAAGCCGTCGCGCCTCAGGAGGGTGTCGACATCGCCAAGATCCAGACCTCGTATGCGGCCCCACCTCTGCTCAACCAAGAGCTGCAAGCCGGGCGCTTAGATGCCGTGATCACTTACTGGCACTTCTCCGCAGCCCTTGAGGCGGCAGGGATGCGGCGCCTAGTTGAACTCTCTGATCTGCAGATCGACCTTGGCATGGAGGGCACCCTCCCGATGCTGGGCTACGTCTTTATGGAAGACTGGGGCAAGGCCAATCCAGCGGCGGTCCGTGGGCTCGCCCAAGCCTCTAGCGCAGCCAAAGAGCTGCTGCGCACCACAGAAGAAGCGTGGGAGCACATCCGCCCGCAAATGAACACAAAGTCGGAAGCGCACTTCCAGAAGCTGCGAGAAGGCTTCCTGCAAGGCATCCCGCAGCCTGTGACGGTCGCCCAAGAGCGAGACGCCGCGAAGCTCTTCGCCCAACTCGGCGCGATTGGCGGCAAAGAGTTGACCGGTGATAAGAATGAACTGACCGCAGGCACCTTCTGGGATGTGAAGTGAGGACGTGAGAAACCAGCTGCTCTGGTGGAACGTCAGCTCCATCGTCGCGGTGATTGTGCTGTGGGAAGGGCTCGCGCAGTGGCAAGACACGACGGTTTTGCCTGCGCCCACCAGCGTGTTCGCCTCTCTGCTGCAAGAGATCGAGGCGGGCCGCCTCTGGGGGCACCTCTGGGCGACCTTGCGACGCGTGCTGATTTGTTTCGGCGTGTCCATGCTCTTGGGCGCCGCTCTCGGGGCTTGGATGGGGACGTCCCGCAGCGCTAACCGCGCGCTAGACCTCTGGCTGATTGTGCTGCTCAACATCCCTGCCTTGGTGACCATCGTGTTGTGCTACCTGTGGCTCGGCTTGGTCGAGGCTGCGGCGCTGACGGCGGTGATTGTCAATAAAGTGCCCAACGTGACGGTCATCTTCCGAGAAGGCGTCCGTAGCTTCGACCTTCGGTTTCAGCAGCTGGCGCGAGCCTATCGCCTGTCGTGGACAGAGCAGCTGTGGCATCTGTGGATTCCGCAGCTCTTGCCATACACGATGGCCGCCGCTCGCTCAGGCCTCTCGCTGATCTGGAAGATTGTGCTGGTCGTCGAATTGTTAGGCCGCAGCGACGGCATCGGGTTTCAAATTCACTTCTATTTTCAACTCTTTGACGTCGCCACGCTGCTGGCTTACAGCCTGAGCTTCATCGTCGTGGTGCAAGGCTTGGAGTGGGGCGTCCTGCAACCGCTGGAGCAACGTGCTCGCCGCTGGCAAGGTGCTGCGTCTGCAGCTTGAACAGAAGCAGTTCCGCTCGGCGGAGACCGCAGTGACGCAGACCATTTTGCGAGACGTGACGCTTGAGGTCGCAGACGGTGAGTTCGTGTGCCTGTTTGGCCCTTCCGGCTGCGGCAAGACGACGCTGTTGAACCTGATCGCGCAGATTGACCCAGACTTCTCGGGAACGCTGACCTTCGCGGAAGAGGCTCGCTTGGGCTATGTCTTCCAAGATCCGCGTCTGCTCCCGTGGCGAACAGTCGAACAAAACTTGCGCCTCGCGCTGCCGCCAGCCTTGCGCCACAGCGAGCAACCGTGGCGATTTCTGGAGCGGATGGGCGTCGGTCACACGCGCAAGGCGTTCCCTAATGAACTCTCGCTGGGAATGGCGCGTCGCGTCGCTTTGGCCCGTGCCTTCGCGGTGCAACCTCAGCTGCTGTTGATGGACGAGCCGTTCGTCTCGCTGGATGCACACAACGCGGAGGTCTTGCGCGAGCTGCTGCTGGAAGTCTGGCTGGAGCATCGCTGCGCGGTGCTGCTCGTCACACATGACCTCGACGAAGCGCTGCGTTTCGCAGATCGTCTGCTGTGCTTCGGCGGCTCGCCCACCACGCTGCTGCGAGAGCTCCCGATCGCTACGCCTCGCGCCGAGCGTACCGTTGATGTGTGCGCTGCTCT
>CBFIJD010000051.1:5084-17177 GCA_965662845.1 uncultured bacterium | reverse complement strand
GAGCAAAACGCCGAGTGGCGCGGACAGGTTCAAGCGCCGGTCTGTGCCTCGCAAACTGAACCTACTTTGGGCTGAACTCCGCTTGGAGCTGCTCGACACGCCGCTGCAGCTCCGTGGGCGAGAGCGCGGTGAGTTGAGACCGAGGAGTCGGAGGCTGGTGCAGCAGCATTTCGAGCAGCTCGATCTTTCCGAGCAGCTCACCGCTTCGTAAGCCTTCTTGTCGTCCTTCTTGTCGTCCTTCTTGTCGTCCTTCTTGTCGTCCTTCTTGTCGTCCTTTCTCTTCGGCTCGTTGCTGTAGATACTTACCAATCGAGGTCTCTTCAAAAGGGGTCAGTTCAATCATGGAACGAATCTCCTCTGCGCTTAAATGAGCAAAACGTTGAGCAATGCTGTAGGAGAGCAAGTGTAGCAGCTCCTCGCGACGAGAGCGAGTCAGCGGTAGCTGCTCCAGCGTACGGCGCCATTGTGGAAAGAACGTAGGCACCTCACTGACACTTTCCAATAGTAGCGGGCGGAGCACAGTCAAAGCGCCAGCGTCGTCTCCGAGCGATAGCAAGCAGTCTTCTAAGAGATATGTGTGGATCTCTTCGGGGCGCTGCCGAAACGGGAAGCGCTCTGGCTGATGCTCCGGCCGCAAAAACAAGACCACCGCCTCGAATGGCCTCGCGTCTTGAGACTGCAAGTAGTACAGCGCGATCTCTTGTAACAGCCGCCAATAGATGTCGGGATCGCGGTAGCCTTGCACCTCCAAGAAAAGATTGGGAGCGCCCTGCCCGGAAGCGTCGGTGAAGAAGCCATCCAGCCGCCGCTCGGTGTCTTTGAGCGTCACGCTCTGGAACACGTAGTCACCTTTGAGCGGCAGGTTCACTAACTCCAGCAAGGCGTTCGGCACGAGCTGAAAGAGCTGATAAAAGAGGTTGTCGGTTTTCAAAACAGGTCTCCGCGATGTGTAAGCTCGGCTTCTCATAGCAGCAAAACGCTGACCAACGGCTCACGCTCGAAGGCAATTTGTGGCTGTCACCAGACGAACAGCATCGGAACAACAAGCTGTGAGTGCTGCGGAAAGAACTTCTGCGCGATGCTCTCCCAATGCTATCTTTTCCAAGGTTTCCAGCTTGGGATTGCTTCCCGACATGGTGCGCATTCTGCGAAAAGAAGCTGACGAACCCAGAGCGGATCCCAGCGCGACTGTCATCGCATTCTCACTTTGCTTGCGTTCACCGACCGTGACGACGCAGCGAAGACGTCGCTCCCCGTCAACCCCCGTTAGGCAACCCTTTGGAGAGGTCAAAATGCACGAATACCACAAGATTCAAACCGTATTTAAGCGAGACACCGCGAACCAACACCAGACCCTGCTTGAGGGGCAATGGACGCTGCCTGAGTTCGAATATCTGGCCAACAACCTGTGGGGCTTCACCGAGAAGGTGGACGGCATGAACATCCGAGTGAGGCTTCAAGATGGAACCGTCACCTTCGCCGGCAAGACCGACGCGGCGCAGATTCCAGACGCGCTGCTGACGCGACTTCAAGAGCGGTTCTCGCCGCTGAGAGCGCAGCTGCAAGAGCTCTTCGCGAGCGACACCTGCCTGTACGGAGAAGGCTACGGGGCCAAGATTCGCAAGGGCGGCGGCAACTACCGCCCCGACCCAGACTTTGTGCTCTTCGACGTGCGTGTGGGCGAATGGTGGCTACAACGCGCTGACGTGGAGGACATCGCCGCCAAACTCGGAATCGACGTCGTCCCCGTCATCGGGGAAGGGACGCTCCACGACGCCGTCGCTTGGGCAAAGCGCGGCATCACCTCCACGTGGGGAGACTTCGCGGCGGAGGGGATTGTGGCGCGACCCAAGACCGAACTCTGCACCCGCAGCGGACAACGGATGATCACAAAGATCAAATGCCGAGACTTTGCTGCCTAATCGCGGCGACCCGGTTCCGTACAAACGCATCATCATTCGCTCCAACGAGAGGCAACACGATGCGGCTTGCGGGGCAGCTCATTTCGTCGAGCTTCTTCTCTTTAGGCGGGGTCAGCTTGGACGTGAACAATATTGAGAAGCAGAGGGTCGGTGCCCCCACTCTAGGTCGCTCTGAGAGAGCAGCAGTGGGGGCAAGAGGCGGGGAGAGAAGCGCTGCTGAGGCGAGGATCAGTCGACCTTGCCAATGCTCCAGAAGAAGGTCTCTCCAGAGCTGTCATCGACGCCGTCGTTATCAGTGCTGACGTAGGCGGTGCCATCCGCCATGATGGCGAGCCCTTCGACTTTGTCCACGATGTAGCCACCATACTGCGCCAAGTCTGGGATCAGGTCACGCACCAGCTCCTTCTTGACTAACGGCGGCTGCTGGCCCAAGGGCGCGCCTCTCATCTCCGACGCCGCGACGCGGTAGATGCGCTTCACGACCGCTTCGGCGCCGATTTGGTTGTCGCGCTCGATGATGTAGAACCAATCGCCATGCGCGACGATCTCACTCAAGCCGATCCAACCTTTCGCCGGAGCCTCAGTCGGATAGCTGACGGTGGCCCACTCCTTCGTGTCGAGATTGTATGAGACCAACTTGACGGTGTTCTTGGCGTCGTCTTGCCATGAGCGCTGCAGCGCAATCCACAGGGTGTTGCCTACGCGCGTGATGCCCTCAGAGCCATGGCGTCGCTCAACGGCTAACAGTTCGGCTGGGAACGGGATCTCGGCTTGGATTTCGCCAGATCGGTCCACGTGGTAGATGCCGTGTGGAATCATGCGACCAGTGCGCCCTTCGGAAGCGACATAGAAGCCGCCTTCGCCATCGGTAGTGATGCCTTCGAGGTCCAGCTTTTGGGCGGGCCGTCCGGCGCGGTGAAGGGGCGTCGCGTCCACAATGCGCGCTGGCTGTTCGCGAGGATCAATCTTGAAGATCGTGGGCTGGTAGCCATAGAAGCTGTCGTTGACTGCGTACACCATGCCGTCATCACCCGCGACCATGCCGCTGATCGCGCCCCAACCAATCAACGCTCCTGCGCCGGCAGAAGTCAGCGTCGGATACATCGCCGGCGCGTTCTGCCACTCAAAGATCATCACGTGGCTACGCACGCCGCCATCTTCAATCAAGTCTTCTTCGTTCGCCGAGATCAGCAAGTTGCGCTCAGGAATCACGATGTAGCCCTCCGGTCCAATCCCTGAAGGAAGGATTTGGTGCAGACGAGGTTCCGCCGGATTGCTGACATCATAGACCCCTACCGCAGAGCCGCGTTCAGAGCCCACAAACACCATCGGGATGTCATCGAACACACCGAACTCAATCGACTCCGGCTCCACGCCCTTCGCATCCGAGCGCTTGTCGGGGTAGTGTCCAATCTCAATCAGCGCCCGCTCAAACGACGTCCCCGCCTCATAGACCACGCCCCCATTTTTATGGAAGATCGTCCAACCACGTGAACCGCCGTGGTAGTCACCTTCGTTTGCAATCGCGAAGTGGTTGTCGTCGATCCAGTTGACGGCGTCGGGTTCACGCAAGCGTCCCATCTGGTTCTCGTTGAAGATCAACGCCCCGCGCTCGTCGGTCGCGTCAATGCCCATCAAATCGACAGACCCTGCGGAGAAGTGGGAGTAGAGCGAGCCGTCGCGGTTCACCACGACGAGGTGGTTGTTCTCTTGCAGCGTGATGACGGTTTGGCCCAAGCCGTTGATGTCCACAAATTCAGGTTCGGGGTCGCTTGGAGCGACGTTCGCCAGACCGGTCAAGTCCACACGCCGGACGCTGTTGCAGTCGAGTCGCCCGTTGCGCACTTCGATCATCTCCAAGGAGCCCGCCGGCATTTGCGGGATGATGCCGTCATTGAGATCTTCGTCACGCTCGTTCTCAATCGCCACCGCGATGAAGGTACCGTCTTTGTCAGCGGCCACAGAGTCTGGCTGTCCGCTCAAAGGGCAAGCACCAAGGCTGGCTCCACTACGCACGTCAAAGGCTGCCAGTTCTCCAGAAGGACGCCGGTAGCTCACGGACGTGTTCACACCAGCAAAAGCGGTGTTGCCGATGACGGTGACGCTGGTCGGCTCCCCGCTCAAAGCGATGTTGCCGAGGGGCTTGGGTTCGCGTGGGTTGCGGATGTCGATACGCCCGAGGCTGTTCAGAGGACTGTCGGTGTAGACCAAGGTCATGCCATCGGCGGTAGCGTAGATGATCTCGGCAGAAGAGGTGCGGTTTTGGTCTTCGCCTGCCGCCATGTTCAAGTGTGTGGGGAAGGACGCGATGCGGTTGAAGTGCTTTTGGGCGAGAGCGGGGGTGGTCGCGATCAAAGCCGCCGCGACGGTGAAACAAAACTTCTTGAGGTGCATGAGACTCCTGTCGGTTGGATTACAAAGGGTGACGCTCTCCTCAGGACAAGAAAAGCGACCTAATGCACTACAGGTGTCGTGTTAGAGAATTGTTAAGATGACGCGACGCTGGCGGATGTAGGCTGACGACCTGAAGTTGAGTCGCCAGGCGTTTCATAGCTTATGATGCAGAGGCTTGCGGTTCTGCGCGACTTCGGGGCCTGTCTTTTGGTAAGTTCCGCGACCGAGATCAATTCACCACAAAACCACGCTGCTTCATCGTTGCGATCACATCGGCAGTGGCCGCCTCGCACATGGCTTTGCCAATCTCGACGGTCGCCAGCGTGGGGTCAGAGCCGATGCGCCCGTCAGGGAATCTGCGGCGATAGTCTGCCGCGCTCCCAAACGGCCCCGAAGGGGCAACGCGCGGTTCAAGCGGCGCGCATGATTTGGCATGCTCTGGATACGCATAAAAGGTCAGCGAGACTTCCGAAGGTGTCGCGTGGCTGCCTTCTGTGCCGGGAAAATGCCGCCGACTGAGCTCGTTGACGCGAGGCCCCATGTACCAGTTGCACAGCACTAGCTCTAGCTCGGGTTGGTCTGCGGGCGCGCGCGCCAAGCTCACTTCGGCGTGGATTTGGGCAAACGCGGCTTGGACGGTCGCGTTGTTACCGCCATGCCCGTTCAAGAACAGAAAGTGCGTGAAGCCGTGTCGCGCCAAACTCTTCGCGTAGTCTTCGATGATGGCGATCAGCGTCGTGGGGCGAACCGTCATCGACCCCGCAAAACCGAGATGATGCTGCGCCATCCCAACTTCAATCGCGGGCCCAATCAACACGCCCGTCTGGGCGGAGACTTCCTCGGCGACCCGTACAGGACAGATGATGTCCGTGCCAAGCATACCGTTCGGGCCGTGCTGCTCGTGCGAGCCAATCGGGATGATGATGCTCTGCTTTTGGGCGAGATAGCTCTCGGTCTCTTGCCACGTCAGGTGTTTGAGGTACATCCAGTCTCCATTACAAAAGGGAATATTTGAGGGTTAGGCGCTCGACTCCGCGCGCTGGCGCACTGGCGCACTGGCATTCTCCAAGCCATGCCGAGGTTGGCTGATCGGCTGCGGGGCAGTGCCTGCTTGAGACAATGATTCTAATTTGCAGAGTCGATTGATGGCAATGATGAACAAAATTCCAGATCGCGCCGAGATGATTTTCGCGCATCTTTGAAAAAGAAAGGGGCTCTCTTGCGACCTGAGAGGCTCTTTGTCTTTAGGTCAAATGCAAGCGTTCAATATGATTGGTTGGATTGGTAGTACATCTCAATCAGCGCCATCTCGTGTTCGCCTTCGTGTCCAGGAATCAAGCGCTGTGTTTGGGGGTGCACCGCCCAGTCCATTTCTGCGAGCGCAATTTGTCCAATCAACATGGGAGACGCGTCGTCTTGCACGACACAGCGCACCTCCGCGTTGCGTCCTTGGATCTCCACGAGTAACCCTCCGGCGATCGCTTTGGTCTCGACTTGGCCATTGGCATAGCGGACTCGTTTTTCGGTGACAATATCCAAGCCGAGTTGGTCGACAATGCGTTTGGTCAAGCTCACCAAGACCGCACCTGTATCGACAACCCCTTCACATTCCAAGCTGCGGATCTCTGACTCCTGCATAAAACCGCGTTTTACATCCGCGATATCATGCGTATTACTAAACTTTGCTCTAACGACCGTTTTTCCCATCGTTTGCTCATTTGCTTAAAAATTTTCAGAAAGCAGCGCCACTCTTCTTCGCCGCGTCTCGTGGCACTAACGATTGACACGCTCGCTCTATCTCGAAAACTGGCAGCTTCCATTATTCTGTGATTCTCACCATGCCGTTATGGGCTAAGTCGTTACAGCGCAGGCTTGAAAGAGATGAGGAGTGTGACGTTCTCTGCTGCTTACCTGATTTCATTTTTGTCTCATCCGTTATTTCGCTCAACGATGAATCAACTCATCAGGATTAATCCCTAACTCTGATAACTTTTGAGCGAGTATTTTGGCTCGCTGATCTGCCTCTTCGGCTCGCTGATCTGCTTCTTCGGCTCGCTGATCTGCTTCTTCGGCTCGCTGACCTGCTTCTTCGGCTCGCTGATCTGCCTCTTCGGCTCTTTCAGCTGGAGTCAGAATCAATCTTTTGTGCTGATCCAATAGTCGGAGTTGGTTGCCTTCGATAATTTTGATGAAGATATTCAGTGAATCTAAGTAAACACACCCATCGTTCTCGGCTTCTTGCTCAACATATCCTTGTGGGGTAAGACGAAACACATTCAAGTAAATCCCATGTGGGTCGAAGATGACATACCAAGGGACTTGTAGAATATCGGCGTAAATCTTTTTCTTTTGGTGATGATCTGCGCGCTTGGTGCCAAACGAGCTAAACTCAATTACCAGATCAAGTTGATGATTCTCTTCCCACGCTTTGTACACTCGTTTTTGATGTGGTTGTTGAGATAAGCACAGCAATGAATCTGGCGAGATCATTTTTTTCGGGTTACCTTCTTCGTAATACAAACAGATGTTCCCAGAAGCATAAGCCTTCGGAAACGCGGTCTTTAACAAACCAACCATCATCAACAGTAAGTCTCTGTGCAAATCGGTTTCGGCCATCGGTTTTCCATCACTTTCTGGGTAAAAAATCTCTTTAGGATTGGTTAAGATAGACATGATTTCCCTGTTTTAGTTTTTCATTTTTATGAAATTTATTACTCATAATCACAGCAGTGTTTTTGTATTGTCAATGCGGTCTTTCGGGATGGCGACAACTTCAGCGAGCGGGCAAGCTCTCAGAGAGAGTGCTTCTCCTACGCGGCGCGGGGGTCGCGTCTCAGACCGTGGGCGGCTTCCCTGCCGCCGTCAGCACCACAGCCTCCCTTGCTCTGCATCATTTTGCAGCTCCACCCTCACTCAGCAAAACTGACAAGGCACACTCCAAGAGAGGCCTGACAACGGAGGGTTTCGCACCGAGCGCGCGCTGAGACGCTGCGAGGCCAATCTGGGCGTGCAGGTATTGCGCAGCGAAGCTGGGGGTGATGCTGCCAAGCCACTCTCCTCTCTCTCTGCTGTCTTGCAAGAAGCGAGTGTAAATCTCCAGCATGGCCTCCTCGATTTCTGCGACCTTCGCCTGCGTCTTTGGGCCGAGGTCACGTTGCGCGGCGCGCATTTTCACGAACAGGCAGCCGTGTTCGTTCCGAGGATCTTCGCTCGCAAAGGCGATGAGTCCCTCCAGTTTCTCGGCAAAGCTCAGCTCACTCGCAAGCAGCCCCTGGAATTGGCTCTGCGACGTGCGGGCATAGGACTCGAGCGCGGCCAAAGTCAGCCCGTCTTCGCCACCGAACTCACGGTAGAGGGATGGTTTCGAGATCCCGGCCCGCTGGCAGATGGCATTGACAGAGACCCCCGGCCCTTCGTGCCAATAGGCCGCCACGGCCACCCGCAGGAGCTCTTCTGGGCTCATGGTTCGGGGTCTTCCACGCTGGGGTTTCGATTCGTCTGCTATCATTTTATACTAGTTGGTATTTTTTATTTGACAGTAGGTTTTTTCTCACGATACTGGGTGGTATCTTAATGCCAAACACGGCGCTAAGACAACCACCTATTTCATCCATCACACCATGAGAAATCCTATGAAAACAGTCGTCATCACCGGAGCCAGCAGCGGATTCGGAGAGGGAGCCGTCACAGCCTTCGCGGACAAAGGCTACCGCGTCTGGGGCACGATGCGTGAGACCGAAGGGCGCAATGCCGCCAAGAAGGCCGCGCTAGAGTCCCATTCCGCCAGCATTTCCATCATCGACCTCGACGTGGCGGACGATGCCTCGGTAGCAGCGGGTTTTGCCCAGATTCTAAGTGAGGGACCGGTCGATGTCCGCATCAACAATGCAGGCATCATGTATCTCGGCATCACCGAGGCTTTCAGCATCGCTCAGGCAAAGGAGCAGATGGAAGCCAATTACTACGGTGCTATCCGCACCATACAGGCCGTTCTGCCCGCGATGCGCAAGGCTGGCAGCGGCTTGATCATCAACAACAGCTCGCTCGTGGGTCGCATCTCGCCGCCCTTTTTCGGCACCTACACCGCCACGAAGCATGCGCTGGAAGGCTACTCGCAGGCCTTGCGCTATGAGGTGGCCAAGCTTGGCGTCGATGTGGCCATCGTGGAGCCCGGACCTTTTGGCACCGGCCTCCTCGGCGCCGGCAAGCCACCCGCTCATGCCGAGGTGCTCGAATCCTATGGCGAACTCGCCGGCGTACCCGTCGCTATGGGAGCACACTTTGCCCAAATGCTACAGAGCGAAGGCGCACCTGACCCACAATGGGTCGTCGATGCCTATCTGAACCTCGCCGAGATGCCCGCAGGCCAGCGCCCTGTGCGGACCGTCGTCGGCATCGCCTGGGGTGTCGATGAAATGAACCGCCTCACCCAGCCCATTCAGGACAAGATCCTCCATGAGATGCAACTGGAGAGCGTCCTCGGCGGAGTCTCTGCCTGAAAGCGTCACACACCGGATCGTCGTCAATCCGAACCTGCTCGGCAACGAACTAGACGAGGATCTGTCGGAATTTCGGCGCCCTCTAATCAGAAAAGTTGCGTCTCGCGGCGTTCGTGTCACTCTCTTAAGGGACGCATTTTTGCGTGCGACGCATCCCATCTCAACATGAAGGAGAAGCTACCATGATGATCGACTTGAAAGTAAACGGCGCGGACTACCGCGTGGAGATTGACGAAGATACCCCGCTCCTTTGGGCGTTGCGGGACGAAGCAAAGCTGACCGGCACCAAGTTCGGTTGTGGCATCGCCGCCTGTGGGTCTTGCACCGTGCTGGTGGACGGCGAGGCTGTACGCTCCTGCAGCTATCCCGCGAGCGCTGCCGTCGGCAAAGCCATCCGCACCATTGAAGGACTCTCAACCGACAACAGCCACCCGGTGCAAAAGGCGTGGATCGCTGAGTCGGTTCCCCAGTGTGGCTACTGCCAGTCCGGACAGATCATGGCGGCGGTCTCTCTGCTAGAAAAGAATCCGAACCCGACCGACGCAGACATCGACCGCGAGATGACCAACATCTGCCGCTGCGGAACTTACAACGCTGTGCGCAAGGCCATCCATCGCTCCGCCAAAGAACTTCAAACCCAAGGAGCCTGACATGCAAATCGAAAACATCAGCCGTCGTGATTTCTTCAAGGCCTCCGCGTTCGCCGTGGGCGGCTTTGCGTTGAGCTTCTCGTTTGCCGCGGCTCCCAAACGCGCGCTCGCGGCGTCAGGACCGAGCGACTACATCGCGACGTGGCTGCAGATTGATCCTCAAGGAACCGTACACCTCTGGATCCCGGCTTCCGAGATGGGCCAAGGCTCACTGCCCTCGCTAACGCAGATCCTCGCCGACGAGATGGAAGCGGATTACGAACGCGTTCAAGCTCGCACAGCGCTCAACCATCCGGCGTATCACAACCCCATTTTCGGCATGCAAGCGACTGGGGGAAGCACTTCTGTGCGCGCGTGGTGGAAGCCGCTGCGCGAAGTCGGGGCGACCGTCCGAGCGATGATGACCGAAGCGGGCGCAACCATGATGAGAGTGCCCGTGTCTGAGTGCCGAGCCTACAACCACGCGATTGTGCACACGTCGGGAGCGTCGGTGTCTTTCGCCGAGGCTGTTGAAATCGCTGCAGACTTAGCGGTGCCCTCCCAGGTGCAGGTCAAAGCCCGTGACGAGTATCGCTACATCGGCAAGGCGATGCCCCGCGTCGACCTCCCTGCCAAAGTCAACGGCTCCGCTGAGTTTGGCATCGACGTGCAGCTAGACGGCATGCTGGTCGCGACCGTGCAGCAGTCCCCCGTCTTTGGCGGCGAAGTCGCGTCGATGAACCAAGAGGCTGCGCTCGCGGTCCGTGGCGTGCAGCATGTGGTCGAAATCCCCAACGGCGTCGCCGTCGTTGCGAACAGCTACTGGCAAGCCCAGAAGGGCCTCAAAGCCTTGAACGTGCGCTTCCGAGGTGGCGGCTCTGCGGGCATGGACACCGCCGCGTTGGAGAAGGCGCTGCGAGACGACCTCAACAACGGCAAGCCGGCGCCGGCGCATGTCGTGGGAGACGTCGCGGCCGGGCGCCAGCAAGCCGCGCAGACGTTGGAGATGGAATATTACGCGCCATACTTGGCTCACGCCACCATGGAGCCGATGAACGCGACCGCGTGGGTCACCGACGAGTTCGTGAAGGTCTGGGCCCCTACACAAGCCCAAACCCCAACCGTGATGATGGCGAGCAACCTGACGGGGCTCCCGCCAGAGAAGATCGAGGTGAACACCACCTTCTTGGGCACCGGACTCGGGCGCCGCTTTGAAGGCGACTTTGTGATGCAGGCGCTGATGGTTTCGCAAAAGCTCGGCAAGCCCGTCAAGGTGGTGTGGTCTCGCGAAGAAGACATGCGCCACGACTTCTATCGCCCGCAGTCCCTGAGCAGGTTCCGCGTGGATCTGGGCAAAGACGGCCTGCCCGTGGCCTGGGAGAACCGCATCGCGTGTCAGTCGATCTTCAGTCGCGTCTTCCCAGGCATGGTCAAGAATGGCGTCGATCACTCTTCTGTGGAAGGCGCCGCCGATGACGCGGGCTATGCTTTCGCCAACCAGCACACCGAATATGTGCTGCACCAATCGCCCATCCCCGTCGGTTTCTGGCGCTCGGTCGGCCACTCGCAGAACGCGTTCTTCATGGAGAGCGCGATTGACGAAGCCGCGCACGCCGCGGGTATCGATCCGGTGGAGTATCGCCTGAAGTTGATGAAAGATGAGCGCCTCAAAGGCGTGCTGCGCGCCGTCGCGGAGAAAGCCAACTGGGGCTCACCACGCCGCGGTGTGTTCCAAGGGGTCGCCGCACACGCGAGCTTTGGGAGCTACGTAGCGCAAGTCGCGGAGGTCTCGATGTCTGGTGATGCGCTCAAGGTCGAGCGGGTGTTCTGTGTCGCGGATTGCGGGACCTACGTCAACCCGCAGATCATCGAGATGCAGATGATGGGCGGCATCATGTTTGGACTGACCGCCGCCGCCTTTGGTTCGATTGGCTTCGCGAACGGCGCCGTCGTGGAAGGCAACTTCGACCGCTACCAGATGGTGACGCAGAAGCAAGCGCCGGAAGTACACGTGACCGTGTTGGATCGGTTTGACCAAAACCCCGGCGGATTCGGCGAGCCTGGCGTGCCTCCGCTCGCTCCTGCCGTGACCAACGCAATCTTCGCCGCGACAGGCAAGCGCCTGCGCTCACTGCCCCTGCAGAAGCACGGCATCCAGCTCGTCTAAGCCTCCCTGCTCTTCCCTCCTAGCCAAACCGCCCCACTCCGTATGCCCTCCCAACGGACGCGGGGTGGTTTTCAGTTAGAGCCACCCTTCATCGGCAAAGCTGACATAGCGCTCATTGCCAATCACCAAATGATCCAGCAGCGAAATGCCCAGCAGGTTCGCAGACTCCTTCAGGCGCTGCGTAATCTTGTGATCTTCTGGAGACGGTTGCGGGTCGCCAGAGGGATGATTGTGCAAGCAGATCATCGCGGCGGCGCGATGCTCAATCGCCTTCGCAAAGACTTCGCGTGGATGCACCAAGCTGCGGTTCAGCAGCCCTTGGGTGATGACTTCCTCGGTCAAGTAGCGGTGCTTGTTGTCCAGAATCACGATCACGAAGACCTCTTGACGCAGCGTGCGCAACCGCGCTCGGAAGTGCTGAAACAAATCCGTGCTGCTGCGGAACGCCGCTCCCGGCTGCAGGCGCTCTTCGCTGTAGCGGC
>CBFIJD010000051.1:0-4986 GCA_965662845.1 uncultured bacterium | reverse complement strand
CGGCAAAGCTCCAGCAGCGCGAGCGTTTGAGCCGTGGCCCGCTCCGCTTGGGTGTGCCACCACGACGCCGGCTGCCGCTCTAGCTCCCGCAAGAGAGAACCCGCCTCTTCTGCGGACGTGACCTGTAGCTCGGGGACAAGCTCTCGCAACAAGGTGCGCGTGGCAACCGCCGAAAAGTCACGCGTCTGTGTCGCGATGGCGACCTCCTCTACCAGCGCCTCAGACGCTTGGCTCCACTGGCATTCGGCCCGCAGAGCACAGGCATCACACGCGGGAACATAGCCACAAACCCCCGCGAACGCGCGCAGCCCGATCCCCGCCAACTGCGCCACCACCGCCTCGACTTGCCAACGCTGACAATGCCGCCGGCGAGCTTCTTCTTCGCAAATTGCCACCCACTGACGCGGGTGCGCGGGTGGCACACAGCGTCCCTTCGTGAACCGCCAATAACACCGCCAAGCCTCTGGACGGTGCGGCACGTCGAAGCCGAGCGAGCGCAGCCACGTCAACGCTTGCCAAGGCTGCTCTGGCGGAAAGCTCTGCCACCACAGCTCCAGCGAGGCGTTGTCGACAAACGGATCGGATTGCGTCTCAGCGCGTCGAATGAGGCGAAAGAAGAGCACCAGCAGCTCGGTCAAACGCGTCAACCCAGCTTCATCAAAAACCCCCAGTTTCAATAACTCGCTGCGAATCTGATCGCTGCGACAATACGCAGGATGAATGCGGTCTGTGAGACGATAGAGCGCGCGCAGCTCTTCGTGCCGTGCCGTGGGCTGCCACGGCAGCTTCCACGCGGGCAACACCGCGTCTAACCAAGAGGCGAGCAAATCGGGGAGCGTGATCGGTGGCGCAGGACCCCTCTGCCACGATAGCTGAGGAGGCGAGGCAAAAAGCCGTTCGAAAAACCACGTAGGGGAATTCATGTTGCATGCGAGGTGAGTCTGTTCACAAAACAGGGACATGGCAGCGGCAGCGCCCTTCAGGTCTCAGAAAACAACCAAAAACGCAACCCAACTTCTCCTTCCAAAACAACATGCGCGCGGAACTCAAAGTAGGCGGTCTGATTTTGCTGGCGGCGGGTTTGATCGTCGGAGCGTCGATTGTCGTCACAGGTTGGAACCCTGAACTCGACGAGACCTATCGCGTGAATGTCCTCTTCCAAACCTCAAGCGGACTCCAGACCGGCTCTGCCGTGCGCGTCGCAGGCATCAAGGTCGGAACCGTCGACGCCATCGAATTACAAGGCCGCGAAGCCCTCGTCGTGCTCAAACTCTACGCGAAGTATCCGATTTATAGCGACAGCGCCGCGACCATCAAATCCGTCGGAATTTTAGGGGACAAATACGTCGAGCTGTTGCAGGGGAACCCGATGAGCGGAACGCTACAGGACAACGATGTGATTGAAGTCGTGATCCCTGGCAGCGACATCGACAGCATGATCGACAGCCTCAGCGTGATTTTGCGTGATGTCAAAAGTGTCACGGGCGCGCTGGATCGCTCCATCGGCGGCGCTCGCGGCGAAGAGCGCCTGAATCGAATCATGGACAACATCGAGGGGCTCACGCGCAATACCGAGCAGCTGACGGGGACCGTCAATGATCGCATCGACCGCATCATGGCGCAGATTGAGACCTTCACCGCGGATTTGGCGCAAATTTCTGACGAAAACAAAGACGACGTCCGCGAGATTCTTGTCAACTTGAAAGACTTCTCTGCACAGCTCGAAGTCATCACCACAGAAAATCGCGATGGCCTGCGGCAGGTCGTCACCGATCTCAACACGTTCACCGACGCGCTGGCCGAAGATGGCCCGGAAATCACCGGAAATCTGCGGGGCATTCTCGAAGAGAACCGCACCAGCCTGAAGTCTAGCGTCGACAACCTTGACCGTTCTCTTGCCAAGCTGGATCGCACCATGGAGAACGTGGAGTCCATCAGCGGAAAGATTGATCGTGGCGAAGGGACGATTGGCAAGCTGGTGAACGACGAGCAGACCGTCGATGGCATCAACGACGCTCTTGACAGCGTGAATGGGCTGCTCGGCGGAGTGAATCAGCTCAAGCTGGACATCGGCGTGCGCGCCGAGCTGTATGGCAAGAACAAAGCCTCGTATGGCCCAGAGAGCTCCTCAAAAGGTTACCTCTCTGTGCAGCTGCAGCCCCTCAAAGATCGCTACTACTTGATTGAGTTAGTAGACAATCCTCGCGGCAAACGCACGCGTACAATGGAGTACGTGACCCGCACCGAGAATGGTGAAACCGTCTACATCGAGGAAGAGACTCTTCAGGTGGAGCAATCCTTACAGTTCTCTGCGCAGGTGGTGCAGCGCTTCTATGACACGCTGTTCAAGATTGGACTCTTCGAGAGCAAGTTTGGGGTGGGCGTTGAGCAGATTTTTGGCGCAAATGAGCAATACAAAGTATACTTTGACATGTGGGACGTCGGCGGCGAGTTTGGAACCCACCTCAAAGCTGGCGCTTACTGGCGCTTTCACTCCAACCTCTACGTCGTCGCCGGAGCAGATGACTTTATCAGCGACGAAGAATCATTTCGCGACAATTACATCGGCCTTGGGATCACCTTCAATGAAGATGTGCTCAAACCCTTCTTGAGCAGTGTGCCGCTGGATGCCATCTCCAATTGACTCACTCATGTGGATGCGACAAAATCTGCGTAATGACCGCAAAAAAATGCAAAGTGCCGGTTGGCTTCGGAGATTGGTGGCTTTGTTGCAAATGTAATTTTTGGGCACTATGGCAGAAAATGCAGAGTGCAGTTTGACTTTGAGAGGCTTCGGCGGTGAGATTGGTGGGCCTTGTAGGACTTGAACCTACGACCAAGCGATTATGAGTCGCCTGCTCTAACCAACTGAGCTAAAGGCCCGAAAAGAAAAGCCAGAGAGTAAAGCAAGACCTTGCAGGAGATTGCAAGATTTTTTCGGAGACAAAATGCGATTTTCATCGAGCATCACAAATTTGATGATCTCTGGGATTTTGTTGGGGTGTGCCTCTGTGCAAGAAGCAGAGCTGGTCCCTCCCTCACCTGCCACGGAAAAACGCGCGGCAGCACGGGAGTCTTTCTCTTCTCACACTTGCCCGTTTGACGCAAATCGCTGTGATTTTGAGCTTCAAGTGGGTGACATTCCTTACCGTTTGCAGACTGAAGCGGGCTATGTGCGGGTGGAGCGCTACGTTCCCAGCGAAGACGCCTGGCGTTTGGTCACCGAGCACGAATCCGGTGAGCGCTACCGTGTCCAGCAGGCTGCGGCTCTTCGAGAGCGCATCTATCTGACGGAGTGCGATGCCAAAGGCAACAAGAAGATTCAGCGTTATCAACCAGCCGACAACACGTGGATGCAGCTTCGCTATGAATCGTTAGGTTGCCAGCGTTAGTTCAAAAACCGTCTCTCTTCGGCACCGACCACCGCTCTCCCCGCCAGCAACACGCCAGTTGATCGTCTTCCTGCCAGAGCACTACCCCTTCTAGCATCTGCGGCCACTCTTCAACCGTCAGCTCCGTCTTGCCCTGTAGCATCCCAACGACCACGCCAAGCACCGTGTCATGAGAAATTGCGGCCCACACGGCTCCCTCAGGAATGCCGGCGCCAAACAACGAGCGCAGCAGCTGGCGCAGGCTGGCGCGGGACGGATGCAATCCGCAGTCGGGCTGGTCTTGCAAGCAAGCATTGACGAGCCCCAGTGGGCCCTGTTCCACCATCACCTCATGCGTCCGATCCGAGTCGGCGACGAAGGCACCTCGGTCGCCGAGCAGCGGGTTGACCTCTACGGTCGCCGCCGTCTTGGCGCCTCGTACCATGGCTTCGGCGGTTTGGAGACAACGCTTCGACGTACTGGACTGTAAGCGAGCCAAAGCGCTCCCGAAGCGTTCGCCGAGCGCCTCTGCCAGTTGTACGCCTTCGGGAGTGATATCGACCTGCATGTGATACACGCCCGGCGGAAATGGCGGTCGAATGGAGTGGCGCGTGAGCAAGAGTTTTCCCTGAGGCACCTCCGCTGTGGCTTCCCACGTGGCGCGCATGTCTCCGGGAGTTTGGGAGTGATAATAGGTCATGAAAGCTCAAGAAATAGCGGCGTGAAGGCTTTGTCGCACTTTTTGCATGGGTGCTGCGAATTCTTAACGTTTTGCGGATACCATACCAATGTCACGCTGGATACGCTCGGCGCTGCTGAGCTGCTTGCTGTGCTGGACACTGAGCGTCAGCGGCTTGCATGCGAGCGAAACACGCGCCTTCGTCGGGATCGGGAATTTCAACGCAACTTATCGCGAAGGAGAAGAGGAATCCGCGTTTCAAGGGCAGATGTACACTGGGGCCCTTTACCATCGCCTCAACTCGGGTTTCTCATTAGGAATCCAGTCGCTGCTGCAAGCTGGCTCTTTTGAGCGACAGGGGCAAACCCTCACCTATGAGCGGCAGGCCCTCGTGCCTTCTGTGGGAGCGGGTATCAAGATCTTCAGCACGCTGCTCAATCCACGCGTGACATTTACGTTCGAGGGGCAGGTGCGCGGCTATGAGATTCCGATCTTTTTCGATTATGACAGCGGCTGGTTTTGGGGACTCCAATACGGCGCTTATGATCATGAAACCGACCTAGGCAGCGGACAGGTCAGCGTCAACAACGCGACCTTCCTGCTCATCGGTCTCACCTTCCGGCACACGCCATCTCCGGCAGCTAGCGCAGGCCCGAACGCCGCGGCGCCCGTGGACGATGACGTACTTATCAATGTTTACCCAACCATCTACGACCAACCCAATGCGCAATAAGCGACCGCAACTCCTCGTTTGGCTGCTCGGGGGTAGCCTTTTGCTCGGACTGGGCAGCTGTGCTCCAGAGACCACCGATGGTACCATCCCCGACCCAGATTACGGCACCGGCTCTGTGCTCGTCACGCCGGAGACTTCCCTTGTCACCAACGAAGATGGGGCTGGGGCGCAGTTTTCGGTGGTTCTGGGGAGCGCCACCCGCG
>CBFIJD010000050.1:0-18003 GCA_965662845.1 uncultured bacterium | reverse complement strand
TCGTTGGCGGTGGGCAGGCTCGCAGGCGTCTCGCTGAGCGCATAGATCGTGAGCGTGTAGCTGTGCGTCCCACCAGATTGCGAGCAGGGCGACGTGTAGGAGATCGCGTTCCCGTCTTTGTTTGGTCCCATAAACCAAGCGCCGTCGTCGGCGGCTCCGTGCGCGATGCTCGTCACGCTGGCGTCAATGCCCCACAGCAGCAGGTAGGTGTTCCCTGTCGTGGGTTCGTGCATGGTGATCGCCACTTGGTTCGTGCCGCTGGGCAGGTTGCTCCACGCTAAGGGAATGGAGTCTTCGACGCCGTCCACCTTGGTTTCGCACTGATACTCCTCTTGCAACGCACCGTCGACAACCGCAGGGCTGGTGAGGGTGAACGCTGTCGCTGCGCTGTCGCTCCCGTCGCTGGTGCTGGTTTCGTTATCGCTCCCGTCGCTGGTGCTGGTTTCGTTATCGTTGGCGGAGGCTTCCTGATCGTCACCAGCCGGCGCTCCGCTCGTCGCGACAGTCTGGTTATCGGAGTTGGAGGAAGAACCACCATCGGCGCAGCTGAGGAGCAACGGCAGCAGACACAACAAAAATAGGCGACGCATAGACAACTCCCGATGAGGTTTGGCCGAAAAAGAGGAACAGGCCGCGGAGACTGTCTAAAAGGCTCGCAGAGAGCAAGCTTCTTCCGCAATCACTCTGTCGCTGGTTCTTGGTTGGTTAGGGCGAAAGCTGTCTCGCCCCTACGTTGGTTTGTGGTTGGGGCGAAAGCTGTTTCGCCCCTATGTTGGGATTTTGTCCCTACGGTGGTGGTGGTTCTAAAACCTGATTTCCTGGGCCTCCATTCAATTTGTCGGTCTCCCAATTTTTGGGATTGTTGCGGATGTATTGACGAATCCGGTTCAATTCATCGTCATTACGAAGGATGTGTTCCCAATAATTTCGTTGCCAGACCTCATGAATATCGGTGTTTTTTCGCATCCATTTGTTCACGCCGATTTTGAATCCACGCACAATCGAACCAATTGTTTGGGACGTTCCGCATTGTAGGGGCGAAAGATGTTTCGCCCTATGGGACGTTCCGCATTGTAGGGGCGAAAGATGTTTCGCCCCTACGTTGTCAATAATCCAAATGATTCCGTGAACATGGTTCGGCATGACCACAAATTGATCCAGATCAACATTGGGAAAATGGACTGGAATAGCATCCCAACATTGGTGCGCAAGGCCCCCCGCATCGTTCAACTGCATCTCTCCATTCACAATTTCTCCGAACAGATGTTGCCTTTTTTGGGTGCAGATCGTGACGAAATATGCGCCTGCTTGGGAATAATCGTATCCCTTGAGACGGATTGACTGACGATGATGCACGTCTGGGTTGTATTTCATCCTTTCGCATCTCCAATGATTTTATCGACAGACCTCCAGTTAGGGCGAAAGCTGTCTCGCCCCTACGGTGGTTCGTGGTTGGTTAGGGCGAAAGCTGTCTCGCCCCTACGTTGTTTCGTGGTTGGTCAGGGCGAAAGATGTCTTGTCCCTACGGTGGTGGTTCCGCTTGACCGAAGCGAAGGCTCTTTTGTGACTTTTTTGTTGCAAACCGGCTGGTTGCCTCATACGATTTTTGTTCGTCTTTTTTCATCATCCAGCAATTTTTGGAGGTTCGCATGGGGAAGTCATTCGTACGTCGCGCAGTCGAGTTTTTGCTGCTGGGCGGGTTGTGCCTAGGATTCAACACCGCCTGGGCGGACACATCATCAGAGAGTTGGCAAAATCGTGTGGGCGTCGGCAAGCAAGGGACTCGCTGCCAAGATGACCCTAGCTGCTTTAACCGGCTGCACCCAGACATCCCCGATGTGGCGCTAGCGCGCCCCGGCGACATCGTCACCTTCGCGACGCGAGACGCTTTCGACAGCGGGCTGACGCTGGATTCCACAGCGGCAGACGTGACCGCGCTAGATCTCAACCTCGTGCACCCGATGACCGGCCCATTGCATGTGGAAGGCGCCGAGCGTGGCGACGCCATCGCTGTGACGCTGCACGACATCGAACCGGACGAGTACGGCTACACGCTGATTGTCCCCGGCTTCGGCTTTCTGCGCGACGTCTTCACCGAGCCATACATCGTGAACTGGAAACTCAGCCGCACCCACGCGGTCTCCGATCAAATGCCGGGCATCAAGATCCCGTTCAATGGGTTCATGGGCTCCGTCGGCGTGCTCCCTGGGCGCCCAGAGATGGCGGAATACCTCGAGCGCGAGAGTCAACTGGCGAGCTTTGGCGGCGTGGCCCTCCCTCCAGAACCAACGGGAGCGCTCCCCAAGAACATCTGTGGACCGCAAGGATACGGCAGCAACGAATGCCTGCGGACGGTGCCGCCCCGTGAAATCGGTGGGAATATGGACGTGAAGCAAATGCAGGTCGGAACCACGCTGCTGCTGCCGTGCTTGGTGCAAGGCTGTGGGCTGTTCGTGGGGGATGTGCACTACGCGCAAGGGGACGGCGAAGTCTCTGGCACCGCGATTGAGATGGGAGCCCGCGTGCGCCTCTCTGTCGAGGTCATCAAAGGGGGCGGCGACCGCATCAAGTCTCCCCAGTTTCATGGGACCACGCAGCTGATCAAGATCGCGCCGCCGAAGTTCTACGCCACGGTCGGGTTGCCTCTGAAAAACGCGGGCGAGATCCCGCCGCACTTGCAATATCTGAAGTCGGACAAACTGGCGCAGCTCACCAACCTCTCCGAAGACTTGTCTCAAGCCGCACGCCACGCGCTCCTGCAAATGATCGACTGGATGGTCATGGAAAAAGGGCTGACCAAAGAGCAAGCGTATGTGCTCGCGAGCGTCGCGGTCGATCTGCGCATCAGCCAAGTGGTCGACGTCCCCAACTACGTTGTGACAGCGATCTTGGACACCAGTGTCTTCGATGAGTGAGCGCTGGCGCTGGTGTGCGCTGCTGCTTGGGGCGGCTCTCCTGTGGGCGCCGTCTCTGCTGGTCGCGCACACCCCCTTCGGACAGTGGGTCTCTTTCCGCGAGGAGCGGCTCCACATCGGAACGTCGCGTGAAGATCCGCGAGGCTTCGCACACGGGGAGGCGCTCGTGGCGTCTCTGGCCGTGAACTACCCCGAGAGCCGAGCGCTGGTCAGCCGCGCCTTCGACACAAAACGACTCGCCAGCTTGCTCGGCTCGCAGCAGTTTGCGGTCGCTGTCTTGTCGGAAGACGCCTTGCAAGAGGCTCTGGCAGGGCAAGGGGACTTCGCGGAGGTCGGCCCGCAACCGCTTCGACAAATCTGTGCCACGGGCGCCCATCTCTTGCTGGCGCACTCGGCGCTCTCGCCTCACATCACCTTCCGTATGGCAGCGGCGCTGACGCCGCAGGGCGACTGCTCGCCGAACCAAGCCGCCCCGCTCCACGCAGGGGTGCAGGCGTTTCTTCAAGGTGAAGACGAACCCGCCCCGCCGGTCTCGACGCACGAGGAAGGACACTCCCACGCCGATGAGACCGACGCGATTGACGCGCACTACCTGCGCTAAGCTCCTGCAAGCCGAAAAACGGAGCGAACCGTCACTTCCTTTTGACATTTCTGTGACACTTCACAACAATCTCCCCCTCGCGTTTTTTGAACGCTGTCTCCATTCAACCAACTGGGAGGTATCTCATGAAGAAGTTTTGCGCCGCTTTGCTCTCCACCGCGCTCCTGACCGGAGCCTTTGTCGCTGAAGCCACCACGCTCCGCTGGGCGCGCACAGGCGATTCCCTAACGCTTGATCCGCACGCCCAAAATGAAGGCCCCACGCACGCCCTCGCCCATCAAATCTACGAGCCGCTGCTGATGCGCGACATGTCGGGCAAGATCATCCCTGCCCTCGCGACGCAGTGGCAAGCCACCAACAATCCCAAAGTGTGGCGCTTCTTCTTGCGTCCGGGCGTCAAATATCACGGCGGACAAGACTTCACGGCTGACGATGTCGTCTTCTCGATCAACCGCGCCAAGCAGCAGACCTCAGACATGAAAGAGCTGCTGAACACCATCGTGGAGGTGCGCAAGGTGAACGACCATGTGGTGGACATTGAGACCGCAGGGCCCAACCCGCTGCTGCCGAACAACCTGACGAACCTGTTCATCATGGACGAAGGCTGGACGCGCGAAAATGGCGCTGAGAACGTGCAAGACTTCGCCAACGGAGGCGACAACTACGCCGTGCGCAACGCCAACGGAACCGGCGCGTACCTCTTAGCAGAGCGCCAGCCAGATGAGCGCACGGTGCTGCGTCGCAACGACAGCTACTGGGGGCGCGACCTCTATCCGATGGAGGTCAGCCAAGTGATCTACACGCCGATCCAAAATGCCGCCACGCGGGTCGCCGCGCTGCTCTCTGGCGAAGTCGACTTCATCCAAGACGTGCCCGTGCAAGACCTGCAGCGCGTGCAGCGTCAGTCCGACCTGAAAGTGGTCAATGCGCCCCAGAACCGCACGATCTTCTTTGGGATGAACGTTGGCGATGACGACCTCGCGAACGACAACGTGGAAGGCAAAAACCCGCTCGCCGACCGCCGCGTGCGCGAAGCGATGAACCTCGCCCTCGACCGAGACGCGATCAAGCGGATCGTGATGCGCGACCAATCGCAGCCGACTGGGGTGATCATGCCGCCCTTCGTCAACGGCTGGACGCCGGAGCTTGACAAGTATCCAAAGCCCGACGCCAACCGCGCCAAGCAGCTGCTCCGCGACGCGGGCTACCCAGACGGCTTCACGATCTCTTTGCAGTGTCCGAACGACCGCTACATCAATGACGAAGCCATCTGTCAAGCCGCCGTTGGGATGTTTGGTCGCATCGGCGTGACCGTGAACCTCGACGCCAAGCCTAAGGCTCAGCACTTCCCGCAGATCACCAAGCGCACCACAGACTTCTACCTGCTCGGGTGGGGCGTCCCGACGTTCGACTCGCACTACATCTTCAACTTCTTAGTGCACACCACCGCAGACGACCGCGGCTCATGGAACGGCGCCCGCTACAGCAACGCCGAGGTGGACAAGATGATCCGCTCGCTGGAAGCTGAGACCAACCTAGACGCCCGCAACGCGACCATCGCGGCCATCTGGAATCAGGTGCAAGCCGACCTGATCTACCTGCCGCTGCATCACCAAATCCTCAACTGGGGCATGAAGGCGAACATCGACTTCGCGGTGCAACCGGAGGATCAACCGCACTTCAAGTTCCTGCGCTTCAACTGAGCGCTATGTTCGCGTTTCTGCTGCAACGCTGTGTGCAAGCGGTCTTTGTGCTGCTGGCGGTGGCGTTTGCCTCCTTTGCCGTCTTCAAGTTTGTGGGCGACCCTGTGGATAACCTGCTGGGGCAAGAAGCGACCCTCGCCGACCGCGCGCTCCTCGCGGAGCGCTTAGGCCTGAATGACCCGCTGCCATTACAGTTTGCGACCTTTGTGGGGAACGCGGTGCAGGGGGAGTTTGGCCTCTCGTACCGGCGCGGCACTCCGGTCGCGGAGCTGATCGCCGAGCGGCTGCCGGCCACCTTAGAGCTGGCGCTGGTCTCGGCGCTGTTCGCGTTTGGGTTTGGGGTGCTCCTCGGGGTGTTCACAGCGCTCAACCGCGACAACTTCCTCGCCCAATTTTTGATGACGACCTCGCTGATTGGCGTCTCGCTACCGACCTTCTTGATTGGGATCTTGCTGATCTGGGTCTTCTCGGTGGAGCTGGGCTGGCTGCCGTCGTTTGGGCGCGGAGAGACGGCCTCGGTGTGGGGCTGGGAGACCTCTCTGGCGACCGAGTCTGGTTGGCGCAGCTTGCTGCTGCCGTCCATTACTTTGGGCTTATATCAAATGACGCTCATCATGCGCCTGACTCGCGCCGAGATGCTGGAGGTGCTGCGCGCGGATTTCATTCGCTTCTGTCGTGCGCGCGGCTTGCCCGAGCGTCGCGTACACCTCCAGCACGCGCTGCCGAACACCTTAGTGCCGGTGGTGACCGTGACAGGGCTCCAAATTGGTTCCATCGTCGCGTTCGCGATCATCACCGAGACGGTGTTTCAGTGGCCAGGGGTCGGGTTGCTGTTCATCAACTCCATCTACTTTGTAGACATCCCCGTGATGGCGGCATATCTGCTGCTGGTCGGGACGTTGTTTGTGTTCATCAACTTGGTCGTGGACTTGCTGTATCGCGCGATTGATCCGCGGATCGGCGCTGACGGCAAGGCGGCTCGATGAGCGCGCTGCGTCGTGGGTTGCAATCCGACTTTGTGTATCGCTTCCTGCGCTCGCCAGTCGCAGTGGTCTCGGCGGCGCTCGTGCTCACGCTGGGCATGCTCGCGCTACTTGCGCCATTGCTTGCGCCCCAAAATCCATTTGATCCTGCCACGCTCAACCTGATGGACGGCTTCTCGCGTCCGCTGGAACCCAACCAGTACACCGGAAACCTCTTTTGGCTGGGAACCGACGATCAAGGCCGCGATGTCTTCTCGACGATTCTCTACGGGCTGCGCATTTCTCTGTTGGTGGGGCTCGCTGCGGTCGCGCTGGCGCTCTGCCTTGGGGTCTCGCTGGGGCTGGTGGCGGGCTATCTCGGCGGGTGGGTGGACACGGTCATCATGCGCATTGCCGACGTCCAGCTCACCTTCCCGTCGATCTTGATCGCGATGTTGATCTATGGCATCGCGCGCGGCTTGGTTCCTCCCGACGCTCGCGACACGATGGCGCTGTATGTGCTGATTTTGAGCATTGGCCTGTCAGACTGGGTGCAGTTTGCGCGGACGGTGCGCGGCTCGGTGCTCGTCGAGAAGCGCAAACCCTACGTGGAAGCCGCGCAGCTGCTGGGGCTCTCCCGCTTGCGCATCATGTGGCGGCACATGCTCCCGAACGTGCTCACGCCGGTGCTGGTCATCGCCACGATCAGCCTCGCCCTCGCGATCATTGCGGAGGCGACGTTGAGCTATCTGGGCGTTGGCGCGCCGCCCACTCAGCCCTCGCTTGGCACCTTGATTCGTGTGGGGCAGGACTTCTTGTTCTCAGGGGAGTGGTGGATTTTGTTCTTTCCGGCGGTGACGCTGCTGGTGCTCGCGTTGTCGGTGAACTTGCTGGGCGACTGGCTGCGGGACGAGCTGAACCCGCGTCTGCGGTGAGTGGTCGCCGGAGGGAGAACACCGATGTGGGCGAACGCCGCCACGAGCCGAGCGAAACCTGTGGGCTCTGCAAAATGAACTCTCTTTAACCTTCTCACTGGGCACGCGCCTTTATGGCTGAGCAACCGCGCCTCTCTGTTCGGAACCTGCGCGTAGAGATCCAGACACGTCATGGGGCGTTGTGTCCGGTGGATGACGTCTCGTTTGACGTGCAAGCCGGGGAAATCTTAGGGCTGGTCGGCGAGTCGGGGGCCGGCAAGTCGATGATTGGCAACGTGTTGCTAGGGCTGGAAGAGACGCCCGTGCGCCGCGTCGCAGGGGAGATGTGGTTAGACGCGACCCCCCTGCACGCGCTCTCGTCCCGAGAGTGGCGGAGCGTGCGCGGTAAGCGCGTGGGGATGATCTTTCAAGACCCGCTCACTAGCCTAAACCCACTCCGTACGATTGGGCAGCAGCTGCAAGAGACGCTGCGACAACACTTGGCCTTGACGACGAAGCAGGCACAGGGACGCGCCGTTGCGCTGCTGCAAGAGGTCGGCATCCCCGCCGCTGAGAGTCGTCTGCGGAGCTATCCACACCAGTTCTCCGGAGGCATGCGTCAACGCGTCGTGATCGCGCTCGCCCTCGCGGTGGAGCCCGCATTGCTGATTGCGGACGAACCGACCACAGCGCTCGACGTCTCGGTGCAAGCGCAGATCATGGCGCTGCTGCGCAAGGTCTGTGATGAGCGTGGGACTTCTGTCTTGCTGATCACGCACGACATGGGCGTCGTCGCGGAGACCACAGATCGCATGGCCGTGCTCTACGCGGGGCGCCTCGCGGAGCTTGGCCCGACGGCGCGTGTCATTCAGCGGGCGCGGCACCCGTACACGCGGGGGTTGGTCGCCTCTACGCCGTCGTATGAGGTCACGTCGCGGTTGCAGCAGATCGCTGGTTCGATGCCTGCGCTCGACGACATTCCTACGGGCTGTGCGTTCCATCCGCGCTGTGAGTGCGTGACCGCCCAATGCCGCACGGAACGTCCTAAGTGGAACGCTGAGGCCGGCGTCGCCTGTTGGCATCCCGTGATGGAGGGCGCATGATCCGCGCAGAGGGGCTCTCTCGGGTGTTTGACTCCTCGCCGCCATGGTTGGTCCGCGCGCTGACGGGGCGGCCGCAGCGCCTGCTGCACGCGGTCAACGAAGTCTCGCTGGAGATTGAGCAAGGGACGACCTACGCGCTGGTTGGAGAGTCCGGCTCGGGTAAATCGACGCTGGCGCGGTTGCTGGTCGGCTTGCTGGCGCCGACTCAAGGGCAGGTGTTCTGGGAGAACACGCCGATTGCCGGCGCAGGTGCGCGCTTTCCGCAGCCGCTGCGTCGTCGCGTGCAGATGATCTTCCAAGACCCCTACGCGAGCTTGAACCCTCGTCATCGGGTGGCAGAGCTGCTGGCGGAGCCGCTGCAAGTGTTTCGGTTGCGGGAGGGACGCAAGGCGATCAGTCAACGAACCGAAGAGCTGCTGGCGCAGGTGGGGCTGTCGGCGACGGCGTCGCAGAAGTTCCCGCATCAATTCTCGGGAGGACAGCGGCAGCGACTGGCCATCGCGCGGGCCTTGGCTTGCGAGCCGGATTTCATCGTCTGTGACGAACCGACCTCTGCGCTCGACGTCTCGATTCAGGCGCAGATTCTCAACCTGCTCAAAGAGCTGCAGGCAGAGCTTGGGCTGACCTATCTGTTCATCACGCATGACTTGGCGGTCGTGCGTTTTGTCGCCGATCAGATTGGCGTGATGTATTTGGGGCGGTTGATTGAGGAAGGGCCGGCGGCGGAGGTCTTTGCGACGCCTCGACATCCATACACGAAGCTCTTGCTCGAAGCCGCTCCAGATGTGCGCCGCATCGGGCATGTGCAGGCTCCGCTCACAGGCGAGATCCCAGATCCCTTCGCGCCTCCGGCGGGGTGCCCCTTTCATACGCGGTGCCCGTATGTAGAAGCGCAGTGCCTTCGAGAAGTCCCCGCGTGGCGTGGCGTGGCGCATCGCGCGCGGTGTTGGAGAGTCGGAGCGGACGCGGCGACAGACGGCGATTGACAATTCAATGAAGCGCTTGCGAACGGTGCAGAGTATGCAGATGCTCGTGGATCAAACTATTTTTCAGGAGAATCACATGCGACTGCTACAGAAAACGTCAAAGAAGATGAAGGTCTACGTGGAGGAGAGCCAGAGTGGGGTGGAGTATTGGCTGGAAGATGACTTGGGCGCGCGCCAGCGGATCGACTTTCCTTACGCAGACTTAGAGATCTTGAGCATCATCCGGCAGCACATTCACGAACGCAAGGAATCGGGCGCGTAAGCGGTGGGGGGCCTGTCGCTGAAGGGAAACAGCAACGCGGAGTTGCTGTGAAGGCGAGATAGGGGGAGGGCTCAGGCTTTGACCATGCGTAGCTGTTTTCCTCCAGCGACGCGATTGAGTTCGCTGAGCACTTCTTTGGTCTTCTCAAACGGGAGCGGAGATTTGTGCTTGCTGGAGGCAATCCACTGCTGCTGCTGAGCGTTCCACTCTTCAATAATGTAATCCGATTTTTCTGCTGACATTCCGACTCCTCCTTGTGTGTGAAAAAAAGACTTCAATTGTAGTGACTTGTAGAAAAAATGAAAATGATTTCTGCTGTTTTTTCAGAAAGTGAAGGCAGACGCTCTGTCTGCGAGGATCGCGACGGGGCCTCGCGTTCTCGAGATGTGCAGGAGTCGGGCTCAGGTGGAGTCCCTTCGATTTGGCCGCTGGGGGCGGCTTGCAGTGGTCAACAGGTTGCGTGAGGAGAGGTTGGGCAACGCTCGTTTGGGCGGAGCCGGGCCGCTCGCGAGCGCGATGAGGAGATGCGGAACATTCTCTAAGGCGTGGGCTTGGAGCGACAAATTTTGTGAATGGAACCGTCTTGCGGGGGTAGTCCTTTTCCGTTATGGTGGCGGCCACTTTTGTGCCACGCTCTTTTCAGAGAGCCCGCACCGCATGAACGCCCAACAAAACCTCTGCTTCGCGCCGCCTCTTCCAACCCAGACCAACCGGAGTTCATCATGGCCAAAGTTTGCATCGTGCAAAAGCGGCAACTCGTTCTGCTGAAAAAAGAAATCTACGTCGAGGGGACTCAAGAAGAGGTCGAGGAATGGATCATCCGCAATGAACTGGATGACACCAAATATCAGTGGCGCATGCATCATGAGTACATTGATCCAGGGCACGAAGAATATGAGGTGCTCGAGCTCCCCGAAGAAGATGGCTACGACTTTTTGCGCTACGTGCGCAAGCCGCAGGTGTATAACCTAGAGCGTGACAACGGCCGAAAGATTCAGACGAAAAAATAAGCCCCCCCGCATGCCTCACATCGTGGCGCTCGCCCACGCGTTTCCCCCCTACTATAGCTCACAAGAAGAACTCCGCGAGGCCCTGCGCCTCGCTTGGCGACACCAAGGTCTTGACGAAGCCATTTTTGATCGAATTCAGCGCAATGTTCAGGTGCGCGGTCGTTATCTGGCGCGGCCGATCGCGGAATATTACCAGTTTGACAGCTTCACCCGCACAAACGACGTCTGGCAGCGCGAAGCGCTCCAACTCGCAGAGCACGTCGTGACGAAGCTGCTCAAGGAAGTGCAGCTTGCCGCCGCAGAGGTTCACCTGTTGATGAGCACCACAGTGACGGGCATCGCGGTGCCTTCGTTGGAAGCCCGCCTGATGAACCGCTTGCCGTTTGCGTCCAACACGCGCCGCGTGCCGCTCTTCGGGCTGGGGTGCTTGGCCGGAACTGCGGGCATCGCGCGTTGTGCGGATTATTTGCGCGCCTATCCTCAACAGGCCGCGTTGTTGCTCTCGGTAGAGCTGTGCTCGCTGACGCTGCAGAAAAACGACCTCTCCGTCGCAAATTTGGTCGCGAGCGGGCTCTTTGGGGACGGCGCTGCCGCAGCTCTGCTGGTGGGGGATGCGCATCCGCTAGCTGCTCAAGCTCCTCTGGAAGTGCGAGACGCATGCTCCGTGTTTTTCCCAGATTCCGAGGAGGTGATGGGCTGGGAAGTGACCAGCTCTGGTCTCAAAATTGTGCTCTCGCCAGGCGTTCCTCATTACACCAAAACCCACCTGCCTGAGCCGCTGCGGGCCTTCCTGCAAACCCACGGGCTGAGCTTGTCAGACATCGCGCATTGGGTCAGCCATCCGGGTGGCCCCAAAGTGATTGATGCCTTGGAAGAAGGCTTGGGGCTCCCGCAGCACGCCTTGGAGCGCACACGTCGGAGCTTGGCGGAAATCGGGAACCTGTCATCCACGTCGGTGTTGATTATTTTAGAGGAGTGGCTGCGGGACGAGGTCGGTGCGGCAGGAGACGCAGGCGTGATGCTCTCCATGGGGCCGGGCTTCTGTGCCGAGGCGGCGCTCTTGCGCTGGAGCTGAGATCAGCAGGAAGGTTGCTTGAAGGGGGAAAGCTCAGGATTGTCAGCGACGTTCTTCTGGATGGACTTCTTTTCGTCTTCAATGAAATCGGCGATGGCGCGCCGAAACGAGGGGTGCTCGATCCAGTGGGCGCTATACGTCAAATTGGGCAGAAACCCACGCTGAATTTTGTGCGCGCCCTGAGCGCCGGCTTCAAAACGGGTGATGCCCTGCTCAATGGCATATTCGATCAGGCGATAGTAGCAAAGCTCGAAGTGCAGGCTGCGAAAGTCCTCCAAGCATCCCCAATAGCGTCCATAGAGATGCTCCCCTTTATGATAGTTGATGGTGCCCGCCACGACCTCTCCCTCTTTGCGCGCGAGCAGCAGCACAACTTGTCCTGACAAACTGCGAAATACCTGCTGAAAAAACTCAAACGACAGATAGGGGATCGCCCATTTTTTGTCGATGGTGGTCAGATAGAGCTGATACATCACCTGGCAATGTTCGGGCTGAATGTCTGCTCCGGTGAGGAGTTCGATGTCCAGTCCTTGTTCCTTGACCTGCCGTCGCTCTCGCAGGATCTCTTTGCGTCGTTTGCTCTTGAGCGCAGCGAGGAACTCTTCAAAGTGGGAGTAACCCGGATTTTGCCAATGAAACTGGAAGCTGTGACGAATGAGCATCCCTGCCTCTTCAAAGATCGCGACTTCGTCTTCGGGAATGAACAAGAAGTGTAGCGAGGAGCACTCTTCTTGGCGCATGAGATGGAGCGCCTGCTTCACGAGCTCGAGTTGAAGAGCCTTGGTGTGCTCTGCGTCGGAGTGGACGAGCAGTTTGGGGCCGGTCGCGGGGGTGAAGGGCACGGCTGACGTCAGCTTAGGAAAGTAAGGATAGCCGTAGCGGTGATAGGCGTTGGCCCAGTCCCAATCAAAGATGTATTCTCCGTTGCTGTTCATCTTGCGATAGAGATATGTCGCGCCCACAAGATGATCGCCTTTCCACAGTGTGAGGTAGCGGGGCTCCCAGCCGGGGTCGGTGCCGACGCAGCGGCCGTCTTCCAGCGCGAGCAAGTAAGCGTGCTCGGCAAACGGAAAGGAGTCGCCTGTGAGCCGATTCCACTGCTCAGCAGGGATCTCGTGCAAGGTGTGGAACACTTGGGCGTGTTGCAACGAATTGTTCTCGACGGGGATGGGCGGGCGCTTAGCTTTCGACTGGAACCACATAAATCTTGTCAGCAACGTGGAAAGGGAGAATGGCTTGTTGGGTATTTTGCTGCAAGGTCATGGAGCTCATCACGTCCGCGCGAGCAACGATTTGGTGTCGCTGTCCGGGCATGACTTGTTGGTCGTGCAGGATCTTGAGCAGCTCTTCGGACTCTTCGAGTTCTTCGGCGATCATTGTGATCTCGACGGTCGCGCCTTCTTGGGCTTTGTCGAGCGTGAAGCTGTTCTCAGGGAGGGAGTGTCCTGGCATCGGAGTGCCGTGAGGACAGCGGTTGGGATAGTCTAAAAACGCAGCGAGCTTCGCGACGACGACAGGTGTCATGGCGTGCTCTAGCTGGTGAGCGTGCTTGTGAACTTCGTACCAAGGGATGCCGAGCGTGTTGCACAGAAAGTATTCTGCTAGATTGTGACGAAACGCGATGTCACGGGCGAGCTGCTCCCCACTCTCGGTGAGGCGGATCTCTTTCCGTTTGTCGAGCACAATGAGGTCGTCACGCTGGAGGCGCTGCAGCGTCGCGTGGACGGTGGGAGCGCTCGTTTTCAAGCGCTGCGTGAGGGTCACCGCCTTGAGGCGTTCGCCGGCTTCGCGCAGTTGGTAGAGGGTCAGTAAGTATTCTTCAACAACAACGGAGTGCTTGTCAGGCATAGTGATTTCCAAAGTAGGTAAACTTACGGAAGGAAATTAAGGATACCAAGGCTCCGTAGCAAAGACAAACAAAGTTGGTTGCTGATCCCGAACCAACGGCGGGTAGGGAGGAGATGTTCTCCGCTTGGCTCGTCGGACGGGCGGCCGCGCCAACCGATTCCTCATCATCGATCTGAATCTACAAACAAATTATGCACATTCCCTTACTCAGCGACCTCGTCATCATTTTTGGGCTCTCTGTTGTTGTGATCTACATCTGCAAACAGGCCAACCTGCCGGTACTGGTCGGATTGCTCCTCACCGGCATGCTGGTGGGCCCGCAAGGCCTCGGGCTGATTCATGCCATCCACGAGGTGGAAGTGATGGCCGAGATTGGCGTGATTTTGTTGCTCTTTTCCATCGGTATTGAGTTCTCGCTCAAGAAGTTGTGGCAAATTCGTGTGTTGGTGCTGGTGGGAGGGCTTCTGCAAGTGGGCGTGACGCTAGCCACGGCTGCGTTCGTTGCGCATCACGTGTTGGGGTGGTCAGTCAGCGAAGCCATCTTTCTGGGCATGTTGCTCTCTTTGAGCAGCACGGCGATTGTGCTCAAGCTCTATCAAGAGCGGGGCGAGATGGAGACCATGCAGGGGCGCCTCGCGTTGGGCATCTTGATTTTTCAGGACATGGTCGCGGTGTTGATGATCTTGTTTGTGCCGGTACTCGGTGGCGCAGAGCTGGAAGCAGACGCCGCGAGCATTGGGCTGTTGCTCTTGATTGGGCTCGGCATCCCCGCAGGAGTCTGGATCATGTCGCAGTATGTCTTGCCACAGGTGCTGCATCGGGTAGTCGCGACGCGGAGCCCAGAGCTGTTTTTGTTGAGCATCGTGAGCATCTGTTTCACCGTGGCTTGGGGCACCTCTGAGCTGGGCATTTCCCTCGCGCTGGGAGCCTTTCTCGCCGGACTGATCATCTCGGAGTCCGAATATAGTCACGAAGCCTTTGAGCACGTTCTGCCGTTCCGTGACATTTTCACCAGCATCTTCTTCGTGTCGGCGGGCATGTTGTTAGACATGGGCTATCTGCTGGCAAATCCGCTCCTCGTCTTCGTAGCGACGAGCAGCATTTTGCTACTGAAGTTTGGCGTTGTCGTGCTCACCGCCGTGTTGTTAGGGCTGCCATTGCGGGTTTGTCTCTTGGCAGGCTTTGGGCTGAGTCAAGTGGGAGAATTTGCGATTGTCGTCAACGCAGCTGGCATCCGAGAACAGCTCTTGGAGCCTGACGCGCAGCAGCTGATCTTGACGGTGATTGTGCTCACCATGACGCTGACGTCGTTCCTGATTGCAGCGGCAGGACGGCTGGCTGGCTGGTTGTTGCAGCTGCCGTGGCCTGAGCGTTTGCGCGTGGGGCTCTATCGCAGTTTGAGCATGCAGATCAGCGAGCAGGCGCCCACTCTGCAAGATCACCTCGTGATCGTCGGTTATGGCCTGAACGGACGCAACGTGGCGCGCGCTGCCAAGAAAGCCCAGGTGCCCTATGTGGTGCTGGAGACCAATCCCGACTCGGTGCAGCAGGAGCAGCTGCGCGGGGAACCTGTCGTCTATGGCGACGCGACCCAGAAAGCCGTCTTAGAGCGAGTGCGGGTGCCGCATGCACGGACGGTCGTCGTCGTGATTGCCGAAGCGACCGCGACACGTCGCATTGTGGGGCTGGTGCGAGAGCTGAATCCCAGCGCACACCTGATCGTGCGCACACGCTACGTCCGTGAGGTCGACCCCCTCCTCGAGCTCGGCGCGAATGAAGTCGTCCCTGAAGAGTTCGAGACCGCGCTGGAGATCTTTGACCGCGTCTTGACACAATATTTGATTCCACGGGCAGAGATTGACGAGTTTGTGGATCAACTGCGCGCGGATGGTTATGGGCTCTTGCGTCAAGATCCAGACAAGTTGCCGAGCGCGGTGGGCCAGCCGGTGCGCGATCACAATCTGCAAATCACGAATGTGGTGCTTGCTGAGGCTGCGCCTTGGATTGGGCGCTCGTTACAAGACATCGCGTTGCGTGCGCACTTTGGGGTGAATCTCGTGGCCGTGCGGCGCGCAGGGGAGATGCGCCTGGATTTGAGGGCGGAGACCACGCTCTGCGCAGCGGATGAGCTCTTTTTGATTGGGGAACCAGAGAAAGTCAGGCGAGTCGCACAGGTGGCGCAAGGGCAGGAGGGAAGCGCCCCACCCACGCAAGGGGCAGGACGTTAGTCACCAGACGAAGGGGGCGTTACGCCATGTTCTGCGTTGCAAAGTCCCAGTTGACCAGGTTCCAGAAGGCTTCGAGGTACTTGGGGCGCGCGTTGCGGTAGTCGATGTAGTAGGCGTGCTCCCACACATCGCAGGTTAGCAACGGCTTGCTGTCGCCGGTGAGAGGGGTGGCGGCGTTGCTGGTGTTGCTCAACGCGAGCTTACCGTCGCTGTTTTGGACCAACCAAGTCCAACCGGAACCGAAGTTATTGACGGCAGAGGCGGTGAACTGCTCCTTAAAATCCGCGAAAGAGCCGAACGAGTCATTGATCGCTGCAGCCAGCTTGTCATTGGGCTCACCACCGCCATTGGGGCTGAGGCAATTCCAGTAGAAGGTGTGGTTCCAAACTTGGGCCGCGTTGTTGAAGACGCCACCTTCAGACTTGGCGATGGTGTCTTCGAGGGACAGATTCTCAAACTCGGTGCCAGGAATGAGACCGTTGAGCTTGGTCACATAGGTCTGGTGATGCTTGCCATAGTGGAATTCGAGCGTCTCAGCAGAAATGTGGGGCGCCAAGGCGTCCATGGCGTAAGGCAGAGCGGGCAGTTGGTGTTCCATACGATGTCTCTCGCTTGTTCTCAGAGTTGAGGAAGGGATGGATAAGCCTCGGCTTATCGACAGAGCGCATTAGCGTAACAAATCCGCCGCAAAGTCCAAGCAGCTTGACGCGTCCTGTTCACTTTGTGGGTTCTGCCTTGCTCTCTGATTTTTCAAAGACGTGAACCCTGCGTGGATGGTTTTGCGCTGAGCTTGAAGTGTTGATGCGTAACTGTTCAGGCCCCCCAAACTTCGCTAACAGCCTAGTGGCGGTTCAGCCTTCCCGAGGCGAGTTACTTGAGGATTCGAGAAAGTGGCTGGGCTGCCGATAGAGCTCTTATGGAACAACTCCCCGATCTCAGCACCCTCTCGCACGCCGAGCATCACCACCGATGATAATGCCCAAAAAAGCAATGGAGCAGGCGCCTAAGGAGCTGCTCATTTTTAATGTTATAGCTCTCGTCTGATCTGAATCTCAAAATCGAAGTTAAAAGCCCGCTAAAATGGATAGAAGAGGTGTTATAATGGAAACTATAAACAAGAAAAGATGTCATCAAATTAAATTATAAGGAATTGGGAATTATTGAGTTGATTCGTTTCGTACATCAGTTTGATATGGGAAGTGAGAATTATACAGAAGAACGTCACGAATGGCAGGAACATTATACTGTCAAGTCCCTCGCAAAAGGGATCAAAGAAAAAATAAAAAAGAAGAATAAAACATTTAAAAAAACAAGAATTTTCAACAAGTTATGCAACCGGACGGCTAATCGTCGCTGGTGAGCTTGGTCATTAGGCGTATAAACAATGTCCGAAGAATTCGTTTCACTCAAAGCACTTGCCACCGAGCTGGGGATGGATCGCTCCCACGCGCGGCGCTATGTGCTAAGGCTGGGGGTTAAGCCACAGAAGCGCCGCACACCCGATTCAGGTGGGCAACTCACTCTCACAGTAAGCTCTAGCGAAGCGGAATTTATAAAGAACCGGCGGAACGAGCAAGGCTTCCTGGACTCCGCCAAGCCCGTTCAGAATGAGGCAGGTTTCTTCTACATAATCCAACTTGTCCCCGAGCTTGATCCGAAGCGAGTAAAGCTTGGTTTCGCCGATGATGTTAATGTGCGGCTATCACAACACAGAACTTCTGCGCCCACTGCTGTAGTTCTTAAATCGTGGCCGTGCAAGAGGTCATGGGAAAGCACAGTAATTGACGCATTGGTTTCGGTAGACGGCAAACTGATCCTGAATGAGGTATACGAGTTTGAAGATATCCAGTCATTACTAGAAAGTGCAGAACAACTTTTCTCGTTCTTGCCCGATCCGGGCAAAAAGGTGCTGCTTGCAGACGCATCGCCACATCAGTCCAAGAACGCCTAACAAGGCTATCAACGAGTACGTGCAAAAGCGCCGATTTTCTATGCTACTGAAAGTAAGAGAGTACAATCTAGAAAAAGTCGAGTTAGTTTTAAGGACATCTTCTGAAGTTTATTTTGATATTCATTCTGGCCGTGATATTAAAGTCGGAAAGCATGACAATGAATTGATTATTGTTGCGTATGACCTAGAGGCCGATGGCTCAATTACCCCTGTGACAGTTTACCAAACTTCACGTAAGCAAATAAAATACTACCTGAAAGAAGAGAGGTTCTATGTCAAAATATAAAATGAATTATTTTTCTGACGAGGATGTCTTACATATCCTTATTGAAGAAGGACGCGAATCTGAATTTCGTGAACTAGCACCTAACATTACAGCGGAGTTGAATGAAAGGGGTGAACTAATGGGGATTGAAATATTAAAAGCAAGCGAATTCATACAAAA
>CBFIJD010000049.1:7838-18503 GCA_965662845.1 uncultured bacterium | reverse complement strand
CAAGCCGCCGAGGGCGTCTCGCCTTATGCGAATGAGAACAGCGTGACCTTCCTCAAAGCGATGCTCGAAGAAGCCGGCGACCTACAGATTTTTGACGAGGCGCGGTTGCAGCAAGTGCGCGACACCGCCGAGTTTCGCCGCTTTGATTTGACGCAAGAGACCGACGCGGTCCGGCTGGGCGAAGCGCTGAAAGTGAAATATATGGTGATGTTGCAGACGGAGCCGCCGACGTTTGAGCACGAGGAAAATGACTGGAGCGCCGTGGTGACAATGAAGCTCTATCAGCTCTCGCCCACGAAATTGCTCAGCGAGTCCACGTTTCCGTATCAGCACTCCCAATTTGACGAGATGCGAGACAACTTGCAGCCGCAGCTGCAAGCGGTCCTGCCGATGCGGGCGTTTCTGCTAGAGACCTTTGAGAAGCGCAAAGTTGGGCGCCTGAACGTGGGCAGCTCGCAAGGCATCAAAGAGCAGGATCAGTTCGCGGTGTATCGGCGCGTCAAGGCCACCATGGTCGATGGCAACACAACAACCCGCACAGAGCGCTACACAGAGCAAGTGGGCACGCTGGAGGTCTTCGCCGTAGAAGAGAACGCGGCGTGGGTGACGCTCACTCCAGCAGAGGGGCAGCAGATCTTGCGCGGCGACGCGGCGTTCCGTGTGGTCAAATATCGCACGGATTGGTTCAAAGGCGTCTACTTAGGCGAGTGATCCCCAGAGCACGCCGTTTGTGGTCGCCTCGGTGAGTCGAAGATCCCCTCCTGTAGAGGGGGCGGTTTTTGATGGAGACGGCGTCTTTCGCTCAGCTCCTGCGATTGTGCGTGAGCCGTCTCTGCGCCCTCGATGAAGGTCTAATCTACGCAGCGAGCATCTCGCGCAGACTTGTCCCACACCTGCCTCTTTTGTCTCATGTCCCACCAGCTTCTTTCTCAGCACACAATCGATGCTTTGCCGCGCCCGTTGTTGATGGGGGTGCTCAATGTCACGCCAGACTCCTTCTCTGATGGGGGCCAGTTCCTCGCGGTGGAGGAGGCGGTGGCGCAGGCGTCGCGGTTGTTAGCCCACGGCGCCGACTGGCTGGACATCGGAGGCGAGTCGACCGGGCCAGGGAGCCGCGAAGTGTCGTTGGCCGAAGAGCTGCGCCGCGTCCTGCCGGTGGTCGAGCGCGTGCGCGCCGCGCATCCGCAGGTGTGGATCTCCATCGACACTTGGAAAGCAGAGGTCGCGCGCCAGTGTTTGGCCCTCGGCGCCAAGGTGATCAACGATGTGACGGCGTTGCGGCGTGACCCCGACATGGCGCAGGTGTTGGCCGAGGCCAACGCCCCGGTTGTGCTGATGTATGCCAAAGAGGCCAACGCTCGGACGACGAACCAGGCGCGGCGCTATGAGGACGTCATCGCCACCATTTGGAATTTTTTTGAAGAGCGGATTGGTTGGGCAGAGGCGCAGGGGGTGCGGCGCGAGCAGCTGATCTTAGATCCGGGGATGGGCGCGTTCGTGAGCGCCGACCCTCGCTATAGCTTTGAGATTGTGCGGCGGTTGCCCGAGCTCAAGGCGCTCGGGTTGCCGTTGTTGTTGGGGCCTTCGCGCAAGTCGTTTTTGGCGGGAGTCTCTGCGGGTCGAACGCTGCCCCCCAGTGAGCGCCTGATCCCTGGCTTGGGGGTGGCGGCGATCGCGGCGTGGCAGGGCCTGGACATTTTGCGCACACACGACGTCGCGGAGGGGCGCCTGCTGTTAGATACCGTGCGAGCGCTGCGCGGCTGAGCCGCTACGCGGTGGACGGCGACACAGGTGCGGCGGGCTTGGTGGCGACTCGGGCGCGTTTGCGCGCCTGTTTGTCGCGCTGGTGCAGGAGGGAGGGCTCTTGGCGTTGAGAAGAGGCCGTTTGCCAGTGGAGCGCGCGCGCTAGTTGGGCAGGCGCAGGCTGGCTTTGCCATTTGGCAGGCTCTGAACGCTGCGTTGGGCAGCCTCACTCAGCTCGTCCATTTCTTGGCGGATGCGCTTGAGCGCGGCGTTTTGTTCCGCTGAGAACTCATAGATCTCTGCGACCGTCTGGGCCGTCTTCGCAATCTCGGGAGCGTACTTTTGTAGCTCGCGGGCAGCCGACTGCGCGAGCCCTAAGCTCTCTTGAGCGATGTGTTGGATGTGTTGGGCGGTGACCTTGCTTTGCCCAGCGAGTTTGTTGACCTCTTGGGCCACAATCGCGAAGCCTTTGCCATGCACTCCCGCGCGGGCGGCCTCGACCGAAGCATTGAACCCCAGCAGCGTCGTTTGCTTGGCGATCTCTTGAACCTGTGCGACGTGCTCTTCGATGCGGTTCATCGCCTCATAGATCTTCTCAATGCGCTGCACATTGGTCTCTGTGCTGTGCACCGCTTGCTGCATCCACTCCGCGGCCTGCCGAGCATGCTTCGCGTTATCTTCGACGCGCCGGCTGGCTTGCGTCACCGCGACCGAGACATCTTCCACCGTGCTGGCTTGCACTTGCGCGGAGTCTGTCATTTGCCCAACGAGCCGCTGCAACGTCCCCACGGTCTGATTCATCCCCTCACTCATTGTCTGAAAATCGCCCTGCGACGACACATGGACGCGTCCGGTGAAGTCTCCCTGCTGCAAGCCTTGCATGATCTCGTTGATGTTGCCCACGAGCTGCTCCATGTAGCGCATCGTCTGGTTCAGAGCTTCCTCGACGTTGCGCACGTCGCCCTGTCCATCCACAGGGATGCGCTGGCGCAGGTTCCCTGCCTGAAGCGCGGAGACGATCTGCTGCACTTGGCCAAACAGCTGACTGATCGTGTCCATCAGCTGGTTGTAATAGCGCACAGGGGAGTGCTCCGAATGCTCTTGTAGGGGAATGCGCTCTTGGAAAGACTGGGTTTGACTGACGCGCAGCATCGCTTGCACAATGGAGGCGCTCTCGCAAAAACTGCGGGCGTTGTCGACGATGATCAGCATGAGCACAGTGGCTTCGACCACCACAAACGCTGCGTGCAAAAAGACAATGTCGAGCCCAGTGCCATAGTCGAAGAGCTGGACGGGCATGCCTGCGACAGTCCAGCCGGCTTGTTGACAAAAATTGAGGGTGAGGTGATGCAAGGCCACCACAACCGCCGCGGTGAGCAAGGGGATCGGGTCGCGGTAGCGTGGTAAGAACGCCAGCGCCACGAAAATGTGAAAGTGCATCTCAATCCGACCGAGCCCCTGCTGGATCATGATCGCGGAGAACAGCATCAAGCTGGCGCCCATCATCATCCGGCACACGACCGTCCCTCGGAAGAAGACATAAGCCAAGCTCACCAGCGCGGTCGTCAGTCCGCCAGTGATGATGCCGAAGAGATACGTCCCCGTTGGCATCGCCGTCACAGTGCTCACCATCAGCCAGTGGGCGAAAGCAAGCTGCAAGAAGAGCCGGTCGGCTTTGAGGAAATCTTCGTGGAGGGCCTGTTTGGCCGCAGCAGGCGTGCGATCTGAGAAGGCATGAAATAGAACGGGCATAGTGCTTCCTTCCAACGGTGAGGCAAAACCAAGATGAAACGCAAAGAAAGTGCCGTTTCTGGAGGAGGTGAGTGATCCGCGAAGAATGAGGTAAACCACTGAAATGCAAAGAAAATCTCCCTTGCGTGCAGGGGGAAATTCCTTCTGAGAGAGTCTTTTCTCAAAAAACAAGAAAACTGCGTGAGAAAGCTATGATTGAGAAGCGGCAGAGTCAGTTGTGGTGGGGAGGCGGCGCGTTGCTGCTGGCGTTGCTGGGGCTGCTCTTTGCCTTGCCGTGGCTGCCGATGCCCAGCTCTGGCAAAGTGGTGCGCTTGCCGTTTTTGCCACCACAGCCGCCCCGCGCCCTGCTGTTTTTGGGCTTTCCTGGGTGTGGAGACGTGTGTCCGGTGGGCATGGAGCGGCTGCGACAAGTGCAGGAATCAGGAGAGCTAGACGCTGCGGTGCAGGTGGGGCTGGTGAACATTGCGTGGCAGCTTCCGCCCTCTGCGGTCGAGGAGTACGCGCGCTCGTTTCATCTCGATTTTGTGGGGTATCACCTGACAGAGCAGGAGCTTGCGCCGGTGGCCGAGCGCTTAGGGGTGCGTCTGCCTTCTACAGCGGCAGAGGTGGCGCCTTCGTTTGAGCACCCAGACGCGGTGTTTTATCTGCGGCATGTGCAGGGAGCAGACTGGGCGATCGCGCAGGTGTTCTCAGCTACGCGGTTGACGGCGACGCAGGTGCGGCAGGCTTGGTGACTCGGGCGCGTTTGCGCGCCTGTTTGTCGCGCTGGCGCTGAACGTGGTACGTGAGGCGTTCGAGCAGAGTGTCGATGTCGGATTGCTGCGTGTTCCAGCCCATGCTCAAGCGAAGACTGGCCTTGGCCTCGGCGCGGGAGAGCCCCATCGCCAGCAAGACGTGGCTCGCCTCTAGCGCCCCAGAAGAACACGCCGCGCCCGTGGAGACGGCGATGTTGTCCAAATCTAAGGAGATCAGCAGCGTCTCGGCGCTGAGCCCCCGAAAACCGACGTTGAGCGTGTTGGGGAGGAGCCGTTGGCGGTCGCCATTCAAGAAAAAACCTTCCAGTCCCTCTAGGTCCCTGAGGATCTGTTGCTGAAACGCAGAGAGCCGCTGGGCGAGGGTCTCTCGCTGGGCGAGGGCCTGTGTGATGGCTTCGGCAAAACCGACCGCCAGAGCGACGCTCTCTGTGCCGGCGCGCCGGACGCGCTCTTGTTTGCCGCCAGTGACCAAGGGTTGAAACGGGCTCCCCTCGCGCAGATAGAGCAGCCCAATGCCGCGTGGACCTCCGAGTTTGTGGGCGGTCGCGGTCGCATAATCGACTTGCCAATCTCGCCAAGATAGCGGCATACGTCCCAGCATCTGCACGCTGTCGGTGTGCAAGCGGACGTGATGCTCAGCCGCGATCTGCTGCAGCTCTGCGATGGGTTGCACCACCCCAGTCTCATTGTTGGCGCTCATGACGCTCAGGAGAGACGTTTCGGGGCGGATCAACTCTGGCAGACTGGCCACATCCACTTGCCCCGAAGGCAAAACCGGCAGCAAGCTCACGTCCACTCTCCCCGCTTCGGCCAGCAAGTGAGCGGTCTCGAGGAGAGAAGGATGTTCCAGCGGTGACAAAATCCAGTGATTTGGCTTGTCCGACAAAACAAATTGTCGCAGGATCGCGTTGTTGCTCTCGCTGCCTCCGCTGGTGAAGAACAGCTCTTGGCGCGCGATGCCGAGCTGATCTGCGATGCTCTGGCGCGCGTCTTCTAACAAGGTTTTTGCTTGGCGGCCTGCTCTGTGAGGACTGGAAGGGTTGCCAAAACAAGACGCGGACACTTCTTGAAGTTTGCGCAAGACACTCGGAAGCGGCGGCGCGGTCGCGTTGTAATCCAAATAAATTTGAGTCGAAGTCATGCGGATACGATTTGGGTGGGTTGTGATCTTAGGATGGTGCCTGTTGCTGCCGCTCGAGCTAGGGGCCCAAGGCACCGATTTTTTTGGGACGCCGCGTCGCCGCCCAGAGCCGCCGCCCCCGCGTCCTGTGGTGGTGCCAGAGCCCCCTCCGCCAGCGCCGCAGCAGGAACCTCAGGCGCCCAAGCCCATCCCAGCAGAGATTTCGATCTCTGATGTGATCTTTGTGTTAGACACCTCCGGCTCCATGGATGCTCGGCTTGAGGGCCAGAAGGTGAGCCGGTTGGAGGCCGCCAAAAACGCGCTGTTGTTCTTCGCCAGCAACATGAAAGAAGGCACGCGCTTCCAGCTCTGGAGTTTCAACGCACGTTTGAAACAGCACCCGAATTCGCCGGCTGTCTCGTCTAAAGAGGTCGTGTTCGAAGAAATTGGGCCGCTCGGGTCTCCCGTACGGCAGCATCTGCAACAAGAGATCCAAGGGCTGGAGACCCGCGGAGGGACCAATCTCTATCAGGCGTTGTTTGAAGCCCTGCGCTACTTTCGTTCGTCAAGCTACCAACTCCCGGAAAAGAATGTCCAGCGCTTCAAAGTGATTGTACTGCTCGCCGATGGGCAAGACGACGGCACATCGCCGATTCAGCTGACGCAAGTGCAACAAGCGGCCAAGCAGGCAGACGACATCGCGGTCAAGACGATCGGCTTTGGGGTTGCTCCCAGGAGCCCCGTGCAGCAGGCGCTGTGTGAGCTTGCGACCGCCCCCGAAGACTGCTTGGTGACCTCGACCACGGCAGAGCTCCAAGAAATCATTCGTTCCTTCACTCGTTCCTAACCCGACACCCCCTCACTTTGGAGAAGAGCATGATCTGTACGAAAATCATCTGCACGATTGGTCCGGCGAGCAAGTCCCCGCACATGCTCGCGCAGTTGCAGCAGGCAGGCATGAACATCGCGCGCCTGAATATGTCTCACGGAGACCACACCTCTCACGGAGAAGTCGTCCGCAATGTGCGCGACCTCAACCGCACTCTGAAGTATCCCGTTGCGATCCTGCTCGACACCCAAGGCCCTGAAATTCGCACGGGGCTCAATGAAATGGACTTGGCCGTCGGCGAAGAGATTCGTGTGACGGTTCCGCCCACCGACGAGGTCGCGGCGCCAGAGGTGAAGACGCTGCACGTGAACTATCAGCACCTCATTGAAGAGGTGACCGTGGGGCAGTGCCTCTCGGTAGACAGCGGGCTGGTGAAGTTGCGAGTGCTGGCAAAAGAGACCGACTACATGCGCTGCGAAGTGATCCACGGGGGCTTCGTCAAAGGGCGACGGCACGTGAACCTGCCCGGCGTCATTGTGCAGCTGCCGTCCATCACCCCCAAAGACCGAGAAGATTTGCTCTTTGCGCGGGAGATGGACTTAGACGGCATCGCGCTCTCTTTTGTGCGCAACGCAGACGCGATCCGAGAAGCGAAAGAGGTTCTGGGCGATAGCTGCAAAGGCATGAAGATCATCGCCAAGATTGAGAACCAAGAGGGGGTCGACAACTTAGAGAGCATCCTGCAAGAAGCCGACGGCATCATGGTCGCGCGCGGAGACCTTGGCCTAGAGGTCGACATGGAAGAGCTGCCGCAGCTACAGCGCCGGATGGCGTTCTTGGCGGCGACCCAAGGCAAGCGGCTGATCGTCGCGACTCACTTGCTCGAGTCGATGATTGAGAACCCGGTCCCAACACGCGCAGAGGTGACCGACGTGGCCAACGCGGTCTATGAGCAAGCGGACGCGGTGATGCTCTCTGGAGAGACAGCGACAGGCAAGCATCCGATTGAGGCCGTGGAGACGCTCGCCCGCATCGTCAAGCGCACCGAGCGGTTTCCGGGAGTCGACTACGCTCGCAAGATGGCGTTGCAGAGCCCCCGGATGCACTTGGCGTCGGCAGCAGCCAACATCGCTTCAGAAATGCAGTTCAAAGGCTTTATCGTCATCACGCAGTTTGGCCGAGGCGCCGAATACATCGCCAACATGCGCCCACGCGGCCTGCCGATTTACGCGTTTACGAACACCGAGCGCACCTATCGCACGCTGTTGTTCTGTCGCTCTGTATATCCGTTCATGGTCGATGACTTTTCGATCAACCCTGAGTTCACGATTGAGCAGGCGCTGCGGACGTTGCGCGATAAAGAGGGATATGTGCAGGGAGATCAGTTTATGGTGCTGGCGAACATCCTCACCGCCGAAGGGTTTGTGAACTCGCTGCAAGTGCGGAAAGTCCCGTAAGGGAAGGTGTGTAAGCCCCGCCAAGGAGGATCAGCGGGGCAAGAGAGGACTTCGACGAGGGAGGAGGGCGTCGAAATCCGGCGGGCATCAGAGGCTACGCGAGCCAAACTCAGGATAGCTGTGCATGCCAAACTCTTCTTCGTCGGAGCCCGCGTATTCCTCTTCTTCAGAGACCCGCAGCCCCAGCGTGATTTTGATCCCATACCAAACTACCCCGCTGAACACGACGGTGTAGACGCCGACTGTGACAATCCCCACGATTTGGTCTAGCAAGGACGCGCTCCCAAAAATTCCCACGGCGAGCGTTCCCCAAATGCCGTTGACCAAGTGAACCGACAAGGCGCCCACCGGATCATCGACTTTGATCCGATCAAAGAAGGGCACCGCAAAGACCACGAGCGCGCCGCCAATGCCACCAATCAAGCACGCTACGCCCAAGCTAGGATAGTCAGGGCCTGCCGTAATCGCGACGAGCCCAGCGAGGGCCCCATTCAGCACCATCGTCAAGTCCACCTTCTTGAACAAAACTTGTGTCAGGATCATCCCAACAACCGCTCCTGCGCAGGCGGCGATGTTGGTGTTGGCCATCACGGCAGAGATCGCGTCCACATCTTCTTTGGAGCCCAGCGCAAGCTGAGATCCTCCGTTGAAGCCGAACCACCCTAACCACAAAATGAAGGTGCCAAGCGTCGCAATCGGCAGGTTGGAGGCGGGAATGGGGTGGACGTTCCCACGAGAGTCATACTTCCCTTTGCGCGCACCGAGCAGAAGCGCTCCTGTGAGCGCGCACCAGCCGCCGACAGAGTGCACAATTGTAGAGCCCGCGAAGTCGCTGAAGCCGCTCATCAAGCCGCCTAACTCCGAGCCGCCCCACGACCAGTGCCCCTGAATCGGATAGATCACCGCGGCAAGGACGGTGGTGAAGATGATGAAAGGCCAGAAGCGGATGCGCTCGGCGACCGTCCCCGAGACAATCGAGGCTGTCGTCGCCACAAACACCACCTGAAAAAAGAAGTCCGACAGCAGGCTGTGGCCATCTGCCGAGGTCCCCATCAACGCAAAACCGCTCCCTATCAGCGCGTTGCCTTCACCGTACATCAGGTTGTAGCCCACCACGTAGTAGGCGAGGCAGGCGACGGCGTAGAGCGCGATGTTCTTTGTGAGGATCGCGGTGACATTTTTGGAGCGGACCATGCCGGCCTCAAGCATGGCAAAACCGGCGGCCATCCACATCACCAGCGCGCCGCTGATCAATAACCAGATCGTATCCAGTACGTATTTCATCTCTGCGGAGAATTCCATTCTGTCCCTCTGCATGGAGTTAGCAAATGTGAGAAAGTGTTCCTTCAGCAGAGGATATGCCGGAAATGCGTTGTGGGGTCTCTAGCAGGCTAAACCACAGATTTTATGCAACAAATCTGTTTTTCAGGCGAGGCGCGGAACCCCCTCGCAAGGCGTCTCGCATGCATAAAATTTGAGCGACGTGGTGAAGTTTTGGGCGAAAGGCCGGGCGCTCCCGCTCAGAGAACCGGTTGGAAACAACGCGTGGGCCAAGGCTCCTCGCTAGAAAATCCGCCGTTGTCACGCCATTGAAACATTTGCGCTTATGCGCTGAATTCGCTACGGTTTCTCGCTTTCGTTTTGCGCATTTCTTCAAATCCCTTGGGAGGTCTCATGAGCGACTCTGTCAAATACTTGCTGTCTGAAGATCGAATTCCGAAGCATTGGTACAACCTCATGGCGGACCTACCACAGCCGCCCCCGCCTGTGCTGCATCCTGGAACCAAGCAGCCCGTCGGACCCGATGACCTCGCGCCGCTGTTCCCGATGTCGCTGATCCTGCAAGAGGTCGCGACGGAGCGCCAGATTGAGATCCCCAACCCTGTGCGAGACATCTATCGCCAGTGGCGCCCCACGCCGCTCTTCCGTGCGCGCCGTCTGGAGCAAGTCCTCGATACCCCCGCTCGCATCTTCTACAAATACGAGGGCGTCAGCCCCGCCGGGAGCCACAAACCCAACACCGCCGTCGCGCAAGCGTTCTACAACAAAGAAGCTGGCGTGAAGCGCATCACGACGGAGACGGGGGCCGGACAGTGGGGCTCATCGCTGTCCTTTGCTGGCGCCCTGTTCAACCTCGAAATCGAGGTCTTCATGGTGAAGGTCAGCTATCAGCAGAAGCCCTACCGCCGCGCGTTGATGGAGTCGTACGGCGCGGCCTGCGTCGCCTCGCCCTCAGACAAAACCGAGTCTGGACGCCACATTTTGGCACAGAACCCAGACTCCACGGGGAGCTTGGGCATCGCCATCTCTGAGGCCGTCGAGCTGGCAGCACAACGCGACGACACCAAATACGCGCTCGGCAGCGTGCTGAACCATGTGTTGCTGCACCAGACGGTCGTGGGAGAAGAAGCGATTGAGCAGATGGCGATGGCCGACGCCTATCCTGACGTGATCGTGGGGTGTACCGGAGGTGGGTCCAACTTCGCAGGGATCGTGTTCCCGTTCTTGGGCGAGAAGCTGCGCGGCGGACCCGACGTGCGCCTCGTCGCGGTGGAGCCGGCGTCTTGTCCGTCGCTCACCAAAGGCAAGTATGCTTACGACTTCGGTGACACGGCGCATCTCACCCCGCTCACCAAGATGCACACGCTCGGCTCGACCTTCGTGCCGCCAGGGTTCCACGCGGGGGGATTGCGCTATCACGGCATGGCTCCGCTCATTAGCCACCTCAAGGAGCTGGGGTTGATCGAAGCGAAGGCCTATCCACAGCTCACCTGCTTTGAGGCCGGAGTGATGTTTGCCCGCGCTGAAGGCATCCTGCCCGCGCCCGAAGCCAACCACGCGGTCCGCGGAGCGATCGACGAGGCGCTGCGCTGCAAGGAGGAAGGCAAGCGCGAGAACATTCTCTTCAACTTGTGCGGACACGGTCACTTCGACATGCAGGCCTACACGGACTACTTCGCCGGTAAACTCAACGACCACAGCTACCCCGAAGCCGAGTTGGCCATGGCA
>CBFIJD010000049.1:0-7332 GCA_965662845.1 uncultured bacterium | reverse complement strand
GACTTTTCATCACGCAATGACTGGGCAGCCTAATTGAGCAATCAACCCGCTATGGCTTACTCTGATTATACACTGGCAAAAATCAAAAAAGACTTCTCTGTGGAAAACAAACGGACGGAGCTTTTCCAGCTAATCTCACCGCTCGCCCCTAGTGAGCGACTGCTTAAGGCATTACAAACGGCCAAAGAATTGCCAGTCCGCAGTGAGAAAGCCAAATCCGAGTTGATCGTCATGCCAATTTTGTTGGAGATCCGAGACCGCAATCATAAAAAAATCACGATTTATTCTGGAGACTCACTCAATATTGACGATTCTCTCAGAGGAGAATGTGATTTTATGGTGGCAAAAGAGAGACATTCGTATGATTTACAGGCGCCGATCCTACAGATTGTAGAAGCTAAAAAAAACGATGTTGAGGTAGGGATTGCTCAGTGCGCAGCACAGATGATTGGCGCTCAAAAGTATAACGAGTACAACCAGGAAGAGATCCCTTGTGTTTATGGTTGCGTTACCACCGGAGACGATTGGCTCTTTCTGCGATTGCGAGACTTGATTGAAGTGGATCAGAGCAAATATTATTTAAGCCAACTCCCAATTTTATTGGGCGTATTTCAGCACATACTTGATGAGCTGAAGATCACGACATGAACATTTTTCAGCAGACTCAACCAACTCCTAGTCGAACTCAAAACGCTTAGACGGCTTTGACCTTTCTCTCTTTGCAGACTTTTCATCAGGCAATGAACACCCGAATCGTCCATGGAGCGCATCATGAGAATCACTGAGAAACAGGCTGTGTTTATCAAGTCGGGGTTGCAAGCAATCGAGGCAGACTCTCAAGTCTATCTATTTGGTTCTCGTGCAGACGACCAACAAAGAGGGGGCGATATTGATATTTTGTGGTTGACGCCTCAGAAAATTGCTCCCCGAAAAATCAGACCTTTCCGGATTGCGTTTTTTCGTCAATTCGGGTGGCAGAAATTAGACATTGCCAATTTTCCTTTTGAATCCCAAGACCCCTTCAAAGCGATCGCTCTCCAACAAGGAGTGCTCTTATGAAGCAATCCCCAGAAGACGCGTTGGCGCTCCTGCAACAGTATTGGGACTTGTTGTTGCGCGGCATGCAAACCTTGCAACAATCAAAACGAAAAGTACAAATTTTGCTCGATACACCCAAAGAATACACATTTGAAGACTTAGAATCTTTTGATTCGCTCACCTCGAAGTTCAGTCGTTCTTCTGATGTTTACCTGCAAAAAGTGATTCGTTCCATCTGGATTTTACTGCGTGAAGAGACCCTTCCTCTGATTGATGTACTGAACCGAGCTGAAAAGATATTCCTGATTCTATCGGCAGAAGATTTGTTACAAATGCGAGATGTCCGTAATCAAATCGCTCATGAATATTTGCCAGAAGCCATTCCTGAATTGGCTTCTGAAGTGATCTTCTTAACGGAAAAGCTAGAACAAAACGTCCAGCAAACGAAACGTTTTCTGGAAATGAGAGAATGGATTTCTCCTTCCTCCAAGATTGAAGAACAAGAACACTTTGTTCTGCGATGATGAAATCGTCACACAAAGAACGCATGACTCGGAAGTTTGATCTCACAAGTAATTACTCACAATGGATCTGCGATCGCGCAAAAGAGTTAGCGTCTCTGTAACGGATCACCGCTGTCGCTCTACTTTATTTTCCTCTCATCAATCCATCACTGTAATCTATGCAACCCGACTCCTCTGCAGACTCCCGCAACATTCGTCTCGAAAAACGAGAAAAACTCGCTGCGCTGGGAGTGAACCCCTATCCGTATTCGTTTGACCCTACACACACCATCGCGGAGCTCCGCGAGCACGCCGAGACTCTGCTGGCGCAAGAGACGACCGTCCAACTCGCAGGGCGTCTGATGGCGACTCGTGGCAAAGGCAAAGCGATCTTCGCCAACCTGCAAGCGGCGCATGAGCGCATCCAAGTGTATGTGCGCAAAGACGAAGTCGGCGCGGAAGCCTTCGAGGTCTTCAAGCTGTGTGATCTTGGGGATTTTGTGGGCTTGACCGGCAAGATGATGCGCACCCAAACCGGTGAGTTGACGCTGCGAGCGGACACGCTGCAGGTGCTCGCGAAAGCGATCCGCGCGATGCCCGTGCCCAAAGAGAAGGTCGTGGAGGGCGAGAAGGTCATCTATGATGAAGTGAAAGACAAAGAGTTCCGCTATCGCCAGCGCTACGTAGACTTGACGCTGAACGCGGACGTTGCGCAGGTCTTCCGCCAGCGCTCTTTGATCTTTCAGACGGTGCGCAACTACCTGATCTCGCAGCAGTTCCTAGAAGTCGAGACCCCAACGCTACAGTCGGTCTATGGCGGCGCCAACGCCACCCCCTTCGTCACGCGACACAAGGCGCTAGGCGAGGATTTCTACCTGCGCATCTCTAACGAACTCTTCCTCAAGCGCCTGATCGTCGGCGGCTTCGACCGCGTCTTTGAGTTCGTCAAAAATTTCCGCAACGAAGGCATCGACCGCACGCACAACCCCGAGTTCTCTGCGCTTGAGTTCTACCAAGCCTACGCCGACTACGAAGACATGATGCGTCACTGCGAAGCGATCTACGAACGCTGCGCGATCGCCCTGCACGGCACGACCGAGTTCCACTTTGAGGGCACAACGCTGGACGTCAAAGCCCCGTGGCGACGCCTCACGATGCGCGAAGCGATTGAAACTCTTGGGCAGATCCCGTTCTCGACGCTGAGCGATGACGACGTCCGTCAGCTGCTCGCGCAACGAGACTGGACACTCGACGGGGAGTTCTCTCGCGGGCGCGCCATGCAGCTGATTTTTGAGGAGAGCTGTGAGGCGAAGTTGATCCAGCCGACGTTCATCACCGACTATCCGCAGGAGTCCAGCCCGCTCTGCAAGCAGCACCGCGACCACCCAGACCTCATCGAGCGCTTTGAAGCCTACATCTGGGGCTGGGAGATCGCCAACGCCTACTCTGAGCTGAACGACCCTGTGCGCCAGCGCGCTCTGATGGAAGAACAAGTCGAGCGCGGACGCGGCGGCGAAGCGGAGACGCATCCCCTCGACGAAGACTTTCTGCGGGCGCTGGAATACGGCATGCCCCCGCTCGGCGGCATCGGCTTCGGCATGGATCGCATGGTGATGCTGCTCACCGGCCAGAACAACATCCGCGACGTGATCCTCTTCCCGACCTTGCGCCCTGAAAAGTTTGAAAACCGCGAGGACGCATGAACCGCGACGAAGGGCTGGCGCTCGCCCTCGACTTTGCCAAACAAGACGGCCTGCTTCCCGTCGTTGTGCAAGACGCCCAATCTCGCGCCGTGTTGATGCTCGCCTATGTCAACGAAGCAGCGCTCCAGGCCACACAAGAGACCGGCTTCGCGCACTACTACTCGCGTTCTCGTGACAGGCTCTGGAAAAAGGGCGAGACCTCTGGGCACGTCCAGCGCGTCGTCGAAGTTCTCGTCGATTGCGACCAAGACACCCTCCTCTACCTCGTCGAGCAGACGGGGCCTGCCTGTCACACCTACCGTTCAACCTGCTTCTATCGCCGCTTGGACGGCGCTCAACTTACGTGGCTTAACGAAACCTGCGCGGAGCCTTGACGCCACAGCCACCGCGCTGCCCACTCAGAACCATGCCCCCCCTCAGGAGCACACCATGAAGTTCAAAAACGTCTGGGCGCTCGTCTGCGCCGGCATCTTGGCTGCCTGTTCCAGCATGAACGAAGCAGAGAGCCTCTACCGACAAGGAGACCGCGCCGCCGCGCTAGAGCTGGCGCTGAATCAACTGGACGCAGACGAACCACGCGAACGACAACGCGCGGCGCGTTTGATCGGACAAATAGGAGAGCAAGAGGCAGGAGACGAGTTGCTGGCGCAGCTGGAAGAAGAGAGCAACACGCGCGTGCAAGCCGAGATCATTCGCTCGCTGGGCGTGTTGCGCGTACTGGCGGCCACTGAACCGCTCTTGCAACGCATCCCCAACGCGGCCCCCGAGGTGATCCCCGCCCTCGGAGCGGCGTTCTCACAGCTGGGACCAACCGCCAGAGATCAGCTCGTGCGCGACTACGACCGCGAGCCCAACGCGACGGTGCGAGCGCAGTTTCGCAACGTCTTGGTCGCCACAGGGCCTGACATCGCAGACGCGATCATCCCGTTATTTCGTGGCAAGTCGTACTTCGAGAACCGAGACAACTTCGCGATCCTTGTCGAGCTGAAGAGCCCGCGCACGGCGGAGCTGATGTTGCCGTACTTACAGGACGCGGAGGTCGCCGATCAGGTGGAGGAGAGCATCACTCGGTTGGGACGTCAGGCGGTCTTGCCCACCATCGAAGCGGTGGAGCGGCAGCGCGGCACGGAGGATGTGGTGCTGCTGGAGAGGTTGCTGAACATTCTGGGCAAGCTGGGCGACCCCCGCGCGGTGGAGGTGTTGATGAGCTTCAGCCAAGCTCCCAGCGAACGGGTTCGCGCCGCTGCCGACCAAGCCCTCGTCCGCATCCGTGGCTTCTAAGCTACTGAAACCACTCTGGGTACTTCTGCTGAAGCGTCGCGATGTGCGTGCGGCCTATCGGCAGGTGCGATGGCCCCTCGGCGCCCTGCAGCGGAGCGAGCTGTAAGTCAAAGTCTGGGTGGACACGCTTGACCGCTCTCCGCACGAACAGCGGGTTCACTAGGCACGAGCGGCTGATTTGCGTGAGTTCTTGGTCGTCAAAGTGCTCCTGAAGTTGCTTCACCGTCGCTCGCAACAGCAGCGTTGAGTCCGACTTTCCCCATTCATACACTTCGAGATAAGGAGCCTTGCTTTTGAGATAAACCACCTGCTCCAAACACGCCTCCAGCTGCTGCATCTCCTGCTCGCTCATCCCTTCCGGCCCCAGCTCCCAAGGCTCGGTGAAGCGGAAGAGTTCATCACACACCTCTGCCACAACCTCCTGCAACAGCCGCAAGTCCCGGCTCGCGAAGCTGTATCCCGCCGTGTAGTGGCTGATGGTGATCAAGCCCACCGACGCTGCCTGGCGAACCATCGGCACGATCATCTGCTGCACATAGAAGCGTCCCCGATGCAGCTGCAGCTGCTGCTGGCTGAAGTGCGGGGTCAACTCGTCCTCTGTGAAAATCTTTGGGCGCTGTGTGGCAAACACAGGGTAGGCATACATCGTCTCTGGCGAGACGCGCAGACGAAACGGACGCATTCGGTCGTTGTTCAGACCATAGCTCGCGCCGAGACGCATCGTGTGGTCTTCAGGCTCATGCAGCAGCACAGAGCCCGAGGAGGCTTCGGGGATGTGTTGGATCAGGTTGCGCAGCAGCAACCGCACGGCCATTCGGCGTGTGCGCCCGCGCCGAAAGCACTCCACCACGGCGTTGCGAGCGACAGCGAATTCTTTGACCGCTTGAGAAGCCGGCGGTGGGGCGCTGGAACCGGTTGGCTCCATGAACGGCGTTTGGAGAGGTGACAGCTCGCGCAGGATCTGTCGCAGCGAGGACACTTCCGTGACAAGGTCATCGGGGTGCCTCTCCTCAAGAAACGCCAAAATGTTTCGCAGCGCTTGCAAACGATTGGAGGAGAGCCGCGGCAGCGTCATGGCGCGTCAATTCGGAAAGTGGGGCTGGAGAGCCTGCTGCAAAGAGACATAGAGCCAATGCAGCGTCAGCTGCTCTTTGCGTTGTTGCAGCTGTGTCAGAGCCCGTTCTGTACGTTCAAGGTGCTGCTGACGTTGTTTGTTGATGGCTTGAACGCGCTGATGCTGAGAAAACACCGAGCTGACGAGCTGTTCGAGGTGTTGCCGGCTCTGCGGTGTGACGATCCACAAGCCCGCTTGCGTATAGGCCTCTAGGGAATCCATGTTGAGGCGCAGCAAGTCATCGGAATCGCGATATTGCAGCGGGTTGATCCACAGCTTTTTGGGGACGCTCGCGAGGCGACGCATCATCTCGGCGGCTGTCTCTTCGTCTTCACACCACAGCAAGGCTTGCTGGATGGAAAACTCGGTCGGATTGCGCGCCACGTCCTCCCAAGGAGAGCTCTTGCCCAGCTGCTCGATCAGACGTTGACTGGTGGCGACCACGCGCTCCAACACATCCTGCTCCTGCGCATATAGCTGCTGGTGACTCTGCGTCCGCTTTTGCTCCTCGCGGAGGTTTCTCTCTTCCTGAACCAGCTGCGCGCGTCGTTGTTCCAGATCCGCTCGTTGCAGCGGTGTGCTCGTGATCGTGGTGGGGACCTGCAGTCGCGACCAATCCACAAAGTCTAACACCGGCGCGAGCAGGGACTCAATGTTGGACCGCAGGTCGACCACATTGCCGCTCAGCTCGACGTTGGGGAGCGTGCGCAAGTAAAACCCCCGCAGCGTCTCACCAAACTTGTGCGTGCCAGCTTGTAGCTGATGAACGCTCTCCGCATTGCCAAAACCATGCGCTTCCAACACAGAGCAGGCTAGCTCATTCACAATCGGCAAACTCCCTAAACAACGGATGCGTTGCTGATTTTTTTGGGGAGCGGGGCAAGCACTTTTTTTCTCTAAGTACGCCATCGTGCGACGGAAGGCCGCCGAGCGGTCTGACAGCTGACGATGCAACAAGACGGAGCGGATCCGAATGTCGCCCATCGAAATCTCCACGACGCCGTCCAACGGCACCCCAGGGAACAAAAACAAGCCTTTGGTCGTCTTGAGTAGCCCCTTGATGTGAGCGCTCTTCACGTCTCCGCGTTCCGCCAGAAAACGCTCCAACCACTCTTGGGGCGCGTGGCTCTGCTCATTGACTTCAAAGAACCGCACCTGGGCAAGCGCCAACAGAGATTGATCCGGCAGCTCAGAGACCGCAAGGCGTTGCAGCCCATCTTGGGGATGTTCATATTCGAGGAACGTGACGTGCTCGCTCAGGTTGATCCACGGAAAGGAGCCGAGCTTTTGGGTGAGAAACAACGACGGGTGCGACATCCGAAACTGCATCTGGTTGGTGAGCCGCACGAGAGGGGGAGGCTGGAGGAACAAGCGAATCTCGTTCGCGACATCTTCTAAGACCAAGGTCAGCGGCACGTCGCGAAGGCGGGTTTGCAACATCGAGAGGAAAAACAGGCAGTCGCGCCCTTCCTTAAAGCCATGTGGCGTGAAGAAGAGCAGCGCCGGTTGCAGCTGCTCGATCTGATCGCACGTCGCGACGATGTGATCTGGCGCTAAGCATTCTCCGTCCAGCAGCGTCCCAATGATAGGCCCATGGACGGTATGTTTTTCAATACGTTGCAGTAAAAACCGCCAAAACGACGGATTGAAGCCGATTCCAACTAGTTGCATGCGCGTTGTGCTGGTGGAGGGG
>CBFIJD010000048.1:0-19656 GCA_965662845.1 uncultured bacterium | reverse complement strand
GCCTGAAGCGCTCTCTGAGCGAGATCAACCAGCAGTGCTGACCCCACACCCCAAAGAGTTCTCGCGCTTAACGGGCCTTGCTGTCGCAGAGATACAAACACAGCGAGTCGCCACAGCGCGGGCATGGGCGCAGCGCTGGAACGTGGTGTTGCTCTTGAAGGGGGCGCTCACGGTGATCGCTGCTCCAACGGGCGAGGTGTTCATCAATCCTACTGGGAACGCAGGGATGGCAACGGCCGGATCAGGAGACGTCCTCAGTGGAATGATCGGTGGGTTGTTAGCGCAAGGCTTAGAGCCGCTGGTGGCCGCTGTCGTGGGAGCATATTGGCATGGAAAAGCCGGAGACTGGGGCTCGGAACGGTGGGGCAAACCTGCGCTGACGGCAAGTCGCATCGTGGAGGGGATTAGTCCGTCTTGGCTGGCAACCACGTCAGCAGCTGCTCTGGAAGTTCGTGGGAGAAAGGAAACGCGACCAACTGCGTGAAACCAGCTTGCAGCGCCACCTCACGCACCTCTTCCGTGATCCCCTGCGCGCCAAATCCGAAAATTGGCAAGTTCGCGCAGGCGCTCTCGGTTCGCAGCAGGCGCACCATTTCGATTCCGCTCATCACAGGTACGTTGAGTTCAACCAGCAGCATGTCGGGTTGATGCATCACAGCGCCGGCAAATCCAGCCCAGCCATCGAAGGCGACTTCTGCTTGAGCTTGATTTGCGAACAAGCGTTGCACTTCTGCCCAGCGTGCGAGATCCGGATCAACATAAAGCAGACTAGGCATGCGTTCCTCATGGGCAAAATGTAATTGCATTTCAAAGGGTAACCTGTATATAGGCTTCCTTTTTTTTTCGCAAGGCGCGCGCCTTCATGACGTCGCCACACGGTCAACAGGCAGAATCCGTGCAAGACCTCCTCGCCAGTCTCTCCCTTCCTGACTTTTGTTCACACCTTCCGCTTCGCGAACGCTATGCAAACTAAGTTTATTTTCATCACGGGCGGCGTCGTCTCAGGGCTCGGCAAAGGCATCGCCGGCGCGTCCATTGGCGCTCTCTTAGAGAGTCGTGGCTTAACCGTCAGCCTGATGAAGCTGGATCCGTACATCAACATTGACGCCGGGACCATGAACCCCTTTCAGCACGGGGAAGTGTACGTCACAGAAGATGGCGCCGAGACAGACCTCGACCTCGGCCACTACGAACGCTACACCCACGCCACCGTCTCTCGCCTCCACAACTGCACAACCGGTCAAATTTACGACTCGATCATCCGCAAAGAGCGCGCCGGTGAATATCTGGGGGCAACGGTGCAAGTCGTGCCGCACGTCATTGACGAGATCAAACAAGCGATCTTGCGCAGCAGCGAGAACGTAGACATCGCCATTGTAGAGATTGGCGGCACGGTCGGAGACATCGAATCGCTGCCGTTCTTGGAAGCCATCCGCCAATTTCGACATGAATATGGACGCGAGAACACGCTCTACATTCACCTGACGCTGATCATCTACACGACGGAGATGAAGACCAAACCGACTCAGCACAGCGTCGGAAAACTGCGCGAAATTGGTATTCAGCCTGACATGCTGATCTGTCGCACTCCCGAGCCCTTGCCTGAGAAACTACGCGAGAAAATTTCACTCTTTACGAATGTCTCTGCTGACGCCGTCATTGATGGAATCGACGTAGACTTTCTGTATGAAATTCCGCTGATGTATCACAAGCAGAAGCTGGACGATAAAATCATCGAGCTGCTGCAAATGTGGACACGGCGCCCCAAGCTCCAAAACTGGGTCGACATTGTGGAGTCTTACAAAGACCCCATTGATGAGGTGACCATCGCCTTCGTCGGGAAGTACGTTAATCAGCGTGACACCTACGAGAGCCTGAACGAAGCGCTGGTCCATGGCGGAATTGCCGCCAATTTGCGCCTCCACCTGAGCTACATCAACTCTGAGGAGATCACGTCAGAGAATCTCGCAGAGTCTTTGCAGGATGCCCACGCGGTGCTTGTCGCTCCAGGCTTTGGCGAGCGCGGCACAAACGGTAAACTTTTCGCTGTGCAATATGCTCGTGAGCAGCAAATCCCGTTTCTGGGAATTTGTCTTGGAATGCAAATGGCTGTCATTGAGTTTGCGCGCAACGTCGCGGGCATCCACGACGCGGACTCCGCAGAGTTTCGGACGGCACACCCGAACAATGTGATCGACCTCATGCCTGACCAACAGGGGCAGCAGAACACGGGGGGCACCATGCGGCTAGGATCGTACGCTGCCCGATTGAAAGAAGGCTCGCGCATTGCCGAAGTTTATCAACAAACGAACATCCGAGAGCGTCATCGCCACCGCTATGAAGTGATGAATCAATTTTTGCCTCGCTTGCAAGAAGCCGGGTTGGTCATTTCAGGACGAAACCCCGAGCGCGACTTGGTCGAGACGATCGAGCTGCCCGAGCACCCGTGGTTCATCGGCTGCCAATATCACCCCGAGCTGCAATCGAAGCCCTTTGCCCCTCATCCCCTGTTCGCTGCTTTTGTGAAGGCTGCCCAGCAGTTCAAACACTCTCAATCACGGTAAGCCATGTTGCGTCGTCTCTGCATTTCGCTGTTGTTTGGAGCCAGTTGTCTCACCTCGGCTTGGGCACAGGGAGGCCCTGCCTTTCTGCTTGAGCACAACACACTCGTGCATTTGCGACGGGACAAGGTCTCTCTTGAGACTCTGCAAGACATGCGCGCGCTGCGCGGCACCCGCTTCGAGTCGTGGGATGCGCTGCGACAAGCCCTGCAGAAGTTGCCGCATCCGCCGAACACCGAGGCGCTCGCCTCCATTGAACAGTTCGCCGAGATGCGCCGGCTGCAGCTGCAGGCACAAGAGTTCAGTGGCGATCAGCGCAAAGGAGAACTCACGTTCCGTGGAGATGTGAGAGGGACGGTGCCACGCGAGAATCTCCGTTTCACCTCCGAATTGCTGAATCTGGTGCGCCTAGAGCTTTATGAGAAGATGCGCAGCGAAGGCCAAGTGAAGGTCAACCAGTGGGAGCGAAGTTTGCAGGCTGGCTCTCTGTTTTATGAACAAGCGGAGGTCGGTTTTGAAGGCCCAGATCTGAAAGGCCCGCTACGCATGGCCCGCTTCAGTGAACGATTCGAGGCTGAATCCGCCCAAGGTCAGGTCACTGGTGATTTGGTGGAGTTTGATTTGGAGCGCCAACAAGTGTTCCTGCGCGGCCAAGACTCTGCCACACCGGCGACCGTGCTGCTCAATTTGGACGAGGTCGAGCGCGCGCGGCTCTTCGACGCGCTAGAACCTGTTCCAGAGCCCTCTGCGAACCCAGAGATGGTCCGCATGAAGGCGCTACAAGCCACGCTCAACAATGAGCGACGGCGCATCTTGCTGGAAGGAGAAGTCGAACTCGAGAAGGATCCTGAGGAGATTCGCGTCTTCGGTGGGCGGATTCAAATTGATTTTGACGCACTCCAGCAGGTGGAGACCGTCTATGCCGAGCGTGAGGTCTGCGTAGAGCAACCCGGTCGCGTCGCACGCGCTGATTACGCTCGGATGAACCAAGCCACCCAAACGATTATGTTAGAAGGGAACGCTGAGGTGAACTCTGCGCAGTACAACCTCAAAGGGGAAGCCATCAAGCTCTACTTAGACGTCAACCGTGGGGTCGCCCAAGGCGATGACACCTCCCCGATTCAAGTCACGATTGTGATGGACGACAACGCGCCATCCGCTAACGCATTCCGGTGCCGATGAAGATCAGCAACAACGCTTTTGTGAACATCGCCAACAAATACACTCCGCCCGAAGAACCCCCTGAAGAAGGGCAAGATGGCAAAAAAGCAGAGAATGAAAAGCCCGAACTCGCGATGGACGCGGCGTTCAAAAAACTGCGCGGCGGGCTGCTGATATACACTGAACAGGCGGGTAAGGGTGACAAAATCGAGAAAGGCAGCAAAGTCTCCATTGAGTATGAGGGTTGGCTCGCCTCCGACTTCACTAAATTTGACAGCAGCATCGACAAGGGCAAACCCTTCTCTTATGTGCATGGCGAAGGGAACGTCATCGAAGGATGGGACCGAGCCTTGGAGGGGGTGCGCGTTGGCACCAAGTTGCAGCTGAAGATCCCAGCAAAGCTGGCCTACGGTGAGTTTGGGATGTCTGATGCGGGCATCCCTCCAAATGCCGACTTGATCTTCAAACTCGAAGTCCTCAGTGTGGAACGCCCCGCAAGCGACGACAAACCTGCGACCAAATCGGTCAATCGCTATGCCTGACCCACCCAAAGTTTGCTCATGGAAAATCACTACAGCCGCGAATATCAAGCCTACCTCGAATACGCTCTACAGCGCTTCCTCATCGAACAGCGCGGCTATACAGAGAAAGACGCCCAAGACAAGGTCACCTTGGACTTTGAAGAAGTTGAGCGCGACGCCCGCGACGCTGGATTTTTGTGAGCAGGTCTTCAGTCTCGGCAACAGAGCTGCAACAGCTGCTTCAGTTGATCGAACAGCACAGCGGCATCTTCCTCACTGACGAGCGCGGCCCCAATCTACAGCGCTATCTCGAACAACGCGCTGCACACCAATCGCAGCCGCTCCCACTGTACTTACGACGTCTCCTCTCTCCAACGCCAGACGCGGCAGAGCTTAACGCGCTGGTCGAAGAGGTTGCGATCAACGAGACTTTCTTTTTTCGCGACTATGAGCAGTTGGTTTGTTTCGCTGAGGATTGCTTGCAAGATGTGCTGCGGCATCGCCAGTCTGATCGAACGCTGCAAATTTGGTCCGCTGCCTGCGCTAGCGGTGAAGAGCCCTACACTTTGGCGATTGTGCTGCACGCTATGTTAGAAGAAGAGCCGATTGATTTTCACATCACAGCGACAGACATCGACCAAGACGCTCTCGCGACGGCTCGCCAAGGTAGATATGGTTATCAACGGGCAGAACGCGTCCTTCCGACAGAATATTTAGAGACATACTTCGAGCAGCACGACACAGAATTGCAGGTGCATGACCTGCTCAAGAAGGCCATTACCTTCCGTCAACTCAACCTGGTAGACGCCGCCGCCATGCAGCAAATGCGAGACTTCGACTTCGTGTTCTGTAAAAATGTGTTGTTCTACTTCTCTCCCGCCATACAACAGCAAGTCTTACAGCGTTTGTACGAGGCCATTCGTCCGGGGGGATATTTGTTTCTGAATCTTGCGCGTCCGATTGATCGTGTGATGCCGCATCTACAATTCGATCGATCTCATCGCTACTTTTATCGGAAACCCTTGTCATGTTGACTGTGCCCACCTCCGAACCGCTGGAGCAAATTGCTGAAAATCATCGTCTGGCTTATGTGGTCGTGCACGCAGACGAGTACGCAATCCGTGTGAGTTCTCAGGTGCCTGAGCCGCTCTTGTTTCAGGCACAGCTGCTCGATCGCTTGGAGGGACTGCTCGCCAACAACGTGAATGTCTTCTTACTCAACTTGAGCAAGAACGAGTTTCACCCGCCACCCTTTTTAAGGTCGTTGGGGGAGCAAGTGGTCGTGATTCCTTCACTGGACGTAGACGGAGTGAACGATCAGGCGCGGCGGTTGCGGCAACAGCTGGTCAACTATCGCAAGGTGCGGGATGTGGTGTTCACGGGGGGATGGAAGAACGCCTGTTTGAAGCACACGCTCAATCAAACGATCATTCCTCAAGGCGCGTCTAGGGTGAGGTTGGTCGATGAGATTCACCGACCTTTCGAAGCGATTGTGCAGTTCGAACAGCGACTGCTACCTGTCATGGTCTCCATTGACCACGCGTTTGTTTTCTAACTCCCGTCAAGCTGGCTCAGGTTCGGTTTGTTGTGGAAGTTGACGGACTTCTTCCTGCCACTCTTTCTCATCTAGCTGGTATTGCATGCGCTCCACAATCTGCTGCAGCTCATGATTGCGCTGTTCTAGTCCCTGCTTCTTCTCTCTTTCCAAAATCACCAGGCGCTTCAAGCGTCGAATTTCCGTCGATTGCGTCTTGTTCTGAACTCGCAGTCGTGAGTGATAGCTGAAGAAATATCCCACACAAAATAAGATGCCCAATGCCAAGGTCACAAAAATCGGCACAAAGAGCGGGCGTTCCGAGCGGAAAGCAAAGCCGATGTCATCAATGTTGAAGTTGACGACGACCGGTTGCAGATTTTGTGTGATGAAGATTACGCTGAGGTAAACAAAGCCAGCAAAGATCACGAGCCACAAGTAACGCATAGCTTCCTCGTTACGGGGAAAGGGATGGTCAGTAGGCTATGCTTAGGTTGCCTAACTGGTGATGGTAGAGACACCGAAGTGCTGAGGTACGGTCAAAAATTCGGCTACTATCCCCTAGTTCGTCTCTGAGTGTCAAGTCCTGGAGAAACTCAATAAATTCGGAGATTTGCCGCTCATTCAACGCGTCGCTTTCTCGCCAAGATCAACGCACAAAGCTTGCCGCTTTGCCAACTTCCCTGCATCTTGAAGGAATTCGCTTTCTTCCGTGTTGCTTTCGCCGTTTCATGAGGAGTTGTGAGATGAAAACCTTACTAATTGCCTTGTTATTCGTGATCCCGAGCCTTGTTGATGCAGCAAAACCGGATCTCCAGCCCCCCACTCCCGAAGAAGAGGCCGTGGGACGCGTCGCTGCAGAAACCGTTCACGAGATCACCAATCATCCGCGTCCCCAATTCCCCAACGTGGAATACCCTGAGTTACACCGCTTCGCGGTAGAATCGAGCCCTTCACCTGCCAAAATCTTGAGCATGACCGACATTGCGCGCATCGGTTCGCAACCGCGTCCTCTACCTGACGCAGAATGAAGGTTGTTGCGCTGAGCATCGCGCTATGGAGTTGGCTCGGGCTGGCACGGGCCCAAACCGAAATAGAGTTGGACGACACGGAAACGGGGAGTTTACGGACTCGCTCCTTCACCCAGGCGACAGAAGAACAACGTGAAACCTGTGATTTTTTTCAGGAGGGACGCGGCTTTCGGCGCTTTCAGGACAACCCTAACTTGCAGCGCCTACAGTTTCGCTATCAGTTCAATGAGAACACAGGAGAGTGCCAGTTTAATGGCTTGGAGTTGAAGGTCGAATCGTGGCAACAGTCCGTCTTAGAAAACCTTCTGGAAGGACTTTCGGTGTATTATGCGCAGCGTTTTAGTCCCGATTTTTGGGAGATCGCGGGGTGGATTCAGGAGGACCAGCCACAAAATTATATTCAAGTTTATCGCAATGAGGGGTTTTCCTTTTCGATCACGGCTGATCCAGAACAAGCACGGCCAGGAGTTCTGCTGCAATTTTCTACCAAAGACGACGAGTTTCTCCCACCGCCCGAGCTCCTTCCGGCGTCGGAATAGCCTCACTGCTGCGTTAGGGCCTCACAAGAGCGCAGTCCCTGCCGCACACCCCACTCAAACATATAGCGCGTTACATTCACGACCTGCTGAGGATCTCCCGGATTGATGTGATCTCCCGGCAACCAGATCTCTTCCTTGGGTTCTGGCGCCGCGTTCCACATCAAGTCATAGGCGGCTCGTGGCACCAAATAATCGTTTTTGCCGTTGATGAAGAGCATCGGGGTTTCTTTGACTTGCGGCAAGTATTGCTCCAGCTCGCCATATTTCAGCAGGGTAGAGAGGACCCACGAGAGGCTCGTCGAAAGGAGCTGCAGGCTCTCGTCTTTGAGGACGTCGACCACCGATTCTGGTTCCGGCGGCAAGCCAAAGTGAATGCGGCCTTGTCGCGTAAACTCGCGCTCGAAGAGTCCTCGAAAATCTGTGAACGCATAAATCAGGAGCAATCCAGAGACCTGCTCCGGCTCAAAGCTGGTCAAAATCGCCGTGAACGGGGCGCCAAAGCTACCTCCAGCCAGCACAACGTTCTCTGTGAACCTTGCATCGCCATCGAGCCCCCGGTGAGTGTGCCGCAGCAGAGCCTGCAGCGCGCCAAGCGTGTGGGTCATCTCTACTCGGAGGAGCTCTCCCAGGTTCCACCACTCGCCCACGCCATATTCTTCCCACCGACGCTCTGCCACATATTGCTGGATGGGGTGCTCCATGATCACGGTGTTCCCTGGATCGTTGAGCCCCTCATTCCCCTTCAGTAAATTGTCTCCTTGCTTGACACCTGCCAACAAGATGGACGTGTCGCAAGCCAGCCCACGAGGGTTTCTTTTGAACCAAGCGGTGGTCTTACGAGACGGCTCATCAACCGAGTAAATCTCCCATTGTTGCCGGTCGATTTCGCGGACCTGCCACCTGGGGATCTCTTCCGGTTGAATCGGCTGCTTAATTTGCTGCAATTTCCAGTAGAAGGCCCCCGATGTGATCATGATCGCGAGGAGCGCAATTCGTCCAATCCAACGAAACACAGTTAGTCCTTCCAGAAGGTCTGCACAGTTTCTCCGTCAAACACGGCGTAAAACAGTTGGTCGACACCTGCTGTGTGCGAGGTCGTCCACCTTCCTTCATGATCCAAACCAATCAAACCGAAGCGATAGCCGAACGCGTTGCCTTCTGTGATGGTTTGTGAGGCGGCATCGGTGATCGAAGTTCCCGCTTCCACACGCACCACCACCCGTGATGCGACCGCTAACTGTACAATTTCTTCTCCAACCCCCGTGCAGGATACCGCCGCGCAGCGACTGGCATAGTTCCCCGCAACGGTCGCAGAGTCGCTCACGCGGCCAGGCTGCTCCATTCCCACACCGCCTGTCGAGGTCCCTGCGCACAGACGACCCGCAGCGTCTAACGCGACAGCGCCAACCGTCCCCGCCATCCCTGCGACCGCGTTCTGATATTCTTGGCGCCGAAACTCTGTGATCGGGTCGTGCTCTGGAAAGCCTTGCTCTCTCAAATGCCTCGTCCCCGCTTCTCCTGCTACCACGCGGTGCGGTCGATTTGACAGATGTGCAGCAGCCTGGATGGGATGGGCGATTTGCTCGACGTTCATCACTCCTGAGAAGACCTGAGACGAACCGTCCATCAGCGAAGCTGACAAACGCGCGTGACCATCTGCTTGGAGTTTTGAACCTGTACCTGCGTTGAAATATGGATGTTCTTCCAGCGCACTGACGGCGTGAATCACCGCACCGCGAGCACCGTCGCGCGCGAGGACGGGAACCGTCGCTTGGAGAATCTGGCGGAGGGCAGAGGCGAGTTCTGGAGCAGAGGCGGCGCGGCCTTCTAATTGACCAGCGCCTCCGTGAATGAGCAGACGATTCACGAAATCGTCTCGAAAGGGAGAGAGAGCCGACGCATTATTCGCGGCGCCCGACCATTGCGAACGCGCCCCAGTAGAATGGAGCGCTCCAGCGGAAGTCTTCCACCATCTCTAACCGTGCCTCTCGCATCGCTTCGCGAGGTGGCATGCCTTCTAAGTACTTCCCGTAAAACTTAATCATCAGCAGCTGCGTACCATCATCCGCGACTTCCCAGAACGAGTTGATTACAGAGTCCACACCAGCTTCCTGAAACGAGCGCCGGAGACCGTAGACGCCCTCTCCTTCGTGAATTTCTCCCAAGCCTGTTTCGCAGGCAGAGAGGATCACCAGTCGTGTCCCTGTGAGGTTCAAGCCCAGCACTTCCATTGCTGTCAACACTCCGTCGTTATCGGTGTCGATTTCCCCCAGCAACGGCGCGTTTGCGTTCAGTCCCGAGAAAGCCAAGCCTGCTCGCAGCAACGGGTTGTCTGCGGGGGGGGGGACCGGTGTTTGGCCTCCACGCGTCATGCTCATGATGCGCTTCGCGAGCTTTTCTTGCTCTTTGAGGAAGAATCCGTGCGTTGCGATGTGCAAGATTTCGGGAACTTTGGTTTGGTTGTAGTTCCGCAGCTCCACTTCTTCTGCAGCGCGTTTCGTAATGAAGACCGTGTTGCGACCGTCCCGCGTGACCCCCTGAATCACTTCCCCTTCTTTCTCAGCTCCAGGCAGTGGACCAAAGTTCAACCCACGCAAGCCATTCCCCATCCGAATGCCTGAATTGACCGTTGCCGAGCGCTTGCCGCTGATCTTTGTGGCTTCAGGCGATGTCGCGATGTCGTCAGAGTCGTAGTCTGGCCCCGCCATGATCAAGACTTCGCCTTCGACCGGCTCAAGCGGTTCTGTCGCAAGGTCTCGCGCGGAGCTGATCCAGCGCAGATTCAGCGTCTGAATCAAATATGTGTCGTCAAAGTCGACCAACGTATCGAACGGCAACACGTTCAGCACGCTATCTGGGATCAAATAGATGTCTTCTTTGCCATCGAGGAATTCGTTGAGGGGATCCCACAGCATCTCATACAGCTCTTGTGAGAGCGGTTTGATGTCATCTTCGACCACGGTGACGTCCATCATGTAGTCTCGAAGTTCCATGATCAGATCTTGGAACGCCTCTAGCTCTTCGTAATTGTAGAAGTAAAGCTCCCCATCATTGACGACCACGGCGCTCAGCGACCACTCATCGTCTTCGCTCTTGTAGGCGAAAAAGTCGACCAGCGCATGGTCGTCACCGACAGAGTCAATGACTTCATCCACGCTGATTTCGCGCACAGACTCGCGGAATAAGGCGCTTGTTTCGCCCAGTTTGAGCTGGAGGTTGTTCACCTTATTTTCCAGTTCACTGACCATTTGGGGGAAGTTGTTGCGAGTCTCTGGAGTCGGCCCAGATAGGGTCAAAGCAGCTAGCTCTTTGCGTGCAGCTGTCAGCTCTTCTGTGATGGCGTTCAATTCAGGAGAATCGGCCATCCTAACGACTTGTTGCGTCTCACTGGTGATTTTGAGCAGCAACCCTTTGCGTTTGAGGCTGATGTCAAACATTTCGCGAGCGGTGCGTTCATCGTCGAGTTCAATCAACAGGCGAATGTAAGCGTCCAGCTCTGGGCGATACAGCCGGATGTAGGACTGCCGTGTGTTGTCCCCCGCGACCCACAGAATGCGATTCAGGAATTCGTTGCGCCGGTCGTACCCCACGCGCCGGACTTCGTAGGCTTCTTCTAGATTTCCTAGATCGTACTGTAAGTTCGCGAGGTTATTGAGCGTCTCAAACGTATAGGGATGATGCTCTCCGAGCACAGTCTCTTGCAGTTCTAATGTTTCTTGGAAGAGTTCGAGGGCGTCGTCTTCACGGCCCAAGTCAACGTAGAGCAGCGCGATATCGTTCATGCTGCGCAGTACATCTTCGTGCTCTTTGCCTCCAAAGAGTTCCATGCGGAGTTCAAGCGCTCGGTTCAACGTCTCTTCGGCGGCGTCCATTTCACCCAGCTGGTGCTGCACGCGGCCAACGTTATTGAGAGCTTTGAGCGTATCTTGGTGTTTTTCACCGTACAGTTCGCTCCAAATTTCAAAGGCTTCTTTGAAGCTTTCCTCGGCTTGCTCTGGCTTCTGATCCACTAGATAGAGATAAGCGAGGTTGTTGATACTCGCGACGGTATTGGGGTGGGTTTCTCCAAACACCAACTTATTGAGCGTAATCACGCGCTGGTAGGTCAGTTCTGCCCGCGCAAAGTCTCCTTGCGCTTCATAAAGCATGGCAATGTTGTTATTGAGCGCAAGCGAGGTTGGGTGCTTCTCGCCCTGTAGCTCTTCAGAGTATCCCAGCGCCTTCTGATACAGCGGCTCCGCTTCGTCATAGAGACCTTGGCTCTCTAAGATGAGAGCGAGGTTGTTCATAATCGGGATGGTCTGCGGCGCTTTTTCTCCTAAGGCGGCGGTCATAATCTCTAGCGCGCGACGATAAGAGGTTTCGGCCTGTTGCAGCTCTCCAATACGGCGATAGATCCCTGCCAAGTTGTTGAGGTCACTCGCTACGTTCGGATGTGACTCTCCGAGGATTTGCAGATCGGTCTCGTAAACTTCTTGGTAGAGCCGTAGTGCCTCCTCGAAATTGTTCACATTCTCATAGAGTTCTGCGAGGTGGCTCTTTGCTTCGATGGTCAGAGGATCCGCGACTCCCAGTTGCGATTCTGCCGCGCTCACCACTTCCAGAAACATCGGTTCGGCTTCATCAAATCGCCCGAGTTGCCGATAGAGCTGCGCGAGGTCTTCCTTGGTTTCGAGGGTATCAAGCTCATTTTCGCCCTGAATGCTTACACGCAGAGCATAGGCTTCTTCTAGGGGCTTCACGGCAGGGCGGAGTTCGCCTTGGGCAAGATAAAATTGGGCGATGTCACCCAACACGTTCACGGTGTTGATGTTTTCGCGGCCAAGGGTTGTTTCAAAGATTTCTAAAGCGTCGCGGAGTCGATTTTCGGCGAGGTCATAGCGCTTCAAACTGACGTCGTTGTTCCCAAGCGTCTGTAGTCGGTATGTGGTGCGAGGGTCTTGAACACCCAGCAGATCGCCTGAGAGCAGGTAGGATTTTTCGTAGACGACATCGGCCATTTCATATTCCCCAATCTTGGAGAAGAATCTCCCGTATTGGTCGAGGATGTCGAGCAGCACGTGCGAATTGGTGCCCTGCTGTTCCATTGTCACAGTGAGCGCTTCTTGGTAAGTCGCGTTCGCTTCTTCCAGCAAGCTCAGCTCTTCGTAAAAGGACGCCAGCAACAGGTAGGAGCGCAGGGTGCGTTCGTCTTTGAAGCCAAACTTTTCATCTGCGAACAGCCGCGCTTGTTGGGCAACTTGAAGTCCTGCGTCCAGTTGTCCTGACTGAAATTGCTGGGTTGCGTCGTCGTAGAGTCGTTTCCACTCTTTGGCTTGCTCAACTGGATCGTCCACCTTGGTCAACTCTGGCACTTCTGAAGACTCGACCTCCACGGCTGCGGCTTGTTCTTCTGCTTCTTCAACCGTGTCTGCTGTGCGCTGTAGCGCCTCTTCGGCCTGTTCTAAAGCATTGCGAGTATCTGAAATGGCTTCCTCAGCGCTCTCATTTTCTTGAGCACCCAGCCATGTCGTGGTCGCGAGCAGAGCCGCACAAAACAGGGAGATGATTCGAGGAGATTGGGACATTGAAGGCCTCCTGTGCTCTTTTGGAGCGGGGATTTGGGACGGCTCCAGAGCGCCGTCCCGTGGGAAATTACATGTGAATAGCTCTTTTTTCTGTAGCATCCAGAGCCGCTTCTTTCAACGCTTCGGCAAACGTAGGGTGGGCATGAGACATGCGGGCGATATCCTCGGCGCTGCAGCGGTATTCAAAGGCAACAACGGCTTCGGCAATTAAGTCGGCAATGCGGGCACCGACCATATGAATGCCAAGGACTTCGTCGGTTTCTTGGTCGGCGATTACTTTCACCAGACCGTCGGTTTCCATCGCGGCCCGTGCTCGTCCGAGCGCCTTAAATGGGAAAGACCCTACTTTATAGGCTTTCCCCTCTTCTTTCAGTTCTTGTTCTGTATAGCCGACGCCCGCGGCCTCGGGCCATGTGTAGAGAACATTTGGAATCGCGCGATAGTTCATGTGTGGCTTTTGCCCCGCGATGACTTCGGCCGCGAACGTGCCTTCCTCTTCAGCTTTGTGGGCCAGCATTGCGCCTCGAACCACATCACCAATTGCGTAGACTCCTTTGACGGGAGTTTCCAAGTGATCGTTGACCGGAACTCGCCCACGTTCATCAGGTTGCAGACCAATGTTTTCTAAACCCAGCGCAGCGGTGTAGGGCTTTCGTCCCACAGCCACGAGGCAATATTCTCCGGTGAATTGAACCTCTTCGCCTTTCTTGTTCTTCGCGGAGACGATGACTCCTCGGTCTTGTGGAGTCACATTTTGAACGGCGTGCTGCAGGTGAAATTGGATGCCAATTTTCTTGAGAACGCGCTGCATCTCTTTGCCCAGCGTGAGGTCCATGGTTGGAATCAGGCGATCCATAAACTCGATGACAGACACTTGCGTGCCCATCCGCGCATAGACCGAACCCATCTCTAAGCCGATGATGCCGCCACCGATCACTAGCATGGATTCGGGCACTTTTTCGAGCTTGAGGGCTTCGGTTGAGGAAATCACTCGGTTGCCATCGATAGTGACATTTGGCAGAGACGCCGGCTCTGAACCGGTCGCGATGATCGTATTTTTGGTTTGGACCTGTTCCGTGCTGCCGTCTGTTCTCTGCACTTGGATGGTGTTCGCGTCCACAAAGCTGCCATGGCCTTGATAGACTTCGATCTTGTTCTTCTTCATCAGAAACATCACGCCGTCACAAGTTTGCGACACAACCTCATCTTTGCGCTTTTTCATGTTGTCCCAGTTCAAGCTCAAACCAGAAACGTCGATGCCATGTGTCGCAAAGTGGTGCTTCGCGTTGTAGTAATGTTCTGTGGAGTCCAGCAGGGCTTTGGAGGGAATACAGCCCACATTCAGGCACGTCCCACCGAGCGTTGGGGATTTTTCAACCAGCGCGGTTTTCATCCCCAGCTGCGCACAACGAATCGCAGCCACATATCCACCAGGGCCAGCGCCCAAAACAACAACATCAAACTGACTCATAACTCCTCCAAAACATCGTCAAGGTACGAAATACCCGCTGGGGTCAGACAAACTTGCGGGGAAACTGGGGGAAAGCTAGGTGGATCGCGGAGATGTTGCAAACTATTTCAGGGAGGGCGAGAGCCGCCGACGATCAAAGCGGCGACTTCTGACGGGGGGCAGGAATTATTGGCCGACTTCTAATTTTTCAGGCGGAGCCAATTCAATCTCTGCGGAAGGGCGAGGGTTGACGAAGACAATGCGGTTGCCTGATGCCTCTTGAGCAACAAGCGGGATGTCTTTCGACAGCAGGTCTTGGCGCATTTTGCGGCGCAGCCGACTCTTATCTTCTGAAGAAAACAACTCTATCTCCATATAGCGACGTGTGTTTTTGAGTTCGGAGAGTTGCTGATAGCCTGCCGTACCTTCCAAATAATCCAGAATCATGTCTTCTTGATCCACGCTGTAGTTGCGGAAGACCAGCAAGTACGCGTTGCCGATATCTCCCACATTTTGATAGAAGGCAATGATGCGATCTACCGCCTCTTGAGAGGCTTCAATGCCCGCACGAGTTCCGGCCTTGCCCAACATGTTGAACCAATCGTATGTCCCGGGACGATTTGCGGACAGCTCCTTCCCATACGTCACCACATCAGCAATTTGGCGCCCTGTGTTGGCGTCGTAAACGCTCAGGCGAACCGTAGCCTTTGTCGCATAAAATACACCGCCTCGCTGGTCTCGCTTTCCACCGACCATTTCGAAGCGGACCAAAACTTCGGCTTGTTGGTCTAGCGCCAGCGCGATCAAACCATCCACAGGGCGGTCTACCAGCGCTGATTGCTCGATGGTGCGATAGACTTCTTCCATCGCACGCTCGTTGAACACGCGGAAGCCCATCCGATTGAACTCGTCACGAACCACCGCCAGCGTTGTGCTAACAGCGCCGTTGTCCCGGGGCAGCGCGTTGGGATCGGTTGGGGAGTAGACAACCATCACTCGCTTGTTCCCCATTTTCTGGTGCAGCACCCGCAGCGCGGTCAATTTGTCCACAATTTTGCCGTCTTGCACATCAGCGCGGATCATAATCTCGTAGGCCGAGCCATCACCGGAGCGTCCTTCTCGCAAAATCTGATATTCGCGAATAAAGCCCTGACTTGCGCTAAAAATTTCGTCACGAATGATCTCGAAGTTTTGCGTCAGAGTGTTGGCGTCCACATACGCGCCTACTCCCTGCTCTACCGCTTCCCGTTGCGCGTTTTTCAGCGCTTGGGTTCTTGCGCTGCCGACATTCTCTTCGTAGATGCTAGCGACTCCGGTAACGGTTACTTCTCGTGCGAGAGAGCCGCCCGCAAACCAAAAGAGCAGACTAAGGACAAGCATTAAGTTCCGCATAAGGCCTCCGTCAACGGATCAATTGGGTTCTACAGACTCAACAGGAGAACGGGCAGAGTCGGTCTCGTCAAACAGAAAGGGTAACTCTACAGGTTGAAGACTGCTAGGGACTGGTTCTGCGGGAGGATTTTCTGGTGCGTCAAGCGCGGCCATCCTTGGTTGAACAAGTGCATCTTCTGGAGGGAGTCGCTTGCCTGCGGCCTCGATGGTTTGCTCCATCATGGTGTCTAGCGGGTTGTAATTTCCCTGAGCGTGTTGCATGTCCGTCCAAGCTTGCGCGTACTTTTCGCTGGGCTGATAGGCGTTTGCTTGCGCAAAGTGGTAAGCCGCAAGTTCATAGCGCTGTTGCAGCCGATAAACCGCTCCCAAATTGTGGTGCGCTGCTGCCAGGTTTTGACCATCTTGGCTCCGAGAAGAGCGCGCGTGATATTTGATGATCGGGCCATACAATTGAAACCCTCTGGGTTCCAGCAGCGCAATCAACACCGGATCAATGTCTTCTAACGAATAGGATTTTCCATAGAGTCGCAGCAGCGCCTGCATCGTCTCGCGCGGCAGCTTTGCCTCTCTCAACTGGGTAAACACGGCGTTCGTGAACGCAAATCGCTCTGACTCTTCGAAGGCGATCGGCTCAAAGACTACATAATTCCATGCTTTGATCGCTTTGTCATAATCTCGGTTCACTGCATAGCGATTCGCCTGCAGAATGCGCGGGTGTCCCAAATCGACAACCTCCCCGGTCAAAGGTACTGGAGAGCTTCCTTCTTCCAACTCAAGAATGCGATTCTTTTGCACCGGATTCAAACGATCAAGCAGGCGTGCGATTAAAGTCCGCCCGAGCCTTTCCATTTCCATATTCGGTGTGGGCATCAGCTCGATCTCACTCTCGCCTACATAGCTCTGCTGAAATGAGATCCGCTCTTTGCCCTTGAAGAGAGACTCTGCTTGAGCCGCGTCACGGATGTCAAAATCGATTTCGAGGTCAAGCGTTCGGTGCATCACCCGCTCTGTGAAGGGGATTTCCTCGAACTCAAATGCTTGTCGCTGAACCTCGCCTGCCCCGCTGGGGGGCTCCACCATCACGCTGCGCGGGCGGAGGTTGACTCTTGTGGCGCCACGCATCTCTTCTTCGTCTCGGATGGAGTATAACTCAACCGAAGCGTTCACAATCGCGGTGTGTTTCTGTTGCGAGGGCTCTATTTCATCGAAGTAGTCAAAATTAGGGATGCGGTAGACTTCTTGGATGAAAATATCGCGGAAGAGGGCGGCTCGTTCGCCTTCAAAACGCTCAACGGTGAACGCCGAGGTTCGGATGAGCGCTTCAGGCGAAGGAGGGTCGTTGTAGTAGACTTTTTTGGTGAGACAACCAGAGAGGAGGAGGGCGACGCTTGACAGGAACACTAGGCAGGCGGTTCGTCTCAAGCTAGTCGGCAGTGATGTCGTTAACTGTGTTTTGGAGCTGCTTATCTTGGTCAATCGTCCACTCGTCTTCTGTAGTGTCGTCATCTAAATTTGCGGTTGCTGTGGCCCTGAATGATGATCCTGCGCCCGCGGTGCTTATCGTGTAGCCATACGTGTACGCATCGTTCGGCGCCGCCGGTAAATCTAGCCCCAATTGATCTAAAGTGTCGGCGTATGTGTCATTCGTCGCGCGATATAGTTTCTGCGCAGTGTAAATGGACACCAAGTTGGTCTTCGCTTCACTTTGCTTTGATTGAGCCAGATAGCTGTCCAAGCTTGGATAAGCGAGGGTTGCCAGAATCCCGATGATCGCGACGACGATCATCACTTCGATCAGGCTGAAGCCGCTGCGGGAATGACGACAAAATGCAAGATATCGACCTTTGGGGTGCATGGCGAACTCACATGAGGGTGCGTACAGATTCGTTGATGAGACGCAAGAAAGAATCCGGAAAGATTCCCAAATAAAGGGTAGCCGCTGCTGTGAGAGCGACTCCGAGAGTGGCCAGACGCGGCGGTGGCGCCGAAGATGCGCACGCCTCCTCGCTGGACATGTACATGCGAGAGATCACTTTCAAATAGTAATAGACAGAGACTGCGCTGTTGAGAATGCCAGCCATGGCTAACCAGACCCACTCTGATTCTAAAGCAGCGCCGAAGACATGTAGCTTCCCAACAAAGCCTCCCGTCAGTGGCAGCCCGATCAACGAGACCATCATCAGTGTCATCATCAGCGCGAGTTGTGGATGATTCTTAGCGTACCCACGAAGATCGTCGTAAGAGTCAAGGGCTTGGTGGCCGTGTTGGATAGTGAGGACCCCAAACGCGCCTGTACTGACGAAGGCGTAAGCCACGGCATAGAAGACAACGCTACCAATTGCGGCCTGCGTTCCTACAGCGATCGCGATCATCATGTAGCCCGCGTGCGCAATCGATGAGTAGGCTAACATGCGCTTCACACTTTTTTGCTGCAACGCTAGTAAATTCCCCACTGTCATGGTGACGGTCGCTAACCCGCCCAGCACAGCCTCCCAGTTTTCAACGCGTTCCAAGGGGATTCCCCCTAACAAAATCCGAATCATGATCGCAAAGCCTGCGGCTTTCGAAGCTGCCGATAAAAAGCCGCTGATCGGAGTCGGTGCGCCTGAGTACACGTCGGGCGTCCACATGTGGAAGGGCGCAACCGCGACTTTGAATCCCAGGCCAATCGTCACCAGAGCGATGCCGATGAGCGCAAGCGGTGTTTCGAGCACAGCGGTGGTTTGGAGCTGCTGCAACATGGTCGGAAGATACGTACTGCCCGTCGCGCCATAGAGCATGGAGATGCCGTAAAGCAAAAACCCCGTCGAGAAGGCGCCTAGGAGTAGGTATTTGAGCGCCGCTTCCCCAGACTGTGGATCTTTTCGCTTCATACCAACGAGGATGTAACTGGAGATCGACATCAATTCCAGCCCCACAAAAATCACCAGCAGCTCTAAGCTGGAAGACATCAACATCATGCCCAAGATCGAGCTGATCAATAAAATGTAGTACTCCCCGAAGTTCATGCCATTTTCAACAATGTAGTGCCTAGAGAGCAAAATGGTCGTGATGCCAAGCAGCAGATAGAGCACTTCTAACAAAATGGAATAGTCATCCGCGACAACGGTGCCAAAGAAGCCCGTGTAGTCGGCGCCAAAGATTTGGATTTCGGCAAAAATGGTCAAAACCATTCCAACCAGGGAAACCGCAATCACGGAGTCGCTTCGGCGCTCAGTCGGGACAAATAGGTCGGCCAGAATGGCGACCACCATTGTGAGCGTGAGAATGATTTCGGGAATGATCGGTAGGAGGTCAGCGAGGGTAATCGAATGGGGCATATGGCAACTTCTCACGCGAGCCAAGGAGTGACATTAGGGTGTCAAAAAACTCGACAAGGATGGTGCGAGAAGTGACAAAAAACAAGTCTCAAAACGATTACAAGTTTTGCAGTCTTTGGGAGAGGGGAAGGATGTGCGCGTGGGCGAGTGCTAACGCCAAAGCATCGGCTTCGTCTTCTTGCAGTCTCCTCGATCCTAGGTTGAGGAGAATCCTCACCATGTGCTGGATCTGATCTTTTTTGGCGTTGCCAACGCCAACCAGAGACTGTTTGATTTGTTTGGGCGCGTACTCGTGAATCGGAACTTGTGAGCGAGCGAGTTCAAGCAAGACAACTCCCCGAGCATGCCCGAGCACCAGCGCAGAGCGAGCATTTTTCGCGAAGAAGATTTCTTCCACAATGCCGCAATCGGGTTGAACACGTTCGATGAGCATGGAGAGTTCAACCGAAAGTTGGACCAGACGTTCGGCGAGAGGGGTATTTTCTGGAAGTTTAATGAAGCCGCTCTCGAAGTGTTTAGAGCGGTTCTGGAAGGTGTCAATGACTCCATAGCCTGTCTTCCGACTACCTGGATCAATGCC
>CBFIJD010000047.1:9905-19835 GCA_965662845.1 uncultured bacterium | reverse complement strand
GTTGTGGGGGCGAGCGCAAGCGTGGCCACGAGCGACTGTCGAAAAGCTGTCGAAAAACCGTTCAAAAGCGGAAGAAAACACAACTGTCGAAAAGCTGTCGAAAAACCGTTCAAAAGCGGAAGAAAACACAACTGTCGAAAAGCTGTCGAAAAACTGTTCAGAGGCGGAGCTGTTCGCTGGAGCGTGGGAGCCGAGCGAAGCGCGGGGACGGTTAGCGCAGCACCTCCGCGTCTTGTTCGCGCTGGCCGCCTTGCCGCTGCTGCTGCCTCATTTTTGGCTGAGCGAAGCGACGCTTTGGCTGACGTATGCCCTCGCGGGGATGAGCTTGCGGCTGTTGCTGCGCGAGCTTGGGCTGGTGAGCCTGGGACACTCTGCCTTTGTCGCGCTGGGCGCCTATGGGTTTGGGATCGCGCTCGGCGCGGGAGCCCCGCTGCCGCTGGCGGTTTTGTTGGGCATCTGCGCCAGCGTGGGAGCCGGCTGGGTTCTCGCCCAGCTCACGAGTCAACTGCGCGGAACCACGCTCACCGTCACGACGCTGGTGCTGGGGTTGCTCACTGTTGAAGGGCTGTTGCTCGCCGAGAGGTGGACAGGTGGCTATGACGGGCTGGCGTTGGAGCTGTGGGGGTTTTGGGAGCTGGAGCGGCGCGGGCTGTGGTTGTTTGTCGGGGCGGTGCTCGCGGTGTTCGGAGGCGGTGTTTTGCTGACTCGGCTGCAGCTGTCGCGCACAGGGCGCGCGTGGCGTGCCTCTCGTGAGGACGAGCTAGCGCAGGCGATGGGCTTAGCCGTGAACGCGCTACGGCGTCAAGGGCTTACGCTCAGCGCAGGATTCGCGGGCTTAGCAGGGGTCTTGTTGGCGCTACAGCTAGAGTTTTTGTCGCCAGAGGGGTTCCCGCTGCAGCTGTCGCTGGAGCTGTTGCTCATCGCTTTGCTCGCTGGCGCGTCGTGGTGGGGCGTGTTGTGGGGCGCGGCGTTGGTGCGCTTGATTCCCCAGGGCTTGGCGCTGCTGCGCGACTTCTTGCCGGCTTCTTCGCTGGAGTGGGCTGGGCTCGAAGCGCTCGTTTTCGGGGCTTTGCTGATGCTAGTGATTGGCTGGCAGCGCAGCAAATCTCCCTGACAGGCACACGCGGCTGGAGCTAGCGGCGTCACTTCTTCATCTGCTTGCGCAGGCGCTTGAGCGTCTCGCGGGCCGACTCGCGGTTCTGTCGATCTAAGATCATCCCCTGCCACTGGAGCCATTCCCACATCGGCTTCAACTCCGCGTGTCCTTGGGGGATTTTCTGGTTGTTGATCTCCATCACGTAGCGGCGCACCAGCGCAGGGACGGTTGTCTCTTTGCCGATTTGCCGTCGCTGAGGCTGTGGGGCATGAGAAGGGGCATGAGAAACCGGCGCGAACTGACGTACGGGCTGCCACAATGAAATCGAGGCGTCGTCCACGACGGTGCGCGCTTCGACCGTAGGCGGTTCTTGGGGGAGCGGGTGCTTCTGGTCTTCCACCATTTGTGTGGCGGCCATACGCAAGAAGTGATCGGAGTCAAAGCCGCCGTTTTGTGGAGGAGCCGGCGTATGAGGCGGGTGCGCCGCTCCCGCCGGCTCTGGCGCAATCGCCCTCGGCACCACGGGGGTCGCGCTCCGCTGCGATGACGACGCGGCGTTTTGTAGCAATGTGCGATTCTCTTCTTCGAGCGTGAGCGTGCGCTCAAGCATTTGCTGCAACATTTGCTGGAAAGTTCTGGCTTGTTGCAGCATCTGACTCTTCTCGTTGGCGGCCAGATGCAGCTGTTTGCGCAGCTCTTCAATCTCTGCCTTGAGGCTGTTCAAGTATTCACGTGTCAACGACTCCTCTTCGCGCAGATACTCCACCAGTTCAGGCGAGATCGGCTCCACAACGTCAGGCATGGGTGATTTCTCAATAAGATGATGTCGATAGCCAGTTGGGATTGGCAGCAGGTGAGCCCTCACACAATACACAGTTTTGTCACACGGGCAACACTCTCCAAGAGCCCCCCAATCCTTTTTGTCACCCCAATGTCACACCTTAGTGCGCCCGTTGCCAAATCAGGCATCCCAGCGGCGGCAGATGCACCATCGCGCTCACGGGTTGGCCCTGCCACGGCGCATCATTCGTCGTAACTTCAGGCTGCTGATTGAAGCCGGAGCCGCCAAATTCTGGAGCGTCGGAGTCTAACACTTTGCGGTAGACACCTCCTTCTGGGAAGCCGACTTGATAGTGTTCTCGTGGCACGGGCGTAAAGTTGAAGATGAGGATCAAAGGCGGTTCTTGCTCTGCAGCGGCTCGGCGCAAAAACGAGAGCACGCTGTGCTGCACGTCGTTGAGGTCAATCCACTGGAACCCTTGCCAGTCGCTGTCGTTGGTGAAGAGCGCGGGGTGTTCGCGATAAAACCAATTCAGCGTTCGGGCGAAGTCGTGCAGTCGCTGATGATCAGGGTCGTGCAACAGATGCCAGTCTAGGCTCTGCGCTTCATTCCACTCATTCCACTGCCCAAACTCGCTGCCCATGAACAGCAGCTTCTTGCCCGGATGCCCCATCTGATAGCTCAAGAACAGTCGCAAGTTGGCGCGCTTTTGCCAAGCGTCCCCCGACATTTTGTCGAGCAGTGAGCGCTTGCCGTGGACGACTTCGTCGTGCGAGACTGCCTGCATGAAGTTTTCGCTGAAGGCATACACTAGCGAGAAGGTCATCCACTGGTGGTGGTGCTGCCGATGAATCGCATCGAGCGCCATGTAGCGGAGCGAGTCGTTCATCCAGCCCATGTTCCATTTGAAGTTAAAGCCCAGCCCTCCGTGATATGGTGGCAGACAGACGCCACCCCACGAAGTCGATTCTTCCGCAATCGAGAGCACATTCGGGAAGTAGTGAAAGATCGTCTCGTGAAGCTCTTGCAAGAAGTCAATGGCTTCCAGATTCTCACGTCCGCCATACGCGTTCGGGAGCCACGCCCCCTCTTCACGGTCATAGTCGAGGTAGAGCATCGACGCGACGGCATCGACCCGAATGCCATCGATGTGATAGCGCTCGAACCAAAACAGGGCGTTCGCAATCAAGAAGTTGCGGACCTCGTGGCGGGAGTAGTTAAAGATCAGCGTGCCCCAGTTTTTGTGTTCGCCTCGTCTTGGGTCCGCGTGTTCGTAGAGCGGAGAGCCGTCAAAGTTGGCGAGGCCGTGAGCGTCTTTGGGAAAGTGCCCCGGCACCCAGTCTAAGATCACTCCGAGGCCTTCGGCGTGGCAACGATCCACAAAGAACTTGAAATCATCGGGAGAACCGAAGCGAGACGTCGGCGCAAAATAGCCCGTCACTTGATAGCCCCACGAGCCATCGAAGGGGTGCTCTGCCACTGGTAGCAGCTCCAAATGGGTGTAGCCCATGCGCTTGGCATACGGGATGAGATCGTCTGCCAATTCGCGATAGGTCAGAAAGCGCTCTTCTTCTTCGGGTTTTCGCTTCCACGAGCCGAGGTGAACTTCATAGACATTGAGCGGCTCCGTCTGCGGATTGCGGTCTTCACGACGCTCAATCCAGTCGGCGTCGTGCCACACAAAATCCGACGGCGCCAGGATCTTGGACGCGGTGGAGGGGCGCTCTTCGGTCGCGAACGCGAAGGGATCGCTCTTGAGCAGCAGGTCGCCGTTCTGCGCTTTGACTTCAAATTTGTAGCACTGTCCGGCGTGGGCGTCGGGGACGAACAACTCCCAAATGCCAGACTCTCCCAGCGCATGCAATGCGTGCCGGCGGCCATCCCAGCCATTGAAGTCCCCTACCACACTAACGCGCCGCGCGTTGGGCGCCCAGACCGCGAAGCGCACGCCGCGCACCTGCTGACGCTCCTGCACATGCGCTCCAAGGCGTTCGTGAATGAAGCGATGCTTGCCTTGTCCGAACAGGTGCTGATCATAGCTGCTGATCTCTAAGCCGAAGTAGTAGGCATCGTAGCGGGCGTGCTCTTCACCGTTGGCATACACAAAGCGCACACGATAGGGCGTTGGCTCGCGTTTGCAGGGAAACGTCGCCACAAAGAGCCCTGCGGAGTCCTCCACGCTCATGCTCACCGCGGGCATTTTTTCGTCGAAGGGCCACTCCAACGTCGCAGCGACGGCGTCGGGTTCATGCACCCGAATCAGCCAGTCTTGGCCTGTGGCGGTTGCTTCTGCGTGAAAACCGAGCAGCGCGCGCGGCGCATAAGAATCAAGGGCGAGCAACGCGGCGGCTTCCGCGTCCGACAACGATACGGGCAACATAGTGCCTCCGACAAAGTGTTGGAAAATCAGCAGGATCGGCTACGCTAGGGCATTCGCCTTCCAAGCTCAAGCGCAGGGCACTGCGCGCAAGACTTTTGTGTCCGCAGAAGACGACGAACCGCACGGGTGAACCGCAAGGGCGAACCGCCGTTCGCCCCTACGCGCTTTTGTGTCCGCAACAGGCAACCACCCGTACAGGTGAACTGCACGGGCGAACCGCCGTTCGCCCCTACGCGCTTTTGTGTCCACGGCAGACGACGAACCGTACGGGTGAAACGCACGGGTGAACTGCACGGGCGAACCGCCGTTTGCCCCTACGCACTTTTGTGTCCACAGAAGACGACGACACGTACGGGCGAACGGCTCGCCCCTTTTGTTTCCGCAGTAGACCGCATTATGAGACCACCATCGCCACAACAACGTCAGCAAGATCAACCCGAAGCCCCGATTTGGCAAAAGCTCCAGAACCTGCCCAACCAGCCGGGGGTTTATCAATATCGCAACGCCTCGGGGGATTTGCTCTACATCGGCAAAGCGAAGGTGCTCAAAAACCGCATCCGCTCCTACTTTCAGAAGTCCACAGCGCACAACCTGAGGATTCAAATCATGGTGTCGCTGATTCACGACGTGACGTGGATCATCACGGATACCGAGGCCGAAGCGCTCTTGCTGGAAGAGCAGCTGATCAAACTACACAAGCCCCGCTACAACGTGGCGCTCAAGGATGACAAATCCTACCCCTACCTCAAGCTCACCAAAGAGCTCTATCCGCGGCTGTTGATGGTTCGCGAAAAGCACGATCAGCGCGCGGATTATTTTGGCCCGTACCCGTCGGCGCAGGACGCACGCCACATGCTCCGCGTCGCGCTGCGCTATTTCCCGCTGCGTCAGAGCAAGATGGAGCTCGATGGCACAAAGGCCTATCGCCCATGCCTCAACTTTCAGCTCAAGAAGTGCCTCGCTCCCTGTCGCGGCACTCTCGCCACGGAGGAATATGAGAAGTTGGTCAAGCAGGTGAAGTTGTTCTTGAAGGGGCGCGACCGCGACCTGCTCAACGATTTGGAGACGCGGATGCTGCAGGCTTCAGAAACTCTGCAGTTTGAGCGTGCGGCGCAGCTGCGCGACCAGATGCAGGCGTTGCAACGGATCTTCACACGCCAAACGGTGATGTCCTCCGATGGCGAAGATCGCGATGTGTTCAATCTGTACCGAGAGGCAGACTCCGCAGGAGTGCAGGTCCTGTTCATTCGGAATGGACGTCTGCTCGGCTCCGACTTTTTCTTTTATGAAAACAGTGAACAAGCCTCGGACGAAAACCTCCTCGGACAGGCGCTGAACCGAATTTATACGAGCGAAATGACGGGGATCCCCAATCAGATTCTGCTGCCCTTCGCCTATCCAGATAGCGAGCAGCTGGCGCAAGCGCTCGCCGAACGAGCCCATCACAAAGTGCAATTCCTCACCCCCCAGCGTGGGCACAAGAAGGAGCTGATCACGATGGCGCATCACAACGCGCGGGCCAACCTACAAGAGCAGCGCCAACGAGTCGTGAAAGACAGCGAGATTCTGCAACAAGTGCAGCGAGCGCTGCATCTGCGCAAGCTACCCGAGCGCGTGGAGTGCTTTGACATCTCGCACTTTGGCGGCGAAGCCACCGTGGCTTCAATGGTCTGCTGGCAAGGAAACAAGCCCGCCAAAGAGAGCTACCGAAAGTACAAACTGCGGACGATTGACGGCCCCGACGACTTTGCCAGCATGGACGAAGTCTTGACGCGACGCTATCAACAGGCTGTGACAGGGCGCCAGCCGCTCCCCGATTTGATCGTGATTGATGGCGGGAAGGGACAACTCAACGCGGCCCTCGCAGTCCTTGAAAAACTGGGCATCGACTGGCGACAGCAGGACATTATCGGGCTGGCGAAGGGGCGCTCAGAGCGGCGACGAGGCGACATTCGTCCGAATGAAGAAGACTTTGAGTATGTCGTCAAACCGAACCAAAAGAATGAGATCCGCCTGAACCGCCACTCGACCGTGCTCTACTTCCTGCAGAACATTCGTGATGAAGCCCACCGCTTCGCGATTGAATATCAGCGCAAACTCAAGCGGAGAGACAACCTGAAGTCGTTGCTGGATGAGATCCCAGGAGTAGGGAAGCGCCGCAAACAAGCGCTGTTGCAACACTTTGGGAGCCTCAAACGGGTGCGTGATGCCTCCGCGACAGAGCTGCAGCAGGTGACGGGGATTACGCCAACGATCGCCGAAGAGATCGTACGCTTTTTCGCGGAGTGCGATGACTATTTACAGAAAAAACACGCCGCCGCAAAAAAGTAGTTGACGCGAATCTTCATCTATCATACTGTTCTTGGCTTTCGCATTTTCCTGCGACGAAAAAGTCCCCATCGTCTAGAGGCCTAGGACATCGCCCTTTCACGGCGGTAACAGGGGTTCGAATCCCCTTGGGGACGCCATCCGAAGACGCCCGCCGTCACCGACCTTCCGATCAAAACCAGATCCAGACAAGTGGGGGATTAGCTCAGCTGGGAGAGCGCAACACTGGCAGTGTTGAGGTCAGCGGTTCGATCCCGCTATCCTCCACCACACGGTCACCAGCCAACTCACCTCCGCCGCCCGACGAAACCAGCATCTGAGAGACAACCCCGAAGATTCTCCGAAGAACGTCCCCTGCCCGCTCCTTCCATATCTCTAGCTGCAGAGCAGCCCCTGACACCGAGCGCTTTACGCCCACGGTGATCGCGTCTTCTCCGACAGCTTGAGCGGCTATCCAAGCACAGCCCTAGCATTCACGTATCTGCAACGCGGACACTGAGCGCCCTGCTCGTGCTCCAGTCCGGTGCCTGAGGCCACCGAGCCGGACAAAGACAGGTAGTTTGTTGGGCTGCGCGATACCAAAGATCGCATGCAAACCGACAACAGCCACTTCAAGGACAGCGCTTAGCGGCTGCCGTCTCGCTAACTGGAGGAGAGGTCTCAGCGAACGCAGAAGCGAGCCGCTCTGCGCGGGGAGGTCTATGTGGGGTCGGTGCCGACGAGGGGGGAGTGTTCAGCGGCGAATCTCGCAGACAGTGTGGGTAGGGTCGGAGATCCGGCGGGAAGCAGCGCTCCTCCCGTTGGAAGAGCGCCGGAGGTCAGGAGGGGTTAGATCGACTTCTTGCTGAAGTAAAAATCTTCATATTCGTAACCAGCAGATTCACGCGCGTCGGCTTCTTCCAGCGTGTGTGCTGGAGGAACGATCACTTTGTCACCAGGCTGCCAGGCTTCTGGAGTCGCGCAGCTATGCGTGTCGGAGGTCTGTAGCGCTTTCACAAGGCGCAAGAACTCATCGATGGAGCGGCCGTTGCTCATGGGGTAGTACACCATGGCTCGCAGCACGCTGTTCGGATCGATGATAAAGGTAGCGCGGACCGCGGATGTGTCGGCTGCGCCGGGGTGGATCATTCCATAGGCTCGCGCGACATCCATTTTGAGGTCCGCGATGACGGGAAACTTCACTTCTACTCCGAATTTCTCGCGGATGTTGCGAATCCACGCGATGTGGCTGTGCGTGCTGTCGATGGAGAGCCCGAGCAGCTCTGTGTTCAGCGCTTGGAACTCTTCGTGGCGCTTGGCGAAAGCCATGAATTCAGTCGTACACACAGGGGTGAAGTCCGCGGGGTGGGAGAACAGAATCAACCACTTGCCAGCGTAGTCGCTGAGTTGCTTGTTGCCGTGGGTGGTCGGGGCGTTGAAGTCGGGGGCCTTCTCGTTCAAGCGGGGGAGGCCTACGGTTTGGTTTTCCATGGTCGATGCTCCGAAGTGAGAGTGGGAAAGTTATTTTGAAATTCATATATTTGAATATCAAAACAGTTACTGAGCAGGAGTATAAAGCCTCTGATTGATTGGCGCCAATCGGAAATTCCGAAAGCAATGATAGGCAGGAACATTCAATCGTTCTCTGCGGGCATCGCTAAACGGCGTTGACATCGTGCGCTGTCTTGTCAGATGATCTCGCGTCGCCGCTGGTTCCCCCTGCGGGAGAAAGTGGCGATGCCCCTTGGCATGAATAGATCACGCCACCCCCCTCACGCGCGAGTGAACGGTCACTCTAGCGCGCGTTCACCCCCTTTGTAGAGGAGATCTTGATGACTACTTTTCTAAAGCGCTGTGCGGCTTTGACGCTAGGCTTGCTCAGCAGCGGACTCGTCGCGGCGCAGTCCGTTCAGCTGGGCCCCCGCCCGTACTTCCTCGTGCATGACATGGACGAAAGTCCGCTCAAGCAGCAGCTGTTGCGGTGCGAGAACATGGACTTCCAACAGAGCGACTTCTCGATTGGCCACCGCGGAGCGCCGATGCAGTTCCCTGAGCACACACGGGAGTCGTATCTTGCGGCGGCGCGGATGGGCGCCGGGATTATGGAGTGCGACGTGACCTTCACCAAAGATCGCAAGTTGGTCTGTCGTCACTCGCAAGCCGATTTGCACACCACGACGGACATCCTCGCGCATCCAGATTTGGCAGCGAAGTGTTCTGTCCCGTTTCAGCCCGCCAACCCTGCGACGGGCGAACCGGCCAAGGTCGAGTGTCGGACCTCAGACTTGACGCTCGCCGAGTTCAAGCGCTTGCAAGGCAAAATGGACGCGGCCAATCCCATGGCGACCACGCCCGAAGCCTACATGGATGGAACCGCGAGTTGGCGCACCGACCTCTACGCGAGCCGAGGGACGCTCATGACGCACGCAGAGAGCATTGAGCTGTTCCAAGCGCTCGGCCTGAAGTTTACGCCAGAGCTGAAGGCGCCATCGGTGCCGATGCCGTTTGAAGGGAACTACTCGCAGCAGGAGTACGCCCAGCAGCTGATTGATGAGTATAAGGCCGCCGGGGTGCACCCGAAGGACGTGTTTGCGCAGTCCTTCAATTTGGAAGACGTGCTGTATTGGGTACAGAACGAGCCCGAGTTCGGCAGACAAGCAGTGTATTTGGACGCTCGCATGTATGAAGAAGAGGGCTTCCGCTCTTCTTTTGAAGATATGCAGCGCTTGGTCGACCAAGGCGTGCGGATCATCGCGCCCCCCATGTACGCGCTCGTGAGCACCGATTACACCAACCGCATCGTGCCCTCGGCGTACGCGCTGCAAGCCAAGCAAGCGGGGCTGGGGATCATCACCTGGACGCTGGAGCGCTCAGGTCTTTTGGCGAGCAGTGGTGGTTGGTACTATCAGAGTGTGTCGAACGCCATCAACAACGATGGGGACATGTTCGTGATGCTGGATGTGCTGGCCCGTCAAGTGGGAGTGCTCGGCGTCTTTAGCGACTGGCCCGCCACAACGACGTACTACGCCAACTGCATGAACATCCGCTAAGCTCCCCTCGCTATCCTCTCTCGTTTCTAGGCCCGACTCGTCAAGAGCGGGTCTGCCCAAGCAATCTACCAATTACAGACTCTCTACAAACTGCAAGAGCACAACCCGAAAAGCTGTGTAGCCCCTTGGAAAGTTTGCACATACTAACTGCTGCACGAAGCAGCGGCGCTCATCTGACGTGGACATCGTAGAGATCTTTCGATCTGGGTATTGATTTTCAAGGACAGCGCAGACGAGCCGCTCTCACACTAGGGTCTTCATCAAGACGAAGCGCGCTGTCGCTGATTTCCCCAGCGTCAGGAATGGATCACACTGG
>CBFIJD010000047.1:1551-9806 GCA_965662845.1 uncultured bacterium | reverse complement strand
CAGCTTAGCCCTCTTCAAAAATTAGTTAATGCTAATTTTTATAGTTTGCCCGTAAAAAAGATACACGCGAGAAATCGCCTCATGAGGTGACGTTAGAACCGAGCCGGCTCGTTGAATCGCTCTAATTGCAATCCAGCGCAGCCGTGATAGCATCATCGGCTCATTGCTAACCCCGCTCACTTCAGAGAACAATGCCCGCTTTGCTGCGGCGTCTCCTCTTGTTGTTTGGATTCGCTATTTTCCTCTTCGGCTGTCAAGACTCCAACTCGTCCAAGTCCAACTCTGACAACGTCAGCGCTGAGGATCCCGCCCCAGCGACTTCTGCCATCGGAGTCTTGTTGGACAGCGCAGTCGCTGGAGTGACCTACACAACCTCTGGTGGCGCAGGCGGGCTGACAAACGAAGAGGGAGAGTTTCTCTACAACGCAGGGGAGACCGTCGCTTTTCAGCTGGGCGGCATCGACTTGGGAACCGCAGCAGGCGGCGAAACGCTCACCCCTGTCGATCTTGCGGGAGCCCGCGACACTGCGGACGCCACCGTCGTCAACATCGCGCGGCTGCTACAATCCTTGGACTCTGACCAAGATCCGAGCAACGGCATCCTCATCTCCGCCGTCACCCGAAGAGCGCTCGCCCAGAGTTCCCTCTCTGTGCGGCTGCCCATCGAAGACTTCGCCTCCCAAGCCTCCCAAGCCTTCACAGCAGCCAGCCTCAACGTCTCGCTGGTCTCAGCAGACGCTGCGCTCACCCACCTGCATACTTCCCTCGCCCAAGCAGGGCTCTCCAGCGTCGTCGCCTCCGAGGAAGCCCTAGACGAGGTTCTCCCCGCAGACGTCTCCGCGATCGAAAACCAAACCGACACGACGCCTGAAGACACCTCGACAGCTACAAACGAGGAAGCCCTAGACGAGGTTCTCCCCGCAGACGTCTCCGCGATCGACAACCAAACCGACACGACGCCTGAAGACACAACGACAGCTCCAACGTTTGCCGACTGTGCCATCAACGGACAGACGGTCGTGAATGGCGACACCATCACCACCTACGCGACGGAGACCGTTCCCTTCGGACAAAGTTGTTTGGCCGAGACACGTATCTGCTCCGATGGAACCCTCAGTGGCTCTTATCCTTACTTGGCCTGTGCTGTGGAAGAACCCAGCGATTGTGTATGGAATGAAACCACGATCCCCTCAGGCAGCAGCGTGATTGCGTATGCAGCTGAAGCGGTTCCCTTTGGGCAAGGTTGCCTCGCTGAGAGCAGAGTCTGCAACAACGGACAACTCTCCGGGTCATACGCCTTCGCGACCTGCGCTGTCGCAGAACCACAAAGTTGCACTTTTGACGGACAAACGATCGCTCACGGAGATGCGATCACCGCTTACGCAAGCGCCTCTGTCGCCCCCGACGAAACCTGCAACAGCGAGACACGCCTCTGCTCCGATGGCACGCTCTCAGGTTCTTTCTCAGCCAGCACATGCGTTGTAGAACCCGCGACGAACACCGACCTTGCGAGCAACGAAGGCTCACAACTCACCGTACAGAGCCTGCTGCAACGCAGCGCCGGAACCTTCACCGTGCCCGACAACGCCACCTCTTTTTTGCTGTCCGCGTTTGCCACACAAGGCACTCCGAGGATCCTCTCGCTGACGAGTCCCTCTGGACGCGAAGAGCTGGCCTATCTGGATTCCAAAGCCGAAGGAATCTCCAGCTATGTCGTGGGCAACTACGACAACTATCTGGTGCCGATGCGACCCGACATTCTCCCTGAAGCGGGGGTCTGGAGCTATGTCATCGACGGCGCGACAGCGGTGGAGCTTTCCCTGCGGACAGACAGCGGCGCCGTCCGCGCTCCTGAGTTACGGATTCAGCCGTATGTGAGCACGACGCCCCCAAGCGATCTCGCCACCGCGCTGGACGCTGTCGCGGAGCTGTATGCTCAAAACGGCCTGACCGTAGAGGTGGCCTCACCCATCACTCTCTCTTCACAATACGCGGTTCTGCCTGCTTCGTTCTCCAACAGCGCCACCGCTTTGTTGTTAGAGCAGGGCCGCGCAGACGCTGTGAACCTTTTCCTGATTGACGATTTTCAGTCCGGAGGCATTCTGGGCGTCGCCGCCGGCATCCCTGGATCACTGGGAATTCCGAGCGCCTACAACGGCGTCCTCGTCAGCCTCAGCGCTCATCAGCGCGGCTTCTTCTCACAGACGCTCGACACACAACTTCTTGCGGAGACGATTGTCCACGAGGCGGGTCACTTGCTCGGCTTGTGGCACCCGACGGAGAGCAGTGGTCTCTACTTCGATCCGCTCGATGACACGCCCGAGTGCAGCGTGAGCCAATTTGACAGCAATCGCGACGACGAGGTCAGCGCCTCAGAATGCGTGGGACAAGGCGCGGAGAATCTGATGTTTTGGACGTCATGGAGCGGAGGGCAGAGCACGTTCACCGCCGATCAACGGCTGATCTTGCAGCGCTCGCCCTTAGCGTTTCAAGGTAGCCTCACCACTCAGACCACAGACGACATCGCGCTCAGCTATGCCAGCGAACTCAACGAGACGATCCAGAGCAACCCGACCACGATCCAGGACATCCGCACCTTTGTCGAAGAGACCGCTGCCTGTCGGCGCAGCACGACGCCCCAGACGATCGATGTGATCCTCGCGCAAGGCTGCATGGAGTTTCAGCAGCGTCACTATCGACCCGCTGATCTGCCCGCTAATTTGGATGGGCTCAGCACCCCCGCAGAATACGTCGCTGTTGTGAACCAGAGCGATCGGTTTTCTTACTACTTTGAACCAGCTTCCTACGCAGAGACGACACAATCCCTCTCCGGCGCGCGCTCGTATATTGGCTTTCGCTACGCAATCCGCGACAGCTCTGCTCCGGTCAGCGACCTCAATCCTTATGTGATCGAGTCTGTTTTTCCCTACACTCGCGCATGGTGGGATGGCATTCAAGCAGGCGACCTGCTAATCGCGATTGACGGAACCAGCGTCAACGGTCTGACCGTAGCAGAAGTCGGGAATTTGCTGCCCACCGCCGAAGCAGAAGCGGTCACCTTAACGCTAGGACGCGGCAGCCTGACACAGTCAATCCAGACCGCCTCCGAGACGCACCTGTCGCGACGGGTCGGCGCGTCGGATCAAATCGCATATCTCAATGTGCGCGAATATACGACCGTCAGCGCCGATCGTGTGCGCGAAGATCTCAATGCGCTGGTTGCCGACGGCTCCGCTCCAGCAGCTCTGATTTTGGATTTGCGTCAAAATGGTGGCGGGAGCCTGCTAGGCGCCGTGCAGCTCAGTGACTATCTAGCGAACGCGTCTGTGGACGGGAACATCCTGTTCACGTTGCAGACACAGCGTGAAAGCACCGCCTACGGCTTTGGATGGAACTACGGAGATAACGCTGGGAACTACAGCGCAAACAACTTTGTGATCTTGACCGACAGTGGCTCCGCCTCGGCTTCCGAGCTAACGGCCGCCGCGCTGAAAGATGTGGGGCTCGTGACAATTTTGGGAGGGACTACTTATGGAAAAGGGGTCGGACAAAACGTGGTGGATTTGCTAGATGGCAGCGGCGTGTTCATCACTTCGTTTGAGTTGCTCTCGCCCAGCGGAAGCTCTTGGCATGAGACCGGTGTCTCTCCGACGTATGCGCTGGACACGACCACGCCGACGAGCCCCGATCAAGATGCGCTCTTGCAAGCCGCCGTTGCGTTTCTGGAGACCGGCTCCGTCTCGCGGACGCCAGCCATCACGAAACAAACACGCCGGGACGCCGCAACGATTCCTGTCTCTTACACCACACCTTGGGACGGAGGCACCCGCGAGCGCCTGCAATGAAGGCTGCCGCTCTCTTCAAAGGGTTGCTCCGCAACGGGAACGCTGGATGTCAGCGCATCCGTTCGCCTCTCCTTGGCTTGCTGGCATTTTTGCGCTTGATGTCTGCCAGATTCCAAGCACATTAGTTTTCCGGCGCACAGAGCAAGCGGTGAGGAAACACCGAGAGCCACTTCCTCGCCCAGAAGGTTCAGATGACACAACCCCAAATCACAAGGAGCAAACGATGGCAATGCAAGGATCACAAGTGGAATACACGGCGGGTGAGACCTCAATGCGCGGCTATTTAGCGCGCCCGACACAAACGGCAGAGGCGCGCATCGGAGTGCTTGTATTCCCTGAATGGTGGGGACTCACCCCTTATTTGCAGCAGCGCGCCGAGCAGTTGGCCGAGTTGGGCTACGTCGCCTTGGCGGTCGATATGTATGGCGCAGGCCAACTTGCGGACAATCCCACCGACGCCGGCGCGCTCATGAACGGCATCCTCAACGATATGCCCACAGGCGAGCAACGCATCCTGGCGGGACTGGATTTCTTGAAGAGTCAAGCGGATGTGGACTCTGATCGCATCGGCGCGATTGGCTACTGTTTTGGAGGCGCCATTGTCTTGCACTGCGCACGCAGAGCCTATCCCATCAAGGCCGTCGCTAGTTTTCACGGTTCCTTGGGGATGACCCATCAAGCAACACCGGGGGAAGTTCATGCCAAAATTTTGGTGTGTCATGGCGATGCAGACGCGATGGTCTCTGACGAACAACTGCAGGGCTTTGTTGAAGAGATGGAACACCTCAAAGCGGACTGCACTCTCAAGCGCTACCCCGAAGCGTTGCATGGCTTCACGAACCCAGCGACCAATGAGTTAGGGAAACAGTTTGGGCTTCCCATCGGCCACAATGAGCAAGCCGATCAGCAATCGTGGGACGAGCTGAAAGCCTTCTTCGCCCAACACCTGTAATGTCCACACGCTGCGGTGCTCTCACCGTAGCTACTCAATGAGGGCCGTCGTCTCCCTCCTTTTGCCATTTTTTCCAAATCAAACCTTACCTCGGCCGTTCGGCGAGATCGCTTATTGAGCGTAGGCTCTGGCGTACCGTCTCTCAAATGGTCGCTGATCTTCTCAACTCGTTGGAGGTTCCATGTCCCGATTTGCGCTTTCCTTTTTTGCGGCTGTGCTGCTGACCACGCCGGCTTTTGCTGACGAACTCTACCTCAATGCTCAAGCCAAGGTCTGGCAGGAGCAAGGCTCACCGTATTCGCAACCCGTCTATGAAGGAGACGTACAAAATGGTGTGCCCCATGGGAAAGGGAGCCTTCGCTGGCCTGATGGCACAACATACACTGGAGATTTCCGCGACGGGGCCATTCATGGTTCTGGCGAGCTTCGCTTTCGCAACGGACAGCGACACGTCGGCAACTTCCGTAACGGCGTTCTCTCTGGAAGCGGGGAGCGCTTCTTGACCAATCGCACACGCGTCCAGGCTATGTTTCGCAACGGTGCACTCAGCGGCACAGGCAAGATGATTTGGCCCGATGGTCGAGAGTACATCGGTGAGTTTCGTGCAGGATTTCCCAACGGGAGCGGCACATACTCATGGCCCAACGGCAGATATCTCAGTGGGGTTTTTGAGCAGGGAAGATTTGTTGAAGGAGAGGGGACTTACTTGTGGCCCAATGGCGACAGCTATCAGGGAGAGTTTCGAAAAGGACAGCCGCATGGCTGGGGAGAATACCGCCACCACAGCGGAGAACTCTTCGTCGGCGAGTTTCGCGATGCGGCCCCTTGGAACGGCGCAGAGTTTGACGCCCGTGGCCGGCAACAGCGGCGCTTCCAACAAGGAATCGCAAAATAACGACAGCGCCACGGGTAGGTTCTCTAGTAGCGCACGCAGATTTGGGGCGATGAGCTGATGATCGTCATGGGCAAAACTTCAAATTGCGCCGATCATTGGGCGCTTCAGCTCCCCGTCGTGTTCTTGAATCAGCAGTAAAATCTCTTGCTTTTCCATGGGCTCTTTTCTTGATCACGTTGACAAAAAACCGCGCATCACAACTCCACCTCTGTGGAGTCACCGTAGGTCTCAATCCCTAATTCCTCTGCCAGCTCTTGCCCGCGAGGATGAATGAAGGGGGAGACCAAGATTTTACGGTCGGCCCTGCGCTGGTGGCGTTTCTCGTAGAAACCGACCTTCCGCGAGAAGGTGTGCAGGTCCGAACGATCGGCAGAAGACTTCAGCTCAAAGATCAGAAGCGTGCCGTTGCGAACAATGATATCTAGCTCGACTTGGTCGGGGCGGCCAAAGACTTCCCCCGTGTCGTCATATTCATTGATGTTGAGAACCTCGACCCCAAAACTCTGAGTCAGCACGCCTGCCAAGGCTTCTCGAAAAGCTTTCTCCGAGCCAATGCCCCAACGAGCCCCAAGTCCTCCAATTTTGCGTTCTAGTTTCCGCTCTTGCTCTCCGATTGCCAGCAGCAACTTTTTGTTCTGCTCCTGTTGCTCATCCCATTTGCGATTTTGTTCCTCCCATTTGCGATTTTGTTCCTCCCATTTGCGGTTTTGTTCCTCCCATTTCTTGTCGCTCTCGGCTTTCGCTTCGGCCCATTTGCGGTTTTGCTCATCCCATTTGCGGTTTTGTTCCTCCCATTTCCTATCGCTCTCGGCTTTCGCTTCGGCCCATTTCTTGTCACTCTCGGCTTTGGCCTCGGCCCATTGCTGTGCTTGCTTCTCCCGATCTTGACGCAATTCTTCCAGGAGCATCTCGATGCGACCCTCCGTCTGCTGCCGATTCGCATAGCGCTGCGCTGTCAAGCGCTCCACCCAGCGCTCTAGCTCTGGGCTCTCGTCCAGCAGAGTCGATAAATTTTTCTTCACTAGCTGTAAAATCTCTTGCTTTTCCATGAACCCTTTTCTTGATCACGTTGACAAAAAACCGCGTCGCATCGCGAGAGAACCTCTGTTGTGATTCATGCCAACAACTCACCTCGGTAACGTCCCTTTGTAGGGTGGCGCGATCTCTCTCATGGCTATCATAGAAGCAAACCGGAGCGCAATTGCCTCCTCATCTCTCCTCTTATTGTGTTGCTTGGTCGCGATGCGCTGGTGTCATTGCCCAAAAAGTCGCTTCTCCATCAGCTTCTGCGCAATGGTCATGCAGCCAAAGAGCAACACGCTCCCAGTGAGCAGCAACCCGACAACATGCCACGCCCACGAGCCGTGCAAGAGGAGCCCACGGTTGATCTCAGCGAGGTGATAGAGCGGGTTCACAGGAATGATGGCCATCAGCTCGGGAACTCGCTCTTCAAGCGGGAAGTACGTGTTGCTCGTCATGCCGAGAGGGATGCCCACCAAAAACACCGGGAAGTTCATGTGGTCAATAGAAGGCACAATCGCTGTGAAGATAATCGCGAAGGAGCCAAACGCCCACCCAGCCAAGAACGCGATCGGCAAAATCAGAAAGATTCCGCTCCAGTCAATGGCGATCAATCCCGAAAGGTCAAACAGCAACAAAACGAGCATCACCACCGCAGAGTTCATCCCGCCACGACATCCCGCCCACGTGACCTCTCCCCACAGAATGTGCTGTAGCTCTACTTGCGTCCCAAGGATGCCGTCCCATGTCTTCTGATAGAACATCCGCACATACGAGCCATAGAGCGCCTCAAAAAATGAGGTACTGAACGCAGTGAAAGCGAGCAATCCCGGTGCGACGTAAGTCCCATAAGCCACCTGCTCCCCTTCATAGAGAATGCTGCCAATGAACGTCCCTAACCCCATCCCAAACGCCAAAAAATACACAACGGGCTCCATCGCAGGAGGCAAAAACGCCGTACGCCAGTTGCGTAGATAGACGCGAGCATTACGGCGGAAGACCGCCCAAGTACGCCAATCGCGCAGCGCGGTGACATGGCCGCGCAGAATATTGAAAGCTTTCATGCGTGCTGTAAATCGTCAGAGGTGAGAGAGAGGCGCTGGAAGAGATCGTCTAAGTTGGGCTGACGAACCTCAAAACGCAGTTCGGTGAAACGCTGTGAGAACTCCGCGAGCTGTAGCGCAGACATTGGCAGGTGCAGCTCGCCAAGAATCGTCGTGGGTGGGTGACCGAGCAGCTGCCTGGCCCACGCGCTCAGAGTCTCTTCGTGCCCAGAACCCGCTTCGACCACCACGACGTGTTCGCCCAGCATCTCACCCAGCACTTTCTGAGGCGTGCCCGTCGCGACCGTTCTCCCCTGCGAGAGCACGACTAAGTCATCGCTCAAGCGCTCCGCCTCGTCCATGTAGTGTGTCGTCAAGATGATGCCCATCCCCTCTTGGCGCATGGCGCGGATACGCTCCCACAGATCCACCCGCGCGCGCGGGTCAAGCCCCGTCGTTGGCTCATCCAGAAACAGCACTCGCGGACGGTGCACCACAGC
>CBFIJD010000047.1:0-1327 GCA_965662845.1 uncultured bacterium | reverse complement strand
CCGTGCGGTGCTCCGCGAACTCGTCGCCAGCATAGCGAATCGAGCCAGCATCGGGCTGAATCAGACCGTAGAGCATCTTGAGCGTCGTGGTCTTCCCCGCGCCGTTGGGACCGAGCAGCCCCAGCACGCGCCCGCTACAGAGCGTCAGCTCCAACTCGTTCACAACGCGTTTGCCACCGTAGCTTTTGACGAGGCCGCTGACGTGCAGCAGGGGTTCAGAGGGGGGTGTTTCCATAATGTTGGCATGCAGAGAAAAAAAAAGAGAGCGCTTGTCTACCCAAGCGCCTGATGCGGCTCACGTCAGCGAACACTTCCCTGCGTGACCTTGAGGTTTGTACTTTACCTTCGCATGCCAGCACTAAGCCAAGGGATTTCTCGCCAGCTTCGCAAGACAGCACCTCCCGAGCGCGCCGCTATGTTGCGACATCCTCACGCGCCGGAGGCGTCAAGGGCAACCAAACCCGCATCGTCGTCCCCACGTTCACAGCAGAGTCGACTCTCAGTTGACCGTGGTGCCTCTGAATCACCGCGAACGAGATATACATCCCTAGCCCTGTCCCTTCGCCTACAGGTTTCGTGGTGAAGAAGGGCTCCAACATCCGTTGTTGTACCTCAGGAGGCATGCCGCAGCCGTTGTCATTGAAAGTGATCTCAACGCCAGCAACCCCTTCCGAGAGCGCTGGTTGGAGAGTGATTTGTAGCTTCCCTTGATAGCCGGCCGCTGCCTGCTGCTGACGTGTGCGAATCGCCTGACACGCGTTGACCAGCAGGTTCAAAAAGACTTGGCTCAGCTGGGCTGGATTGCATTCCACCGCTGCAGAGAGCGTTGACTCCATTTGAAACGCGACGTCTTGATGATACTCCGTCTGTACGATCTGCAAGGCGGAGCGCAGCTGTTCATGGAGGTCAGTCGCCTGCCGCTGCGCTTCGTCCCCACGTGAGAGCGCCAGCAGGCTCTGCACGATGTCTCGGATGCGCTCTTTGCCATCTTCAATGTCTTGCAGCGCAGCCTCCATTTTGACGAAGCGCGGCTCCAGCTCTTGCAAAATGGCGCGCTCTGCGTGAAGCAGCTGTCGCAGAAAGTGTTGCTCTTGGCGCAAATGTTGGCGCAACACCCCCGCACCCAGAGCAACAAAGTTATTCGGGTTGTTGATCTCGTGAGCCACCCCTGCGACCAGCGTCCCCAGACTCGCCATTTTCTCTTGATGGATCAGCTGCTGTTGAGTCTGCTCAATCTCGCGGCGCTGCTGGGCGAGCGCTCGATCCTTCTCAGCGGAAGCGTCCGCTAACCGTTGCTGAGTCCGAGTGAAGCGTCGCGCCAAGAAGA
>CBFIJD010000046.1:11183-21196 GCA_965662845.1 uncultured bacterium | reverse complement strand
CAGGGGCCTGCCCCTACGATGACCGGCGTCAGAAAGAAAAACGTCGGTAGGGGCGAAAAATCTTTCGGCCCTACTGGGCCGGAGGGCACGCCGCGCCTCACCGCGGGTTGACCGGTTGCCCTGTTTTCCCCGATTTTGGAGACCACGTTTGACAACGTTTGCACCGAAACATGGAGAGGGAGAGAACAAGCGCAGCGACAACACGATTTTGCCTCGATTTATGGAGTGGGCCTACGTACAAGGAGTCCATTGAGCGGCTTTTCTTGCCACCCCCAGCCCAGCAAGTTTTGCCAAGACCTCCCCCCATCGCGAGAGACGGACTTATGAATCATGACTCTTCCACCATCTTTTACACGCTGACCGACGAGTCCCCGCTGCTGGCGACCGCTTCACTCCTGCCGATCCTCCGTGTCTTCACCGCGCCCTTGGGAGTGCGCCTTGTGCCGAGTGACCTCTCCCTTGCCGCGCGCATCTTGGCGGTGTTTCCAGAGCACCTCACCGCAGAGCAGCGCGTGCCCGACGCCTTGTCTGAGCTTGCCGCGCTCACCCAATCGCCCACCGCCAACATCATCAAGCTGCCCAACATCAGCGCCTCTGTGAATCAGCTAGAGCGCGCGATCGCGGAGCTTCAAGCGAAAGGCTACGGCGTCCCGAATTTTCCTGAAGAGCCACAGACCGAGGAGGAAAAACAGATCAAGGCCCGCTATGCCACCGTCCTCGGCAGCGCGGTGAATCCTGTACTCCGCGACGGCAACTCTGACCGCCGTGTGCCGGCTGCGGTCAAGCGCGCTGCCCGTAAGCATCCTCACGCGATGGGCAAGTGGAGCCCCGCTTCGCGCACTCATGTCGCCCACATGCGCGGTGGCGACTTTTATTCCAGTGAGAAGTGCCTGACCTTGGATCACCCCTGCGAGGTCCGCATGGACTTGGTCACTCGATATGGCGAGGAGATCGTCCTGAAGGAGAAGACTCCTCTGCTGCAAGGTGAGATCATCGACAGCATGTTCATGAGCAAGAAGGCGCTGTGCCAGTTCCTTGAAGACCAGCTGCAAGACGCCTACGAGACCGATGTTCTCTTCTCGCTGCACGTCAAAGCGACCATGATGAAGGTCTCGCACCCCATTGTCTTTGGCCACGCGGTCAAAGTTTTTTACAAAGACCTGTTCGCGAAACATGGCGAGCTGTTCGAGCGGCTGGGGGTGAACCCCAATTACGGCATCAGCAGCGTGTATGAGAAGATCCAAGTCCTCCCGCGCTCCGTGCGCGAAGAGATCGAAGATGACCTGCACGCCTGCTATCGCACACGCCCCGAGCTCGCGATGGTGGACACCCGCAAGCGCATCTCGAACCTGCACACGCCCAACGACGTGATTGTCGACGCCTCGATGCCAGCGATGATCCGCGCCGGCGGCAAAATGTGGGGCCCCGACGACAGATTGAAGGACACCAAAGCCGTGAACCCAGAGAGCACCTATTCGCGCATCTACCAAGAGATGATCAATTTCTGCAAAACCAACGGTGCCTTCGACCCCACCACCATCGGCACGGTCCCCAACGTGGGGCTTATGGCGCAGCAAGCCGAAGAATATGGCTCGCATGACAACACCTTTGAAATCCCCGTCGATGGCGTCGCCCGGATTGTCACACGTGAAGGTGAGGTGCTGATGGAACAGAACGTCGAGAAGGGCGACATTTGGCGGATGTGTCAAACCAAGGATGGCCCCGTGCGCAACTGGGTGGAGCTGGCCGTAGACCGCGCCCGTCGGTCTGGGATGCCCGCCGTGTTCTGGCTGGATCGCTATCGCCCCCACGATATCGAGCTGCGCAAAAAGGTAGAGCGGTATCTTCAAGAACAAGACACCACCGGCTTAGACATTCAGATTTTGTCGCAAGTCCCCGCCATGCGCTACACGCTGGAACGCCTGATCCGTGGCAAAGACACCATCTCCGTAACCGGCAATATCCTGCGGGATTACCTCACCGACCTCTTCCCCATTATGGAGCTGGGCACCAGCGCCAAGATGCTCTCCGTGGTCCCCCTGATCCAAGGCGGTAACCTGTTTGAGACCGGCGCCGGCGGAACGGCCCCCAAGCTCGTTCAACAACTGCTCGAAGAGAACCACCTGAGCTGGGACTCCTTAGGCGAGATCTTAGCGCTGGCGGTGTCGCTCGAAGCCATCGCCACCCAAACCAACAACCCACAGGCCGCCATCCTCGCGAAGACCTTAGACGAGGCCACCGGTCAGCTGCTCAACACCGGCAAATCGCCCTCGCCCCGCACAGGAGAGCTGGACAACCGCGGGAGCCATTTCTATCTGGCGCTCTATTGGTCCCAAGCCCTCGCGGCCCAGAGCGAGGACCCCGAGCTGGCCGCCCGCTTTCAGCCCCTCGCCGACACATTGACCCGCCACGAAGCACAAATTCTCGCCGAGTTCGCAGCGGTGCAGGGCCAACCGGCTGAGATTGGTGGCTACTACCTCCCCGACCCTCAAAAGGTGGAGGCGGTCATGCGCCCCAGCGCGACCTTCAATGCCGCGTTGCGTGACGCGCTAGAGTCTTGGCCTGAGAGCGCCCCTGCCCACGCCTCGGATCCTCATTGAAGCCACACGGGCCCCCAAAGGTTTTCCCTCCGCAACCTGCTGTGAAAGCCTTGACGCTGGCTCGCGACGGCGCTGAGCAGCAGGCGTTGCCTGCGCGTGTGAGGAAAGGAAGCCACCGAGAGACGGGCCAGACCAACAGCGGACGCACAACGCGAACCCGGCTCGGCGCCTCCTCTGATAACCTGCGCGGTCCAGATTTGCGGCTGGCTCGCGCGCAAACCTCTCTCTGAGAACAATCATGCCAACTTGGAAATCATCCCTACTCGCGGGGCTGCTCGCGTTGACTGTCCCGCTCGGGGCCCACGCCGAGCTGCCGGTCGGACAGGTTCCCCCCAAAGTGACGCTCGACGGCGACTTCGGTGGGCTCGTCAGCGGAGGCCCGTGGAACAGCACAGACAACACCGGCTTTGTGCGGATTTTGTTTTATGTCGACCCAGATGAGAGCGACACCAACGACGCCGCCAGCGCGGCTCTCGACCAAGCGGACTTGAACCCCGACAAAGTGCGCTCGTATGCCGTCATCAACATGGCCGCGACTTGGCTCCCCGACAGCCTGATTCAGGGGATGCTGGAAACCAGACAAGAGGAGTTTCCCCACACCACCTTTGTGATGGACTTCGAGAAGATCCTCGTCAATCAGTGGAATCTCGCCGATGACAGCAGCAACGTGCTGGTGTTTGACGCCGACGGCGCCGTGCTCTTCAGCGTGGACGGACAGCTCAACGACACTCAAGTCCAAGAGCTGGTCGCGACCGTGCAGCGCGCAACTCAGTAACCCCTCGCGGCCTTTGAATGGGGACGTCGGCGAGGTCAGTTTCTTACGACTCCTGGCTTTGAACGAGGCAGCGTCGCAGAGACAGAAGCGGATCTCGGTGCGGAGCGTCGCTCTTCGTATGGCACAGGCGCTCGTTTGGTCGCCGGATCGGGGAATCGTGTATCGAGCAGATCTTGCTCACGGTGAGGATGGAGTGGGTTTTACGATGCTGTTTCAATACCCGTGGGAGTAGCGTCTACGGCCACCTCTTGTGTTGGCAAAAGCCCCCTTCGTCTCAGCGCCAGCCCCACGCGACCTCAAAGGCAGCAAACAGCAAGGCCCCGCTCAGGACTCTTGGCAACCATTGCTGGCGTTGCATTTTCTCGACAACCGCGGTCTGCGCCGCCACAGTGACGACCAGGCAATACCAGACCGTGTCAATGAACCAAGCGATCCCAACCAAGCGCAACCGCTCCCCCCAAGTCGCCAACTCGCCCACCTGTGGGCCAAAGATCGCTAAGAAGAAGACCGCGAGTTTAGGATTCAAGACCACAATCCAGAGCCCTGCCCAAACAGAGCCCTGCGGCTCTCGTGGCTCGCCCTCGGCAGCGTCAGCGTCACGAGGCCAACTTTGGTAAGACATCCACAGCAGCAGCAGGACGCCGCCGATCTCCAGACCCCAACGCAGAGCGGGGGCTTGCTCCAGCAGAGAACTGAGCCCTGTCACCACCAAAAGCGCCCACCCGCCGACGCCCACGCCGTGCAACACCGCCGTCCCCAACCCCTTAGACAAACCTCCGCTCAAGGCGCTGCGCAGCACGACCGCAAGGCTCGGCCCCGGGCTCATTGCTCCCACCACGCACAGCGCGATGATGGTAGAGTAAGCTTCCCATCCCAAGTTTGACGCTCCGTAAAAATCCGAGTAGGTATGAGCCCCTCACAAAACAGTCTGACGAACCGACCGAGACCGCACCGCTACCCGAGTGAATATGTCTGACGATCTTTATGTCCGCAGCCCGCTTGCGTTTCGGGTGATGCTAGAGGAGTTCCGCAACAATCTGCTCGACCTGCCGCTACCCGATGATGCGCACCACAGCATGCGCCGAGGTTTGCTCAAAAATTGGCAGCAAATGGAGCTGCTGTGGCAGGACTATCAAACGCTGTTTGCTCAGCTGGGTGGGGCAGACGAAGAGGGAGAATGGGCGCAAGTGCTGGAAGACTTGCGCACGCAGATGCCGGCAGAGAGGGAGCAGCTCTTGGCCGAGATGCAGGCTCAGGAGAGAGAGCTGCGCAACCTAGGAATGCTGCTGATGTCCCCTGAAGATAAGCCCAGTTGAAGGTTCACTGGCCCAAACCACGGAACATCGCGCAAGGGTCATCATAATTTTGGCGCTGCGTAAACCAGACAAAGTCTAGCTCATGCTCAAACTCGCGCCCCTCCACCGTGTATGTCGGGAAGTAATCGGCCAGCGGTTGCTCCTCCATGGCGATCTCCATCCACGCGAAATTCAACTGGCGGGTGTCGGGCCGCAGATGCGCGACTCGCTCAGGGATGCCCATGCCATATTGCAGATGCCCAAACCCCACAACCATGATGACCGGCTCGCCGGCGTTGTCATCAATGGCCCCGACGAGCGCACGAGCCATCGCATCGTTGCGGGCGACCCAAGCCTGATACATCTGACGATACATCGCGTCGTTGCGATAGCCACAGTGGCTCGCCGTGAAGTCCTGCAACATCAGCTCCTTATACGCAGGATCATCCAGCCCCGTCGGAGTCCACAGCGCCTGCTCGGTAGGATGCAAACTCCCCACGCCCCCTCGCGTGATGCGTCGAGAGAGCGACCACGGCAAGTCTGTAGCAAAGACCGGTAGCTGATGTTCTCGCGCGATCTCAAGCAGTCGAAAGTAATATTGCCACTCTTCGTCACCGCGATGCTCCCACCCGAGCGCTCTGCGCAGCCGCGCTTCCGGGCTGAGCGTAGACTGGCCGTGTCCCATCATCATGCCTGCGTTCGCGGGGGGCTGGGTGTAGTTCAGCAAAATGCTCGTCTGCCCGACCGTGAAGAACTCAAACCCAATCGCCGGGCGCTTGCCCGCGTTGATCAAGGATTGCAACAGCTCGACTTGCAGCTCGTGCTGGCGCGCGTTGTCGTGCTTTTCTCCGAAATAGATTAACTCCGACTGCAGCATGGCGTTCATCAGGTCGGCCTGCGTCGCGCGGCTCAAGTCACTCGGACGAACGATTGTCTCCAGCAAGGCGTCCTCCCGCTGCGCCCAGCTCCCAGTCGCGCCCAACAGGAAAAATGTCATCATCACAATCAGCTTACGCGTCCACATACATCCTCACGGGAAAAGATTTTGAAATCGCTCTGCAACTCACCAGAACAGTCTGAAGTAGCCGCAAAGCTTGTCAAATACAAAAGTAGGGAGAGAGCATGCACACCACACAAGACTTGAGCGTCGCAGAAGTAGACCGCTTTAGCCGACACTTGATGTTGCCCGAAGTCGGCAAGCCCGGACAGCTGCGCTTGCGCAATTCTCGGGTCCTTCTCATCGGCGCCGGGGGACTGGGCTGCCCCGTTGGGCTGTATCTAGGAGCCGCTGGAGTCGGCACGATTGGGATCGTCGATGACGACGCTGTGGAGCTCTCCAACCTGCAACGACAAGTCAGCCACACCACCGCAGATGTGGGGCGCTCCAAAGCTCAATCGCTGGCAGAGTCCCTGCGGGCTATTCATCCTCAGCTGGAGCTCCAGGTGCATCAGACTCGCTTTCTCAAAGAGAACGCGCTGGAGTTGTGTCAAAAGTATGACGTCATTGTGGATTGTTCTGACAATTTTGCCACGCGCTACCTGTGTAACGACGCCGCTTATTTCGCCCACAAGCCGCTCGTGTCCGCGACCGTCTATCGCTTTCAGGGGCAGCTCAGCGTCTTTGTCCCCAGCTCCGGCTTGCCCTGCTATCGCTGCCTCTATCCTGTGGCTTTGCCGCCCTCTTTGGCCCCCACCTGAACGGACGCCGGTGTCCTGGGCGTGCTCCCAGGCGTGATGGGTGTGCTCCAAGCCACCGAAGTCTTGAAGCTTCTTTTAGGCTTAGGAGAGGTCGCGGCCGGAAAAATCATCTTGTATGACGCCCTCAAGCTCTCTGTGGAGAGCGTCAAAGTTCCACGCGATCCAGATTGTGTGCTCTGTGGCGAACACCCCACGCTGCAAGCTTGGGATCAACCTGAGACGGGGGCCGTCCCCGAACTCTCTGGGGGTTCCCAGCAAGCCGAGCTTTCGCCAGCGGACGAAGTGTCGGTGCAGTGGTTACAGCAACAGCTCCACGCGCAGGCGGCCCTGCGGCTCATCGATGTCCGCGAGCTGCACGAGTGGGATCTGTGCCGGTTGCCGCAAGCCGAGCTGCACCCGCTCTCGGTCTTTGACCCAGAGGCGCTGCTTGGCAGCAACGAAGCGCTCGTCCTCTACTGTCACAAGGGGGTGCGCTCCTTACGGGCCTTGGCCAGGTGCCATGAAGTGGGAGTCCGCAACGTAGTCAGTCTGGCGGGAGGCATTGACCGCTGGGCCGCCGAAATTGACCGAACCATGGCGCGCTACTAGGCCGCTTCTCTGTGGCATCGAGAGCTGCGCCTTGGCGGTGGGTCGGGCCTCCTCACGGCCAGATCATCTCTTCAAGGAGGCTCCGCGCGCGGCTGATCGGCCAAGGTAATCCATAGCGCGCCCAGCAGCAGCAGCGAGCCCCCAACCCACGTCCACAACCCAGGTAAGGGGGTGCCGATCCACAGCCAGCCGAGCAGCGACCCCAGAATGGGTTCTGTCAACAAGGCCACGGAGACCACCAGCGGCGAGAGCCACCGCACCACCGCGTTCAGTCCGGTGTGACCGCACAATCCCGGCCCAAGAGCGAGGTATGCCGCCACCCCAACCCACGACGCGTCCAGCCATCCTCCCAGCTCCATCGCGGGCGTTGCGCGGTGAAAGCCGACCTCTTCCAAACGCCACGCGGCCAGCGCCAGCCACCCTCCTGCCCCCAAGGTCACAGGGAAGGCATACACAAACAGGGGCATCTCGCGATCAGAGCGCAAGTGCCGACCAATCAAGAGATAGCCCACTACGGCGACCGCTCCCCCAAACGCAGCGAGATCTCCCGCGATCGTGACCGCTCCATCGTCCTCAAGCTGGCTCACCAGCAGCAGCGCCCCTGCCATTCCGAACCCCACGCCCCCCAGATGCGCCGGCGTCACTGCTTGCTTCCACAGGGGCAGCAAAGCCACCATGACGAGGGGGTGCGCCGTCACAAACAGCAGGCTGTGCACCAAGCTGGTGTGATCCAGCGACCAGACCCACGCCCCAAAGTGCAGGGCCAAACACAAGCTCGAAGCCGCTAACCAGCCGAGATCACGCAGCTGGACCGTGGGGCGCATCGCGTACAGCTGCCACAGAAACGGCAGCAGCAAGACCACCGCCGTCGCCTGCATGCGCCATGATGCCCGCAGCCAAGGGGGAACCGCCCGCATCTCCTGCAGCACCATCCCCGCGCTAGAGACGGCGAGCAGGGCGAGGACTAAGGTGGGCCAGACCCAGAGTGGACGTTTGGTGAGCATTTGTTAGTGAGGAGAGGAGAGCAATCGTGGGTGGGCGGGGCGTAGACGAGGCGCGGCTCAGAGCATTCAAGACGAGGAGGTTCACCCAGCAGACTGGAGGTAGCCTTCCGAGGATTGCTCCTCTCGCCAAACCGGCACCCTTACGGAGACCGTGGTGCCCACTTCCGGCTTGCTCTCCAGCTCGATCACTCCCTGATGGCTCTCAAAGGTGCTGTGGCAGAAGGACATCCCTAAGCCGCTGGCTTGCCCCGTCTCGCGCGTCGTGAAAAAGGGCTCAAAAACCCTCTCTTGAGTCTCTTGATCCATCCCAACGCCGTTGTCCCGAACTGTGAACAAGAGCTGTTCTTCTTCCTCCTCGCGCAACAGCACCCACACCTGTGGGTCGTGATGTTCCTCTACGGCTTGCACCGCGTTCTGCAACAAGTTTCGTATCGCTCGGAGAAGATCGGACTGGATGCCGCAGACCTCGGCTTCCGGCGCGTTCAAATCCACCACCCAACACACCTCGCGGGGGGCGTCTTCTTGCTCAAGAGCAATCGCCTGTTCTACCAACTCTTGGAACGTCACGGGGCTGCGTTGATTTTTGTCGCTCCCCAAAAAGCTCTTGCGTGTCAGGCGTCGCATGCTGTCCAGCAGTTGATGAATCATCGCCACGTGATGGTTCACGCGCTCTAGCAATGGCGGGAGCTTCTCATACTTTCCGCGCTCCAAAAAGAGCGCCATCAGCTCTGCTTGCGCCCCCAAGCCTTGCGCGGGAGTGCGCAGCTCGTGTCCCAGCTGTGCCGTCAATAGCCCCAAAGAGCGGATTTTTTTCTGCTGTTCTTGTTCGCGCAGCAGCTGCTCGCGCAGGTCGGCGGCGCCTTTCTCTTTGGTGATGTCACGCGTGAGCGCGACCAACACCTGCCCATCCGACTCTTCGACGACCCGCCCCACAGCTTCGATCCAGCGCAGCTCCGTCTCCTCCTCTTTGGGCAATATTCGATATTCCAACCGCAGCGGGTGACCGCTCTCACGCGCCTCTTCCAGTTGTTGGGCAATCTCCGCGCTGTCTGCCGCGTGGATGTTGTCTCGCACCACTTCTTGCACCGTCCACAGCTCTGGCAGCGCAGGTTCAATGCGATGTTGCGCCGCAAACATCTCGTCAAAACTCAGATACTTTCCAGAGCCCAAGTCCACTCTGACTAGGCCAAACTCGGCAGCTTCCAGCGCCATCTCCACACGATCCAGCAGCTGTGCACGCTCTCGCTGTTGCTCATACTGCTCTGTGACGTCTCGGGCGATGCCCAGCAAAATGCTCCGCTTTTGTTGCCGATAGCGGTTCAACATCACTTGCACCCAACGCCAGCCCAGCTCGTTGTGCAGAAAACGGAAATGAAAGCTCGTCTCCACGCCCAGTGTGGCCTGCGCGATCTGCGCTTGGACCTCGCTTTGGTGAGCCGCTTCGACCCGCTCTTGAATCAACAAGGGGAGGGCCAAGGGGACTTCGGCGCTCAGCCCAAAGACTTCTTTCAAGCTTTGGTCGGGGTAGAGCAGCTGGGCTTCTGGGTCAATGCGCAACCGCGCCATCTGGGCGCTGTGCAGCGTCAACTCCAGCTGCTCTAGCACCAATTTTTGCTCTTCCAGCTGAATTTGCGTGAAGGTTAGGCTCTTGCGCAGCTCCAACATGTTGACGATCTGCGTCGCCTGCAGCTGGAGCAGCCGCTTCTGGGGAGCGCTCAGAGGAGAGCGCACATCCTCATCTCGGACCGCGTCCTCGTCCGAGGCGTGAGGCTCGGTGTCTAGGACGCACAGCGCGCCCAGGACTGACCCGTCGGGAGCCACCAGCGGGGCGCCCGCATAAAACCGAGCCTGTTCTCCATCCAGTAGGGGCGAGTGGCCGCGGAAACGCTCGTCTCGCGCAACATCCGGCACAACCATGACTTGGTCTGGTTGCAGGATCGTGTGCGCGCAGAGCGACTGCTCTCGCGGCAGCTCAGGGAGCCTCGCTCCAAAGTGCGACTTCGTCCACTGCCGCCGATGGTCAATCAGGTTGATGTACGCATTGGGGCAGTCG
>CBFIJD010000046.1:4221-11158 GCA_965662845.1 uncultured bacterium | reverse complement strand
TCTCGTCAAACTCACTCTCCCTCGGAGTGTCTAAGACGGCATATTCTCGGAGAGTCCGCAGGCGTTGAGGTTCGTTGGGAAGACTGGGGAGGTTCAGATTCGTCATAACAGCAGACAAGCAGAAAAAATAAGGGCGAATTGCTGGCGCGGGGCACCGGTTTTGTTTCTGCCGCAGGGCGGTGGCTGCGCAAAAAACTTGTCAGATTATCACATCAATCAGTTTTAGAAAGACCTGTTTCTTTCGACTAGATCTCACGACTCAACCGCGCTGGTGCCGTCTAGTCGTGCCTTTTCACGGCGTGGATCGAAGCTCACAGCGTCGATGAGCAGCCACAGCCGCTCATCCTCCAGCTTGATTGCTGCGGCCACTAAGCGTATCCATTTCCGCTTCAAACAAACGACCGCGCCCCTCTAACGGCCCATTTTTTTCCTTCTGCCCACAACTTTCATGAGAATTCGACGTCTGTTGCTGGTGTTCTTGCCAACGGTTTTGCTGTCTTCCACCATCGCGATCCACATCCTCGAATACCAACTCACCGGCGACGAAGAGACCCAATATCGCAGCCTCTTCAACAGTCTTTACTGGACGGTTGTCACAGTCGCGACGGTAGGCTTTGGTGACATGTCTCCCCAAACCTTCGGAGGTCGTTTTTTCACGCTGTTCCTCATCGCTGGAGGGGTGGTCCAGTACTCGCTGTTGGTGTCTCTGGCGACCTCCAAGTTGAGCGAATTTCGCTCTGCTCGAGAGCGCGGGTTGGAAAAAATTCGGCTCTCCGGGCACGTGCTCGTCTGCTCGGACAACCCCGCTTGGATCACCAAAATTCTTGAACAACATCGCGATTTGGTAGCGCAAAACCGCATTGTGATCATCTCGCCTCTCACCTCGCATCCCTTGCTCACGACGGACTACAACACCGTGCGGTGGGTCTCAGGAAATCCACAACAAGTCGAGACGCTCCTCAAAGCGTCGGTCGCCTCTGCCCATCTGGCCTACGCTTACTTTGAAGACACCAACCTCACGCTGATTACGGTGTTGCAACTAGAGACCTTGAGCAAGGGACGAATTGTGACCCTCGCGCAATACGTCGGGCAGGACTTCCGCAAATACTTCGCGGATGTCGGCTGTGACCACGCGGTAGATCCGTACGATTTATATGTCCCGATGATGCTGCAAGCCTATCGCTCTCAGGGCGCGGCTTCGTGGATTCGAGCGATTGTGCATCACACGGAAGGGCACCGGCTCGTCTCTCACCCTCTGCCAGCGGAGTATGCGGGCAAACCGTGGATGGATTATTTGTTGGAGTCCAAGCGTGTCCACGGGCACATGCTCCTCGGCATCGTGCTGGAGGGCACCGTCCTGATCAACCCATCTCCTGAACACAACCTACGCCGTGACTGCCAAATCATCCGCTTAGAGTCGCCGGCCACACGCGCAAAAGGAGAGCGCGAGGAGGACAGCATTGATGTGATTGGCATGGACGACATCCGCCTAGACGGACACGTGTTGTTGATCTCAGACAATGCGTTGTTCCTTGAACGGATGCTGGAAGAGATCGCCTTGAGCAAGATGCACGACCATGTGGTGGTAGTCTCTCCCCTAGCCCCGATCAAGAAAATTCCAGAAGACCTCCCTGTAGAATGGATTACCGATCACGATGGCTCAGAAGAGAGCTTCCGCAAGAGCCGCGCAGCCTTGGCCAAGGTCGCCTTCATTGAGCACCACTCCGACGGTCAGACGCTGATGACGGTGATGCAGCTAGAGCAGGTCACAGACGGCGAAATTTTCACCATCGCCGCCTTTCGCGATGAAGGCTTTGACACACACTTGCTGCGGGTGGGGTGTGATTTCTGTATGAAGTTCGACGATTTGGTCGCTCCCCTGCTCACCCAGTCCGCTTCGCAAGTGGGGCTGGCCAACCTGATCACCCAGACGCTCTCGCAAAACATCGTCACGCAAAGCTGCATGGTGCGACAGCTGAGTTATGAGTGGAATGAAGAATCTTGGCTAGACACCATCGCCACGATCAAGCGCCTCACGGGGAGACTACCGGTCGGCTTGATTCGACGCGGGACCAACAAGCTGCTGATCAATCCACACACCGACCTGTGGGTGCGCCCTGGCGACAGGCTCATCTTCATGGCGCAAGAAGCAGAGATCCCCAGCACCCCCATTTTTGAGTTGAACCACGTCGATCAGACCAGTCACTTCACCCCTCCCAAGCCGCCCTCTCCAGAAGACACCCTAGAGCCTGAGCTCCTGATTGAAGAAGCCTTGGCAACGTTACGGCGCGGGGACTACGCCAAGTTGGCCGTGCGGTTGCTCCAACGCGCCGCCACGTATGGACACCCGGAAGCGAAGTATCAGCTCGGCATCATGAACTTCCGTGGATGGGGCCTGCCCAAGAACTTAGACGAGGCTCACTATTGGTTTCGTGAAGCCGCGCGCAATGGCCACGAACAGGCGCAGAGCGTGCTCTCGACCATCCGCATCTTACGAGAGACCGAGAAGCGCTTTGAAGAGATTGACGACGACATCCCTGAGTTCAGCACCGAGATGCTCGCGCAGCTGGACGCCCCTCAACGGCGCTGGTTTGCCCGCATGGTCGTGGCCACCGTGCAAGTTGACCAACGGATCGATCTACACGAGCGCGCTTTCTTGCACTCGGCCATTCAACTCATCGCCGACACCGAAGAAGTCCCCGAGCTAGAGGAGTTCATCCTGCTAGGGACGTGTCCCCCAGTCGAAGAGATCCAACTGCCTGAGGGCTTACGCCACCAAGTCTTGGACAGCTTATTGAACGTCGCCACCATTGACCGACATTTTGATGAAGCCGAAGAGACGCTGTTACGAGAGATCGCCGCGGCTACAGGCTGCGATGAGCAGGCCATTGAGCAGCTGATTGAGGTGGGGCACACGCGTGTGCATCAGTTTCACTCCACCCAGCTGCACGCCCCCAACGCCCGCGCGCGCATTTGAATTCTTCCACACCCTCCTCTGCGCTTATGCTGTTTCGTCTCGTGCTCGTGCTCTGGTTGATGAGTTTCTTCGCTGGCCACGGCTGGGCGGCGCCCCCAGCGGCCACCTTGGCGGTCCCGAGCTGGCAAGCCCTAGGGCCGTTCCCGATCTCTCCGCGAGAAGTGAACGGAGACCCGCTGGAACGCTACGGCCTCTCCCAGCCGGTGCGCCCAGACAAGACACACGTGTTTCACTCCGTTTTCCCTGACCAAGGCGAGGTGCGCTGGTTTGACGTTGACGCAGACGGGCCCAACATCCGCTTTCGCTATGAGCAGATTGACTGGCAGCGCTTTGCCTCAAACCCTGGGTTTCGTAGCGTGCGCGGGTTGACCTACTTGTATGGTGAGTTGACGGCCCCAGAACGCACCGTCGCCCTCGTCCATTCTCAGCGCTTGAGCACATTTTGGATCAATGAGACCAAGTATTTGGGCGAGCCTTACTACGCGAATTTCCCCGTCCCTGTGGTGCTAGAGAGAGGTCTCAACCGGGTTTTGTTGCGGGTTGGAGGAAAGATCGGGGTGCAGACCAAGTTTGCAGTGACGCCGACCCAAGCCCCCGCTCTGTTTGTGGGAGACGATACACTCCCAGACCTCAACCGTGACCAGCCCAACGCAGAAGAGCTGCTCGCCACCACCGTCCTCAACCCCCAAGAGACGTGGCTGCGTGGGGCCACGCTGCACTTTCCCGCAACCGAATGGTTTGAGGAGCAAACCGTCCGCCTCCCTGATCTGCCCCCCTTCGGCGTGCACAAGTCTCCCGTCCAGCTCCGACGCACGCTCCGAAAGCCCGCGGCCTCCCTCCAGAGCATCTCCCAACCGGTTTGGGTGCTCAATCACCAAGGAGAGCGCCTCGCAGAACACCAGCTCACTCTCCGCGTACTCTCTCGCAGAGAGGCGCAACAACAGACCTTTCGCTCCGCGATGGATCACTCTGTCCAATATTATGGCCTGCGGTTCCCTGCCGCCTATCAAGAAGAGCAGCCCTATGGCCTCATCGTCTCTCTGCACGGCGCAGGGGTAGAAGCCCTCCACCTCGCGGCCGATTACAGCCCCAAAGATTGGGCCTTTGTGGTCACGCCGACCAACCGCCGGCGCTTTGGCTTTGACTGGCAGGATTGGGGCAGAGAAGACGCGCTGGAAGTGATCGCGGAGGTGCGCCGCCGATTTCAAATTGACCCCAATCGAATCTACCTCGCTGGGGCTTCGATGGGCGGACAAGGCACGTGGCACATCGGGCTACACCACCCTTCTCTGTTCGCGGCGCTCGCCCCGCAAGCGGGCTGGACGAACTTTCGCACCTACACCCCAGCCGTCTTTTGGGAGAGTGAGGCGTTCACCCCACCCCGATTTCGCGGGCTCCAGACCCAGCTCCGCGCGAGCACAGACAACCCGTTTTTTGTGCCCAACGCGCAACACCTCCCGACGGTCATCACCCAAGGAGGGTTAGACCGGACAGTCCCCCCGTTTCACGCCCGCATTTATCGGAGCCTGCTCGCGCAGCGCAACCACAAGGTGCTCTACCGTGAACTCCCTGACAAAGAGCACTGGTGGAACGAACCCAGAGTCAACGGAGTCGGCGCTGACGCCGTTGACAACCCTGAAATCATCAACTTTCTGAAGAAACAGCAACGGGAGCCGCTCCCCAAAGAGGTCCAGTTCCGCTTGGTGGATCTTTCGCTGAACCATGAATTTTATTGGCTCACGGTCTTGCAGCAGGAGCGCCCTTGGGAACTCACCACTGGCACCGCGACCGTCGCAGCAAATCGGGTCACCTTAGAGACGCAAAACGTGCGACAGATCCAGCTGCGACTCCCCCCGGCGTTGATTCCATCCTCCTCCGCCACCGTGACCTGGAACGGCGTCTCTCATCCGGTCACTCTGGAGAAAAGCAGGGTCGTCACCTTGGGAGAAGCCCCCCAAGGCGTGTCTAAAACTCCCACCCGATACGGACCGCTGAAAGGCGCGTTCTTGGCTCCTTTTGTGCTGGTGTACGGCACCCAAGGCACGCCCGAAGAGACCGCTCGGCTGATGCGCAGCGCGAGGGCCTTAGCCCACGTGTATTGGCGCCGGGCGAACGCCTCTCCACAGATTTACGCAGACACAGACCTCCCCCACGCGCTGGAGCAGTCGCACAACCTGATCTTGCTGGGCTCTCCTGCGAGAAACCGCGTCACCCGCCGCGTGATGCAGAACTTCCCCATCACCATCACCCCAGACCCAACCTCGGAGAGCGTCCTGTTCGGTGAGCGCCGTCTGCGGGGCGAATTGGGCCTCGCGCTGGTCTATCCGAACCCCGCTGCCCCCCAACGACTCGTCGGCATTTTTGCAGGGACTTCGGTGGAGTTGGGCGCGCAGGCGTTAACCTTCCAGCCGCTGTATTCCGGCTCGTCCACTCCCGACTACGTGATTTTTGATGAAACCGTCTCTCAATATGGCTGGGGGGGCGTCATAGAGGCCGGACTTTTTGACTCCCAGTGGCAGCTGCCTTGAAAAACACCTTGGCGAAGCAAACGCCCTCCCCCTGAAACCGTCCATGTCTACTCCTCCAAGGTCCATGCGAGCGCGAATGCTCGCTGGCGAACAATATCAAGTCGATGACGAGCTGCGTGGCCTCTCCCTCGCCGCGAGGGCGCTCTGCGCTGAAATCAACGCCAACGCGCCTGACGAAGCGCCCCATCACGCGGAATTGCTCAAGCGCCTGTTGGGCTCCTTTGGCGAAGACAGCGTGCTCCGACCGCCGCTCTGCTGCGACTATGGGAAGCACACACAGATCGGACGCGGCGTCTTCATCAACTTTGACTGCGTCTTCCTTGACTGTGCTGAGATCCGCATCGGCGACCACGTCCAAATCGCTACGCGCGTCCAGCTGCTAACCGCCACACACCCTCTGGCCGCCGAGCCGCGTCGCCTGGGCTGGGAGAGCGCAGCGCCGATCACCCTGCAAGACAACGTGTGGCTCGGCGGCGGAGTGATCGTCTGCCCCGGCGTGACCATTGGCGAGAACTCCGTCATTGGCGCTGGCAGCGTCGTCACCCAAAACATTCCGCCGAACGTGGTGGCTGTAGGCAACCCCTGCCGCGTCCTGCGTCCCCTCCCCACCGAGGCCACGCGCTCCCCAAAAAAGATTGACTGACCAGTCAGTTCTGCCATACTGGTCGCAAGTTTTGTTGCGATTTTTCAACAAAGCGACAGACTATTTTGAGTTGGAGCGAACGTCGCTCCAGAGCTCATCTCAATCAACATGGAGAAGAAGATGCCAACCCCTACCGCCGCTTACGCTGCCCAAGCCGCCAAAGCTCCGCTCGGTCCGTTTCAAATCGAGCGCCGTGACGTCGGCCCCAATGACGTCGAGATCGCCATTGAGTACTGCGGGATTTGTCACACAGATCTGCACTTTGCCAACAACGACTGGGGCATCAGCAATTATCCCGTCGTCCCTGGGCACGAGATTGTCGGCCGCGTCACTGCGGTTGGCGCAGAGGTGACGCGCTTTCAGGTCGGCGACCGCGCCGCGATTGGCTGCATGGTGGACTCCTGTCAAACGTGCCCTGCCTGCACAGACCACTTGGAGCAGTATTGCTTCAACGGCATGACCGCGACGTATAACTCACAGACCTCTGATCCGGGCGGTCTGACCTTTGGCGGCTACTCCAAGAGCATCGTCTCGCGTCAAGAGTTTGTGCTGCGGATTCCAGACAACCTCGACATGGCGGGGACGGCGCCGCTGCTGTGTGCAGGCATCACGACTTACTCACCGCTGAGCTACTGGAAGGTTGGCGAAGGGATGAAGGTCGGGGTGGTTGGGCTCGGAGGGCTGGGCCACATGGGCGTGAAGTTCGCCAGCGCGATGGGCGCGCACACCGTGATGATCACCACGACGCCCAGCAAAGGAGATGACGCCAAGCAGCTCGGCGCGCACGAG
>CBFIJD010000046.1:3192-4208 GCA_965662845.1 uncultured bacterium | reverse complement strand
AAGACGCCGCCGCGATGGCCAACGCCGCCGGACAGTTCGACTTCATCCTCAACACCATCCCCGTGAACCATGATGTAGACCCCTACATCGCGCTGCTGAAATACAACGGCACGATGTGCGTGGTCGGCGCTGTCGAGCCGCTCGACAAAGTCAACGCCGCGCAGCTGGTGTTTGGTCGCCGCAGCTTGGCGGGCTCCTTAATTGGCGGCATCAAAGAGACACAGGAGATGCTCGACTTCTGCGGTGAGAAAAACATCGTCTCTGATGTCGAAATGATCCGCATGGATCAAGTCAATCAAGCCTTTGAGCGTTTGGTGAAGAGTGACGTGAAGTATCGCTTTGTGATCGATATGAGCACGCTGTAACCCCAGCCACCTCACCGGAGCGTTGCCTCCGGTGTCACCACGCCAAGCCATTGGGAAGGAATGACGATTGGAAGCATCTCTCAGCGTAATCATGGGGATGAGCCTCGTGGCGGTCTTCGCTGGAGGGATCAACGCGATGGCGGGAGGCGCGGGCATGATCGTCGTGCCTTCGCTGCTGGCGGTAGGGGTTCCGCCGATCAATGCGCTGGCGATCAACAAGTTTCAGAACGTATTTGGCACATCGACCTCCACCTACAAGTATTTGCGGAGCGGCTACGTTGACTTCCGTCAGAACAGCCCCATCCTCTTGTATGCGGTGCTGGGCTCTTGTGCCGGGGTCGGGCTCTTACAGTGGAGCGCCTCTGCCCGTTTTTTAGAACACATCATCCCTTTTCTGTTGATCGGGACGGCGCTCTACATGGCGCTTTCGCCCGAGCAACGAGGCGATCAACTGCGGAGACAGCGCCTCTCACGCCGTTGGTTTAACCCGCTCGTTGGGATTGGGTTCGGCATCTACGGAGGATTCTTTGGTCCCGGTGTCGGGCCGTTCATCGTGCTCGCCTACGCGACCTTGCAGGGATATGACACCCGGAGCGCGCTCACCAACAGCAAACCGGTGTTGCTGGTCATCAACTCTGTGGCGCTGCTCGT
>CBFIJD010000046.1:0-3095 GCA_965662845.1 uncultured bacterium | reverse complement strand
GTGTTTGTGGTGGCCGGGGACGTTTGGTGGCTGCTGGGGCTTTGCATGGGAGCCGGTCAAATGGTGGGCTCGCGGATTGGTGCCAACCTGGTGATTCGGCGTGACCCTTCCTTTTTGAAGCCGCTGCTCGTCGCTGTCCCCCTACTGAGCGCCTTCAAAATGCTGTTTTTTGACTAAAGTCAGCCCCGACAATTCAAGAGAGGAGGCCCAATGGCAAAACTCATCGCCGCGTATGCCGCGCAACACGCCAAAGCGAAGCTAGAGCCGTTTCAAATCGAACGCCGCGAGGTGGGTCCCTTAGATGTGCAGCTCGCGATCGAATACTGCGGCGTGTGTCACACCGACCTACACTTTGTGAACAATGACTGGGGCATCAGCAACTACCCCGTGGTGCCCGGGCACGAGATCATCGGCAAGGTCACCGCGGTTGGTGCTGACGTCACCAAGTTCCAAGTCGGCGACCGCGCCGCTGTGGGCGTGCGGGTGGGCTCTTGCGGGAGCTGCCTCGCCTGCGCACGAGACCGCGAGCAGCACTGCCTCGTCGCCAAGACCTCTACCTACAACACCCCGACGCAGGATCCGGGCGGCTTCACCTTTGGTGGCTACTCGCGCAGCATAGTCACGACCGAGCGCTTCACCTTCACCGTGCCCGACAACCTGCCCTCTGCTGCCGCAGCGCCCTTGCTGTGCGCAGGCATCACCACCTACTCACCGCTGAACCACTGGAACGCTGGCGCGGGCACGCGGGTGGGAGTGGTCGGGCTCGGAGGACTCGGTCACTTGGGCGTGAAGATCGCCAGCGCGATGGGCGCGCACACCGTCATGATCACCACGTCGCCACACAAAGCCGCCGACGCGCAGCGACTGGGCGCTCACGAGGTCTTGCTCTCCACAGACGCCGCCGCGATGCGAGCCGCCGCTGGGAGCTTTGACCTGATCCTCAACACCATCCCCGTGAGCCACGACCTCAACCCATACCTCGACCTGCTCCGCTTTGACGGCGTCCTGAGCCTCGTCGGAGCCTTAGAGCCGCTCCCTGAGATCAACGCGGCGAAGATGGTGTTTGGCAGCAAGACCCTCTCGGCTTCGGTCATCGGCGGCCTGAAGGAGACGCAAGAGATGCTCGACTTCTGCGGCAAGCACCACATCGTCTCTGATGTAGAGATCATCCGTATGGACCAGATCAACGAAGCGTACGAGCGCCTCGTGAAGAACGATGTCAAATACCGCTTTGTGATCGACATGAGCACGCTCTCATGACGCTGCCGCAGAAAAAGCAGGTGCTGCTCGATGCCGCGATTGAGCTCTTCGCGCAAGACGGCTTCTGGAACACCACCACCGCGAACATCGCCAAGCACGCAGGGGTAGGGACGGGGACGCTGTTCACGTACTTCCCCAGCAAAAACGACCTGATGGATGAGGTGTATCTCTCGATCAAGAGTGAGCTTCTTGCGGCCATCAACGTCAGCAGCTTGGAGTCTGGGAGCGTTCGCGAGGTGCTGGAGATGACCTGCTCACGCATCATGCAGTGGGGCTGCCTGCACCCGGCGAAGCTGCGTCTGCTGCACCAGCTCCGACAGAGCAACCTCATCAGCCAACGAGTCCGCGACGCCATAGAGGAAGACTGGCGCCCCCTGCTGCAACACGTGCAAAAAGGCCAACAAGCTGGGATCTTGGCACCGCAAGACCTCTCGTTCCTGCAACAGTTCATCGTCAGCTACATCGAGACCCTGCAACAGCACCTCTTGCAGCATCAGCTCACCTCCAGCGCCGTAGAGGACCTGGTCACTTCCACATTCCCAATGTTGTGGCGGGCGATCACACCGCCGCTCTCTCATGAAAAGGACCCCACATGAAGAAGACCCTCCGCATCAACCAAACCCCCATCACGGTAGAGGCCGACGCGGACACCCCCCTCTTGTGGGTGATCCGTGACGAAGCCGGGCTCACTGGCACCAAGTTCGGCTGTGGCATCGCGCAGTGTGGCGCGTGCACGGTTCACCTCGATGGGAACCCCGTACGCTCCTGTAGCTTACCGCTGCAGGCTGTCGCTGAAGACGCAGACATCACCACCATCGAAGGCCTCGCGAGCACAGAGCTGCACCCCGTCCAGCAGGCGTGGTTAGAGGAGCAAGTCCCGCAGTGCGGCTACTGCCAGTCCGGACAGCTCATGGCGGCGGCAGCTCTGTTGCGCCAAAACCCAAATCCCAGCGACGCAGACATTGACTCCGCGATCAGCAACATCTGTCGCTGTGGCACTTACCCTCGGATTCGCAAAGCGATCCGTCGCGCCGCACAACTTCAAGCGTAAGGCAAACCATGGCGATCACCCGACGCACCTTTCTGGTCTCATCTCTCGTCGCTAGCGGCGGGCTGCTGCTCGGCTGCACCACGACCTCATCCAAGATTCTCAGCAAACCGCAGGTCACGCAGCAAGACCTCGGCATGTGGCTGCGCATTGGCACAGACAACCGCATCACTTTTGTCGTGCCCGCAGTCGAAATGGGGCAAGGCGTCTCCACTGCGCTACCGACGATTGTGGCTGAAGAGCTGAACGTCTCCTTAGACCAAATCGACACCGTGATGGCCCCCGTAAACGAGGTGTATCGTGGCCCCGATGGCGGCTTCACCCAAGGCACTGGCGGCAGCACCTCCGTCAACAAGTGGTGGGACGCCCTCAGCAAAACCGGAGCCGCTGCGCGAGAAATGCTGACGCAAGCTGCCGCGAATCGCTGGCAGGTGAACACCTCCGAACTCAGCACAGAGAGCGGCTTTGTTCTCCACGCGGCGTCTGGTCGCCGCCTGAGCTTTGGAGAGCTTACGGAAGACGCCGCTCGTTTGGAGATTCCAGCAGAGCCGGCGCGCAAGCCTGCTGCGGAATATCGGCTCGTGGGCCAGCCGCTGCCGCGCAAAGATGGCTTGGCAAAAGTCACCGGAGCCGCACAGTTTGGCATCGACGTCCAGCTCCCCAACCTGCTGTATGCCACCGTGAAGCAATCGCCGGTCTTTGGCGGCACCGTGCGAGCCTTCAACGAGGCCTCCGCGAAATCGGTCAAGGGCGTGGTCGCCGTGGTGGAAGTGCCGCACGGAGTCGC
>CBFIJD010000045.1:0-21353 GCA_965662845.1 uncultured bacterium | reverse complement strand
ATGAACCTGCTGAGGCAGGTGGCGGAAACAAACCTCGCGGAAATGGAGCGTCTGGTGAGCTTGCTCTTCAGCTCGGATGATCCGAGCGGGAGCTTAGAGGTGCTCTCTCGGGAAGAGCTTCTGGAGGGGTTGCGAGCAGGTTCTGTCACGTTGCTGGATGTTCGAACGCCCGAAGAGTTTCAAGCGGGGCATCTGCCCGATGCCATCAACATCCCCTTGGATGAGTTGGAATCCCTGCTAGATCAGCTGCCGGAGGATCGGGAGCTCTGCGCTTACTGCCGAGGCCCCTATTGCGTGCTGTCTCATCAAGCGGCCGAGCGCCTGCGCAAGCTCGGCTTCCGTGTGCGACGCTTTGAAGAGGGCTTCCCAGAATGGAAGGCAGCAGGCCTGCCAGTGCAAGGCGTGTGGGAGTAGAGAAGGAAGATGCTGTGGGGCTTGCGATGGGAAGACGGGTTTGATGTGAAAAAATGATCAGAAAAATCGCTGTAGACTAAATATTTCCTAGTCTGGAAGCGCTTGACCTCCTGAAGAGTTGGAGCTTGTCTTCTCCAGTAATTCAGTCACGAGGTGGTCTGCTCTTTTAAGCTACAGCGTCCTCTTCCAACTCAGGGACATCTTCCTCCTCGTACTTGGCAACCAAAACGCCAACCACTTCCACCATGGAAGCCAAAGGGTGAGACTCGTCCTCACCAACCAAGTCAATCAATCTGTCCAGTACTTCAACCAACCGCTGATAATCTTCTTCACGATGGGGCACGAAAACCATAGAGGCGAGGTTTCCCCAACTTTGCTGAACTTGAGATGCGGTGATTTCCATTGATTGATTTGTATGAAGGGAATGTCTGAGTTTTCAAAATTGTACGAAAATTCTCCGCGATCGCAGACCCCCTCTCATCACCATCGGTCAAACAGTGACCAAAAAGTCTTCAAGCTCTGGAATATCGGGAATATCAGCGAGATGGTCCTGAACGGACTTTCGGAAGATACTGAAATTGTTGTTGAATTTCAGCGATGTGGTGCTGAAGGGGGGACTCGAACCCCCACGGGCATACGCCCACTGCCCCCTCAAGACAGCGTGTCTACCAATTCCACCACTTCAGCAAGATAGGAAGGAAGCCGGAGACAGTACGAGAAAGAGCGTCGCTTTGCAAGGGAAATTTACACTGCGACTAACGCGGCCCCATGCACTCCGGTAGAGTCTCCCAGTTTGTTGGGAACAATCGGAGTCTCTGGGGTGCCAAACACCAGCTCTTGCGTTCTGCGTGCTCCCTCTGTGTAGAGCAGCGGCAGGTTCGAGACTCCCCCCGCCAGAACAATCACATCTGGCTCCAAGGTCACCAAAATGTTCGTCATAGAGCGCGCGAAGTAGTTGAGCACCTTGTCCATCACCTCTAGGCATCCCGCGTCGTTTTTCTGATAGCCCGCATAGATTTCAGGGACGCTCTTCTCGGTGCCTGTGTGTTCGCGATAAATCCGCTGAATGCCTGTCCCTGACAGGTAGGTCTCTGCGCAGCCTCGTCTCCCGCACCAGCACAACTCACCGTCTGGTTCTTCAATCGAAGCGTGTCCCCACTCGCCGGCGAGGCCGGTTTTGCCTGTCCAAATCTTGCCGTGGACGACAACGCCGCCGCCCATTCCCGTACCCATGATGACTCCGGCAACACAGTCATATCCTTGGCCGGCCCCATAGAGGGCTTCGCTGAGCACCAGGCAATTGGCGTCATTCTCGATGGCGACCGCTTGGTGGAGGCGCGCTGACAAATCTTGCTGCAAGGGTTTGCCAATGAGGCATTGAGTGTTCGCTTGTTGCACTAACCGCGTTTTTTGATTCATCACTCCCGGAATGCCCATCCCAATTTTCACCGGAGTGTCGCTCGCCTCGCGCAGCTCCTCAATCAACGCGACGATGCTCGCCAAAATGTGTTCATAGCCTCTCTCCTGATGGGTCGGAATCCGTTTGCGCTGCAGCACCTCTGTGGGGTTGTCGGTGCTTAAAATGCCTTCAATTTTGGTCCCGCCTAAGTCAATACCAATACGATTCATACCGGCCTCAATAGGTTCAATGTGTAAAGAAAGACGCAGCGATGTAGCTTCAGTCAGAAGAATTGACGATGTCAGGGGCCTCACTCTTCTCATTTAACAGCGCAATTTGCGGGTCGTCAGGGAGCTTTTTGATCTCACGAATGCTCTGAATCGGCTTGGGAGAGAGACGATTCCCTCGGGCCTGCGGATTCTTAATCAAGAGTTCATCTAACTGCAAAAACTCTCTGCTCTTGCGCTGTCGTTCATGCGGAACAAAGTGATACTCTAAAAAGATTCCTTGCCCTGTGCTGAAGTATAAGATTTTCGCTTTAGGGAACTCTGGGAATAATTCGTATTCTTTGTCTAAAATAAACTTAGAAATTTGGAAGCGTTTCACAAAACAAACCCCGTCATCTTCGGGAGTGTAGACGATATTGTAGATGGTCTCGGGGTGCTCTTTGAAGACTTGGGAGAGGTGCTTGCCCACAAACATCTTCTCAGGCATACGGATCACTTGATAGCGATGCGACTTAGTGAAGAGCACTAACTTGTCATATTGTGTGCAGACGGCGACCTCTTTGCCTTCCACTTGGCTGCCGAGATAGCCCCCTTTTTTGTCCCAGAAGATCGGGCGACTCTCCGCGACTTCGCGCAGTTGGATCTCATCAAAACTCTGGATTTTTGTCCGGCGTGGATAGCGCTCTCCATAGTTCGCTTGGAGCGTCCTCAGGTAAAGGATCGTATGTTTCACGACATCACTGAGCTGTCGCTCGACGTGATGAATCTCTCGCTCCAGCTTGCTCAATTCGCGGTCGCTTTGTTTGCGATCAAATTTAGATAGCCGCTTGATTTGCAGCCCCAACAGCTTCTCAAAGTCTTCCCGCGACATGCGCCGTTGTAAGCTCGCTGCCAAGGGGTGCATGGCCTTCTCGACGGTCTGTAAAACCTCTGGATATGTCTCACAATCTTCTAATTGGCGATAGATCTGCTCCGTAACAAAAAACTGCTCCATTTTTTTGTGGTGCCACTGCTCCCGCAGCTTGTGAAGCTGTTGGTGCAGCTCTTTTCGCAGCAGCGCAACGAGTCGATCCGTGTTGTGCCGAATGACTTCGCTAGTCGTCATCTGCGTGGGCTGGTTCTCACGAATCACCAACAGGTTTGTCGACAAAGAGACTTCGCACTGCGTAAACGCATACAGCGGCTTCAGCATTTGGTCGGCGTTGACCCCGCGCGGCAGTCGCAGCTCAATCTCGACTTTCTCTGTAGTAAAATCGTTGATTTGACTAAGTTTGAACTTCCCCTTGTTGACGGCGTCTTGCAGCGATTGGATCAGAGATTCTGTGGTGACCCCAAATGGTAACTCTCGCACAACTAACGTTTTCTCATCAACTTGTTCGATGCTAGCGCGACTGCGCACTTTGCCGTTCCCGTCTTTGTATTGGGTGACATCCAGCAGCCCTCCGCTGAGGAAGTCGGGGAACAGCTCGAAAGCGCGCTCTTCCAAGTAGGCGATCTGCGCTTCTAAAACCTCATTGAAGTTGTGGGGCAAAATGCGCGTTGACATCCCGACAGCGATGCCTTCGGCGCCCAGCAGCAACGTCGCGGGGATTTTGCAGGGCAGGCGGACGGGCTCTTGGTTGCGCCCGTCATAGCTCTCCACGGTCTCGGTGAGGTCAGGGTTGAAGAGCACTTCTTTCGCGAGGGGGGTCAAGCGGGCTTCGATATAGCGAGCGGCGGAGGCGGGATCGCCGGTGGAGGGGTTCCCGAAGTTGCCCTGTTTGTCGATGAAATATTCTTTGTTTGCGATCACAACCAAGGCGGAGCTAATCGACGCGTCACCATGAGGGTGCAGCTTCATGGTCTCCCCGACGATGTTGGCGACCTTGTTGAACTTGCCGTCGTCCATCTTGAACATCGTGTGCAGGATGCGTCGTTGGACGGGCTTCAGGCCGTCTTCCACGTCAGGAATGGCGCGCTCACGGATCACGTAGGACGCATATTCCAAAAAATTTTGATCCAGCAGGGGGCGAAGTTCACTCATGAAGGAAGACAAACAGCGAGATTTCAAGAAAAGGGGCGAACAGGACGAGAGTCACGCTTGACTACCCATCGACATAACTGCATCATTGGCGCCACATTTTTTTAACATAGTTTTGACGCACCAAACTACTGGCCACGAAAGAAAGGATACAATGACTGAGCTTATTAGGTTTGATCAGTTAGCCGATGAGAACGTCTTAAGCAAAATGAAGAAGGATGACATTGACTCCCTCGCTTTTGGGGCGATCTTGATTGACAAGCACGGGACTGTCTTGGAGTACAACGCCGCAGAGACGGCGATTACGGGGCGAGATGCATCGGACGTATTGGGCAAGAACTTTTTCACTGAGGTCGCTCCTTGTACCCAGAGCGACATCTTCTACGGCAAGTTCAAAGATGGCGCGCAGACAGGCCAGCTGCAGACCATGTTTGAGTACGTCTTCGACTACGAAATGACGCCCACCAAGGTGAAAATCTTCATGAAGAACGACGTGATCGACCCCAACACGTTCTGGATCTTTGTCAAACGCATCTAGCCTCCCGCTTGTGAAGCCTGCTCGCGAAAGAACTCAACTAAGGCAGGCTTTGTCCACTCTCTCGGCCCTAGCGCCCTCCCGATGACAACGCCTTTAGGATCAATCAGATAGGTGATGGGGATGTTGCGAACTCCATAGAGTTGGGTGACTTCCATCTCTGGGTCGGGCAAGATCGCAAACTGAAAGTTGTGTTTGCGCTGGAACTTCGTGATGCGCTCTGCGTCTTCTCCCATGCCCACAGCCAGCACCACAATCTCGTCTCCAAGCTCGGCCTGCAGCTCCTGCATGTCGGGCATCTCTTTCAAACAAGGAGCGCACCACGTGGCCCAAAAATTCAAGAACACAACTTTGCCGCGCTGCTCTCTCAGTTGAAATGTGCCGCCGCTCAGCAATTGCCCTTCAAAATCAGCGGCTTGCAGCACAATGCTCGGCGCCTCAATGCGCTCCATCTCTAACAGCTCACGATCCACCGGGCTCAACGGGCCCTTTTGTTGCTGGGCAAGAGAGACCGATGACCAACCGAGAAAACCTGCACAGAAGGCCGTGACGGCCAGTTTACGCCAAAGTGAAATCATGAGTCGAATGTACCTCGCTGAATTGTGGATGTTTCCAGTCAAGTCTGCCCAAGGGCAGCGCTTGGAGCAAATGTCGTTACAGACTAGGGGACCGCAGTGGGATCGTCGATGGATGCTGGTGAGCGAGACGGGAAAGTTTCTCACACAGCGTCAGTTTCCGCAACTCACCCAGTTGATGGCCGAAGTCCGCGACGGCGAGCTGTATTTGTCAACCCCCTCCTTGTCGCCCATACAGGTCCCTCAACCGGCTCCCACGACGCCTCCGGTAGCTGTTCAGGTCTGGAAAGATCAGGTCCCAGCGCTGCCTGCGGGTGAGGAGATTCACGACTGGGTTAGTCAATTCTTGGGAGAGAGGGCGCGGTTGGTCTTGATGCCCGACTCCACGCAGCGGCTGGTCGCCAGTCAGCGTGTGCCCGCAGAGACCAACGTCTCGTTTGCGGACGCTTTCCCATATCACTTGCTTGCCCAGCCGTCGCTGGACGATTTGAACCAGCGGCTGCCGGAAGAATCCTTCCAGCCGATCAGTTTTCGCCCGAATGTTGTGATTGCGGGAGATTTCCCCCCTTATGCAGAGGACGCTTGGGAGCGCTTCCGCATTGGAGAGGCCGTGTTTCGCTGTGTGAAATTGTGCGCCCGGTGCAGCATCACCACCATTCATCCCTACATCGGAGTGGGCCAAGGCGCAGAGCCGCTGCGAATGCTTGAACAATATCGCAGATGGAAAGGGCAGGTGTGGTTCGGCCAAAATGTGATTCTGGAAGCTGGGACGCACATTCAAGTGGGGGATGAGGTGGAGGTGTTGAGTGTCGGCCCTTCCCTCCGCGATTTGCAAGCGCAAGAGCGCCAAGGCGCGGCATCCTGAGGCCCGCACGCCAGCGGTGGTTCTGTCTTCAGAAAAAATCATAGGTGTGTTTCTTGCCTGACCCGCCAGCGATTGCCTGCTTGCCCACAGTTTTCATCACGTCACCGCGCACCTCATGAAGAGGCGCCCTGTCCCATGGAGGGAGTTTGAAAAAAATCTGCTTCTACTTCCAAAAAGGTGGGGTCGGCAAGTCCGCTTGTTCGATCCTCATCGCCCGCTTGCTCTCCGCAAACCAGCGCTCGGTCATCCTGATTGACGGCGACCCGCAAGCCAACACCTCAGAGTGGGCCATCAACGAAATTCATGAGGAGTCCGCGCTTGAGGCCGCTTATCGTCAGCTGCATCAGCACAATCTCTACACCCTCATGCACAATCGCTCTACGTTAGAGCAGTGCCTGATCCCGGTGCGCGACAACCTCAGCTTGCTCGGATGCACGACCGAATATGAGCGCGCCAAGAGCGACTTCCGCGATGTGCCGGGGAAGGATTTGCTGATGCGCCATCAGCTGAGTGGCATTGAGGAGCACGCCGAGTTCCTCATCCTCGACACCCCAGGAGAGATCTCAGACCTCTCCAACTGGGCGCTCTCTGTGGTAGACACCGTGGTCATCCCAGTTGGGACCCAGCTCCTCCCCGTGGAATCGTTGGGCATTACGTTGCAACGGATCGAACAAGCCCAGCGCTATCTCAACCCCGACCTCAAAACGATTTACTTAGTGCCCAACCAGCACAAACGTCGCAACACCGCCAAGGTCGCGCTGCGGATGTTAGAGGAGCAATACGGCGGCTTGTTGGCTCGCAACGCAGAAGGCTCCGCGGTGGTCTTGCACGACCGCGCTGAGATTGAAGCGCTCATCATGGGACATCAGATGTTGCCCACTTCCAGCAAAGCGTACGCAGAATGTCAGTCACTCGTGAAGGTACTCGCATGAAAAACAACGCCCTTGAGAAAATGTACGCCAAGGCGTCGAAGCAACACTCTACCAAACAGCGAAATCTGCTCGATGAGAAGCACAACTTCTTCCCGACCGTCGTGCCAGACGCCGCGCCGGAGGTCAGCGCGCTGCGCCCCTTAGAGGCTGTGGTCACCAACATCCAATCCCTCGCCTCCGCGATCCGCCTGAAGAAGCACGAGCTGCTCAAGGAGTTGTATTATCTGTACTCGCATTGGGATCTCTATACAGAGCCCGCAGAGATGGAGACCTATCGCGGTGCGCAAGGCTTCCAGCGTTTCGCCCAAGAGCGCCTGCAAGGACAAGAACAGAAGACCTCCGCCAGTGACCTGCGCATTATCCAGCTGGTGAAGGAGCAAAACCGAGCCGAGCTCTTAGAGCAGTCCGGGCACATCTATGCGCTGCGTCGCATCGCCGCTCTGGGCGACAAGGCAAACCCAGACCGCGCCTGGCGCAAAAAACGGGAGCTGTTAGACAAAGTTGGACAAGTCAAACGGGAAGAGCTGGAAGCAGAGATTCGTCGGTTCCATGAGGAAACACGGCGCGCGACGCAGCACCCACCGCCTGCCACCTCGAAGTCGTGGAAGCTCAAATTTGATCGCACCAACCGGAGCATTACCTTCTCTCGCGTCAAGTCCGAACAGCTAGAAAAGCTCAATGAGCTGTTGACAGAGCTGGACGACGAGCTGCTCGAGACCTTCTTACACCAAGTGCAAGAGCGCAGACTTCAGACAAAGTAAGCGCCTGAAGTCCAAAACCATCTTGTCTGGGAATCCGGATTCTGCAGAGGAGTCGGCTCGCGTGTACTCTGGCGAGCGTCCAAGCTGGCGGGGACTTCTTGAAGCGGCAAAAAGATTCGGGAGGTGCACCCTTGGGAGGAATTTTGTGCCTGAAGCACTCCCTGATGCGCCTGCACAATCGTCTGACAAATCGCGAGATCTGGCGCGGATTGCAGCGTTTTGTGGGGTGAGGCGAAGTGATCAAACAGGCGCGGGAGGGCTTCCGCGCTCAGGAGAGGGTTCGCGCAGAGAGGCGTCTGGATCTTGGGAGGGAGAGTCTGCAGAAGTCGGGCGAATCGGGAGCCAGATCGTGAAACGAGACCCTTCCTGCGGGACGGATTGCATTTCGATACGGCCTCCATGTTTCTGCACAATCTCAAAGGAGAGATAGAGCCCCATCCCTACTCCGCTGCCGACCTCTTGGGTGGTGTAGAAAGGCTCAAAAATACGGCGCTGCGTGGCCTCGTCCATGCCACAGCCATTGTCGAGAAAGGAGACGAGCGCCCAGGCTCCCTGCTCATTCTCCACGGTTTGCACACGAACTGTCACCTTGCCCGCATAAGAGACATCTTCCTCCTGAGCGCGCTTCAAGATGGCTTGGCAGGCGTTCACCAGCATGTTCATGAAGACCTGATTGAGACGCGCCGGCCAACAATCTAAGGAGGGGGCAGCGCGAAAATCAGCCTCAATCTTAACGTCCCCTCGGTATTGCGGCTGCGCTAGTCGAATCGTGCTCTCTAAGCCTTCGAGGAGGGGGACGACTTTGCGGTCGGCTTCATCTAACCGAGAGAACTGCCGCAAATCGCTGACGATAAACTTGATGCGATCGGTCCCCTCTTTGACGTCTCCGAGGGCGGCGAAGATGCGATGAAACTTCTTCTCGAACTGTGCGCAGATCTCAGGCTCTTCTTCGAGCAGCTCTCTCAAGAGCTTCTGATGGGCTTTGAGGTCTCTCTCCAGCACGCTGGCGCCCATAATCACAAAGTTAGCGGGGTTATTGATCTCGTGGGCGACTCCAGCGACCAGCGTCCCCAGTCCGACCATTTTTTCTTGCTGCACCAACTGTCCTTGCGCCTCTTCTAACTCCAACCGTTGTCGTTGCAGCGCCTCATCTTTGCGTTGCTCTGAAATCAGCAATTCTTGGTTCTGGCTCTCCAAGCGCCCAGAGAGGCGTTCAATGTCTGCATAGGCGGTGGAGAACCGCATGGCGAGCATAAAGGCTTGGCTCAGAACCATCACGAAGATGCCGATGGGGGCCAACTCTGGGGTGTCGATGACGAAGTGGCTCACCAAGATGTCATTTGCGATCAGAGCCGTGCAGATCACAAAGCCGACGACCAAAGGAAGCGCTTCCTTCGTTTGCTTCTGGAGGGCTTGTTGAAACAAATAAAAGGTGTACAGCGCGCTGCCGACAATCAGCGCGTAGAAGAGGGGAATGGCGTCGGTGAAAACCCGCGGTGAGGTCAAGCAGACCAGCACCCCAAGGCCGGAGGCCGCTCCTTGGTTGATGCGCAGAAACCAACGCGAAGCGTGTTCGGCAAAGACGGAGGCAATGAAAGCGTTGAACGCGGAATAGCCCCAATACATGCCGAGGTAGAGCAGCCGGTAGCGCAAGTCCCAGCTCAGATAGGCTTGGTAGCCAAACGCGAGCCCGCCGTCGATGCTCACATAAGTGCCCACACACAGACAGCAAATCGTGAAGTATAAGATCGACTGCTCTCTGCGCCGGTGGATGTAAATCCCGAATTGATAGAGCGCCATCATGTACGCGCTCCCTGCGAGGAGCAGAGCGATCGAGATCGTTTGTTCTCGCCACGTCTGAAACTGCTCGACCAACTCCAAGCGTGGCGCCTCCCATAAGCCCGCGTCGCGATGATGGAAATTCGAGACGTGGACTACGATCTCGACTTCAGGCTGGTTGGTCTGGATCACGCGCCCTTGGAAGCTGGTGGCTGGACGGGAACGCGCAGCAGTGGGCCCAACCGATCCGACTTGTTGCACAATCCGACCGTCGACAAACGCCGTGTAAGCCGTGCTAACGCGCCCGAAATACAGGTGATACAGTTGGCCCGGTGCGTCGAGCAAGACTCTCAAACGGTAGGTCGCAAAGCCATCTGTGGGCAGGGGCGTCTGCGTCGCGTCCTCGACTTCATAATTCCAAGCGAGGGGCACCTCTAGGAACCGCTCCGGGCGCTGCGGAAACTGCGAGGGCGCATAAAGATTTCCCCAATAGAACTCCCACTCTCCGCGCAGCGTGACGACGCCATCGCGATGAAAGTCCCAACCTCGCAAGTCTAACACGCCCGCCACAGCGCGCGGCGGCTCTCTTGGCTGAGCCGTCAGCAGGTGAGGGACACAAAACAAGAGCAGGAGCGCCATCAGCAGGTGACGGACATCACTCCAGAGCGTACGCAAGATGTGTGGGGTGCAACGCATAAAAAGGAAGCCTAAAGAGAGGAGCCAGGGAGTTGAAAAAATGCAGACTCGTCGCCAGTTGACTCTCGTGAGAGGGGCAGAGCCGTGCAGAAGTCAGCACGGTCTGGGATGGATTGGCCAACCGCCGCAGCGTTGGAGACGCGCGGTGATGGCGGTGTCTCTGCAAACCAAGAGGACAGCACAGCTTCCGCCGAGAGATCTGGTGACGTCATGATCTTTGGGAGAGACGCGCTCAAGCTCACGGAAACGAGAGCGAGCCTTGTGCTTGTGAGAGATTGTCAGAACGCGCGGCTTTGATCCCAGCGCGGGAGATCGTGTAAAGCCAAGTTTGTGCAGCGGTCGTCATGACCACACTCCGCCGAGGCTGGCTGGCAGCATAATATTGCCAAGCGGAGCAGCCGGCTTCAAGGACAGCAGAAGCGCTGGCACACTCCGCGTTGGAGACGAGATCTTGATGCGCGATGTTCTCTAGCTCGCGCAACCCACTCTCTGCGGTCGCGGCGATGACGACGAAGCCACTGAAACTTTGCTGCCACGCGTCACGATTCCACGTTTGGAGCGGGATGGACAGCAAGCCGGAGGGCGCATGATAGGTGAACGCGTGATGATCCCAGCGGGTCTCGCTGTGAGAGTAGTCACCTTGGGCAGAGCGCGCAGGGATGAGCGCGTGACGCTGCTGCGGGTTCGACAGGTCGGTGACGTCAAAGATCTGTACTTGGAGCTCGCCGGTTAGGCCACGGTCATCCCCAGCGGGGCCGACGGTTAAGAGGTGATTCTGGTCGAGGGGGTGCAGGTAGGAGCTGAAGCCTGAGATCTTCAACTCTCCTTTGAGTTCAGGATTGCGGGGATCACTCAGGTCAAACGCAAAGAGGGGGTCTACTTGCCGAAAGGTGACAACAAAGCCACGATCGCCCAAAAAGCGGGCGCTCTGCACACGTTCCCCTGGGGCCAACCCCAACACGCTGCCCACGACCGTGAGGGTGCGGTTGTCGCTGGCTTCCTCCGCGAGTTGTAAGATGAACAGGTGATTCTGGGAAGTCGTCGTGGGCATCACGCTCTCGGTGTCGGGAGACAAAGACCATGTTCGCTGGCGCTCCGTGGTCGCGACCCGCAGATGTCCCTCATGCTCGCTGAGACTAAAGGAGTTGAGGATGTGCCCGTCGACTAGACCGACCCCCTGATATTCAGGGTGTCCAGAGGTCCAATCAAATTGCCAAATCACGCTCTGTTCCTCTTGTTCAGCGCTCCACCACCAGCCGCCGCTGCTTTGCAGCAGATAGAGATGGTCAGGGCTCGCGTAGAGCTGCCACGCGTTGTTGAGCACGCCGCTGACCTGGCGGTTGGCGCCGGAGGCGTCGAAGCTGAGGAGCAAGGTCATGCCGGGACGCAGGGTCACATCGGGGCGCACGAGCTGGTCACAGGCCACGACGCGATCTTCGTGAAACTCGCCGCTGTGCTTTTCCCAAATACTGGGGAGAAGCTCCGCGGTCGTCGCCTCCGCGATCTCGTCAGCGATGTGGCGCTGGATTTGAGTTTGTAGTGGGAGCAAGGTGGCGTTGTCTGCGTTGTCGCTCAGCGCTTGATAATAGTGCGTGAGCGTCTTTTGAAAGGCGAGGTCTTGGCTGAGGCGCTGTGGTTCTACAAATGGGACAGAGACGGCCAGCTGGACGCTACGGTCAGCGAGTCGACGTCGAGCGTCAATCAAGCTCCCTTCGACCAGCCAGTGCGCAGTGATCGTGGGGGCGGTGAGGTCTCGCACGTTCACAAACAGCACCTCTACTCCCGCATGGGCCACACTCCGGCGCATTCTCCCTGCAGCGATCCCTGAGCCCGCACCTAAAATGACAAGCTGTTGCGTCTGGTTGTCATAGAACATGTCCTCCGCCGCAACGCCCAGCTCGATGCTGGCGAGCGAGCGCATCGCCTCAGCGGGAAAAGCGTCCACCACATGCAAGGTCTGATCACGCAAGAGGAACAGGTTCCCCGCGTCATCGCTCTTGACCAAATCGGGCTCATCGACTGCCGCTTCCTGCAAGTTGGTGCCGGAGACGGTCTCTGGAGCGGAGGCTGAGCTCCCCAGATCGATGGTTCCTTTGGGCATCGCCGCGTCGGTTTCCATCACCAGCGGCATCACGCCGTAGTCCGGGCCTTCGAGGTATTGTTGGGTCAGGGAATCCGCGAGATAAGCGCGATAATCCTCACAGCCTTGGAAGGCTTGGAGGCGAGCTTGCTGGGTGGAAATCCTAGGGTTGGAGGAGGACTGCGCTTCATTTTGTGGGCTTGATCCGTTGGAACCCGAAGAGCTACATCCGCTGAAACTCAAGAGAGCCCCACTCAACGTGAGGAAAAAAAACGCGCGAAGCATCACAGACATAGAGAAGAGGAGGCTAAAAAAACTGTTAAGCAGGTGAAAATTCACAATTCGGGGGGAAGGTATCAAACCCCCGCATGAATCTCAATTCCTCCGATGGATCCACACGAGGCTGGGCTTGAAGAACGAGGAATTAAGTTTATTGAATATTCAAAAAATTATGACGAACATAAAACTCTTGACATCAAGAGCTTGATATATGTCAATACGCAGAATTACGCAGTTCAATTCTGAACAAGCCATCGATCCTACATGCTGGATGGAGAGCGGATCGATACGTCGCGTAGCATGCAACAACTGATTCGAAATGGAGGAAACATGCAGAGACCAAAGCTAGGAGCGTGGCTGGGCGCCGCGCTCTTGATCGCAGGAATTTCGCCCTTGACCGCCCAAGCCGTAGACCGGGGGATGGTGCTGTCGATGTCTTGCGCTTCTTGTCACGGAACCGATGGAAAGAGCCCTGGCGCGGTGCCAATGATCCATGGCAAGTCCTCGGCTTACCTAGAGCAGGCGATGAAAGAATTTCGGGATGGGAAGCGTTACGCCACCGTGATGAATCGGATCGCTAAAGGCTACAGCGACGATGAGATCAAGCTCTTGGCGGACTACCTCGGCAACGTTAACAAATAAGGAGGCTCATGCAAAATCTTTCCAGAAGGCAATTTGGACGCCTCGTGGCGTTGGGAGGCGCTAGTCTCGCCGCGGCTTGTACAGGGACCGGATCGAGCGCGAATGTGAACAGCGGCGCAAGCCCCAAAGTCGTTGTTGTTGGAGGCGGCTTCGGCGGCGCGACGACGGCAAAATATCTCAAGATGCTAGACCCGAAAATAGAAGTCACCTTGGTGGAACCCAATGAGACGTACTACACCTGTCCGTTCAGCAACTTAGTGATCGGAGGGGAAAAGCAAATGGCGGACATCGCGCACAAGTATGACCGCTTGCAGAGCGAGTACGGCATCAAGGTGGTGAAGGCTTACGCTTCCAAGGTCGAAAATGGCTTCGTCACGCTGCAAGACGGCACCAAGCTCCCTTACGACCGAGCCGTCGTCTCTCCTGGAACGGACATGCGTTATGACAAAATGCCTGGGCACAGCCCTGAGGTTGAGCAGCGCATGCCACACGCGTGGAAGGCGGGGCCACAGACGGTCCAATTGCGCAAACAGCTCGAGGCCATGCCAGACGGCGGTACGGTGATGATTGTCTGTCCCGGTAACCCCTACCGTTGTCCGCCTGGACCGTACGAGCGCGCGAGCATGATCGCTCACTACCTCCAGAACAATAAGCCCAAATCCAAAATCATTCTGCAGGATCAAAAGGAAAAGTTCTCCAAGCAGCCCCTCTTCACCGATGGCTGGAACCTGCATTATGGCGAAATGATCGAGTGGCGCTCAGCGATGGCAGGTGGGAAAGTGACCGAGATTGACGCGCAGGGCATGCGCGTGAACACCGAATTTGGCTGGGAAGAAGCCGACGTGATCAACTACATCCCTGCGCAGTGGGCTGGAAAGATTGCGCGTGATTCTGGCCTCGCCGACCAAAGTGGCTGGTGCCCTGTGGACCAAGTCACGTTTGAGTCGAAGCTGAAGCCTGGGATCCACGTGATTGGGGACTCTGCGCTGGCGGGCGCGATGCCAAAGTCGGGCTTCTCGGCAAATAGCCAAGGCAAAGTGTTGGCGGCTGCGCTGGTGTCTACCTTCCGCGGCGAAGAGCCGGTCGCGCCTTCTTTTGCGAACACCTGCTATAGCCTCGTGACGCCGCAATACAGCATCTCAGTCGCTGCCGTCTATCGGTTGCAAGATGGGAACATTTCGGGTGTGGAGGGCGCCGGTGGCGTCAGCCCGAAGAACGCCGACGCGGCCGCTCGCGCGCAAGAGGCTGTCTATGCGCAAGGCTGGTACGACAGCATCACGATGGACATGTTCGCGTAATTCTTCATAACCAATGGCCCCTTGTGGGCCGTTGCTACTGTGCCAGCAAGCTGACCTCCACTTCCGTATCGCTGAGTCCCCCCCACTCTGTCCACGAACCGTCATACACCGCCACGTCATTGCGACCGATTTGGTGCAAGCCCAACGCTAAGACGCACGCCGTAATGCCCGACCCACAGGAACAAATCACAGGCTTCTGGTCTTGAAGACCGACCGCCGCAAACTGTGTTCGCAGCTGGTCTTCGGGCAGCAAGCACTGCGCTGCGTCGTCTAGGAGCGCGCCAAAGGGCAAGTTGATGGCCCCAGGGATGTGCCCCCTCCGCAACCCCTCGCGTGGTTCGGGTTCAGTGCCGTTGAAACGCCCAGCAGAGCGGGCGTCCAGCATTTGAGCGGCTTGCTTCTCTACGACCTCGCGCATGTCGTCCACAGAGAAGACCATTTGTGGACGCAGGGTCGCCGCAAAAGTCCCGAACAAGCTGGTTGCGGGGCCAGACTCCAGAGCGCGCCCCTCCGCTTCCCACTTGGGCAGCCCTCCGTTCAGCACAGAGACCTTGTCATGTCCAAACACGCGGAACATCCACCACACCCTTGGCGCGGAGAAGACGCCTGCGCCGTCATAGACCACGACGTGCGTGTTGTTGGTGACGCCCATCGCTCCGACCGCGGCCTCAAACTCGCTGCTCGTCGGGAGCATGTGGGGAAGCTCCACAAACGTGTCGGCGATGACGTCAATGTCAAAAAAATGAGCTTTGGGGAGATGGCGATCTAAGAACTCCGCCTTGGGATCACGGTGCGCCGTCGGTAGATACCAACTCGCGTCCAGAACGCGCAGGTCTGTGTCATGGATGTGCTCCGCGAGCCACGCGGTCTCCACTAAAGCAGGGACGTTTTCAGACATAAACACCTCGGTGAACAGCCCCTCTTACGCCGCAATCGTTTCGGGACTCAATTGGAGAGAAAATCGCTGTGTTTGCGGATCACTGCGGTCACTGTTTACGCCGTTGCGGCGAGAGCCAGCACCAGCCGCTCTAGCGTGTAGATCGGCTTGCCATCTTTCCAAAGCGAGCCGGAGCCCACGAGCACCGACCGGCTCTCTTCTTCCCGTATCTCTTCAAAGACGACTTGCACGTGCATCTCGCGGGTGTCTGGCAAAATCTGCCCACGATATTGCCAAATCAGAGCCTCGTCCTGTGCCCAGACAAACTGAGGCTGGGTGAAGCGTGACGTCAACTGTTGCGCTTCGGCATAGGTCTTCATGGCCTGCAGCGCGGCTTCCACGCCCAAAGAGCCGGGCATGACGGGATCCTGATGAAAGTGCAGCGGAAAGTACCACTGGTCTGGGCTGATCGATTGACGGCCGATCACGGCGCCAAGCGGGAGCTGTTCGGAGGGGGCTTGGACTTCCACTTGGTTGAGCAACCCTAGCTGCCCTGTGGGCAAGTTGGTGATCAACGTAGGGTCGGGCAAGACAAGCGGCGCGGCTTGGGTGGGCGCGCGGTTCTGCTGGGCGAGCGCGTCTGCCGTGAAATAGCCAAAGACCGTTATGCCTTCATAAAACTTCAGCCCTTCACACCAAAGCGCAAAGCGGAAGCGCTCAATCAGAGTGGAACCAGAGAGCGTCATCTTTTCCAGCGTGACATGCGTCTCAATCGTCTTCCCGGCGACTTGAGGACAAGCCAAGACCCGCGCGTTGCCGTCTAAGTTCCGAAAATGCAGATCATGCTCTGGGAGCTGGTGATACGACCCCATCCACGCGCCAAGAAAACCACAAGGTTGCAGCGCGATCTCCATCAGCACGCTGTAAGGCATGGGTGAGGTTGCGTTTGGATGCAGAAACCAAGCAGTCGCCGGCACGTCGTACTCTGCGATGAGAGAGGCGGGCTTGGTAAAATCGTAGCGCTGGCCTTGAACTTCACGCACGCGGGTCAACAGCTGTAGGGCGCCGTTGGGGTTCCGTTGAACCATCCGCTCTCGCCAAGGCTCGTAGGCGGGACCAAAACATTTAGAGACATCACCAATCGCGAATTCGTGTATAGCCCCCTCATCGAAAGCGATTTTTGAATTCTCGTGCTTTTCCACTAAACGCATGCCCACGTCCCGAAAATCGACCACGATGCGGTCATCCACGATCACGTCGATGTTTCCAATCATGTAGGGCTCAGGAGTGAGGCCGACCTCTTTCACTTCCAGCCGAAACTGCATCCGTGTGTCGGCTGGGGTGACCTGCCCTCGGCAGCGTACGACTTGGGGCAAGCCCAAGACAGGTTGAAAGCGCGCGTCGCGAGTTTGTGTTTGTAATCCCAAGTAGAGCATAAAAAACTGTAGCAGCTGGGCTCCCCCTTCGGCCATCAAGGAACCTGCGAGGACAGGGTCGTTTTTGAAATGGCAGGGGAAGTACCAGTGCTCGGGCGCCATGTCTTTCTCAGAGATGACGAATCCTAGGCCCCAGTCTCCTCCTTGTGGATCAACGTGGGTGATGCGGTCGCTCATCAACAGCTGTTCGGTGGCCAGCTTGAGCGAGGGGTTCTTGGCGTTTTGCCGGTGAGAGAGACCAAAGCAGGCTTCATGATCTCCCTGCACAAGGGCGAGTAAATCACTGCGTGTGAATTGCGTTTTGGTGCACTTCAGCAGAGGGGAGAAGCTGGTTGGGGTGAGGTTGCGGCGTTCGGCGAGCTCCTTTTCGGTGCGAATGACCCCTTTGCCGCCGTCAAGCTCGGCGCGGGTGAAAAAACCGGCGCAGCCGCCGTCCATGCGCAGCACCATTTGCTCACCGACGAAGCACTCATAGTGAAAGAAGAAGAGGAGGCTGTCTCCGTGTCGCGCAAAGGAGTCGATGTGAATCTCGTAGCGCAGCGTGTCGCCTTCACGCGGCATGTTCTGCAAGAAGGTCATTGTGCAATCGAGCAACCGGTAGACTCGTTCGCCCCGATTTTCAAAGTCAATGCCCAGATAGCTAATGAGCAGAAGGTCGCACTGCCCTGATTCAATGGCGACGGCCACAGGGATTTGCCCATCGGTGGTGTGCCAAGCGTTGGTGGGGATGTCGTATTCTGTGACGATGCGGGCTGGTTTCATTTCACGGGGAGTGGCGTCTAGCTCCGTGACTCGGTGGACGAGCAGATAGGGGTCTAGGGGCAGACGCACCACCCGCTCATAAGAGTCAACGACCGCGAAATCTCTCCCAAACACATTGGCGATTTTCCCTCCTGCAAACTCCAACAAATCATCGTAGTCGAACACGACCTCTTTGCCTGAGGCATCGCGCTTCTTGGTTCCGCTGAGGGAGTCGGGGAGAGCGTTGGCGCTTTTGTCGGTCCTCCCTAGCGTGAGCTGGGCGGGGCTGGGAGTTTGGTCGGCAATCGCAGGCACGGACCGCAGCGGAGTCGTGACTTCAAGCGGCGCGGAAGGAGGCGTCAATGTTTGCGCAATGGAGCGGAGTCCCTGCTGCCGGTAGCTCAAAAAAGCGGAGTGAGCGCGATGCAAGGCGCCATCAGGAAACAGAGAGAAGGGCAACGACGGAGAAGAAAGCGAGGGGCCGCTGTCGGAGTGAGCGGGGAGCAGCCGGCTGTCTTGGATCGCGGCTCCGCCTAGCGTGACGACCTTCCAGAGCGGTCTCTCCGAGGTGGTGCTGGGCAGAGCCTCGACAGGGCGACGCAGCCGTTCGTCTAACAGCAAGCCTGCGAGGCGAGAGAGCATCCCTTGCGCCGCGCCACAGTCGCCAAAGAGCGCGGCGCTCTCCTCGTGTATTCGGAGTTCGTTCAAGCCGAGGTAAGCCTTGGCCTGCGCGTTGGCCTCGGGTTGCAGCACCAACGCGCCGGCGCCTTCGCCTCGGAGAGTCCCCGGAGAGTTGAGGTGCGCTTCGCAGCTGGCGTTCAAGTCCACAGCGACCACAACCACGGCGTCTAAGGGTTCTCGACGCAGCAGCAAGTCGGCGGTTGCCAGACATTGAGCTACTGATTTTGCTCCGGCTGAGATCGTAAACGCGGGCCCGTGAAAATCATGAAGCGAGGCGATGCGCGAGGCGATCAAGTTCCCGATTGTGCTGGTGAAGCTGTTCACCGACTCCGGCTGCGACCAGGCGTCATAGGCGGCTTGAACGACCTCTTGGGTGGCGAGCGCCGACCACTCGGGGAGCTGCGTGGCGAGGGCTTCTTTGAGCTGTTGTTCAAGGTGGAGCCGGCCTCGAAATTGGTGCAGCTCGGGCTCTGTCTCCAGCGCCACCAACACCGCGGTGTGGGAGCCATCCGGCACCGCCGCGTCCCAGATCGCGTTTTCCGCAACGTGCAGGGCTAGCAGCTGCTGGGGAATGAGCTGTTCTTGGGGATGCGGCGGCAAGCGGAAGCGACGCAGATCGATCGTGAACGACGCTAAGTAGGCGCCGAGCGGAGCGGACTCTGAGAGGCCCCTCCAGCGGTGCTGAGGCAGGTCTCTTAGCTGGGAGATTTGTTGTTGCAGAGCGTCTCGCATTTGAGTGCGATCAGCGCAGCTGCCGAACAGCCCATCAAAGCCGCTGATGACAAGCTGCTGCGGTGAGCGTTGAGAGGTCGGTTCTTCTGGACGGGAAGACACCGGCGCGTCGCTTGGAGGAGCGCTTTGCACAATCAGGTGCGCGTTGGTTCCGCCAAACCCGAACGAGCTGATGGTCGCGGTTTTTACGGCGCGGTTCTGGGGCCAAGGCGTTGGCTCACGGATGAGCTTCTCTTCAGGAACAAGCGGCTGGCTCACATGAAGCGTAGGCGGGATCTCGTGATGCCGCATCGCCAGCACCACTTTGAACAGGCTACTCATCCCTGCGGCTGTGAGCATGTGTCCCATGTTGGACTTGACGGAGCCCAAACGCGGGAGAGCTTCCCCAAAGAACTGCTGCATGGACGCGGCTTCAACGCGATCTCCCAGAGGCGTGCCCGTAGCGTGGCACTCCAGATATTCCACTTCAGAGGGCGCGATGTGCGCGTCGGTGTAGGCTCGCTCGTAAGCGCGCAGCTGACCCGCAGGGTTCGGGCTGAGCACAAATCGCCCGCGCCCATCATTCGACCAACCACTCCCGCGCAAAACGGCGTGGATGGTGTCGCCCTCTCGCTGCGCGTCGGCGAGGCGTTTGAGCACGACCATACCTGCTCCTTCGCTCGCATATAAGCCTTGGGACTGCGCATCCAGAGGGCGCGAAGCTCCGTCCCCTTCGGGGAAGGCTTGTAGCAAAGAGAAGCCGCTGTGAATGAAGAACGGGTCCGCTGCGCTGACGGCACCGGCGAGCATGCTGTCCACGATGCCAGCGTTCAGCGCGTGACAAGCCAGTTTTAAGGCGTAGAGAGAAGAGGCGCAGGCGGCGTCTAGCGCAAAGCTGAAGTCGTGCAGCTGCAGCAGCTCGTGCACCACCCGTACGGGTTCACTCGCCGTTTGTAGCGCGGTGGGTGTCGCGGTGGTGGGGGCCGCCGACAGAGCGGAGGGCAACACAAAATCGGGACGTCTCAGCTCTTGACGCAGCTTGTGTTCCCAGGCTTGACGGTAATGCGGGAGCGTCCGCGCATTGGAGCGTCGAGTGGGAAAAGACAAATTCCCCAGCAGCAGGCCGCACCTCGGGAGCGGTTCGCCTCGGTTCCAGAACCCCGCGTCGCGCAGCGCCTCAACCGTGACATAAAGCGTCCAACGGACGGATTCGTCTAGCGAGTGCCACGCCTCCGGCGAGAGGACTTCTGTGGGGACCGGGAGCTGGGAGTCGTCTACAAATCCACCGCGAGTGCAGTAGTAGCGGTGAGGAGTCCCTTTGTGCTCTGCGAGGAAGTGTCGAGGGTCGAGCCCAAATTGACGAGCCGTTGCGGGGGTAATGGCGTGTTTGCCTGCGCGGAGCAGCTCCCAAAAAGCGGCGGGACTGGCAGCTTGGGGGAACAAGCAGGACATCCCTACAATGGCGATTGGTGGTGACATGTGACTTGGTGACAGAGGTTCAGGCGGCGGGGATCGATTCGGAGCTGCGAGCGGGGAAGGACAGCGTAAAGGTTGTTCCTTCGCCTAGGGCTGAGTCTACATCAATGTGGCCGTAGTGTTCATGGACGATGCGCTTGACCAAAGACATGCCGAGACCTGTGCCTTTGCCCTTCGCTTTGGTCGTGAAGAATGATTGAAACAGTTTGTCGCGGACTTCAGGAGTCATGCCACTGCCGGAGTCTTGCAGGCGGATTTGGACGACGCCCTCGGCGACCTCTCCGGAGATGTGGAGAATCTTCGGCTCGCTTTCTTCCATGGCGTCGCGGGCGTTGTTGATGAGATTCAAGAAGACCTGCTCCAGCTTGATGGGGTTCCCAAGGATTGGCGGCAGGTTGGGGTCGACTTCCATGTGGATTTGGACGCCGAGCTTGGAGAGAGAGCTGCCTGCGATCAGCAGGACATCGCTGAGAATCTGTCGGAAGTAACAAGGCTGAGCGCTCTCGCTTTCGGCCATCCGTGAGAAGTCGCGAATGTGTTGCAGGATGGAGTTCGCTTTGTCGACAATTTGCACAATCTCTTTCATGCGGTTGGGGAGCTGATCAGGTTTGATCAGGCCATGCTGTAGCATTTCAGCTTTCATGCGAACGGCAGCGAGCGGCGAGCGGAGTTCATGCGCAATGTTGGCGGCCGTTTCGCCGACAGAGGCGAGCTTGGCCGACTGGAGCACCATGTCTTCGGCTTCTCGGCGCTTGGCCTCCAGTTGAACCAGCTCGGTGACATCTTGCAACACTCCAATAATGGATTGGGCGCCCGTTGTCAGAGGGGCGGTCTTGATCCGCATCACCCGTGCGTCTCCGGTGGGGGTGACGGCTCGGTTTTGCACGTCTAAGGGTTGGTGGTTTTGGAAGCTCTCGGAGATGGCGCTG
>CBFIJD010000044.1:0-21486 GCA_965662845.1 uncultured bacterium | reverse complement strand
AGACGTGCGGCTGCTGAAGAACGCGAATCGTCGCCAGATCTTGAGCGCCTTTCAAGAGCTGCAGCAGGTCGCGCAGCCGAAAGATCGGGTGCTGATCTACTACGCGGGGCACGGGCATTTGGAGGAGAGCAACAACGACGGCTATTGGGTGCCGGTGGAGGGGCGCCTCGCCGCCGACGCGGTTCGGGAGGACGATTGGCTGTCAAACGGATCGATCTTGCGGGAGCTGGAGAAAGTCCGCGTGCGACACAAGTTCTTGATCGCGGACTCCTGCTTCAGCGGGAGCTTGCTGCTAGAGATGCGTGGCCTGAAGCCAGTCCCCGAAGATTGGTCGCAAGCACCAGACTATCTGCGGGAGAAGCTGCGCCTGCGCAGCGTGATCGGTCTCAGCTCGGGCGGCAACGAGCCGGTCTCGGACGGCCTCCCTCGCTCGGAAGGACACTCCATCTTCGCGTATCACCTGTTGGCGCAGCTGCGGGCCAACGCGCGGCCATACCTCTCTGCCACGGAGCTTGGGCAGCGCGTCCGCAGGCACGTCGCCAACGACACCTTCTCGTCGCTGGGTTCTCTCCAAACGCCGCTTGTGCAGCCCATCGCCAACCAAGGACACGCCGGCGGCGAGTTCTTCTTTGTGCGCAGCGAGCAGCGAGTTGAGCCCAACTCCGTCGCGTGGCTGATTCTGCCGCCTGAGAACCTAGCGCTGACGAGAAAAGATCTGCAGCCGCTCGCGGCCCCGCTCCAACAAAAGCTCGCCGCGCAAGACCTGCGCCCGCCAAGCGAGCCGATCTTGCTGCCTGCACATGACGAGTTTGATCCTAACCGCGACCTGCAAGCGCCTCGCGCTGAGTATGCCCTCGTGCTGCGTTTGCGCGCCGAGTTTCGCCCCGAGATCACAGCCACGTGGCAAGGGGTGTCGGAGCTGTCAGGGACGGTCACGCTGTATCGTCAGCGCGCGGGCCGGTGGCGAGCGCTTGGCACACACACGCTCTCGGCCCAAAAACTTCCCTTGCGACGCTGGGAACCCTCTGCGCAGGCCACGCAATGGGGGCCCTTGCTGGAAAAATACGTGCGCACCAACTGGGAGGCTGACGCCGCCGCCGCGTTGCGCTGGATGCCCTGAAGCACCCCCTCCACGTTCTTTTTGTCAATGATTGTTAAAAAGACTAATCTACGCCTTCGCTTGCGGCATCAGAAAGGCTGATCGCGCGCGTGCTCGCTCCGGTGCAGAGAGCCTACCTTCAACTTACATCAGCCCAAAGAGGGGAGTTCTTATGAGATGGTTTATCTTGGTTCCTTTGATCGTTCTGGCTGGTTGTAGCACGGGGACGGTTTCAAATGAGGATTCCTCGCAGCTAGGGTCTCTGAGCGCGCAGGGGCGAGAGCGCGCCGCTCTGGCTCCTGTGGCGGGGCTGGAGGTCTCTGCAGTGCAGCAACAGATCTTGTTCAATCAGCTGCAAGCGCGGCTCTCCGAGAGTTATGACCTCGTCTCGCAAGCCGAATTTGAACAAGCCCAAACGCGGGCGTTCAACGAGCTGGACGCCGACGAGTGCACCGAAGAGAACTGTGTGCGGATGATTCAAGAGCTGCTGCAAGCCGAGCGCTACTTCGCGTTGCAGCTCATACGCTCTGGCGCCGACACGCAGCTGACGCTGACGGGCTTTGACCTAGAGCGCCGCCAAGTGCGCAGCGAGTATTGCGCAGCCTGTGACCAGCAGACGCTGAACGCTCGCCTCGACCGGCTCGTGGAGTCGTGGTTGCCCAACACGCCGCTCTCTGCGGGCGAGGTGAATGGGGCAGACCAACGGAGCGTTGCCGCTCAACGGCGAGAGCTTCCGCAGCGCAAGCAAGACCTCCTCTGGCAAATGCTAGACGAGGCCTTTGCCCAAAGAGATCTCGCCGCGGTCGAACGTCTGTTGCAGCGGGCCACGCTGGAGGAGGCCGACGCCCGGCAAATCGCGCAAGCGCGCACAGAGCTTCAGCAGCTGAAGCTGGTTGAGGCGCTGCTGCGGCAAGACTCTGGCGCAGCTGAGCAGGCGCAGCAAGCCGCCCAAGGCGCTGGGATCGCGCCGGAGCGCCTGCGAGAGCTGACGATCCAGACCCTGCTGGCAGCAGACCAAGCGGAGGCGTCGTGGGTGCGGCAGCTGGAGACCTCCAAGTCGGATGAGGCTACTGGCGTGAGCATGGACAGCGCGGGCGACGTCTATGTCGCAGGATGGACACGGGGAACCTTCGCCGGCCAGAGTAGCGTAGGAAAAAATGACGCCTTTTTGGTCAAGTACGACGGCTCAGGGAATCAGCAGTGGCTGCGGCAGCTGGGGACCTCCGAGAATGATCAGGCTCTTGGCGTGAGCGTGGACGGCGCGGGCAACGCCTACGTCGCGGGAAGGACATCGGGAACCTTCGCCGGCCAGCGCCGCGCCGGATACGAGGACGCCTTTGTGGCCAAGTTCGACAGCGCGGGCACCCAGCAGTGGGTGCGGCAGCTGGGGACCTCCGAGAACGATTCTGCTGTTGGCGTGAGCGTGGACGGCGCGGGGAACGTCTACGTCGCGGGATTTACATGGGGCACCTTCGCTGGCCAGCGCCGCGCCGGAAGCGGGGACGCCTTTTTGGTCAAGTACGACGGCTCAGGGAATCAGCAGTGGGTGCGGCAGCTGGGGACTTCCGAGGACGATTCTGCTGTTGGCGTGAGCGTGGACGGCGCGGGGAACGTCTACGTCGCGGGAATTACAGAGGGCACCTTCGCCGGCCAAGACAGCATAGGCTACAGGGATGCCTTTGTGGCCAAGTACGACCGCTCAGGCACCCAGCAGTGGGTGCGACAGCTGGGGACTTCCGAGTATGATTCTGCTTATGGCGTGAGCGTGGACGGCGCGGGCGACGTCTATGTCGTGGGAGAGACACGGGGCACCTTCGCCGGCCAGAGTAGCGTAGGAAAAAATGACGCCTTTTTGGTCAAGTATGACCGCTCTGGGACGCGGCAGTGGGTGCGGCAGCTGGGGACTTCCGAGTTGGATCGTGCTGGGGGCGTGAGCGTGGACAGTGCGGGCGACGTCTATGTCGTGGGAGCGACAGAGGGCACCTTCGCCGGCCAGCACAGCGCAGGAGATTGGGACATCTTTGTGGCCAAGTACGACCGCTCAGGCACCCAGCAGTGGGTGCGACAGCTGGGGACTTCCCGTGTTGATGGGGCTATTGGTGTGAGCGTGGACGGCGCGGGCGACGTCTATGTCGTGGGAGGTACAAATGGAACCTTTGCCGGCCAGAGCAACGCAGGAAGCTGGGACGCCTTTGTGGTCAAGTACAACAGCTCGGGGAATCCGCAGTGAGGCGCGGTGTGCCCTCCGCCAACGGCCCAGTAAGGGCGAAAGATTTTTCGCCCTTACCGACGTTTTTCGTTCCAGACCTGCCTTTGCGCCTTTTGTAGTCCGCCACACTCCCCCTCTTCTCACCCAAACAACTCTGCCTGCCACTCCTCACGCACAAAGCTCATCTCTCTCGCCGCAGAGAAGCGTGAAGAGACAGAATGGTCGCGGTGAGCAAGAATTTCGTTGAGTGTTTCTGTGACAAAGGGATAGTACTGAGGTACTTCGTGACGTAGAGAAGTCTGGGCGTGGGGCCAAGAATGAAGTTAAGCACAAGTGAAGTTGGGGAGTAACTCTAGAACTTTGCCCCATCATTAGAGTCCATCGATTATTCAAATTTAAATCATCGCTTCAAGAAAGTACTCTTAAACAATATTATATGCAATAGTTAGTTATCAGTTTGACAACTAACACCTTCAAAAAATACAAAACAATTGAAAATAATAGATGAGAAAAAATGACAGAACAACAGCAACTTTGGTTTGAAAAACTTATAAAAGATAGAGAAGAAAATGCGAAAATACTTGAAAAACCATCATGCTCTGGAATTAAAAATAGTGTTGTAGAAAAGTATAGTGATCAAGCTCATTTCATATACGAACTTCTACAGAACGCAAATGACGCGAGAGCAACAAAATCACTATTTCAATTAAATACAGATGGTTTGTACTTCAAGCATAACGGAACAACACTTTTTAGTGTTTCCAATCCTGATACAGAGCGCGAAGACAAAGAAAATAATATACTCGGACACGTTAACTCAATTACAGCTATTGCCAACAGCAACAAAACAGAATCATCAATCGGAAAATTTGGGGTGGGTTTTAAAGCAGTTTTTCAATATACCGAAACTCCACACATTTATGACCCTAATTTTCGATTTAGAATAGATAGGTTTATTGTACCCGTAAAATTAAAAAGTGATTTACAGGATAGAAAAAAAGACGAAACCGTTTTTTACTTTCCTTTTAACAAAGCTGAAGTGTCCGCAGAAAAAGCATATTCAGATATTCTGGAAAAGTTGAAAAAATTAGTTTTTCCTACTTTGTTCTTATCCAACTTAGAAGAGGTAAAATGGAATGCTGACAGTGAGACAGGTGAATACACTAAGAAAAGCAGTAAACAAAAAAAAGCTGAGGACATTACTTACGAAAAAATTGAACTCTATCAGCAAACTGGACTACAGCAGACCAAAGAAAAATTATATCTATTTACTCGTTCTACAGACGAGAATCATAATTATTCTATTGGGATTTTTCTCGATGAAAAAAATAAACCAACACCAAAAAAATCTTCAGTGTTTTGTTTTTTTCCCACAAAAAAAACTACAAACTTAAATTTTATTATTCACGCACCCTTCCTATTAACCGATAGTCGAGAAGGTGTAAAAACTTTTGAAAATTATAATATTAAAATGTGCGAGTTGCTATCGAAACTTGCTGCTGATAGTATGTTAATTTTGAAAAAACTGAAATTGATAAATGATGAAATTTTCGAAATTATCCCCTATAAAAGACCTGAAGATGATGATTTTTTCGCATCCTTTTATGAAACGATAAAAGAAAAGTTTTTAGCCGAAGAGTTGCTACCAACTGTAAATGGATATACAGAAAAAGAAAATGCTTATTGGGCGGATTCCCCTGATTTGGCAAGCTTGTTTTCAAATAAGCAACTTGCTGAGCTAGTTGAAAATCAAAATGCACAATGGGTATTCGTAACTATCGATAGAAAAAAGGATAAAGAAATCACAGAATATATTGACGGTAGTTATGAACTTTCATGGTATAAAAAAGAACCAAATTTGATCAAATCTAATATAGATTTTGAAAATGATATTGCTGATTTGATTACAAGCAATTTTATCAGAACACAGTCGAATGAATGGCTTCACAAGTTTTATGAGTATCTTTCCGAAAGAAAGTCTCATCAAGATAAATTTAAAACAAAACCCATCTTTAAAGACTCTCAAGGTAATGCAGTGGCTGCGTTTGATAAAATTGAAGGAGAGTTGCATAACATTTTATTTTTGCCTTTAGACAAAGAAAATTCAAATTATAAAACCATTGATAGTGCGTTACTTAAAAATAAAAAGACAAGGGATTTTATTGAAAATTTTGGTATTAAAAAGCCGAATGAAAAAGATGAAATTTATAATCATATATTGCCATTGTATGATCTGAACAATGAGGTTGATGTAAAAATATTTTTAAAGATTTTCAATTATTGGAAAAACAAAGGACGACCAGAAGAACTGATTTCAGTGTTAAAAGATAAAGAGTTTGTTTATTACAAAACAAATAAAGACAAAAAGATTCATCGTGGGATAGCTAAAGAGATCTATTATCCAACTCCAGAATTAGTAAAGTATTTTGAATCAAAGCCAGATGCTAAATTTGTTGACCTTGACGATTATTACTCTTTTATCAAAGAAGAAAAAGAACAAAAAATTTTGAAAGAGTTTCTTTTGAAATTGGGTGTTAATGAGACAGTTAGAGTCACAAAAAAATTGGGAAATCATGTAATATACTTTGCTGACCATGGTTGTCACCAAAGAGGATTAAATGGATTTGATAAGGACATACTTGTAGATGGTCTTGAAGAAGCTTTGTGCAATGTTAATTTCGATAATAGCAAATTTATCTGGAACAAAATTGCCGTAAAACAAAGTAGCTGTATTCATGGAACCATAGAAAGTGCAACCCGACAAGATTATAAAAACTCGAAAAAAAACTCTCAATACTCAGAAAAGTTTGGGAAGATTTTAAAAGAAAGTAAATGGCTATTATCGAACAAAAGAAAATTTGTCGCTCCAAGTGAAATCACTATAGATAAATTGTCTGATGGTTACGAAAGTAACGCAGAATTAGAACATTTATTAGGGTTTAAGCCTGTTGTGTTGAGCGAAAACGAAAGAATTGCTTCTAAATTTGAAAGCGAAGAAGAAGCCGAAGAAGCAAAAAAAGCATTAGAAGAAAAAAGAGAAAAAGAAAAACGAAAAGCGAAACAAAAAACGTCAGAGATAACTACAGAAGTTGGTTCAGAAGATTTAGAAGATGCGATTGAAAGTTTAGAAAACCTTTCAAAATCTGTTTCAAATCCCAAAACTGAAAAGGCAAAAACAAACAAATTACCTGACTTCGACGAACATGAAGAACTTACGAAGGGAATTGTAGAACTAACAAAACAACTTGAAATAAAGAAAACTAGAGACGGTTTAGCGGAAAAAATTAAAGACAGTATGAAGTACTCTTATGAGTGGTTTATATCTTACTTGCAGTTGCTTACTACATATAATGAAAAGCAAGACATACAAAAGCAAAAATCAATTTCGTTTCAAGAAATTAAACTATATAAAGACGATAAGAAATACTTCCTACTTTGCGGTTCTAGTAGCTACATTTCGCCTGAAATTGAAAATGCTGATGATTTCAGGGTCTCACTCATATTTGGAAATAGAAAAAGAGAAACTATAACAGTTGAAGGTGTATCTAAAAAAGGGCAGGATTTATTGATTTATTGTCGAGAGCCCTTGTCAGGCAATACGATTTCCCAGTTTTCAAGAATAATTAAAGTTGAAATAAACTTTACTCCAGTTATTGATTTGCTCGACAGGTTATGTCAAGCATTTGCGAATGCTAACCACATTGAAGAATGGGATAACATTCAAGAAGCAACACCTGCTTTAAAGTTTATTTATGGGCCGCCAGGGACGGGTAAAACAACGGAAATTTGCAATGAAGTAGGTGGTATTTTTGCTAAAAGTTCTAATACGAAGGTTTTAGTCCTTACGCCAACAAATAAGGCGGCAGATGTGGTTTGCAAAAAATTGAAAGGTGTTCATCCAAGTGTTCGCGCTATTCGTTTGAGTAGTCCAACAGACCCAACTTTGGAAGGAGATGAAATCTATCGTGATACGCTTGACAATAATGACTTGCGAACCGTTGACGTTGTGGCTTCAACAATTCATAGGTTGCCTTATTTTGAGATTAAAGAAGTTGGGTTTTTATTTCAATACAAGTGGGACTATGTAATTTTTGATGAATCATCAATGATAGGGTTGCATTACATAGTTTTTGCAGTAATGGCATTATTTAAGACGAATCCGAATACGAATTTCATAGTTGCAGGGGACCCAAAGCAGATTCCACCTGTTGTTGAGATAGACGAAAAAGAGTTGGAAAATTTTGATTTTCAAGATGAAAATTTTTTCAAAATGATGAATCTTGAAAGCTTCGATTCAAGAGAACAGGAGCGCAGTAAGAGAGAAATCGATACGATTCAAAATCTAAATAAGCAATATCGCAGTATACCAGAAATCGGTCAACTTTTTAGCGAACTTTCCTATTCAAGCCTGTTAGAACACGATAGAACAACGAACGGAAAAAAAGCAAAGAAATTGCCCGAAAGATTTAGTAAGTTGATATTATCAAATGTGACTTTTATAGACATCCCGTTAAGTAATGATAATTCTATTTACAAGTTAAATAAGTTATTTTACAGTTCATATCATATTTATAGTGCGATTTTAGTTTCCGAAATTATTCAATATTTTGACAATGAAAACGAAAGAGAGCAATGGACAATTGGTCTAATAGCGCCATATAAAGCACAAGCAATGTTACTCAATAAGTTGATAACTTCTTATGGGATTTCTGAAAACTTAAAAGTGATGTCTGACACGGTTCACGGCTTCCAAGGTGACGAGTGTGATATTGTATTTTTTGTTTGTAATCCAAACAATTATTTTTTCTCAAACCACGAAAAGGCATTGCTATCCAAAGAATATATTTACAATGTTGCTATCAGTAGAGCAAAAGACTTTCTAATTATTCTGCACCCATACTCAGTGATCCAAGAAAATAATTTTATTAACAAAATAAAAAATTCATACAAGGCCAACTTCGGTAACACAAAAATTTTAAAAGCTAACGACATTGAGAAAGTGTTGTTCAACGATAGGAATTATATAGAAAAAAACAGTTACTTTTCAGGGCACGACAGCGTAAATGTTTTTGGAATTTCTGAAATGAAATATTTCATCAAAGCCAACGACACAGCAATTGACATACAATTGAGAGACTTAAGAGAACACAAAACAACAAATGGCTTAGTAAAAGAGATTCGAAAAAACAGTAGATAAAAGCCAAAAATGTGTTCTGAAAATTTACAACCCCTCAACTGAAAAGTAGACCCTAGCCACGATTCGCGACCATTGCTCTCCGGCTCATCGCGACGACCTACCTTCGCGCCTTTTGTAGGCTGCCACACTCCTGCTCCTGAGAGTCCTTCAGAAAGCCTCTGCCACAGAACAACCACACCTCCTCCACAACAGCAGCCGGACACGGACTCGATCCTTCGTGCAGGAACACGTAAAAACATTCGTTGAATATTCATTGAAGTTTTTTGCGGCCTGTGTTCTGCTATCTGATCTCACCCCCATTTGGTTCATTCTCAGGAGAAAGCTATGGAAGCGATTTGGTATCAAGCAGAAGAGTGGGACGCCCGGAGAGCGGTGTGGTCGCCTGTGCGAGAGCTGCCCTCGCGGATGGTCCGCTCTGAGCTGCAACAACAACTCAGCGAACTCAATCTGCAAGCGCCGGGACGACAGTTCCGCTTTCGCCATGTGGAGGCCGCATGAGCGCGCGCGTCGAGACCCGCTTTTGGGTCCAAGAACAAGACCGCATGACAGGCGAGTGGTTGAAGTCGGAGAAGCAGACGGAGCCGCTGCGCCGTGGCGAGCTGCAAGCGACGATGACGGATCTGAACCTGCGCTATCCGAGCGTGCACTTTCGCGTGGTGCGGCTATAAGCGTCAGATGTGGTTGTTTTTTGTGGGGAGTTGCGTATCTTCAGGCGCTTTTTTCGGCGTTGCGCTAGCCTTGTGCAAGGGGAGAAACTTGTCATATCGGGAGCCCCTGTATGGGATCGAGGTGTGGAACCCGACGACAGAAGCGTGGGAGCCGTATGCTGCAGCGCCCACGTACTTGACACGCAGGCTGGCTGTGCGCTGGATTCAGCAGATCAACCAAGCCCACCCGGGGCTACAACTGCGGATGCGCAAGCGGTGAGTCGCCTGATGTGTTGACCGCCCCCGTCGGATCTCGGTTCTTCATAGTCGGGTGTGGTGCTTCGCTCCAAAACCACGACCACAAAAAGATATGTGGATGAGATTGCCTTGCGCGGCTGACAACGCTTTGACCGCAAGTTGTCGCAACGCAATGCTTGGGGACCAGTCATTGGCAACGAACGAGAACGGCGCGGCCTCCGACAACACCTCAAAAACAACCCCGCCCCATGGGAACACGACAGCCCACCGAAACTTCAAAGTGCAGTCATCACCTCAAGAAGGCGCTAGCAGCTTTTGTTCAGCAAGGCTGCGACTGCGTGAAGCAGGAGTTTTCCTCCCAAGGCGATGTCTCTGGCTTCGGTAGCCTCTTCAGGCGCATGGCTGATGCCCTTGATACTCGGCACAAAGATCATCCCAGCTTGGGTGTGCTGAGCGAAGAATTGAGTGTCGTGTCCAGCACCGCTGGGCAATTTCATTGAGGGGATGCGTAACTCTTCCGTGAGCTGCTCTAGCAGAGAAATGAGCGCTGGAGCGCAAGGCTGGGAATCCAACCAACTGATCTCCTCCAAAGCCCAGGAAACCTGATGTTCAGAGGCCACTTCCGTAATTCCTCCTCGGCAGCGGTGAGCCAATTGCTTCATCGTGTTTGTATCGACATCCTTGCCGACCACAGAGAAGCGAACCAGTCCTGGGACCGTGTGAGGAAAATTGGGGGAGACCTCGACCTTCCCGACAGTCAGGCGGCTATCGCTCCCCGCAGCATTCAGCCACTCTGGGGTGCGATGAATGAAGGTCGCCAGCGCTCGAAGTGCGTCCCGCCGTAATCCCATTGGGGTTGTGCCCGCGTGATTGGCCTGTCCCCGAAACTCGACGTTCCAGTGAAACACGCCCGCAATCCCCTCGACAATCCCAACGGGTAGACCTGCCTGTTCGAGGACCGGACCCTGCTCGACATGCAACTCCAAGAAAGCCCATGGGTCTCCTGGGGAGCGTCGAGCCTGGTGGATTCGCTCCGAGGGAAGGCCGGCCTGGGCCAGAGTATCGGTCAATAACACTCCCCCTTCATCCTTGGCTTGGGCAAACCATTGCGGCTCCAGATTCCCCGTCAATGCTTGTGAACCGAGCATCCCACCGAAGCGTCCCTCCTCTTCACTGGTGGCAATCAACTCCAAGGGCCGGCCTGGTTGAAAACCATTTTCTTTGAGGCAGCGATAGCACTCCAGGCCTGCTAAAACGCCCAGTGCTCCGTCCAAAGGGCCACCGTTGGGGACCGAATCAAGGTGAGAACCAACCATGAGCGGGGCTCCTTTTCCAATTTCCCAGCGCCCCAGTACGTTGCCTGCGGGGTCAAGCCAACTGCGTAATCCCAACTCTCTCATCTTTTGCTGCAACCAGTGTCGAGCTTTCATATCAACAGGGGAGAAACTGACGCGCTGTACCCCGTCAACTCCAGGAATAGCCCCGATGGAGTTCAACTCGTCCAAATCCGCCAGCAGGCGAGGAAGATTGATCTCCATCCCGGCGGGAAGGGCAAGAGTTGAGGGAGGCTGGTTCATGAGCGTCTCCTGACAGAGGTAGGGAGAGAGGAGTGACAGATGAGGTTTTTAACCTAGCACGAGATTCTGGTAGCGCAAAAGAATTTATCATGATAAATTTGGGTTTCTTTGCTAGAGAATCAAGCAGTCATGATGTCTATTCTGGTTTTTTCTGGGAAAAATGTTTTTTTTCTGGGCGGAGCAGAAATGATTGGAAGAATGAAGAGCAGATGCTGATTGGCTTCAGTCTAATTTAGGAGAGAAGTGATGAAATGTTATGCAAGACAAGCAAGCAGAATCCTATCTTGGATTCTCGCGTTCAGCCTTTTAGTAGTCGGGAGTGGTTTGCAGGCACAAACTCCACCGAATGTATTGGTCGTCGGGCAGATTGCTGAACCGAAGTCTCTGGATCCTCATGCAGTGACTGCGGTCAATGATTTCCGAATCCTGATGAACGTTTATGATGGCCTCGTGCGCTATCGGAGTGGCTCTTTGGATGTGGAACCCTCTCTGGCGGAGTCTTGGACAATCAGCGAGGACGGCCTGACTTATACCTTCCGGTTGCGAGGCGGGGTGAAATTCCATGATGGCTCCGATTTGAATGCGGAAGCAGTCAAATTTAATTTCGACCGGATGCTTGATGAAGACCATCCTTATCACAACACGGGCCCCTTCCCGCTGGCGTTTTTCTTCAGTGCGGTGGATCAAGTGAGCGCAGTGGATTCCAGAACTGTGCGATTTCAACTGAAGGAACCCTACGCTCCCTTTCTCTCCAACCTGGCTTATCCCACAGGCCTGATTGTCTCTCCGGCAGCCGTCGAAAAGCATGGCAAGGATTTTGGCCGCAACCCCTCGGGAACAGGCGCATTCCGCTTTGCCGAGTGGGAGAGCAATGCCAAGGTTGTGGTAGTCCGCAACGATCAATATTGGGACGGCCCCCCCGGATTGGAGGCTGTCGTGTTTCGTCCAATCACCGACAGCAACACCCGGGTTGCCGAGATGCTCTCCGGAGGAATCGACATGATGGTGGAAGTCCCACCCGACAGCGTAGCTCAATTCTCCGGACAGCCCGATTATGAGTTGTATGAGCAGGCCGGACCGCATGTCTGGTTTTTGATCCTCAACGCCAAGGAAGGACCTTTTGCGGACAGGAGAGTTCGCCAAGCAGCCAACTACGCAATCAATAAAAAGGCACTGGTTGAGAATGTTCTGCAAGGCACAGCAGCCATCGCTGCGGGACCAACTCCACCCGCTTTTGCTTGGGCTTACAACGAGCGGTTAGAACCCTATCCCTACAATCCGCAGAAAGCTCAGGAGTTGATCCAGGAAGCCGGCGCCGAAGGGGCAGAGTTGACGTTCTATGTCACCGAAGGAGGCTCGGGAATGCTGGACCCAATCCCAATGGGCGCGGCGATTCAGGCCGATTTGGCCAAAGTCGGCTTGAATGTGAAGATCGAGACCTATGAGTGGAACACCTTTTTGGGCAAAGTGAATCCTGGCCTAGAAGGCAAAGCGGACATGGCCGAGATGGCATGGATGACCAATGATCCCGACACGCTGCCCTATTTGGCGTTGCGGACGGAAGCTTGGCCCGACAAGGGTGGTTTCAATTCCGGCTACTACTCGAATCCCGAAGTAGACCGCTTGCTTGAGGCCGCCCGGACCTCGACAGATCAACAAGAGCGCGCACAACTCTATCGGATGATGCAGGCCATCGTTCAAGAGGACGCGCCTTGGGTATTTGTCGCAAACTGGAAGCAGAACGCAGTAACCAATGCTGCCGTCCAAAACTTCGGCTTGGAGCCCTCCTTCTTCTTGATGCTGCACAAGACCTCCAAGAATTGAGCAGTCGACCCTCATGTTTCGCTACACCCTCCAGCGCCTGTTGGCGCTGGTTCCCATTCTTCTAGGCCTGACCGTCATCGTTTTTGGCTTGCTGGCCCTGATTCCTGGTGATCCGGCCACGGCCATCTTGGGGAGCTATGCGACCCCCGAGAATGTCGCCAAACTGAACCGGGACCTGGGACTCGACAAATCGCTGCCGGAACAATATTTCGCTTGGCTTGGAAACCTGTTGCAAGGAGATCTGGGCCGTTCTTACAGTTTGAACCGTCCGGTTCTGGATGAAGTGCTCGAACGTTTTCAGTCGACCTTGATCTTGGCCGGAGCCTCTTTGCTCCTCAGCTCTTTTTTTGGCTTGTTGGCTGGAATCGTCTCGGCAGTTCGTCAGTTTGGCTGGACAGATCGGTTGATCACCCTGCTGGTCCTAGTTGGCATCTCTACTCCCTCTTTTTGGCTCGGGCTCCTGTTGATCCTCCTCTTCGCTGTGAATTGGCGTCTGTTGCCAGCGAGTGGGATGTACGCCATTTACGGAGGGGGAGATCTGCCCGATCTGTTGCTGCATTTGCTGTTGCCCTCCGTGACCTTGGCGATTGTCGCTACGGGAGTGATTGCCCGTCTCTCGCGCGCCAGCATGCTGGAAGTACTGCGGCAGGATTTTGTGCGCAGCGCGCGCGCCAAGGGAGTCACTGAGCGGAGGGTGACGCTGCATCATGCCTTTCGCGCGGCTCTGGTCAATGTCATCCCGGTAATTGGCATTCAGGCTGGTTTTGTACTCGGTGGGGCCGTCTATATTGAGACCGTATTTCAGTGGCCGGGCATTGGTCGGATGCTGGTTCAAGCCATCTCCACCCGAGATCTACTCTTGGTACAGGGTGGAGTCTTGGTGGTCGCGGCCAGCTATGTGCTCTTCAATCTGTTGGCTGACCTAGCACAGCACCTGTTGGATCCCAGGTTGCAGCCATGAGCCGTCGTCCAGGCAACTGGCAACTCTTCCTGCACAACCGCCTCGCGGTGATCGGCTTGTTGCTGCTCGGAGTGATTGTGTCAACCGCAGTCGCGGCTCCTTGGCTCCCCTTGGCCAATCCGGATGAAACCCAGCTTGCCCAACGTTTGATTCGTCCCCTCCAAGCAGAGACTGTGCTGGGAACCGATCATCTAGGGCGAGATCTGCTCTCCCGCTTGCTCTGGGGAACCCAGGTCAGCCTTGCGGTGGGGCTCTCTGCGACCTTGATTGCCGCGTTGATTGGTTCGACGATTGGTCTAATCGCCGGGTTTTGGGGTGGGAAGCCAGATCATTGGCTGATGCGAGGCATTGATCTGTTGATGGCCTTTCCGTACATCCTGCTGGCCTTGGCGATCGTTGCGGTTTTGGGGCCGGGACTGCTCAATGCTCTCTATGCGATTGCCTTAGTGAACATTCCATTCTTTGCACGCAATATCCGTGGAGTCACGCTTGGGTTGCGTCGCCGAGAGTTCATTGCTGCCGCCCGCCTCTCAGGCAAGACAGAGTTGACCATCCTCCTCACCGAAGTCCTACCCAACGTTTTCCCCACGATTGTGATCACGATGTCGACCACTGTGGGCTGGATGATTTTGGAGACGGCGGGTCTGAGCTTTCTCGGATTGGGAGCCCAACCCCCCACAGCCGATTTGGGCTCCATGTTGGGGGAAGGCCGCAAACTCCTCTTCAACGCGCCTCACGTCTCCTTGATCCCCGGGCTGATGATCTTTGCGCTGGTGATGAGCATCAACTTGGTTGGAGATGGAGTCCGCGATCTGTTGGATCCTCGCTTGCGCTCCGGAGTGCTACTCCGACCGGCAGCACGGACCCAAGTCGATCGCAGCAAGGGGCCATCTTCTGCGGTTCCCATGTCAGAAGAAGAGGCGCTGTCGGTACAGCAGCTGACCACCGATTTTCAGCTTGGAAAAGATCGCTTTCAAGCCGTGCGGCAGGTCAGTTTTACGCTGCATCAACAGGAGTGTTTGGGGCTGGTGGGAGAATCGGGGAGCGGCAAGTCGGTCACGGCCTTGTCTTTGTTGGGCCTGACGCCTTCTCCTCCAGGGATCATTCGAGATGGTCGGGTCTTGTTGGACGACCGCGATCTGCTGGAAGCATCGCTGGAAGAATTGAGGCAACTACGCGGTCGTCGGGTCGCCTATGTCTTCCAAGATCCCTTGAGTACGCTGCATCCGCTGCATAGAGTGGGAGGTCAACTGGTGGAAGCCCTTCGCAGCCACCAGGCGCTCTCGCATGCGGAGGCTTGGAACCGAGCGGTGGAGCTGCTGAATTTGGTGCGTATCCCCAACTCTAGCGAACGAGCTAAGGCCTATCCTCACGAACTATCGGGAGGAATGCGACAACGGGTCAGTATAGCGATGGCCTTGGCGAATGATCCGGAAATCCTGATTGTCGACGAACCAACGACGGCGCTGGACGTGACGGTTCAAGCGGAGATCCTTGCCCTGCTTGACGAATTACGACAAGAGCGAAAAGCCGCCCTGCTTTTCATCACCCATGACTTCGGCGTGGTCTCCGAACTCTGCGACCGGGTGGCCGTGATGTATGCCGGGCAAATTGTGGAAGTCGGCCCAACCCAAGAACTGTTGCAGGCTCCGCAGCATCCCTACACCCGCAAACTCCTCGCCAGCGCGCCCAAATTGGGGGAGCCTGAGCGGCGGCTTTCACCCCTAGATGGGCTCCCGCCCTCTCTCAACCATCTACCCCAAGGGTGCGCCTTTGCAGCGCGGTGTGACCAAGCCACACCAGAGTGCCAGCTGGGAGCCATCCCTCTGCGAGAGATTGGTCGGCAGAAACAGGTCCGCTGCCTGCTAGAGACGATGTCATGAACGAAGCACTGCTGGCAGTGAAAGGCGTTAAACGCCATTTCGGTGGAGGCCAAACATGGGGAGGATTAGGCCCTGCGCGGCCTGTGCTTCAGGCCCTGCGGGGAGTCAATCTGGACTTGTTCCGAGGAGAGACGCTAGGAGTCGTCGGAGAGTCGGGGTGCGGCAAATCTACACTAGCCAAGCTGGTTTGTGGACTGGATCAGCCCACCGAGGGGTCCCTCCGCTTCCGTAGTCAAGAGGTCTCGTCGCTCGCTGCTCAGGATCGGAGGACGCTGGCGCGTCAAGTCCAATATGTTTTCCAAGATCCCCTCAGCGCGCTCAATCCACGACATACTGTTCGCACAGCCTTAGAGACTCCGCTGAAGCTGCTGAGAGAGATGAACCCGCAGGAGCGAGCCCAAGAACTAAAGCAACTTTTGGAAGCGGTACGCTTGGAACCTAGTTTTTTGGAGCGTTTCCCTCATGAGTTTTCAGGGGGACAAGCCCAGCGAATTGGGATCGCGCGAGCCTTGGCGGCTCAGGCGGAATTGCTGGTGCTGGATGAGCCGGTCTCGGCACTGGATGTGTCGGTCCAGGCGCAAGTACTTCAGCTGTTGGCACAGTTGAAAGAGAAGTTTCAACTGAGCTATCTGTTTATCAGCCATGACCTCTCGGTCGTTGAGGGAGTCAGTGACCGGGTTGCCGTGATGTATTTTGGACGGATTGTGGAACTAGGTTCCCAACGTCAGATCTTCTCTGCGCCCGCGCATCCCTACACAAAGCTTTTGCTCGACAGCGCACCGATCCCGGGGCAACGTCGTCAACGGAAGCTGCGCGCGCCGGCAGAACTGCCCGATCCCTACCGGCCGCCGTCAGGTTGCGCCTTCGCTGCACGTTGTCCGCATGCAGAAGAACGTTGTCAGACGACCGATCCGACCTTATCGATTGACGGCGAGCACCAAGTTGCCTGCCACTTCCCCCTCAATTAATTCCCACGCAACAATGCAAGACCATGTCTGACACCGCCTCTCCTTCTCGTTCCAGTAAACGCCCGGACGCAATCAGTCATCAAATTCGAGAATGGATCGCCGAGCGGGGACTGCGTCCCGGAGACCGTCTGCCCGGGGAGTCAGAATTGATTGAACTCTTCAAAGCCTCCAAGAGCACGGTTCGGGAAGCGATGCAGAAACTGCAAACGCAAGGGCTCATCATTACTCGCACTGGACCAGGTGGGGGAGCCTTTGTGCACGCTCCTGAGCAGACGCGAACAATGGAGTTGCTCAGCAATCACTTCTTTTTCCGTTCCCCCACCATCCATGACATCTACGAGTTGCGAAAGGTCTTGGAGCCCCAGCTTGCGGCCAGCTTGGCAGGTTTGTTGAGTGAAGAGGACTTTCAACGCCTGCAACAAACCATTCGGCGCTACGACCACCCAGCGCTGACCTTGGGCGAAGAATACGAGCAACGCCTAGCGGAGTTGGAATTTCACTCGGTGCTGGCAGAGTTGTGCCCTAATCCCCTGTTGGGGTTTCTCTGTACCTTCTTGCAAAATCTGCTCAAGGAGCTTGCGATCTGCCGTCGAATTTACGACCGACCGAATCCGGAGTTGCGAGAGGCTGGCCTGCATTATCAGCTTCGGCTGATTCATGCACTGCGAAATGGAGATGCGGAAGCCGCAGAAATCTTGATGGCGGAGCACATGCAGGCAGCCCAGACATACATGGAAAGTTCGGAGGTCGAACTGAGCGCTGGATTCTTGCAGCTGGGGTAACTGTCTCCCCTCAGGTCTAAACTGTGTTAGCTTGACCCCATGAAAGCTGGATGTCACCTTCGACGAAATCACCCACAAGTCCCCCGTCCTCTGTGGCTGGGAGTAACCCTGCGGGTCACCGCGCCCGCCTTCTCCTTCCGGGGGAGCCGGGCCGGTTCCCTTCTCGAAACACGAGTCAGAATCCCCCCCCTTTTTTGGAGCATCTGAACCATGGCTCATCTTGACTGGCATGCCGAACGAAGCGACTTGTCCGGAATCGCCCTGCTAGACCACGCGCCAGAGAGCGCCGACATCAACCTGGCCGCTGTCCGGAGCTACCGACAGCAGCGGGTTCGTCAGGAAATGGCCCAGCGGGGCCTGGCTGCCGTGATCCTGTCAGACCCGGTCAACATCCGCTACGCCACCGGAACCCGAAACATGCAGGTGTTTTCGATGCGGAACACGCCGTCGCGCTACCTCCTTCTGACCGAACACCGCTCCATTCTGTTTGAGTTCACGGGCTGCCTTCACCTGGCCGACGGCTTTGAAACCGTGGATGAGGTCCGTCCGGCCCGGACTGCCAGTTTTGTAGCAGCTGGCCCGCACTTGGTGAAGCGGGAACGGGAGTGGGCCCGGGAAATGGCCGACTTGATCCGTGAGTCGGTGGGGTCTGGCGTCACGGTCGGTCTGGAGCGGATGAATGCAGGCGCTGCGATCGCGCTGCAGGAGCAGGGCTTCCGAGTGGTGGATGCCCAGGAACTCGTAGAGCAGGCGCGGGCCATCAAGTCTGCCGAAGAGGTCAAGTGCATCCGCGCCTCCCTGCGAGCAACCGAAGCCGCAGTGGCTCGGCTCCGGGACGCCCTGCGCCCCGGCCTGACCGAAAATGCCCTCTGGTCTGTTCTCCATCAAGCCGTCATTGAACAAAACGGCGATTACTGCGAAACCCGGCTCCTCAATGCCGGAAAACGGACCAACCCTTGGTTTCAGGAATCGGCTCACCACCTGATTGGCGAAAACGAATTGGTCGCCCTTGATACCGATGTTGTCGGGTGCCACGGCTACTACAGCGACTTCTCGCGCACCTTCCACTCGGGGCCCGGGCGCCCCACCGCGTACCAAAGATCCCTTTATCAAACGGCGCTGGAGCAGGTTTACCACAACATGGGCCTGCTGAAGGCCGGCGTGAGCTTTCGGGAATATGCCGAACGCGCTTGGGACATCCCGGAACGATACCGGGCCAACCGCTACTACCTGTCGGCCCATGGGTGTGGCCTGACCGGCGAGTACCCCTACCTCTATCACCGGGACGACTTTGCGGACGCTGGCTATGACGGCGTGTTGGAGGCAGGGATGACCATCTGCGTGGAGAGCTACATTGGCGAAGCCGGCGGAGCCGAAGGCGTCAAGCTCGAACAACAGGTGCTGGTGACCGACACCGGGATCGAGCTGCTGTCCGAGTTTCCCTTTGAAGCCGCCCTGATGGCTCCCTCCTTCCAGCCCTCTTTTCCGCTTCCCACGCACTGAAGAGACAAGCGTTTTCTAACCAAGGCGGATCTGAACCTGCGCTATCCGAAAAAACAACCCCGCCCCATGGGAACACGACAGCCCACCGAAACTTCAAGGTGTAGTCATCACCTCAAGAAGGCGCTACTCACTGTTTTGGGGAGGCACGTCTTGCGGTTCCACGTCTGGTAGAGCCTGCCGACGTTTCTCCTTTACATAGCGTTGCAACCAGCTCTCGGAGACTTGTGCTGTCCGCCTAATTCCGGCAAGGGAGAGCTTCTCGGACAACAAACGGTCGACTAAGCGGCGAGTCTCTTCACTGATTCGGTAGTGGCCGGAAGGATTTTCAACGAACTGCCGACCACACTCATTGCAGCGATAGTTTTGTTTGTGGTTGTCACGAATTCCATTCTTAGAGATCTTAGGCGAAGCACATTTTGGACACTGCATTTTCCTCCTATATCCACGTTTTTGGTTGAAAGATTCATCATGCAATATTTGGGTCGTGCCTTCTTGGAGCGATGATCGCCTCTCGAAGGAGGATTTTCTGCTGATTTGGAATCTCCGAGTCAATGGCTTGGTGGTGTTTCACTGCGCAGAGATTGATTTTCAGGTCTCGCCGAGGTCTGTATGATCGTGTGCTGTGCCGTGGGTGAGCGCGCTGGCTCCGGTCGGTTCCCCCAGCCTTCTTTTCTTCAACCCCCGTCGCGAGGAACCACATGCCTCTCCCTTCTGATCTTGCCATTGCGAACCAAGCCCTGCTGAGACCCCTCGCTGAGATTGCGGCGCAAGCCGGCATTCCCCAAGACTGCTTGGAGCCTTACGGCTCAGGCGCGGCAAAGATTCGCCTTGAGGCGATTGAGCGGATGGCGGGGCGCCCGAAAGCGAAGTATGTCGTGGTCTCGGCGATCACTCCCACCCCGCTGGGAGAAGGCAAAACCACCACGACGGTCGGGCTCGGGCAAGCGTTTCAGCACATTGGACGCTCGGCGACCATCGCGATTCGACAGCCTTCGATGGGCCCCACCTTTGGCATCAAAGGCGGCGCAGCGGGTGGCGGTTACAGTCAGGTGGTACCGATGGAGCTTTTCAACCTGCACCTGACCGGCGACATGCACGCGGTGACTGCCGCACACAACCTCTGCGCGGCGATGGTGGACGCTCACTTGTTCCATGGCAACGAGGCCGGGTTTGACATCCACAACATCACGTGGAGACGAGTGGTGGACATCAACGACCGCGCGTTGCGCAACATCACGTTGGGTCTCGGCGGCAAGCAAGACGGCGTCCCCCGCGAATCGGGTTTTGACATCACCGCCGCTTCGGAAGTAATGGCGGCGCTCGCCTTGGCCACCAATCTCCAAGACCTCCGCCAGCGCATGGGGCGGATCGTCCTCGGTTACACCAAGGCGGGAACCCCAATCACCGCCGAGCAGATCGGCGCAGCGGGCGCGATGACCGTGATGTTGCGCGAGGCGCTCAAACCGAATTTGATGCAAACCTTGGAGAACACGCCGGTGCTGGTGCACACCGGCCCCTTCGGCAACATCGCCACCGGCAACAGCTCGATTGTCGCGGACTTGATCGGCATTCACACCAGCGACTTTTTGCTCACAGAGGCCGGTTTCGGCGCTGACATGGGGGCTGAGCGCTTCTTCAACATCAAGTGCCGCTATTCGGGCATCACTCCAGACGCGGCGGTGCTCGTCGCGACGGTGCGCGGTCTCAAGGCGCACTCGGGCAACCACAAGATCGTGGCTGGAAAGCCCTTGCCCGAGGCGTTGCTGCGCGCCAACCCCGACGAAGTCCACCAAGGCGGCGCGAACTTGCGCAAGCAGCTTGAGAACATGCAGCTGCACGGCGTCTCGCCGGTAGTCGCGATCAATGTGTTCCCAGGGGATCACGCCGAAGACCTCCGAGCGATTGAAGAGATCGCGGCAGAGTTTGGCGCGCGCGCGGCGGTCACGAGACACTTTGCCGAGGGCGGAAAAGGCGCCGCAGAGTTGGCCAGCGCGATCGTCGAAGCCACTGAAGAACCCTCACAATTCGCGGTGCTTTATCCCAATGAAATGTCGCTGAAGGAGAAGATCCAGGCGGTCGCTACGAAGGTCTATGGCGCGGCTGGAGTCGAATATGCACCGGTCGCGGAGCAGCAGTTGGCGCGCTACACGGCAGCGGGGTTTGGCGACCTGCCCGTCTGCATCGCTAAGACGCACCTCTCCATCTCGGCATTTCCTGAGTTGAAGGGCGCTCCCACTGGCTGGACGCTGCCCGTCAAAGAAGTCCGAGCGTCCGTTGGGGCTGGCTTCGTCTATCCGATCTGTGGAGATATCCGCACCATGCCCGGCCTCGGCCGCCACCCCGCTGCGCATGAAATTGACATCGACGCCCATGGCAAGATCGTGGGGTTGTCATAATCGAGAAGCCCCTTGCTGCGGGGCGCCCGGTGTTGGGGATCGCGGTGTAGGGGCGCCCGGTGTTGAGGGTCGTGGGGTAGGGGCGCACGGCCGTGCGCCCGTACAGAGGATAGTGCGCCCGTACAAGGGATCGATCTGTTCGCCCGTTTTGGGGATCGCGGTGTAGGGGCGCCCGGTGTTGG
>CBFIJD010000043.1:0-23408 GCA_965662845.1 uncultured bacterium | reverse complement strand
ACGGAGTGAACCTCGAACGCCACAAGCTCAGCATGTCGGTGCTGATGACGCCGGACAAAGCCAACTTCACGGGAAACGTACATGGCGGCGACCTGCTAAAGCTGCTCGATCAGGTCGCCTACGCTTGCGCCAGCCGCTATTGCGGTGGCTACGTCGTCACGCTCTCTGTGGATCAGGTGTTGTTTCGTGACCCGATCCCGATTGGCACCTTGGTGACGTTCCTCGCGAGCATCAACTACACGGGCAAAACTTCGATGGAGGTGGGCATCAAAGTCGTCGCCGAGAATGTGCAGAAGGGAATCGTCGCGCACACGAACAGCTGCTATTTCACGATGGTGCACGTTGATGAGCACAGCAAACCCGCGCCTGTCCCGCCGCTGGAACCCAAAACGGACATTGAGAAAAAGCGTTTCCGTGAAGCAGAGAACCGCCGGCGCACGCGCTTGAAGGGCTGACGCTCGCGGGGAAGACGCTGTGGGATGGGACGTTTGGGCAGCGAAGGCGCTCTCTCCATGCTCACCATCGAGAGCAAAGTGCGCGCAGCCGCCGCTCTCAAGCGTCTTTGGCTCGGCCCAAAGCTATCGAATCCGCTCGCCGCTCTCAGGATCGAACAGCGCGGCGCGTCCCATGTTGAACGTGATGTCAGTCGGCTGCCCAACGTTGAGGCGAATGTCGGAGCGCATGCGGCAGTTGGTCTCTGTGCCTCCGAGTTCAATGACGACGAAGGTGTCTGCGCCGGTGGGTTCCACGACGTCCACCAAACACGGGAGCGTCTGCAGGGCACCAGACTTACGATCGGCGCTCTCAGGGTCGGTGATGTGCTCTGGGCGCAAGCCGAGAGTAACCTTGCCGTTCTGCAAGCTCTGGGGAGGATGCGGCAGTTTCAGGCGCAGCGGCTCTCCCACTCGTTGCGCGACGAGCAACTCGGCTTGGTCGCCGCTGATTTCGGCAGTCGCTTCGAGCAGGTTCATGGACGGTGACCCCATGAACGAGGCCACGAAGGTGTTCGCTGGGTCGGTGTAAATCTGATCGGGTGTGCCCAACTGTTGAACCCAGCCGCCGTTCATGACTGCGATGCGCGTGGCTAAGGTCATCGCCTCGATCTGGTCGTGCGTCACATACACAATCGTCGCAGACATGGCTTGATGCAAACGTTTGATCTCTGTGCGCATATCCACGCGCAGCTTGGCGTCGAGGTTCGAGAGCGGTTCGTCGAACAAGAACACTTGTGGATCACGCACCAGAGCGCGCCCCATCGCGACGCGTTGGCGCTGTCCTCCAGAGAGCTGCCGCGGCTTGCGGTCGAGCAAGTGCTCAATTTGTAGGGTTTTGGCGACAGACTGGATCGCTTTCTCGCGTTCAGGCTTGGGCACTTTGCGCATCTCCAAGCCAAAGCCGATGTTGTCGCTGACGTTCATGTTGGGATAGAGCGCATACGACTGAAAAACCATCGCGATGTCACGCTCGGAAGGGTGCAGGCGCGTGATGTCACGCCCGTTGATCAAGATGCTCCCCGTGGAGACTTCTTCTAGCCCTGCGATCATGTTCAAGAGCGTGGACTTCCCGCAGCCAGAAGGTCCGACCAGCACCAGAAACTCGCCGGCTTCCATCGTGATGTCAACGTCGTGAAGCACCACGGTCTCGCCGAATTTTTTGGAGACGTGGTCGATTTGCAAAAATGACATGAAGTTATCCTTTGACTGATCCGGCCATCAAGCCGCGGACGAAGTAGCGTCCCGCGACGATGTAAACGAAGAGAGTGGGCAAGGCGGCGAGGATCGCTCCGGCGAAGTGGACGTTGTATTCTTTCACGCCGGTGGACGAGCTCACCAAGTTGTTGAGCGCGACGGTCATCGGCTGTGAATCGGCGTCTGCGAAGGAGGCACCAAACAGGAAGTCGTTCCAGATGTTCGTGAACTGCCAAATGACGTTCACCACCACGATGGGGCCAGAGCTGGGCAGCAAAATCCGCGTGAAGATCTGCCAGAAGTTGGCGCCGTCCATTTGTGCTGCGCGGATCAACTCATTGGGAAACGCCTCATAATAGTTGCGGAAGTAGAGCGTGCTGAAGCCGAGTCCATAAACGAGGTGCACCAAGATCAAGCCCCCTGAAGTCCCGGCGATCCCCAGCAGCCCGAGCACTCGCGCCATCGGAATCAGCACGGTCTGGAAGGGGATGAAGCAGCCGAAGAGCATCAGCCCGAAGATGAGGTTATGCCCCGGAAAGCGCCACTTGGTGAGCACGTAGCCGTTGATTGCGCCGAGCAGCGTCGAGAGGATCACCGCCGGAATGGCCATCACAATCGAGTTGATGAAGTAGGGCTTGAGCCCAGTGGCTTGCACGCCGATCTGGGCGCTGCTCCACGCGCTGCTCCACGGCTCTAGCGTCCACATTTCGGGGAAGGCGAGCATGTTCCCGCCGCGGATCTCTTCTAGCGGCTTGAGCGAGTTTACCACCATGATAAACATCGGCAGCAGGTAGAACAGCGAGAACACCAGCAGCACGGCGTAGAGCGCCACACGCAAAGGCTTGAAGCCTTGTTCAACGACCATGGCGCTCCTGTCGAATTTCAGAGTAGAGATAGGGCACGATGATCGCGGCGATGGTGATGAGCATGATGACCGCAGAGCTGGCCCCGATGCCCATCTGACTCCGCGTGAAAGTGTACGAGTACATGAAGGTCGAAGGCAACTCGGTGGCGCGTCCGGGCCCTCCGTTCGTGAGCGCGATCACCAAGTCATAGGACTTGATCGCGAGGTGTGCCAAGACCACAAACGCCGAGAGAAAGACGGGGCGCAGCTGGGGAATCACCACGCGCCAGTAGAGGCGGAACCCACGAGCGCCATCCACTTGCGCCGCAGAGAGAACTTCGGTGTCGATGCCGCGCAAGCCCGCGAGAAACATCGCCATCACAAAGCCAGAGCTTTGCCACACGGCGGCGATCACGATGCAGTAGATCGCCATGTTGCGGTCTTTGATCCACGTGAAGACGAACTCCTCAAATCCCCAAGACTGCACAATCTGCTGCACGCCAATGCCGGGGTCGAGGAACCATTTCCACGCCGTGCCGGTGACGATAAACGAGATCGCCATTGGGTAGAGATAGATCGGGCGAATCAACCCTTCCCCGCGAATGCGCTGATCCAGCAGAATCGCTAAGCCGAGCCCGAGCACGACGCAGATGCCAATGTAGAGGCTCCCGAAGATCGCGAGGTTCTCAAGGGCGGTGCTCCAGTGGCGTAGCCGGAAGAGCTTCTCGTAGTTTTCCCAGCCAATCAGATCGAAGGCGGGCAGCAAGCGGGAGTTGGTGAACGAGAGGTATGTGGTGAAGAGGATGAAGCCATACACAAAGAACAGGCTCATCGCAAAACTGGGTGAGAGGACGAGTTTGGGCAAGTTGCGTTGCCACCAACTCTGCGAAATATAGGTACTCATGAAGGCGGTCTCGCTGGGAAAAAAACCGACCTCAGAGAGGTCGGCGAGGCTTCGTCAGCGGGCGGCATCCACCGCGTTGACCAATTCTTCAGCGGCAGCAGCGGCGCTCATTTCGCCATTGAAGTGCGCGGTGATGACGTCATACATCGCGTTCTTAACGGCAGCTGGAGCGGCGTGTCCGTGGGCGAGGCTCCCCAGCATCCCGCCGGTCATCGCGGCAGCAGCAAGCTCTTTCATGCCTTTCTTGCCGCAAGCGTCAAAGTCTGCGTCAGGCACATCCGTGCGCGCTGGAACGGAGCCTTTGACTACATTGAATGCAGATTGGAAGTTGGGGTCTAAGATCGAGCTTGCGAGCTTGGCCTGGGCAGGGCGTCGGTCAGCGCCGACTTGGAACATCACGAACTGATCCGAGTTGAAGGTCACGGCGCCGCGCGTTCCAGGGAAGCGGAAGCAGAGGAACTCTTCGTTGGGAGTTTGACCGGCTTTCAGGAACTCGCCCTTGGCCCAGTCTCCCATAATCTGCATGCCGGCTTTGCCTTCAATCACCATCGCTGAGGCTAAGTTCCAGTCACGGCCAGAGAAGTTGGGGTCCACGAACTCACGCAGCTTCCCCATGCGCTCAAAGACGGTGATCATGGTCTGTGAACCGAGCGCCTCGGGGTCGAGGTCAATCAAGGCTCTCTGGTAGAAGTTGACGCCACCGGTGGAGAGCACGACGCTGTCGAAGATGGTCGCTTCTTGCCAAGCCTGCCCGCCGTGCGCGAGAGGAATGTAGCCGGCGTCACGGAGCGCCTCCATAACCTCGATCAACTCGTCGAAGGTCTCTGGTGGCTGCGCTCCAATTTTGTCCATTGCGGCTTTGTTGGCCCAGATCCAGTTGGTCGTGTGGACGTTGACCGGGGCCGCGATCCACTTGCCGTCATGCTTGGCGAAGCGTTGCAGCGCGGCGGGAATCACCTCGTCCCAGTTCTCTTGGCGAGCGACGGTCGTCAAATCGGCGGCGGCGCCTTGAGCGCCCCAATCTTGAATGTCAAACCCGAGCATCTGGACAGCGGTCGGCGCGTTGCCTGAGGTCACACGAGCGCGGAGGACGGTCATCGCTTGTTCGCCACCGCCGCCGGCGACGGGCATGTCTTTCCAGCTCACGCCTTTGCTTTCGAGGTCTTCTTTTAAGACGTTCAGCGCGGCGGCTTCCCCACCGGCAGTCCACCAGTGCAACACTTCAACGTTTTCTTGTGCAGCAACGCTCCCAGCGATTCCTGCGGTCATTGCGACGGCGGCAACTGCGCCTAGCATCTTCTTGAACATTTTTCCTCCGAGTGATGTGAAAGTAGCTGTCAAGGGTTCCTGATGTGATCAGAAAGTGACAAAAAAGCCTTCCAGTAAAAAACCTCGAAGGCAAGTTATATTTTTGAGACACGATCTGATATTTAGAAGTGTTTTCAGTGGTTTAGTTGTGAATCGCGTGTTGGTGTTGCTTCAGGAGAAGTTTGCACTATCTCGCCGAACAATTTATTTTTCTGGGCCGAATTTAAATCGTAAGAAACCTGTTTTGTTCTCTCTTATTTGAGTGTTTTGCATGAGTAATTTCCCCATTGTTGTGTTTGACCTTGGCGCGGTTTTGATCCATTGGGATCCGCGGCTGCTGTATCGGAAGATTTTTCAGGATGAAGCGGAGATGGAGTTTTTTTTGAGAGAGGTTGCGACCCCGCAGTGGAACCACGAAATAGACGCAGGGCGTTCGCCGCGGGACGCGATCCGTGAGCTGGCAGAGGCAAGCGCAGAAAAATACAAAACCGCGATCTTGAGTTGGGTCAACCGGTGGCCAGAGATGCTCGGCGGCGCGGTCGAACCGATGGTCAACGTGCTGGAACACTTGCATCAGCAAGGGAGACCCCTGCACGCGATCACAAACTGGTCGGCGGAGACCTTCCCGTATGCTCAAGAGCGCTTTGAATTTCTGAAACGATTCCAGAGCATCACCGTCTCGGGGAAAGAGAAGTTGGCCAAACCGGACCCGCGCATCTTTGAGCTTTTCTTGGCACGGAATGGGTTTCGCGCCACCGACTGTGTCTTTATTGACGACGCTCCCCGCAACGTCGAGACCGCGCACGCGCTGGGCTTTCAGACCGTACACTTTCAAGAGCCTACTCAAGCGATTCGAGCGTTAGCCGAGGTGCTCAAGGACGACAGTATTTTGCAATTTCTGCCGTGAGAACAATCATGCCTATCAACCTAGAAGCGCTCCCCTCGCTCATCGCCCAAACCAAACAAGAGCTGTGTGCTGCACAGCCAAACGTAGCCCAAGCCTTCGCCGAACTGAGCGCCGCCATCCAGCAAGAAGTGCAAGAAATTCAAGACTTGCAGGCGCAAGGCGTCTCGCCTGTCCCCACCCTTCCATTCGCGGAGCTGCGTGACGGAACCATCTCAGAAGCCCAGAGAGACCTGGTGCGCAAGCGAGGCTGTGTTGTGGTGCGAGGCGTGTTCACGCAGGCGCAGTGCGAAGATTGGAACGCGCAGCTCGCCGAGTATATCGAGTCGAACGACTATTACACGCTCGAGAAAAAGAAGCGCGGACTGGACAAATATTTCAGTCAGCTGGCCTCTGATCGGCCACAAATTTTCGGGTTGTATTGGTCGAAGCCGCAGATGCAGGCGCGGCAGTCCGAAGAGCTGGCGCAGACACGACAGTGGCTGAATCGCTTGTGGAACTTTCAGAGCGCAGCGGGGGATGTCTTCAACCCTGACCAAGAGTGCCTGTACGCCGATCGCATTCGGCGGCGTCAACCCGGAGACAACACGCTCGGCCTCTCGCCGCATGTCGACGGCGGCTCCGTGGAGCGCTGGATCGATCCGGGGTACCGCAACGTCTATCGGCAGGTGTTCGCGGGCAATTGGCAGCAGCACAACCCGTTTGACGCCGCGTTTCGCACGAGCACGGAAGAGATCCCCTCTCCAGCTGTGTGCCAAATGTTCCGCACCTATCAAGGTTGGACAGCGCTGACTCCGCAGGGGCCTGGAGACGGGACGCTGCAGCTGGTTCCTCTTACACAAGCGATGTCGTGGATACTGCTGCGCGCGCTGCAAGACGACGTGCCGGCGGACAGCCTCTGCAACGCGCAGCCTGGGCGAGCGCTTTCGGTGACGCCGGAGTACCACCAGCTGCTGCTAGACGCGCTGGTTCCAATCCCTGAAGTGAACGCCGGTGACACGGTCTGGTGGCATCCAGACGTCATTCATGCCGTCGAAGATCACCACACAGGTTCTGGCTACAGCAACGTCATGTACATCGGCGCTGCCCCAGACTGCGCCAAGAACCGCGATTTTCTGCCGCGTCAAGCCGAAGCCTTCCAGGCTGGCCGCTCGTGTCCAGACTTCGCGCCAGAGGACTACGAAGTTGGTTTTGTAGGGCGCGCCACAGTGGAGGACCTGACCGAGTTGGGGAAAAGGCAGATGGGGATGTTGTGAGGAATGTGCTGCTGGAGCAGGTTGTGGCAGATTGAGGACGAGGCGAGGGACTGCCGAGACAGCAGTCCTTTTGTTTGAGACTGTGGAGTTAGAGGCGGGGTTTCCACTCTAGGTTTCGGAAGGTCTTTTGGGAAGACTGCGTGGTTTGCTTCTGTTCATCAAACTGTTCGGAGATCTGCACACAGAACTTGTCGTTGGAGTTTCCGGCGTCCCCCAACAACATCGGGTGGTCATTGATTCGTACGATCACTTTGTTGGGATAGGGCGTGTTGAGAGGTAAGATTTTGCCTTCATAGAGCAGGCTTTCATTGGCGCTTCCCTTCAGGGCGACGGTGCCCAACTCAGCGGTGACGGAATAGCGCGCTTCCATGAGCATGTCTTGGAAATACTCTTCAATTTCGTCGTGATAGTGATCCATCGACTCGGGGGCGATGACCTTCTTTTCGTCGAGCTTAGACAGCAGCGGGTGGAGCGCAGCATAAGGGAGGCAGATGGTCAGCGTGCTCTCAAAGGCGCCCATACGGAAGTGAAGCGTTCCGAGCAGACAGCGCTCGAACGGGAGCATGACTTTCGCGCGCATGGGGTGCGTGGTAATCCGCTTCAGGTGAACCTGAACCTCGCCGATGCGAGTCCAGCAGGCTTCAAAGTCGTGCATGATTTGCGAGACGATATCGAAGAGTTCTTTTTGGGTCTCCGAGGTCAAGTCATCGACTTCCAGCGGCGCGAGCTGCTCGATAGTGTCCGGGTCTCTCTCGATGCAAGCGTTGGCCATCAGATTGTCTAAAATGAGCAATCCTTTGCCACGACCTTCCGTCTCAAAGATGTAGATGGGCTGTTCGTGCAGGTTCTCGAGCACTTTGCCAAAGCGCTCCCAACGAGCGTGGTCGGGGATGATCTCGAACACGGAGTGCAGTTGATCAAAGAGAGTGCTCTCGAGTTGGTTTGCCCAGCGGTGGAGCACGACATCCATCCAGCGGAAGCGCCCGGTCTCGATCTCTGCTTCTATGTAGTTGTGATTTTCAATGTCTTGTGGCGCATCGTCTGGCGAGTAAATCATAGCGCTCCTTATCCTTGGTGAATGCCGATAATGCGCACACCGAGTTGTTCTTTGTTGATCACTACGATCTCTCCGTGCGCGACCACCTTGCCGTTGAGGACGACATCGACGGGTTCGCCCGCAGCTTTGTCTAGCTCAATCACACTCCCATAGGTGAGCTGAGTGATTTCTTCTCCGGTCAGTTTGGTGCGAGCAATTTCAACGGTCGCTTCGTGATGCACGTTCAGCAGCAGTTCGGTTCCCACGGGTGTACCTCCAGTAACTTGGGCAGGGGTTTCAACAGAAGCGCCTCCGATGGCTGAGGCCATTCCCACTGCTGCGGCAGCCACAGGGACTACAGCTTCGGCGGGGATTTCCACGGCTTCAGGAGCGCTCATTGGTACTTCATCAGAGGCGGCAGTGACCTCATCAGGATCTGACTCTGTGAGGAAAGGGTCGGCGCCGTCTTCTTCGTCTTCCTCGTTTACAGCAAAGGTCGAAGCCTCTTCTCCAGCGAGATCGTCGGCGAAAGGATCTTCTTCGGAATTCTCTTCGTTGTCGTCCATCCCGCCAACGGGCTCGGTGTCGAGAGACATTTCTTGCAGATCATCTGCGGACCCGTCGACATCAAACTGCATATCTTCGTCTGTGCTCATCGACGCGGGTTCTTCGGCGGGGGCGTCTTCACTGAGTGTGTCGAGCAACTGATCATCGACATCTTCAGCGTCGTCCATTCCCATGCCATCAGCAGCGCCGGTTTCCGAATCCGGCTCAGCAGCGTCAAATTCGAGTTCTGCGGCGTCCGCGTCAGCATCACTGTCAAAATCCAAGTCGTCAAAGCTCAGATCGTCTGCGCCATCTAAATCATCCAGATTCAATTCGTCGTTCGCCGCCATGCCATTCCTTGTTTAGATTGAAGCGTAGTAACCCGAGAGAACTCAGTCTAAATCGTTAGTTGATCAGAAGATTTCGTGGGCCACGCAATGCTAAAATCAGTCCATGCCTCTCAATCATTTGCGCAAAACCTGCCACAAACTCTTGCACCGTGAAACCCACAGCCAGAGCGCATGAAGACGAACGGCGCGGGAGGATAGAGTCTTTGGGAGATTTTGCAAGCGCAGACCGAGGTTTTCATGCGGATCTTGTTGCAAAGAAGTGTCTCAGTCTTGCATAGTGACGCGCATCTTTTGATTTGTGAGTCGCCTCATGGACTTGAGTCCGCCACTGCTTGGATAGCTCCCCGTCTCTGCACACGTTCATTCCTCAATCGCGAATTTCATCGCTAAGTCACTGATTCTGATTAAGTTTGCCGGATGGCTGCGTTTTCAAGGCGGCTGTTGCATACCGTTTGCAGCAAGCGTTGAAAATAGTTTGAGGCAAACATGGAGTAACCCTCTTTAAGGTGGAGACACGATGAACACACTGCTGAACCCGTATTTGGAATTGGGAGTCTCTCCTGACGTCACGCTCAAGGAGTTGAAGCAAGCGTATCGGCAGGCAGTTTTGCGCTACCATCCAGACTCGGCGATGGGGCAAGGCAATCCTCGGAAATTTCACGCAGTCACCGAGGCTTACAAGCAACTGCGGGATGTCGTGGAACACAAGCGTCCGCCGCTGCAAACAGTCTCTCGGACACATTCTCCTAGCGCCCGCGGAGCATCGGGCTATACGACGCAGCGCCCTTCCAATCGCAATCACGACTTCTGGGGGCAGCAGAGCTTCCGAGCTACGCAAGTCGCGGTTGACCTGCAAACCTCTCGCCTGAGCGTGGAAGAGCTGCTCAAATGCCTTCGTTATTCTAACAACCACTACGTGCAACAAATCGCCGCCGAAGCGCTCTTGCTGAAGCGCAATCCCCGCGCGACGGATGCGGTGCTCGACATTTTCAAGCAAGCGCAAGAACCAGAGCAAATCGCCGCCCTGCTCCGCGCCTTTCGGCAAGCTCCGCACAATCAGGTGGAAGATCATCTGTTCGCAGCCTTGCATCACGATTCGATTGAGATTGTCGCCGCCGCAGTTGCTTCCCTTGAAAAACTAGATTCGTCGAACCGAGAGCGGATCTTACGCAAGCTGCACAAACGCTACTCCTCGGTTTGGAGCCGTTTTGCGAACCCGATGCGCGCATTGTATGCGAATGGAGACTCGCTGAGTCACATTGGTGGGGTGTTGCTGCGTCACCACAAACTCTCTGAGGAACAGCTCGCGATTGCGCTGCTCCTACAGAAGCGCTTCCCGCTGTTGCTGGGTCAGATCTTGCGTCACTTGGAGTATGTGGACGTTGAAGATTTGCGCCATGCGATTTCCCTCCAAAAAAGCCGCTACCGTTACTGAACCGCCGCTGGGGGAGGGCTTCTCCCCCACACTACAACCTGCCGAAAACACTGGCGCTAGCAGAGAGTTTTTTGTATAAAAGCAAGCTTTTTTTTCGCTCTCTAACCTCTGCCGCAGGAACGCCGTAATGCTCTCTCCCTCAACCAACTTTGATGTCATTGTGATCGGTGCCGGACACGCTGGCTGCGAGGCCGCGCTCGCGGCAGCACGTATGAAGGCTGAGACGCTGCTGCTCACAATTCGGCGGGACACCATCGCACAGATGTCATGTAACCCTGCCATCGGGGGAATTGGCAAAGGCCATTTGGTGAAAGAGATTGACGCGTTAGGCGGAGAAATGGGGAAAGCCGCAGACGCGACCGGGATTCAATTTCGAGTCCTCAATGCGTCTCGTGGGCCCGCGACGCGAGGTTCAAGGTGCCAGTCGGAGATGTATGAGTACAAAGCGTATCTGCGTCGGATCTTGGAAAATACCGCGCAGCTCACCATCGCGGAGGGGCTCGCGCAAGAATTGATCTTTCGACAAGATCAGGTGATTGGAGTACGCACTGAGACCGATGAGTTCTTCGGCAAAACGATCGTAGTGACCACCGGCACCTTCCTGAATGGCACGATCCATCGGGGCGAAGAACGGATCGAGGCCGGGCGCATTCACGAACCTCCAGCGCAGCGTCTCTCGCGCTCTCTCGCCGGGCAGCGCCTGAAGATGGGACGCCTGAAAACCGGCACCCCAGCGCGGTTAGACAAGCGCACCATCGACTGGGCGCCCATGGCAACACAACCGGGGGACGACCCGATTCGTAAATTTTCGTTCTGGGAATCGAAGGTCTCGCTGCCCCAAGTCCCTTGCCACATTGCCTACACCAACCCCAACACGCACCAAGTGATCCGTGAAAATCTCCAGCGCAGCGCGCTCTATGGAGGTGCCATCCAGGGCGTCGGGCCGCGCTATTGCCCTTCAATCGAAGACAAAATTGTCAAATTTGCGCAGAAGGAGCGTCATCAAGTCTTCATGGAACCGACAGGATTGGCGTCGGACAACTTTGAGATCTATCCCAATGGCTTGTCGACCAGTTTGCCGGCGGACGTGCAGCTCGCATTTTTCCGCACGATGGAAGGCTTAGAAAAAGTCGAGATGTTGCGCCCTGGATACGCCATCGAGTATGACTTCGTGGATCCGACACAACTTCGGCCAACGCTAGAGTTGAAAGCGGTCAGAAATCTGTTTTTAGCCGGACAGATCAACGGCACCACCGGATACGAAGAGGCGGGCGCTCAGGGCTTGATGGCCGGCATCAACGCCGTCTTGAAAGTCCGTAACGAAGCTCCATTTGTCTTGGGACGAGACGAAGCTTACATCGGGGTGTTGATTGACGATCTCATCACCAAAGGCGTGACGGAGCCGTATCGAATGTTTACGTCGCGGGCTGAATATCGCCTGCAATTGCGTGAAGACAACGCCGATTTGCGGCTGAGTGAAAAAGGGCACCGACTCGGCGTGCTCTCCTCCGAAAATTATCGGCTCTTCCAAGAGAAGCAACGCCAGATTGTGGCGCTGCACAATGTGCTGGAACAGACACGAGTTACGCCTACGGCGACGGTCCAACAAGAGCTGCAAGAGAAGGGAGAGGTTGGACTGAAGCAGTCCGTGTCCGTCGCGGAACTCTTGCGGCGTCCCCAACACTCGATGGACACGTTGCAGCAGCTGAAATTTTTAGAGGCGCACATTCCGTGGGAGCAGTTCTCACCGGCGGCTCAAGAGCAGACCGAGATCATGATCAAATATGCCGGATATCTGGAGCGGCAGGAGCAAGAGCTGCGGCACATTCGCGAGCTAGACCGCATCCTTTTGCCCGAAGCGCTGGAATATCGTGACATTCCAGGGCTCTCCAACGAAGTGCAAGAATTGCTGCTGCGTCATCAACCGTCCACGCTGGGGCAAGCCAGCCGCGTGAGCGGGGTCACTCCTGCGGCCATCACGGTTCTGCGTGTCTATCTGAAGACTCGCTCCGCCGCTCCATCTGCACCAGCTCAACGATCTGCCAGCTGAGTGGGTGTCTTCACTGAGGGCGTCAAGCCGCGTGCGCACTCTCCTCAGACCTTCCCTGCTGGCCTTTGTGCTTGACTGCAAGGAATAGGTTCTGGAGAATAATATAAATTTTTCAAACGGTTATGGCTCCCCGTTCTGCAGGCATTGAGCGGACTTCAGCCGCCGAAATCTTGCAACCTCCTCTCGCACTCACCTGAAAAGTACAATGAAATCAGCCTCCCTCAACTTAGTTGTCATCGGCACCGCGATTGTCGCAGGGATTCTCTACCTCTCGACGTTCATCGTGGATCGCACGCAGTACGCTGTCGAAATTCGGCTTGGTGACCCTGTGACCGTGCACACGGAGCCAGGACTCAAATTCAAAATGCCGTTCCTGACGAAAATCTTTTACGTGGATCGCCGACTGCTTTCTTACGATGCAGATCCGGGCTCGGTCTTTACAGAGGATAAGAAAGAAATGATCGTCGATGCCTATTCAAAGTGGCGTGTGAGCGACCCCTTGCTGTTCTATCAAACGGTGCGGACTTTGGTGGGCGCCCAGTCGCGACTAGACGACGTCATCTACTCGCAAACTCGCGAAGTGCTGGGGCGTTACACACTGGTAGAGATTGTCTCTGGCAACCGACGCGAGATCCGCGAAATGATCACAGCCAACTCACGCGAATCGGCGAGGAGCTTCGGGATTGAAATCGTGGACGTGCGCATTAAGCGGGCCGATCTGCCCGAAGCAAACAGCCTCGCGGTTTACGGACGCATGGAAGCAGAGCGCCGACGACAAGCCAAACTCTACCGCTCAGAAGGAGAGGAGCAGGCGCTGGAAATTCGATCGGCAGCCGACAGAGACCGCGCGAAGATTTTGGCAGAAGCTGGGCGCATCGCGGAAGAAATTCGTGGGCAGGCAGAAGCCCGCGCGATTGACATCTACGCTCAGGCTTACAAGCAAGATCCTGAGTTCTTCGCGTTTCAGCGCTCCCATGACGCATACCGCCAGACCTTTCAAGAAGACACGACTCTGCTACTTAGCTCCGACCACCCCTTCCTGCGCTTCCTGCGCGATGAAGGATCGCTTCTCCCCGCGACCACCTCCGCAGCCGCAGCCGCAAACTAAGCGCACCGCTTGATCCCTCCTGATTACGCTCTCATCCTCAACGAACTGGAGGATGGGGGCAACTACGAGCGCTCCGCACGCGCTCGTGACATCAGCAAATTAGACGGAATCCGCTACCTGCTAGACCAGCTCGGACAGCCAGAGCAGCACCTACAGATTGTTCACATCGCTGGAACAAACGGCAAGGGCTCGACCGCGCTGATTCTCGCCCATCTGCTCCGTGGCACCGGCAAGAAAGTGGGCTGTTACACTTCCCCGCACCTCATCGACATTCGCGAGCGTATTCAAATCAATGAGACCTGTGTTTCGCACGCAACGTTCGCTCAACAGGCTCGCGAGGTGTTGGCCATCGCTCGACACGAGCGCGCTCCGTGGACTTCTTTTTTTGACCAATTAACCGCGATTGCCCTGTCCATTTTTCATCACGAAGCCTGCGATTGGGTCATTCTGGAGACGGGACTGGGAGGAAACGCGGACTCGACCAATGTCACTCCCAAAGCGCTGAGCGTCATCACCCGCATTGGAATCGACCATCAGGCGATTTTAGGGGAGAATCTCTTGGAAATTGCAGCGGAGAAGCTGGGCATTGTCCGCGCGCAAATCCCGTTACTGCTGGCGCCCCAGTCTGCCGAGCTAGAGCCTTGGTTTGCTGAGCAAACGGCCCGCAGGAATGTGCCGCTCCTCCCCCGCACCTTGCCTCACGACTTCAGCCACCCATCGCAAAAATGGAAAGCTCCTCTCCCAGATGAAGCCGTACCGCAGCCGGACTCCCGAAAATTGGCGCTACTTGCCGCAGAATATGTAGAGCCATCGAGCAATCCCCAAGAGTGGAGCCAGAGAGTTCACAGCGCGTTTTCATGCGCATTGCTCGGCAGGCAAAGCCGGCATCGCTCGTTAAGTTTTTGTATTGATGGCGAGGAGTACGTTTTTGTAGATGTGATTTTAGATGGTGGGCACAATGCAGACGCGCTACAGGCACTCTACCAACGGCTTTCGCTGTGGCAGATTTCCTGCTACAGGTTAATGATTGGCATTGCGCAAGACAAATTACGCAGCGAGCTTCTGGCTCCGTTACAAAATATAGCGCATGGCGCAGAACTCGTAATTTGCACTCAGTTCTCGTCGGCACGGGCAGCAAGTCCTCAAACAATTAAAGAATATTTGCCAAGTGAGCAGACTGCTGTGTGCTGCGCGAACGTGCATGAAGCCTTGAAAACAGCTGCTCAAGAGGCGCAACGAACCCTCGTAATTGCTGGTTCTTTTCACTTGCTTGGCGAAGCGCTGTCACTCACTAATCTCACTCCAACCGCCTCCGACTCTAGCAATTAACCCACGTGTCACACCGTCTTCTCCTCATCCTCGCTGCGCTCCTCTTCCCGCTTGCACTGCAAGCAAACCCGTTTGCTTCTCAAGTCAAAGTCACCGCCGACCGACTCAACGTTCGAGATGACGTTTGGGGCAATAAGTTGGGCTATGTCTTGGAGGGCCAACAGTTCAACGTTGTGCAAACCAAAGAGGACTGGGGAAAGATTGAGTATGAACTCGGCAAATTTGGTTGGATTGCGCTGGAATACACGGAAGACCTACCCCAGCGAACGTCTGCTGCGGCGGTGCAGCAGTTTTGTGGGGAGTTGAATCAAGAATTTACCAAGGTAGGTTGGAATGACGCGCGCTGCGAAGCCGCCGACTGGGACACCGGCTGGGAGACGTCGCAGCAGCATCCGTTGCTCTATCAGGTCGCTTCGGGGCGGAAATCGTCGGAGTCGTCAACGTTGTTGCTGTGTTCTGTGCATGGCGATGAGAGCACGTCATATCACTGTTTCCGGTTCGCGAAGCTGCTCCAGCAGCAACCAGAGCTGTTAGAGCATCCGCTGATCATTGTGCCCATGCTGAACCCAGATGGTTTTTTCAAAAAGCCCAAACAGCGCACGAACCACAATGAAGTCGATCTCAATCGGAATTTGCCCACACGCGACTGGAACGCACTCGCGCATCGCCAGTGGAAGTGGAGCTACGCTCAGAATCCACGGTATTTTCCAGGCAAAAGCGCAAACTCAGAGCTTGAGAATCAGTTCTTGGTCGGGCTGATCCTCGCGTTCACGCCGAGCAAAATCATCAGTTTGCATTCACCGCTGGATTTTCTGGACTTGGACTACATGGACACGGCAGACGGCACGAAAGAACAATTGATCGTGCGCCAGAAGGCGTGGCATCAAGCGAAGAAGTTTACGGCGCAGAGCGGCACAAAATTCCGTGATTATCGAACCTTTCCAGGGAGCTTAGGCCGATTTGGCGACGAGTGGAAAATTCCCGTTTATACGTTGGAGCTGCCCTCGGCAGCCGCCAAAGACGCAGCACAAGAATTTGAGCGTGTGCGGAGCGCAATGCTGAAATTGTTCAATGTTCCGTTGAACGGGCAACCGATGAACACCCAACCGACCGCGCTTAATGAAGAGAGCAGCGACGCGTCGCTGCTGTAGAATCTGTCAACCATACCCCCCTTCTTCGACGAAGATCTCTAACTGCCCCTCTTTTAGATCTGGCCGTTGGAATAACTTCACCGCCTCTTGATGAATCAGACGCACGTCATCACCATCCAGCTTCCCGTCTCCAGTCACGTCTTGAAACACGTGAATCTGGTTCAACATCCCTGAAGCGTCCTCGTCCACTGCGAGAGCGACTCCGCGTCCGTTGGGATCGACAAACGAGATCATGTCAATGCGGCCGTCATCGTTGGAGTCGATCAGATTCGCGTAGATGAAAACGCCCGTCTCTACCTCTTCGTTCGTGACTTCTGTAACTTCTTGGCTCATGGCTCCTCTCCTCTGTGGGTGTCTGTTTATGGGGATGTCTTGCTCTGCAAATGAACTTCAATCTGAGTGCCCAGCTGAACTCCTAGCTCCCGGGCCGAACCTTGATTTACGGCAAACTCTAGCAGTCCGTCACTGTTGAGCATTGCCATCAGTTGATGAGGGTTCCCTGCGGCGAAATGGGAGAGTAAGGGGACATTTTTGTGGCGACCGCAGCGAATCGTTCCCGCAAAGCTTGGGTTGGGAAGAAGCCAGTCCGAGGGGATGTTGCTGGTGGCGTTGCCGAAATGATCAAAGCTCACAATCTCTCCACGCACCCACTCGCCCTCGCGGCTTGGGTCAGGCCACGCTAACGTTTGGGGTGCTGCCAAAGTTTCTCCGAGCGCTTCGGGAGACTGTTCTGCCGCTAACCACGCCGCGACAGGCGCAAACACATGCAGCCCATCAAAGCTGGAGTGCTTCTGCCACCAAGGGCCACTGGGGGTGATGCTGCGAACTTGTTGTGCATGAAAGCGTCTCAACAGCAGCGAAAAAATGCCGTTGTCGGGTCCCACCAACCACCCAATCTCTGTCTCAATCGCAATCCCTTTTCGCTCCGAGCCCACGCCTGGGTCAACGACGGCGACGTGAATGCTCCGGTGTGGAAATTCAGGGACCGCTCTGGACAAGGCGACCGCTGCGGCGCGGACGTCTTGTCGAGGGATTTCATGAGTAAGATCAATGATGTGAGCCTGGGGGCACAAACGCAGCAGGCGCCCTTTCATTGCGCCTACAAAACCGTCTTCTGTGCCAAAATCACTGAGCAAGCTAACGAGGGGAGCCATACTGAAGTCGCCGTGGAAGAGGTGCAGATCAAACTTTACTTTCTGGAGCAGAGGTCTATGGTAACGCGCATTTCTCCTGAAATAAGCATCTTTTCAACAAATTGTAGAGGCGGACTATGAAAGCATCAGACCTTTTCGTCAAGGCTTTGGAAGCGGAAGGCGTAGAGCTTATGTTTGGTATCCCCGGTGAAGAAAATCTCGATCTGCTCAATTCCTTGAAAGACTCTTCTATCCGCCTGATTCTGACGCGCCACGAACAAGCCGCCGGCTTTATGGCCGCCACCTATGGCCGCCTCACAGGCAAAGCGGGCGTTTGCCTCTCGACTCTCGGCCCCGGCGCGACAAACTTTGTGACCGCGGCTGCGTACGGACAGCTCGGGGCCCTCCCGATGCTGATGATTACCGGGCAAAAACCAATCAAAACGAGCAAACAGGGCAAGTTTCAAATTGTGGACGTCGTGGAGATGATGCGACCCCTCACCAAATTTACGCAGCAGATTGTCAGCGGCGACAACATCCCTTCCCGGGTGCATGAAGCCTTTCGTTTAGCTGAAGAAGAACGACCCGGCGCGACTCACCTTGAGCTGCCAGAAGACATTGCTCACGAAGAGACCACCGCGAGTTTGCTACCCACCCGCGCCGTGCGCCGTCCGATCGCTGAGGTCAAAGCCATACACGCTGCCGTCGCCGCCCTCGAAACCGCCAAACGTCCGCTACTGCTGATTGGTGCCGGCGCGAACCGCAAACAAACCGCGAAGATGCTGCGCGAGTTTGTCGACAAATTTCAGATGCCCTTCTTCAGCACACAGATGGGAAAAGGGGTGCTTGATGAGCGAGACCCTCTGTTTTTGGGCAACGCCGCGCTCTCGGATGGCGACTTTGTGCATCGCGCCATTGCGCACGCAGACCTGATCTTGAATGTTGGACACGATGTCGTCGAGAAGCCACCTTTCTTCATGCACGCCGACGATGGTCGGACTGTGATTCACGTGAACTTTCTGTCCGCCGAGGTCGACCCCGTCTACTTTCCGCAAGTTGAGGTCATCGGGGATATCGCCAACAGCGTCTGGCAAATCAAAGAAGCATTAACCAAACCGTCTCACTGGGATTTTGACTACTTTCAGCGCATTCGCGAGCACGTTGAGGCGCACCTTCAAGAAGGTGTGGAGGATGCGCGCTTCCCCATTTATCCCCAGCGTTTGGTCGCCGATGTCCGCAAGGTCATGCCGGACGATGGCATCATCGCGCTCGACAATGGGGTCTATAAAATCTGGTTTGCGCGAAACTATAAAGCACACCAACCAAACACGGTCTTGCTCGACAATGCGCTGGCGACGATGGGCGCGGGGCTGCCGTCGGCGATGGCGGCGCAGATGGTTCATCCTGAGCGGCGCGTGATGGCGATTTGTGGCGACGGGGGCTTCATGATGAACTCCGCCGAGCTGGAGACGGCGGTTCGCTTGAACTTGAACCTCGTTGTGCTGATCCTGCGTGACAACGCCTATGGGATGATCAAGTGGAAGCAGTCCAACATGCAGTTTGAAAACTGGGGACTGGATTTCGGAAATCCTGACTTCGTCAAGTACGCTGAGAGCTACGGCGCGGCAGGACATCGCACAGAGAGCGCCGACGCGTTGGCGCCCTTGCTGGAGCGCTGCTTTCAGGAAGGCGGGGTGCACCTGGTGGAAGCCCCTGTCGATTACTCAGAGAATGACCATATTTTGAACCACGAGATCCACGAACGCAGCGCGCGCTTGTGAGGGCTCAGAGGAGACGCGGGAGCCTTGAACTCACAGCTCCAAGACTTGTTGGTGGGGTAATAGCGTGACAGGGAAGATCTAGGCGGCGAAGGGCCTTGATTGGTGTCGTGACGATTTGAGGAATGTCTAGGGTGAGGAGGGCTGGTCTTCAGAGTTGATCACACAGGTTGCGTCAATTCCTCCACGAGTTGCGTAAGCTGTGCGGACTTGCAGCCACTGAGGTTCGAGCAGCTTCCAGAGATCTTCAAATAATCTTGCAGTCACGGCTTCCTGAAAAATCCCCACATTGCGATAGCTAATCAGATAATACTTGAGCGCCTTGAGTTCGACGAGCTTTGTGTCGGGGATGTACTCAATCCAGACGGTGCCGGTGTCGGGGAGCCCAGAGAAGGGACACACGGCGGCGAACTCATTCATTTGATAGGTCACGCGCTGCCGTGGCCCTGCATAAGAGAACGTCTCTAGCCAATCGGGACGAATCGTGCTGGGATCGTCCATCGCCAAAATCCTGCCTTCCGCATACTCGGTACTCTGTACATCAGCCATTCCAACCCTCTGGAAATGCATTCACTGTGATGCGCGCCTTTTCGCGAAGCTCGGCCAAATAGCTGTCTAGCTGCGACTGACGACGCTGCTGAAACAGCTGTTGCTCGTATTGATCGCGGGTTTCTTCACTCAGCGCGGCACAATTAAAATCTTGGGGAATTTGTTCTTCACTCACGAGCAACAGGTGTGTCCCAAATGTGGTCTGCACAGGTTGACTCAACTCTCCCACTGGCAGCGCAAAAGCGGCCTCTTCGATCTCTTTGAGCAGCTCTCCTTTGCGAAACGTCCCCAGCGTCCCTCCGTTGTCGGATGCGTTAGGATCGTCAGAAAACGTGCGAGCCAGTTCGGCGAATTCGGCACCTTCCGTAAATTGACGCTGCACCTGTCGGACGCGCGCAGCGACGTTTTCGCCACGCAACAAGATTTGAGAGAGTTTGACCTGTCGGGCCTCTTGCGCTTGGGCTTGACAAAATTGCTGCACGTCGCCGTCGGTGACGCGGACTTTGGGGTCAACTTCGCGCGCTAAAAGGCGTTGTTTTTTGATCTCGTTGGCAATTTGGTCTTGTAGCAGGGACTCTGAGGTCGCTCGAAACAGCTGTGGATTTTGGTCTCGAATGCGGTCGATACGAGATTCCACTTCGCTTCGAGACGCTTCGATGTTGAGAGCCTCTGCCCGGTCTAAGAGCAGCAGCTCGGCGATCATTCGCTCTTGCACTCGCGCTTGAATCTCATCTGGCGCCACAGTCTCGTTTTGCTGTTGCAGCTGTTGTTGCAGCGCCAAACTCGCTTCTTGGGCCTCGCTGAAAGTATACATTTGTTGGTTTACGATCAGATAAATACCATCCACGATGACAGTCTGGGCGTGGGCAGAGAGGGCGCTGCAGCCTATCAACGCTGCGATCCAAAATTTCTTCATAATCCTTAATTTTGAAAGTCTTGTCCTAGGGAAACGGCCTCCTGAGAGCGATAGTCTTCCGCCAGTTGTTTCAGACGTCGCCACGGTAAACGCACTGGCTCTGTAATCTTGGTGATCGTCTTACGCAGGAAGAGTCGGTCGCCTAGGTAGAATGAGGTCACTTTGGGGTACAGTTGTTTGCGATACTCTGCAAATTCTGAAAATTGCGCGCTCATGACCTCCTGCCGCCCATCGGGAGTGGTGAAAGGCCAATGGATCGAGAGCAAGCGATCTGCAGATGTACTCATCAGCAAGTATGCGCCCGTTTCGGCGTGCCCCAGCCGATGATAAACGTTTCCATCGGGGGCTAAGTGCCAGTAGTGGAGATCAGAGGCCACGCCGGCTTGTTCTAAGGCCCAACGAAATCCGTCTAACGACTTGGTAAAAAATGAAAAGTAGAGCGGACGCACCTCTTGCTCAGAGAATTGTCGGCCTGTCGCAATTTGCGCGCTGACTCGTGTCCCTTCCACCTCGTACAGGTAGTGTAGGAGGCGTTGTTGTTCATCTTGCGTTTCCACCGTGAGGTATTCATCGACCTTCCAGTGTACCTTTTGTTGGAACCCTCTCTCGGGCAGCTCCCGTGGCGATCCGTCGGCGTTAGGTTCAAAGGGATCAAAAATTTGCACTTGTACGCTGTAGCTCGAGCGCACCCAGAGGAGGTTGTCCTGAAACTGATCCACGATGTCCGCCCAAGTGGGCTGATACGCGAGGGCGTGTGCGGGTAAAAACAACCAAATGAAGAGAGCGCAGAGGCGAGACGCAGCGATAATGGAAGGCAAGGAAGTCTACGGTTGGAGGATTTCAAGGATGCCGGTTGCCAACAAACTATGTTAGAGTTCGTCCCTTTTGCAAGCACAATTCGTCCCATTTGATCAAAGGAATCTATGCGCATTCGTCCCGCCATTGCTCAGCTAGGGACTTACAAACCTCCCCTAGAAGGCCGCAATCCTAAGCAATATTCTTTGATGGATTTCAACGAATCTCCCACTCCGCCCGCGCCGCATGTGACGCAAGCGTTGCAAGCGTATTTTGCGCGGGGAGAGCTGCATATCTATCCTCAATATGGTGACTTTTGTGAGGTGTTGAGCGCTTACGCGGCTGTTCCTGCGAGCCAGTTGATGATCACGAATGGATCCGATCAAGGCATTGATGTCATTTTGCGCTGTCTGCTCGATCGCGAAGACAACATCGTGATGGCGATGCCTGGGTTTACGATGTTTCGTCAGGTGGCCGGAACCATCGGCTGTGAGTTTCGCGGCGTGCCTTACAGCGCGGATCTCCAGTTTCCAGAGGCAGGGGTCCGCGCAGCGATTGACGAACAAACGCGCGCCGTCGTTGTGATCAACCCCAACAACCCCACGGGAACTTCGGCGACCGCTGAGCAGGTCGAAGCGCTTTTGCGAGACTATCCAAACACGGCGATTGTGGTGGATGAAGCCTACTTTGAGTTCACAGGAAAAACCTCCGCCTCCCTGATCGCTCAATACCCAAACTTGATGATTATTCGCACGTTCTCCAAAGCCTTCGCCATTCCAAGCCTGCGCTTGGGATACGTGATCGCTCGAGAAGAGGTGATTCAGGAGCTGCTGAAAATCCGAGGACCCTACGATGTAAATATGGCGGCGATCGTGGCAGCGCGGGCTCAGCTAGAGAACCCTGAGGAGTGGCAGAGAGTAGTGCGGCATTTGATGGATGAGGTCAAACCAGCGTTAGAGCGCTATTTTCAGGAAAACGGCGTGAAATTTTATCCAGGCGAGGCGAACTATCTGCTAGTGGAACCGGCGGGAGGCGCCTCCCCAGCGGTCGAGTTCCTCAAAGAGAAAGGCATCCTCGTGCGCCCGATGCGTCCTCCCATCGACCACTTGTTCCGCATGAACTTGCGACAGATGGAAGACACACAACGGTTTATGGAGGTGTTTGCTGGTTATTGCCAGAGACGCTGACATCTTATTGAGACTCTGGGAGCCGCTCGTCATCCGCTGCGAGCGTCTTTTCGTAGATGTACTTGATCTCCACTTCAGTGAGGGCTCTGTTGTAGTATCTCAGGTCGTCAATCCTGCCTTCAAAGCCTTCTCCGATGCGGATCGGCTCTATGTTGTTTGCAGCGGGTGACGTAGCCGTCGCACCAAAAGCGAGCATCTTGCCTTGCCCGCCATTCTGATAGAGATAAACTTGCCCGCCTACAACTCGCAGCACAACGAAGCTCCACTTGCTGAGAAAATCTGCTGCCTCGCCTCCTTTGGTGCCTTGTCCTTCTAACTTCTCATCTTTGAAGTAGAGGTAAGCGCCCATCGTAGAACCCTCCTTAGAGAAGATTCCGTTGATTTCGTTGGTGCCGGCAGCGCTCAGATTGTCCGCATAGACCCAAGCCGTAATTGTGAAGTTGTCGAGTAAGTTATTTTCTGCCCGATGAGCTACTTCAATGTAGCCGTCGCCGTTGAATTGATACGCTCGGTCATTCACACCGAATCGGTCAGCAGCCAAGGTGACGTTGTCCCCGATGATCGTGCCGTTATCATCGCCACCGGCAAAGTCGCTAGTGTCTCCATTGAAGCGATAGTAGGCCACCAGACCGCTGGTGATTTGATTGAAGTCAGCGGGGTCACGCGCGTCGGTACCGTCAGTGGCGTTATTGACCTCGGTTTGGTCATCAATGCCGTCGCCGTCGGTGTCGGCGAGAGTCGGATCCAAGCCCCGCGTTCTCTCTTCCGAATCGATCACTCCGTCGCCATCGGTGTCGGTGAGCGTCGGATCGGGCTTCACGGGGCGCGTTTGATTGTCGCCGTTGATGTCAGTGACTGTGATGTCAAATCCAACGTACTCGTCATAGTCCGACAGGCTGTCGTTGTCTGAAGCGGAGCTGCGTGGATTTGTCTTTAAGGTGACAATCTCCAAGTAGTCGTCCAATCCATCGTCGTCAGAGTCGTTATCGTTCAAGAGCGACCCCGCAGCGACTTCGGCTCCGTCGCTCACATTATCGTTGTCCGTATCCGCGTCGAGTGGGTTCCCTCCTTGAGCAGCTTCGGCGTTATCCGCCAAACCGTCGCCGTCGGTGTCGCTGAGCGTCGGATTGGTCAGCGAGGT
>CBFIJD010000042.1:0-24646 GCA_965662845.1 uncultured bacterium | reverse complement strand
GGGATACCGTGCTGCAAAACGGATTGGGAGAACGGGCGCCCTGAATCGGAAAAAGCGGGATGCGATCTGGCCCGTTTTTGAAGAGTATCGAAATCAGTTGGCAGAACATTCTTTGAAGGAAATTGACGATGCTTATCGGGACTGTGCGGAGTTGATCGCTCAAGAAGATTCCTTCGGGTTCTCTTACAGCGCGATTGTGGTCGACGAGACGCAGGATTTTGGGACTCAGGCACTCAAGCTGTTGCGGGCGCTCATCCCCGTTGGGTCGAATGATCTCTTTCTTGTCGGGGATGGCCATCAGCGCATCTATAGCCGGAATCGTGCGGTTCTGGGTCACTGTGGTATCAATATTCGTGGTCGATCCAGGAAGCTTTATCTGAACTATCGAACTACTGACGAAATTCGAAAATATGCTGTTGGCTTGCTGGAAGGGCGGGAGATTGATGATCTAGACGGAGAACTGGATGAAAGTACACGATATAAATCTATCTCGCATGGTCCAACGCCCATCATTGAATCAGCAAAAGACCTTGGCGAAGCCGCTCAGAGAGTGCAGTCAATTCTGCAACAGTTTGCCGATGAGGGCTCCGCCGAATCACCCAGAACTTGCCTGATGACTTATCGCCAACGAGACCGCAACCGTCTGCAACAACTGCTCGACCAATCAGGTGTCCAGACCTATACGCTTGAGAAAGAAAACTCCGATGCTGGGGGGCCATCCGTACTTTGCTTGGCAACCATGCACCGATCCAAAGGTCTCGAATTTGACCAAGTGATCGTGGTGGTAGACAAAGCTTTTTTGGATGATGACCCTATCGAGGACGCCCGCAATCTAATTCATGTGGCCCTCACTCGGGCTCGACGAAAAGCTGCGATGGTGTGGATTCCGTGAATCGTACGTATGAGGATCCTGCGAAGGTCGAGACTTCGTTTGGCGACTACCTCCCGAATTCTGCTTGTGATGATCACAAATCCCATCACTTGAAAAGCTGACGTGAAGCCTCTCTCGGACACCATATTTTCCCGCTTATTCCAATGTCTTGGGCTGCACAATTCCTCCTGCAGTGAGGGGACGTCCCGTCTGGGGGCACCCCGTCTCTGCCCGTTTGTCACCACCTTCTCCGCCTGACCCTGACTGATGCCAAACCCTTCCCCTGCCAAGAGTTTCTGGTCGCTGCCGACGCTGCGCTCCGTCCCCGCTGCGCCGTATGTCTGCGCGTTGCTGGGTTTGTTCTTGTTGCTGTTCAACAGCTTCAACGCCGCGATGGTGTCGATTGATTATGAGAGCCCTGCCGAGATTGCGTACATGTGGAGCGACGAAGGGCTGCACGCTGAGAGCATCTTGCGCATGCAGGCGCAGCAGACGATGGAGTTGAAGCACCACGCGTACACAGGGATGTACAGCAACTTCTCGTATGCCCTCAGCTGGTTGCTCAGCGCCGGGACCCCCATCACGCTACAAGAGTTTGCCTTGGGCTCCTTGCTGACGTCTTCGGTGCTGATGCAAGCCACGATTGTCGCGATGTTCCTGATGTTGTGGCACCTGCTGCGTTCGCCTTGGGTGGCGTTGTTGGGAGCGGTGTTGTTTGGAACCTTCCGCTGGGTGATTTTTCATTCCGCGGTGATGCACCCTGAAGCTCCGATGCTGCTGGGGATTGTTCTGGCAATCTGGGGGACCGCTGATTTCTCCTTGCAGCAAAACACTCGGGGGATGCTGCTCGCTGGGCTGGGGTGTGGGATGGCCGTCGCAGGGAAGCTGCAAGGTGTGCTCATTGCGCCGTCTTGTGCGCTGATTTTTGTGAGCGTGCTGCTGACGACTCGCGCCCGCGCTGCGCACGTTGCCCAGACCATTGGCTATGGGAGCGTCGCGTTCGCTGGAGCGCTGTTTGTGTTCTCGCCTTACCAAATCCTGCATTGGGAGCGCTTGCTGACCGGGATTCAGACCGAACGCATGGTGCAGACCACCTCCGAAGACCTCTCGACCCTGAAGTGGATGGAGTATCTGGTCTCAAATGAATACCTCGGCTACGCCTACACCCTGCTCTTAGTGGTCACCGTTGGGCTCCTCGGCTGGCAGCGCGCGCAGTTAGACCGTACGCAGCGCGTGTTGCTGCTCAACGCTGGGGCGCATGTCTGCTTTGGCCTGCTCTATGTGGTGATCTCCGTCCACAACCTGATCGCCCGCTACTTAGTGCACACCATCCCTGCGCTGACGCTGCTGTTGTGTCTGCTCGCTACGTTTGTGCTGCGGCTGCCCGCTTCCCGATGGCGAGTGGCGCGGTGGCTCGTCGGGTTGCTGTTGGTGGTTGGGATTCAACAACAAATCAAGCACGCAGACTTTGACTTCGTGAACCGTGAGGCGCGGCTGCAGCGCATCACCGAGATTCATCAACTCCAGCAAGAAGTCGCCACGATGGCAGGAGAGCGCGCCAAGGTGCTGGGGCTGGGCTTTGCGTTCCTGCGCCCGACGGAGTTCTCTTTCCGCACGTCTTCGCGGAGCGTGGACTTGGAAGGTTACGAATATGTGCTGTTGCGAGACATCTATCCGCAGGTCATTCGGCGGGAGGGAGCGCAGGTCGTTGACCCAGAAGAGCGGGAAGACCGCCCCAAACGGGTGCGGGTTGTGGAGCAGCTGCAATCAGGAGGCTATGAGCTGGTCGGGGAGCGCATGGGAGGCAGGGTGAAGATCTACCGCAAGATTTGACACCAGCGGTAGGCTCTGCGGGATCTCAGCGGCTCTGTGCCATCATCTCCACAAAGCGGGCAAAGAGGTATTGCGAGTCATGGGGCCCCGGCGCGGCTTCAGGGTGATACTGCACCGAGTAGGCGGGGAGGTCTGTCGCTTCGATGCCTGCGATGGTCTGGTCGTTCAGGTTGCGGTGGGTCACGCGGACGTTGGCCGGCATCGACGCTTCTTCGACCGCAAAGCCGTGGTTGTGGCTCGCGATCTCAATCTTCTGTGTCCGGTAATCCACGATGGGGTGGTTCGCCCCGTGATGTCCGCAAGCGAGCTTGTAGGTCTTGCATCCCAACGCCAGCGCCAAAATTTGGTGCCCTAAGCAGATGCCGAAGAGGGGGACTTTCCCCAGCAATCCCTTCACGTTGTCAATCCCTCCCGCGACCACCGCTGGGTCGCCGGGTCCGTTGGAGAGGAACACGCCGTCGGGCTGCAGCGCGAGCACTTCGTGCGCAGGTGTGGAGCTGGGCACGACTCTCACCTGCATGCCTAGCTGGGCCATCAGCCGCAAGATGTTGTGCTTGATGCCAAAGTCATACGCGACGACCCGAAACTTCAGCTGCGCAGGAGTTTCCCAATCATACGGGGTCTTGGTCGAGACTTGATCGGCCCAGTTTTGTCCTTCCATCGAAGAGAGACCCGCCGCACGTTCGCGCAGCGCCTCCAGCATCTCGTCATCTTCGGGCTTGGGCGCGATCAAGCCGTTGCATTCGCCGTTGCGGATGAGCTTCGTCAGCGCGCGCGTGTCGATGCCTTCTAACACGGGGACGCCTCTGTCTTTCAACCACTCTTCCAGCCCTTGAGACGAGCGCCAGTTGCTCGCGACGAGGCTCAGCTCTCGAACAATCAGCGCTTGGGCATGGACCGTCTCCGACTCCATGTCTTCGGGGTTGATGCCGTAGTTCCCGATGTGCGGATACGTCATCGTCACAATCTGTCCGCTATACGAAGGGTCGGTCAAGATCTCTTGATAGCCGGTCATCGATGTATTGAAAATCACCTCCCCCGAAGCGACGCCTTCGGCACCGCGCAGGGTGCCTTCAAACATTTGACCGCTTTTCAGCACCAGCACACCTTCCTGCATTCGTTCTCCTATCAATTCACGCTCTCTGAGATTGGTTCTAACTTACGTTTGCGCCACCACCAAATTCCCCCCAGTGTCAGGCTCCACAGCACGGCCGTCATGATCGGTTGAATAATGAACGAAGCCAGCACGATGACATGAAACATCAACCGCTGCGGCAGCGACTGCCGATACCAAAAGTCTTCGCGTTGCCCTTGCGGAACCCGCAAATAGCCAGTCCACAACCAGTTGGATGTCGCACAGATTACCAGCACGAACAGGAACGTCTTCCACTCCATCGGCACCTCCTCTGACCTAAAGAGAAACGGCGCAAGTCTTACCTGAAGCGCTGCGACTTTGCGAGGGCAAAGTCATCCCGTCTTGCCAGAAGACCCAATCTCTGCGAAGTTAGTACCCCATAGGGGTAATTAGTAAAGCATCCACTGGAGCATCACCATGACGACCCAAGCCATCACCACACCGGACCTTGAACCTCACGTGGAAGCCGCAGAGACGCCCGCAGCGCCCAGCGACGCGCTACCGACGCCGGACGCCGAACTGCGCCTACAGCTGCAAAACGTCCGCTGCGCCGGCTGCGTGCGCTCCATTGAAGCGGCGCTGCACGGGCTCGAAGGCGTGAAGCAAGCGGAGGTCAACCTCGCGCTCGCGACCTGCCGCGTCACCTACGATCCCCAGAGGATCGCGCCGTCCCGCATGGAGAGCTTACTCACCGAGAAAAACTACGCGCCTGAGCGCTTGCAACCCGACGCGCCACCGGCACCGCCTCAGGAGCCACCGGCGTCCGACGAGTGGAAGTGGGCGCTGTATTTTGCGGCGCTGCTGCTAGGGGTCGCGATGGGGCCCATGGCCGGTCTGCCGCTGCCCTCGTGGCTAGAGATGGGTTCTGTCGGCAACACGCTCTTGCAGTGGCTCTTCACGGTTCCCATCGTGTGGGCGGGGCGCGCCTTCTATCGCCACGGCTGGCGAGCGCTGCGGCACAACGCTCCGGACATGGACACGCTGGTCGCTTTGGGAACCGGCGCGGCGCTGCTCTGGAGCGGATTCAGCACTTTGCGATGGCTCGCTGGGTCTGCCCACGCAGACGCTCCGCTCTACTTGGAGACCGCAGGGGTGATCATCGCGTTGATCTTGCTGGGGCGGCATTTGGAAGGGAACAGTCGCCAGCGCGCCTCCGACGCGATCCGGCACCTGTTCTGGTTGCAACCCGCAACCGCGCGCTTGGTTTGGGGACACGATGAGCGCGACGTTGAGGTCACGCTGCTACAGCCAGGAGATCATGTGCGCATTCTGCCCGGCGCTTCGATTCCTGTAGACGGGGTCGTGCTGTCTGGCAGCAGCACGGTGGATGAGTCGATGCTCACGGGGGAGAGCCTGCCGGTCAGCAAACAACACGGCGACACGCTCGCCGCTGGGACGCTGAATCAGCAAGGCAGCCTGATGATGCGCGTGACTCGTGTGGGCGCACACACCACGCTCCAGCGCATCATCCGCTTGGTGGTCGAGGCCCAAAATGGCAAGGCGCCGATTGCCCGGCTCGCCGATGTGATCTCAGGTTATTTCGTGAAGGGTGTGCTCGTGATTGCGCTGCTGACCGCGCTGGGTTGGATACTCGCAGGCGCTCCTGCCGTCGTGGTGTTGGAACACGTCATCGCCGTGCTCGTGATTGCCTGTCCGTGTGCGCTCGGGCTGGCGACTCCGACAGCGATCATGGTCGCGACGGGGACGGGGGCCCGACAAGGGGTGCTGTTCCGCAACGCGCCCGCGCTAGAGAGCATCGCCCAAGCCCGAACCCTGCTGCTCGACAAGACCGGAACCCTCACAGAAGGCAAACCGCGCGTCACTCAGGTTCACGCAGCCGCAGGCCTCGCCCCCACACAGGTGCTGCAGTGGGCTGCGAGCGTGGAGCGTCACTCCGAGCACCCGCTGGCCAACGCGGTGCTCACACACGCCTCTGAGAGCGGGCTAGAGCTTTTGCACGTCACAGACTTCCAAGCGCAAGCGGGCTCTGGCGTGAGCGGTGTTTGCGACGGCGCTCTCATAGAGCTGGGCAGCTCGGCGTGGCTGCGGCGCCGCGCGATCCAGCCCACAGAAGCGTTCCAGCCGCTGGAAGCCAGCGCAACGCTCATGCACGTCGTCCGCGCTGGAGCATGGGTCGGCGCGCTGGAGTGCCGCGACACGCTACGCTCAGAGAGTCGGGACTTCGTGCGCCAAATGCAGTCCGCAGGCTATGCCATTCGGGTGGTCTCCGGCGACCGATCTGAAGCCGTCGCTGCGGTCGCGGCCGAGCTGGGCGGGATCGCGTTTCGCGCAGAGTGTTCCCCTGCCGACAAAGTCGAAGAGATCCGCCGCCTACAGCAGCAAAACCAGCGGGTGATCATGGTCGGAGATGGTCTCAACGACGGCCCCGCGCTGGTGCAAGCGGACGCGGGCGTGACGCTCCAAAGCGGGACAGACCTCGCCCTCGAAACCGCAGATGTGGTGTTGATGCGCAACGATCTACGACATCTCGCGGGAGCTTTGCAGCTCAGCCACGCGACCTTGCGCAACATCAAGCAAAACTTGGGCTGGGCGTTTGGCTACAACACCGTCGGGATTCCGTTGGCGGCTGGGGTGTTCAGCGGGTGGGGGCTGGGGCTGAGCCCAGAGTGGGCTGCGTTAGCGATGGCGCTAAGCTCCGTCTCGGTGGTGACGAACGCGCTGCGCTTGCGTGGATTCCGGCTGCCTGAATTTGCCAAGGAGGCCGCATGAAACATCCCAACCACGCCGAGCAGTTACCACGCCTCAAGCGCATCGAAGGGCAAGTGCGCGGCGTGCAGAAGATGATTGACGAGCAGCGCTACTGCGTGGACATCCTCACGCAGCTTCGGGCGTTGCAAGGAGCCCTCAAGCAGGTGGAGCTGAACGTGCTCGAGACCCACCTGCAACACTGCGTGCACCAAGCCATGACCACAGACGACCTCGAAGCGGCTGAGCAGAAAATCCAAGAGATTGTGCGGCTGCTGAAGCACTGACGCGGTTGCTTGGTTGTGTTCCCATCCTCCTTTGGCGGCTGAGCCTCCTTGAGGGCGCGGGCTCAATACTCCAAGAGCCTCGCCCCGCGCGCTCAGGCGCTGGGACGGATCAACCAACGGTGAAAGCTAGGCTCGGGCAAGCGGTCCACCCAACGCACAACGCACCAGATCACCAAAAAACCGAAGAGAAACCTCCCCGGCAACACGCCGATCCAGTCCGCCCCCAGCAAGAGCATCAGCAAGGTGTCTTCGATGGCGCTGTGACACAGGCTCATCAACGCCAAAGAGAAATAGATATCCCGGGGAGAGAGACGCCCCGAGTGCGCTTCGCGCAAGATCAGCCCGCCTCCATAAGCAAGACCGAGCGTCACGCCAATCACAGTCAGGTTTGTCGCTTCGCGTCCAATCCCCACCCGCTGCAACACCGGCGCGAGCATTCGCTGCAAACGCCGCGTGAGACCAAGCGCGTCCAACGCACGCATCAGCAAGACGAGAGCGACGACGATTCCAAACACCATGCCCAAGTTTTGAATCTCGCCCCAGGCCCACGCCACGAGGCCTTCAGGCTGCGGGTCAGGGGTCCACATCAACGCGGCGGGGTGTTGGTTCCAATCAAAAATCGTGTAGAGCGTGTTCAACAGCATCCCATAGCCCAGCGCGCCCCCAACGCGCAGCAGCGCCACGCTCCAGAGCCTGGGGCCAGCCTGCTGCACAATCCGCAGCTCGACGGGCAGATTGTGCGCAATCAACATCATTGAGGTGAGGACGGTCACTTGTGCAACGCTGAGGCTCCCGACTTCCGAGCTGAGGCTCACAAACACGACCATGCCGCTGTAAAGGTTCGAGAGCATGGTGGTCGCCCAGATCAATCCCGTTGTTCCAGGCAGCCCCACCAAACTCATGAACGGGCTCAGCCCTTGGCCGATCCAAGCGATCGCCCCGACTTCTTGCAAGACTTTCACAAAGATGATCACGGGGACCATGATGCGGTAAAGCGGCAGCGCAATCGCCAGCGACTCGCTTCCCAGCTGGCGGAGCCATTTCAACACTGCGTGGGCCAAGGGAAATCCTGTGGTGTCATTTCAGGAGAGAAATTCATGTGGAGAGGAAAACACAAACGCCAAGCAAGGACTCTACAGCCTGCGACCGAAACATCCCACTTGAAAACGCCTACCAAAGACCCGACACTTCTTCGTTTGTTCTTCTCCTTGGCTTCTCTGACTCCAACCGCAGCACAACATGCCCGACCCCCTCACGCCCCCTGTGGAATCGCTCCTCTCTGACAACGTGATCCGCGTCGTTGGCGCGTGCGAGCACAACCTCAAGAACGTCTCGGTGACGATTCCGCGTGACACGCTCACGGTCTTCACGGGGGTCAGCGGTTCGGGCAAGTCTTCGCTCGCGTTTGACACGATCTTCAAAGAGGGCCAGCGGCGCTTCGTGGAGTCCCTCTCTGCTTATGCGCGACAGTTCTTGGGGCAGATGGACAAACCGCGCGTCGAGCACGTCGAAGGTCTGAGCCCCACCATCTCGGTGGATCAAAAGACGGTGAACCGCAACCCACGCTCCACAGTCGGTACGGTCACAGAGATTTACGACCACTACCGCTTGCTCTTTGCTCGCCTCGGGCAACCGCACTGCCCCGACTGCCAAACTCCTATCTCGTCCCAAACGCCGGAGCAAATCACCGATGTCGCCTTTGCCGAGGCGCTCGGAGAACGCTGTCTCTTGCTGGCACCGATGGTGCGGGAGCGCAAGGGGGAGTATCGCAAAGAGTTGGACGAGTGGGCACAGGAAGGCTATGTGCGGGCGCGCATTGACGGCGAGATTCGGCGCTTGGACGAAGAGATTGAGCTGAAGCGCTACGAGAAGCACACGATTGAGCTTGTGCTCGATCGCTTAGAGTTGACCGCTGCGGAGAAGAGTCGCTTCACCGAAGGTGTCGAGAAGGCGTTGCGGCTCTCCGGCGGGCTCGTGATTGTGCGCTATCGCGACAAAGATCACCTCTTCAGCCAGCTGCGAGCGTGTCCGTCGTGCCAGACCGCGCTCCCTGAATTGGAGCCGCGCTTGTTCTCGTTCAACGCACCGCAAGGGGCGTGTGAGCACTGCAACGGTCTCGGGCAAACCAATCAGTTCACCGAAGATCGCCTCTGCCACCCCAAGCTCTCGCTGGACGCCGGCTGTTTGCAGTGCGTGACAGACAACGGCAACATCCACTTCACGCGCATCGACCAAACCCACCTCAAGGCCGCAGCCAAGATGCTCGGGCTGAGCACGTCTCACCCCTGGGAGACGCTGCCAGAGACCGCGAGGCAGCGCTTTCTGCACGGCAACGCGGCAGTCTCGCTGAATGTCGCCAACACCTTCCGCTTCCCGTCACACCTCAAAAAACAGATCAAAAACGGCAAGTGGCCCGGAGTCGTCCCGATTTTGGAGTTCGTCTATCGCTTCGTGAAAGGGCCGCTGGAGCGGTTTCAGGTGCAGTCCCTCTGCCCCGAGTGCCACGGCAGCCGCCTCAACGCGATGGCGCGCGCGGTCCGCTTTCATGAGCACTCGATTGTGGAGCTGGGAGACACCTCCGTCGAGGAGTCGATCACCTTCTTTGAACAGCTCAAGCTCACCGAACGCGAACAGCAGATTGGGCGCGACATCTTCCGCGAGATTCGCGCGCGGCTGGCTTTCCTGCAGGAGGTCGGGCTTGGATATCTGACGTTGCAGCGCTCTGCGGCGACGCTCTCCGGCGGCGAAGGGCAACGCATCCGCTTGGCGTCGCAGCTGGGTTCAGGGCTGCAAGGCGTGCTCTATGTGCTCGATGAGCCGAGCATTGGGCTGCACCAGAGCGACAACCTGAAGCTCATCCGCACGCTGGAGATGCTGCGCGACCGTGGCAACACCGTGTTTGTGGTCGAGCATGACGAAGACACCATCCGCGCCGCCGATCACATCATTGACATTGGACCACACGCAGGCGCGACCGGCGGACACATCACCGCGCAAGGGACCTATCCTCAGCTGTTAGAAGCGCTGGATTCACCGACGGCGCAGTTCCTCTCTGGGGGCGAGCAGATGCCCGTCCCCACCGAACGACGTCCGCCCGATGAGCGCGTTCTCAGCATTCGCAACGCGCGCTTACACAACTTGCAAGGGCTGGATGTAGAGATCCCCCTCGGGCTGTTCGTGGCCATCGCAGGAGTGAGCGGCTCTGGCAAGTCCTCGTTGGTGCACGGCGTGCTGCGCCCTGCGCTACAAGAGCACTTCCGCGCTCCTAAGAGAGATCTGGAGCTCGACCCCGATGAGGAAGACGTCACACCGCCCATCGAGACGGGACAGTGGGACTCTGTCGAGGGCTTGGAACACCTCGACCGCGTGATTGAGATTGACCAGTCCCCAATCGGACGCACGCCGCGCTCGAACCCGGCGACCTACACCAAAGTCTTTGATTTGATCCGAGATTTGTTCACGTTGGTGCCAGAGGCTCGCGTGCGCGGCTACACCAAAGGGCGCTTCTCGTTCAATGTGAAGGGCGGGCGCTGCGAGGACTGCCGAGGCGCCGGAGTGAAGACCATCGAGATGCAGTTTCTCAGCGATGTGCAGATTCCCTGCGAGACTTGCAACGGCCGACGCTTCAACGCCGAGACGCTACAGATCCGCTATCGCAACCGCACCATTTATGACGTGCTCGAGATGACCGTCGCAGAGGCTGCCGAGTTCTTCGAGAAGCAACCGAAGATCGGGCACATTCTGCAGACCTTGCTCGACGTTGGTCTGGGCTACGTCAAGCTTGGGCAACGCTCCACGACGCTCTCCGGAGGCGAAGCGCAGCGCGTCAAACTGGCCTCCGAGCTGCGCAAACGCGCAACCGGACGCACGCTCTATCTGCTGGATGAACCCACCACAGGGCTGCACTTTCAAGACATCCGCACGCTGCTGGGTTGCCTGAACCGGCTAGTGGAGCAGGGCAACACCGTGCTCGTGATTGAGCACAACCTCGACGTGCTGCGCTTTGCAGACCAAATCATCGAGCTTGGCCCCGGAGGCGGCAAGCACGGCGGTCAACTCGTCGCGCAAGGCACCCCCGAAGCGCTCGCACAAACCGGCTCGCTGACAGGCCAGTTCTTGGTGCCCCTGTTGGCGCGTACGCTCCCCTCGCCTGACGCTCAGGGGAACACGAGAGGCGCCCGGCGCACCGACCCCGCACAACGCTCACAGGCAGCCGTCGCTCGCCCAGCCCGCACCCAGACCCGGAACGGACAAGTCCGCGACATCGTGGTGAAGGGCGCCTCCAAAAATAACCTGCGACATATCGACGTGACGATCCCTAGCCACACGCTGACCGTCATTACGGGCGTCAGCGGCTCTGGCAAGACCTCGCTCGCGTTCGACACGATCTTCGCCGAAGGGCAAGCCCGCTACGTCGAATCACTCTCCACCTACGCCCGGCGCTTCTTGGGAAGGCTAGACAAGGCGCCCGTGGACGCCATCGACGGGCTCGCGCCAGCCATCGCCATCAACCAGAAGACAACCAGCCGCAACCCACGCTCCATTGTCGCCACCACGACCGAGATTTACGACTACCTGCGGTTGCTCTTCGCGCGCATTGGGACGCCCCACTGCCCCACGACCGGCTCCGCATTGACCAGCTTCACCCCAACGCGCGCCGCTCAGTATTTGGTGCGGGAGCACGCTGAAGAGCGCCTCGAAATCCTCGCGCCGTTGTATCGCCCCAAGTCCAAACATCCGAGCCTGCTCGAGCACCCCAAGGAGTTGCCCGACCACATCGACGCGCTGCGGCAAGAAGGCTTTGCCCGCTTGTATGTGCATGAGGAGCCCGTGCTGCTCGACGAGTGGGACGACCTCAGCGCCAAGCTCAAGCTCACCAACACGCGCACCGTCGATTTGGGCGTGGATCGCGTCCGTGCCACAGCAGAGGAGCAGGAGCGCATCGCTGAATCCATCGCGACGGCATACACGCAAGGGCTGGGGCTGTGCAAAATTCGGCGAGCAGACACCGGCGAGTGGCTCTGGTTCTCAGAAGTCCCTGGGCATGTGCCGAGCGACTATTACCTCAACGAAGAGCTGAACCCGCGCATGTTCTCCTTCAACTCACATGTGGGCGCGTGCCCCGCGTGTGATGGCTTGGGCGAGCAAGAGCTGACGGGGCAGACCCACTGGGAAGAGGAAGAGGAGCTAGACAACCTGCTGTTTCAGGCGTGCTCCGTCTGCAACGGCGAGCGCTTGAAGCCAGAGTATCGCGCGGTGCGGATTCGCGGACGCAACATCTTGCAGTTCTGTCGGTTGAACATTGAGGAGGCGCTGCAGGAGATCGCGTCGTGGGAGCTGTCGGCCAACGAGCAAACCGTCGCGGAGCAAGCGCTCAAAGAGATCATCAGCCGCTTGGAGTTTCTGCGCAACGTCGGGCTGAGCTATCTGACGCTGGATCAGCGCTCCAACACGCTCTCTGGTGGCGAAGCGCAGCGCATTCGGTTGGCGTCTCAGATTGGTTCTGGGCTGACGGGCGTGATGTATGTGCTCGACGAGCCGACCATTGGCCTGCATCCGCGAGACACCGAGCGCCTGCTGAACACGCTGCTCCACCTGCGCAATCTTGGCAACACCGTCATCATGGTGGAGCATGACCTAGAAGTGATCCGCGCCGCAGATCATCTGATCGACATCGGGCCTGGCGCCGGGCACTACGGCGGGCGGATCTGTGCGACGGGCTCTCCGGCTGAGCTTGCGCAGCGGGCGGAGTCGCTGACAGGGCGCTATCTGCAAGGCTCTGCAACCATCCCCGTTCCTGCCGAGCGCCGCCCAAATGACGCCAAGAAGCAGATTACGGTCAAAGAAGCGCGCGCACACAACCTCAAAAATGTGACCGTGGGCTTCCCCAAGGGCTGTTTGACCGTCGTCACAGGAGTGAGCGGCTCCGGCAAATCATCGCTGGTGGTGGATGTCTTGCAGAAGGCTGCGGCGCGGCGGCTGGAGAACTACACCGGCGAGGTCGGCGCTCATCAGACGGTGCGGGGACTGAGCACGCTGCGCAACGTCCGCGTGATTGACCAAGAGCCGATCGGTAAGACGCCGCGCTCCAACCCTGCGACGTACACGGGAGTGCTCACGCCTATTCGAGAGCTGTTCGCGCAGATGCCCGCGTCCCGAGAGCGAGGCTTCAGTCCACGGCGGTTCTCGTTCAACGCGGTCGATGGGCGCTGCGCAGCCTGTGACGGGCAGGGCTATCACCTGATCGAGATGCACTTTTTGTCGGACGTGTGGGTGACCTGTGACCAGTGTCAGGGACAGCGCTACAACCGCGAGACGCTGAGCGTGACCTTCAAGGGCAAGACGATCGCGGATGTGTTGCAGATGGAGATTGGCGAAGCGTGTGAGCTGTTCGCGGCGCACCCGAAAATTCTGCGCACACTGGAGACCATGCGCGATGTCGGGCTGGGCTACATGAAGTTGGGGCAGGCAGGAAATACGCTCTCTGGCGGAGAAGCGCAGCGCTTAAAGCTCTCCGCCGAGCTGTCGCGGCGCTCCAAAGGGGAGACGCTGTATGTGCTAGACGAACCCACCACAGGGCTGCACATGGACGATGTGGCACGCCTACTGAAAGTCCTTCAGCGCTTGGTTGACGCGGGCGGCACGATGGTCATCATTGAGCACAACCCCGATGTGATCAATGCGGCAGATTGGATTATTGATCTGGGTCCGGAAGGCGGCGTCCATGGAGGCGAGGTCGTATTCACGGGGACTCCCGAAGAATTAGTACGTTGCGAGGTGAGTCATACGGGGCGGTTCCTCCGTTCTGATCTGCAGAGCTGAGCGTGTACGATTCGTCCAAGATTTGTACGTCTCGGCGCCTAAAGGCTTGAAAAGAATATTCAACGAATATACAAAAACCGGTTCTTTCGCTCATCTCGGTTTTCTCACCTTTGTCAGGAGAACGATCATGGAAGCTGTTCCCAACCATCGCGTCCCGACCCTCGCCGAGGGCCTCAAGTCGATGTTACAAGACATCACGAACGCCTCTGCGGCAGACCGCTCGCAGCTCTTGGGCGTGCTCTTTTTGTTTTTTCAGCAGATGGAAGTCAACGAGCGCATGGCGCAAGTGATGCACCCTGAGGCCCACGCTTTCACGCAGACGCAGCTCGATGTGCTTGAGATGTTCAGGAAAGAATTCGCCGTCGAGCACAAGTAAGCCCTGCCGACTGGGGAGAAGCCGCCTTGGCTTCTCTGCGCTGGTTGCCTGCCTACCGATCACTTCTTAGCTGCATTCTCTCTCCAGACCCGCTATAAGCCCATCCTTTGCAATCAAGATCGACGACATCCAAGGTAGCGGCGAGTTCTCCTGAGAGATGTTAGGGGATTGCCCACGCGACACTTTTCAATGGAGGAGAGGAATGCATTTTTCTCGCAGGATCGTGCTGTATTTTTTGATAGCGGTGGTGGTGTTGTTTTGGCTGGGAGGGTCTACTCACAACAGCGAGACCATCTTCATCACGGTGCTCGTTGCCGTGTTAGGCGCGCTGTTCGCGTGGCCGACAAAAGAAGACTCCGACGGCCCACGGCGCTGAGGTCATCCTTCTTCTGGAGCGGGGGGCGCTTGAGACTGTAAGATCAGCTCCACAAATGTGCCTCCCAGCTCAGGATGCTCAGGAGGCGGAGACTGCAAGCGGATCTCTCCTTGAAAATTCTCCACAAACGTCTTGACGAGCGGCAAGCCAAAGCCGGTCCCAATCTCGCCTTCTGTTCCCATCTCTGTGGTCGCGCTGGTTGGGTCGAACACGGTCGCCAGCTTTTCTTCGGTCATTCCCACGCCGTAATCCCGCACTGTCACACGCACACGCCCGTCTTCCAGAGGGTGTGCCTCTACTTCAACGGAAGCCTGTTTCGGCGAAAACTTGATCGCGTTCGTGAGCAAGTTGGTGAGGACCGAGTGCACAAAGGCGTTACGATCCACCCACAGGTGAACGCCTTCCGCCACGTTGACGTTGGGCACGATGTTCTTTTGCCGAAACTGCACCTCTAGCATCAGCGCGGCTTCTTGCAGCAGGTCGTGGGCCAAGTGAGCCGCTGGATTGAGCTTCAGTTTGCCCTCGGCGAAAGCCGATCCAATTCTTGTCATTTCAATGATCTGGCGCATGTGGCGAATAGGCAGCCGCAGGCGTTCCACGGTTTTTTCGAGCATCACCCCATCGGCCTGTTGCAGAAAGTGGCGCATGTTCTCCACCTGCACGGTCATCGAAGTCACCGGATTGCTCAGATCATGACACATCAAATGCAGCAGGGTGTGCTGCTGCTGATTGACCCTTTGCAGGTGGTGGCGGGTGTAAGCCAGCTCGAGGTGGGTGCGCACCCGGGCCCGCATCTCTGCAAAGTGGAAGGGCTTGCTGATGTAGTCCACCCCACCGACCTTGAAGCCGCGTACAATCGACTGTTTGTCGCTCAACGCCGTAAGAAAAATCACCGGAATTTCGGCCGTGATGGGGTCGTCTTGTAGCTGCTCACAGACTTCATAGCCGTCCATGTGAGGCATCATGATGTCGAGCAAAATCAGGTCAAAGCGAGTCCGGTTCACCGCTTCCAAGGCGTTCAAACCATCCGTGGCGAGGGTGAGCTGATAGCCTTCTTTGCGCAACAACGCCGCGAGGGATTGCAGGTTCTCGGGCGTGTCATCGACCACCAAAATATGAAAGTCTTGTGGTTGCATACTCTCTCTCTCCGTTGGGCGTTTGGTTGTTTCAAAAAGGTTTCATTCGGCGGTTGTTTCAGGAAACAGTCGCTCTAACAGGGTTTGGATGCGGCCAATGTCACAGGCTTCGGTGGCGTCTAACAGCTCTGTGGCATGCGTCTGCAAGTCAGTCTGCGCAGTTTCTTTGGACCATGCGTGCAGCTGCTTGGCAAAGGTCTCCAACCGGCTGAGGTCGAGCACTCGCGAGCCTTTCGGCAGCAGCGCACGCAGGTGTTCGGGCAACGCCACGTCAGCGAGAGAGACCTCAGCCGTCGCAGCGACCCGATCTACGAGGGCCTCCGGTTCTTCAGCAGAGGCTTCCATCGCGTCCCGCTGTGCTGACAGTTGAAGCGTAAAGCGAGAGCCTTGTCCCTCGCTGCTCTCTAACGTGAGGGTGCCTCCCATCAAATGCGCCAAGCGACTGGAGACATAGAGGCCGAGACCCGTACCTCCAAATTTGCGGTCGCGCCGCGAGTTCGCTTGGGTGAAGGCTTCAAAAATACGCTCTTGGTCGCTGAGAGCGATCCCGATTCCTGTGTCCGCCACCGTAAACGCTAACAGCACCGCCTCCTCACTCTGGGGAGACTCCCGCACTTGGGCCGTCAACGTGACGCTACCGCGAGCCGTAAATTTGATCGCGTTTCCAACCAGATTGCTAAAAATCTGGCGCAGACGTCCGGCATCGATGCTCACCACACGAGGGACGTTCGGGGCCACTTCGAGCACCAGCTGCAGTCCTTTCTGCTCGGCTTGGGCGCCGAAGAGGTTGCGTTGCTCCTCCAACAGCGCCCACAGATTCGTGGGGGCCAGCTGCAAGGTCACCTTCCCCATGTCGAGCTGTGCGGTGTCTAGCAAATCGTTGATCAAGTTCAGCAGGTGTTGCCCGCTGCGCTCAATGGTCACCGCGTGGTTGTGCAGCGAGGGCTCCAGCTCGGCTTCTCCGAGCACTTGGCTCAAGCTCATAATGGCGTTCAGAGGGGTGCGGAGTTCGTGGCTCAGGCTGCCCAAGAATTCGCTCTTGGCCAGATTGGCGGCTTCGGCGCGGTCGCGCGCCTCTTTCAATTCGCGCTCGAACAACGCGCGCTCGGTCACATCCCGAAACGCGACGATCACCTCGTTGGGCGCGCCTTGGAACGCGACGAACTCAAAGGCTCCCTGCACTTGCTGATCGGCATAATAGAAGTGCTCATGCGTCCACACGCCGCCTTCTACGGCCACTCGCTGAAAGTTGGCGGGGATCTCTGTGTTCATCAGCGCAGGGAAGATCTCATGCATGGGCTTCCCTAGATACACGCAGTGAAATTGTCCGATGATTTTGTCAGCGCTTTGATTCGCCAGCCGCATGATCAGGTCGTGTCCATCCCATTCATAGGCATAGATTCCCGTGGGCAAGTTCTCAAACACTCGCCCCATCAAGCGCACTTGTTGCAGCCGCTCTTGCATGCCCAGCTCCAGCTGCTCGTGGCTGGCTTGCAAGCGGTCGAGCATCTCGTTGAGAGACTGCGCGAGGGCGCCCATTTCATCGGCAGAGAGGTCGGCGATCCGAAAGTCGTCAGATCCCTGTTTCACGGCAGTCACGCCTTCTTGCAGACGTTGCAGAGGGGACACAATCCGGCGCCGAAACCAGAAACCGAAATACAGCAACACCAGCGCAAACACCGCTCCTCCAATCGCCATGGACTGAAAGCGGGCGCGCTGCATCTCCACCATCTGATATTGGCTCTGCTGATAGATGTGGTGGGTGGTGTCCAAGAGGGAGGTCGTCTCGGCGAGCAGGTTCAGCCGCAGGCGGTTCTGCCAAATCATTTGCGTCGGGTCTGACATGCGCAGTTGGTCGTCCGTCAGCAGTCTGAACTCCCGAATGAACTGGTCTTGGCGAGACAGCATCTGCTGCAACTCTGTGGCGAAGCGGAGCTGGGCCTCGCGTTGACGTGTGGGGGTTTGGGGGTTCGGAACCAACTGTTCCAGCTCGTCGCCGATTTGTTGATATTGCGCAATCCACAGCTGCACGCCGCGTTCTCCTGCGCTCACCAGATCCATCTCGGTCGTCAAGCGCTGCAACTGGTGTGTTTTTTCCAGCAGCCCTTGCAGTTGATCGTGAAACGCTTGGTATTGCCTCGCTTCGTTGGTCGCAGACCACAGCAGCCCTCCGAACACCACCAGCACAACCACAAAAAACACGTTGAAGAGGTAAAACTCTCGCTGAATGCGCTTGTGCATCATCCTCCTCACACACTGCCCAGAGGTCGCGGTTGCAGATCCGCGTTGGTGCGCAAGTGGTCTCGCACCGGGACATGCAAAGTCGCCGAGAGCAGACTCAGCACAATCGCTCCGATCCACACGGGCTCATAGCTACCCGTTTGGTCATAGACCACCCCTCCGAGCCACACTCCCAGCGACGCCCCAACTTGGTGTCCGAGAAAGACCAGTCCATAGAGCATCGAGAGGTGACGCACGCCGAACATCTGCGCCACCAACCCACTCGTGAGGGGAACCGTCGCGAGCCACAAAAAGCCGATACTCGCGCCAAACAGCAGCGCGGTCGTGTTGTGCAGCGGAAACCACAAGAAGCTCCCGATCACTACCGCACGCAGCAGATAGAGCACACTCAACAGGTGCCGCTTGCGCCAGCGATCGCCTAGCCTCCCAAACCACAGAGAACCGCCGATATTGAAGAGCCCAATCAACGACAACGCCGTCGCCGAAGCCCAGCCCTCGACGCCTTCTTCGCGCAGAAACGCCGGCAAGTGGGTCGCGATGAACGCCACATGAAAACCACACACAAAGAAGCCCCCGATCAACATCCAATAGCTGGAATCGCGCAAGGCCCCCCGCACGGTCTCCCACAAGGGCAGCGTCTCCTGATCAGGAGTGACGACTGGATCACGATGGCCCAGACCTCGGCCGGGAAGCTGCCATGCCAAACCAAACATCAGCAACGCAAGCACGCTCTGAGCAGCGAGGCTGCCCCGCCAGTCCAACACCGAAATCACCCCTTGCGTGAGCGGCACCAACGCAAACATGCCAAAAGAGCCGGCCGCTGTGATCAGCCCAAACGCAGCCCCTCGCTGCGATGGCGAGACGACCTGTCCCACGGCTCCGAGGACCACGACGTACGTGGTCATGCTCAAGGCCAGCCCGAGATCGAGCCCAAACCACCAGAAGAACTCGCCGCTCGCCACCACGCTGCTCGCCTGCCAGAGCCCCACCACATACAAACCGGCACCGACCAGCCCCACCCAGCGAAAGCCGAGGCGCTCGGTCAGCCAACCCACCAGCGGAAACGCAAGCATGAGATTTTGCCAGGCAATCGCCAAGCTGAAGGTGCTGCGGTCGATTGCTAACGTCGTGGTCAGCGGCTCCATCAGCAACCCAAAGCTCTGTCGCAGCCCCATACTCAGCGCAACGAGCACCCCACCACACCACAGCACGCGCCGCGCAGGGGCCTCAAATTGCAGTGTTGTTCGAATCATGCACTTTCCTTTTGTATGTCTCCAAGCCGGCTGCTAGGTTTGCGCGAAAAACTGCTTTGTGTACCCATGTCGCCCCTAATCAGCAATGCAAATGCACACATGACTCCTCCCCACACCGCGCCCATCTGGCAGTGGACGCACATCAACAATGCCTCCAAAGATTATCCGCTGCCCTTAGTGCTCGAAGAAGACACCAACTTCCAATTATTGCGATTGCTGCAGCCAGGCGGAGCCGTCTGCCATTCGCAAACACCAGAGCTAGACGTCGCGCAGGTCATCGCCGCTTCGCCCTACCACGACCTCTCGGCACATGCAGAATTGCACGCACGCAAACAGCAGGTGTTGCAAGACGGAGCCACTTACGTCGCCGAAGTGCAGCACGAGCACGGAATGATTTGCAGAGTGCGCGTGGAGGCCATGCGAGACAAAGAAGATCAGATCGTCGGCGTGCGCTCCGTGTTTGAAGATATGACGCGGCTGCACCAAAGCCAGCAGGAGTTGCGCACCAGCCGCCAAGATTTGTCGTCCATTTTAGAGTCCCTGCCAATCGCCGTGTTGATTGTCAGCCTGCGCGAAGGCGCCGTGTATTGGATGAATCCAGCAGCAGAGCACTTGCTCCAGACAACAAATGAGGACAGCAGCGGTGAGAGTCTGGACGTCTGGTTGCGTTTCAACCTCGCCGACTTACTCCAGACCGTGCGCACGCAAGGCGAGCACGAAGAGATGGAGCTGATGATCCACAACGCGACGCATCACGTCATCCCGGTCCTCTTCCGAGCGCAACGCTTTGTCTATTCCTCTGTGGAGAGCATGCTGGTGACCTTCGTAGACTTGAGCGAGAGCGCCGCGCTACAGAGCGAGGTCGACCACTCGCTGGACTCCTATCGCCTTGTGCTCGAAGGTTCGCGTGACGGCTTGTGGGAGTGGGACCTGCAGACCGGCGCGTTCTCGTGCAACGGTCGCTATCGTGAAATGTTGGGCTATCTCCTAGATGAATTGCCCGATCGCATTGACGCCCATCGCGCGCTTTTGCATCCCGAAGATCGCCCAGAAGTCTTGCAGCGCATGGAGATGTATCTCAACCACGAGATCGCTCAGTACAACATCGAATATCGGATGCGTCGCAAGACCGGCTACTACGCCTGGATTCTCTCGCGGGGCACCGCGACCTTTGACGCTGAAGGCAAACCGGTGCGCTTTGTCGGCCTGCACACAGACATTACCGACCTCAAGACGGGCTATGAAAAGCTGAGGACCGTCAATGAGCGGCTGCGCGTCAGCGAGAAACGCTTGTCGCTCGCCTTTGAGCGGGCCTATCACGGCATCTTGATTCACGACCCGTTTGGACACATCTTCTTTGCCAACGCCGCGAGCCACACGATGCTGGGGCAAGAGTCGCTGCAAGGACAACGGATGCAAGACTTGGCATACAGCGAAGACATGGGCGAGCTGGAGCGGCAGCTCTTTCGGGTGGGGGAAGGGCGGCGAGACCACTTCCAACTTCAAGTGCGCTTTCGGCGCAAAGACGGGGGCTTGCTCTGGACAAGAGCGAGCCTCTCTGGCGCTTTTGGGGAAACGGGGCACTTGCTGTTCATCATCACCCACCTCGAAGACATTCGCCCTCAAATCGAAGCCGAGGAGCGCCTGCGCCAACAACAGCAAGAAGTGGCCGGCTCCGAACAACGCTTTCTGCAAGCGATCCAGCATGCTTATCAAGGCGTCGCGCTGGTCGATCCGCAGGGAAAAATCACCTATGCGAACCCACGGCTCTATGCCATGCTGGGCCACCCCGCGCTAGAAAATCACTCCATCCACACGCTCGTGCACGCGCAAGAAGTCCGGATGAGTCAACGGCTGTTCTTGCGCTTTGAGAAGCACAGCTTGCAACGCTTCCAGTGCTCGATTCGCTATCGCCGCCACGATCACAGCATCTTGTGGGCGCGGCAGAGTATGACCGCTGTGCCCGACGAGCACGGTCACCTGCAGTTTGTGTTGCTGCAGCTGGAAAACATCCACGACCAAAAAGACACGCGCGACCTAGAAGAGAACTTGGTCTGGCTCACCAGCGTCAGCGAGACCGCTGCCAGCGTGACCTATGCCCTCACCGAGCCGCTCAAGGGGCTGCGCCTGAAAATGGATCTGCTGCAACAAGAACAACAACAGCACCAACGACTGAACGCCCGACGCATTGATGAAGTCCGCCAAAGCGCAGACCGAATGTATGAGCTAGTCGACCGGATGATCGCGTTTCAACGCCGGATTGAAGACCCTGTCCGAGAGTGGGGACAGCTCTCGTCGATCGTGGAGCGCGTGCTGATGCAGCAGCGTGCCATGCTCGATAACTTAGAAGTCGAGGTGCACTATCACGCGCAACCCGAGCTGCCCCCGTGCCACCTCTGTGTGCAACAAATTGAGCAAGTCCTTGCCCAGTTGATCCAAAACGCAGCCGACGCCATGGAGTCGATGGTGCAGCGTCAACTCAGCTTGCGCATTCGCTCTCAATCCATCTGGGTCTTGCTCGAATTGACTGACTCGGGAATTGGCATGAGCGAGCATGTGCAGCAGAAACTCTTTGAACCCTTCTTCACGACGAAACGGGGCGAAAAAGGAATCGGCCTCGGCTTGGCCATGGCAAAACGCGTGATGGAAGAGCACCTCGGCAAGATTGAGTTCTCCAGCGAAGTCGGAGCTGGCTCCAGCTTCACGCTTTATTTTCCTGCCGTCGCCACCAACCCCACAACGTAAGCATGTCCAACGCCTCTCCGCAGAGACGATGGCGCCTGCCGCTGTTCCTCTCCTTGCTCGTAGCGCTGCTGGTAGGCGCCACCACGCAGTTCATCAACGCCGGACAAGTCCAACGGTTTCACGCATCCGTCGCCGCTGACTTTCAGGAACGCCGGCAAGATTTCGCGATCGTGCAACGGGACACCGAAGAGTTTCTGATGCAGATCACGACCTACATCTTAGCGAACCCACTCACCACCGATGTGGTCTCTCGTGCTTGGCGAGCGCAGCAGGCCAACCACCCTGAGCGCGTACAAACCCTGCGAGAGCAGCTGCTGTATGACATCGGCCCCGGCTGGAACGTCCTCACGCAAAAATTTCAAGGGCGCCTACTGCACTTCCAGTTCCCGGACACTCGCTCCTTTGTGCGGTTTCATCTTCCAGAGAAACACAGCGACTCCCTGCGAGAGGCGCGCCCCTTGGTCTTGGCCGCACAGCAACGACAAGAAGCCTTGACCGGCTTTGAGATGGGCAAATTTGCGCACGGTCTGCGAGCCGTCGTGCCGATTTTTCATGAAGAGTACTCCACCCAACAGCGACATTTTGTGGGCACACTCGAGGCCGGATTGGCGGCTTCGGCGGTCACCGAACGGCTCCGCGACAATGCGTTGGGAGACGTCCACTACACCATCATTTTGCCTGCCAGCCTGAAGAGCGTGGTGAATCCCGACGCTTTCACCCACGACGGGTGGATGATCGAAGCCAGCAATGACCCGTTGGCCGAGGAAGCGTTGCCTCTGATGAGCGCCCACCCGCTAAACGCAGAGCAGCCTTGGACGCTGGTGCGACAACAAAGAGAGGACTGGCTGCTTGGCGTGTTCGCGCTCCCAGCGGCCCTCCCAACGCAAACGCAGCAAGGGCAGGTCTTGGTGCGGATCAATCTGAGCGAAAAGAGCGCAACGCTTGCGCGCATTCTCGAGCGCAACTGGGGCTTAGCCGCGCTCTTGTTTGTGGGCTTGGAGGCGCTGCTGCTGTTCGGTTTGCGTTTCAACAGCCGCTACCTGCAACGTCAACTCACCGAACAAGCCACCCAGCTGAACGAGAGCGAGGCGCGGTATCGCCAATATTTTGAGACCAACAAAGCCGTCAAACTGTTGATTGACCCACAGACAGGAAACATCGTCGAAGCCAACACCGCCGCCTGTGAGTTTTATGGCTACCGTTGCGACGAGCTTGCCCGCATGCGGATTCAAGACATCAACACTCTGCCTCCCGCAGAGGTGCAGGCCGAAATGGAGCGGGCACGTCAAGAAGACCGGCTGTATTTTCAGTTTCAGCACCGCCTCGCCAACGGCGACATTCGTCATGTGGAGGTCTACTCTGGGCCCGTGATCAGCCAAGGGCGCCCGCTGCTCTATTCCATCATTCACGATGTCACCGACCGCTTCATCACCGAAGACCGGCTTCGCACCGCGCTACAGAGCTCGGCCACAGGCCTGTGGGATTGGGTCATTCCCAAAGAACAGGTGTATTACAGCACCGAGTTGCTCGCGATGGCGGGCTATGAGCCCGATGCGTGGGAGCCGACTCCGCAAGCGCTGTTCTCGCGTTTGCACCCTGACGATCGAGCGCGGGTCAAGGCGGCGGTGCAGGCACACTTTGAGAGCGGCGCGGAATATTCCGTAGAGTTTCGTCTGAAGCGTGCTGACGAAGGGTGGAGCTGGATTTTGGGACGCGGGAAGGTCGTCGCGCGTGCGGAAGACGGTTCTCCGCTGCGCATGGTGGGCACCCACATCAAAATTGATGAGCTGCGCGAGGCCCGCCAAACCGCTGAAGCGGCCCATCAAGCCAAAAGCACCTTCCTCGCCATGATGAGCCACGAGCTGCGGACACCGCTCAACTCCATCATGGGCTACGCGCAAAGTCTGCAAAGGCGCCCCGATCTGTCGCCCGATGTGCGCCATCGCGTCGACGTCATGTATGAGAGCGGCGAGCATTTGCTGACGCTGATCAATGACATCTTAGACCTCTCCAAACTGGAGGCCCGACGCACCGAGTTAGCGCCTGAGACCGTTCGTCTGCGCGACTTCCTCACCCAAGTGCATCACATGCTGGAGCCGCGCGCTCATGAAAAAGGGCTCAACTTCAGCGTCTCCGCCGACATTTCGGTGCCTTCGGTCGCAGAGTTCGACCCCAAACTCTTGCGGCAAATCCTCCTGAATTTACTCAGCAACGCCATCAAGTTTACCCAACAAGGAGAGGTCGCTTGGCGCGCGCACTTTGACCAAGGGCGCCTGTTTGTAGAAGTCCGCGACACCGGACGGGGCATTTCGCCCGAAGATCAAAAGCAGGTGTTTGCGGCGTTTCAGCAGGTGGGCGATGCGCGTACAAAGCACGCGGGCACCGGACTCGGCCTAGCCATCTGTGCGCAGCTCGTCGAGTTGATGGGCGGGAGCATTAGCGTGGAAAGCGAGATCGGAGCAGGCTCTACGTTTCGATTTGATGTCTTGTGCGCAGTCCCTGAACAAAAAACCTTCGCGCAGGAACCGCTCTCCGTGGACGCTGATGAAGAGGACTCTGTCGCTGCATCTCCGGCGCCTGTCACCTTGGTGCGTCCTTCTGACGAAGAGTTGCAGCGTGTTCGTGGGATGCTGGATTTGGGACGCATCCAAGAGATCCAGCAAGTCCCTGCCGAGTGGCGCGCAGCCCACCCCGAGTGGGCCCCCTTCGCCGACCGTGTTGAGACCCTCGCCCACGCCTTTCGGTTAGATGAGCTCCAAGCGCTGTTGGCCGAGTGAGCCGGTTTGGGATCGGTTGCGATCTCAAACCACTTGTCACCGTAGCTGTGCGGCGACCTCTGCCAAGCTCTTGCACGATGAAGACTTT
>CBFIJD010000041.1:0-25085 GCA_965662845.1 uncultured bacterium | reverse complement strand
GGAGCAACGACGGTGGCTGCACTGTCCCACTCCGATGGACACCATGGAGGAGGTCACAGCCGACCTTATGAATTGTTGGAATTTTATCCAGAGCGCTCAGAAACGGCTGGTTATTACAAGCCTTACCGCTGGGGGATGGCCATTGACCTAGACCGGTGTAATGGCTGCAGCGCCTGTATCGTGGCTTGCTACTCAGAAAACAACATCCCAGTGGTTGGCAAAGAGCGGACAGGAGTCGGGCGTGAGATGTCATGGATTCGCCTAGAACGCTACATTGAAGGCTACCAAGACGAGGCCGAGACTCGTTTCGCGCCCGTCATGTGTCAGCAATGCAGCAACGCTGGATGTGAGCCGGTTTGCCCCGTATACGCGACCTATCACAACCCCGAAGGGCTAAATGCGATGATCTACAACCGCTGTGTTGGAACACGCTACTGCTCAAACAACTGCATCTACAAAGCTCGACGCTACAACTGGTTCGACTATCAGTTCCCCGCTCCTCTCGACCAGCAGCTCAACTCCACAATCACGACCCGCGCTGTCGGTGTCATGGAAAAGTGTAACTTCTGTGTGCACCGCCTCACAGAAGCTAAGTTTGCCGCCAATGAGCAAGGACGAAACGTGCAAGACGGTGAAGTCACCGTTGCGTGTCAGCAGACTTGCCCCACCAAAGCCATCACGTTCGGCAACTTATCGGATCCTGATAGCAAAGTTTCTCAGCTCGCGAAACGGAATGATCAGGAACATCGAGATCGACAATACGAACTATTCCCAGAAATGAACTACAAACCTGCCGTGACCTATCTCCGTAAGGTGAACCATCGGGAGGTCGCAGGGCTTCACGGTTCGGCGCACGGCGCTGATCATTCATCGTCCGACGCAACTCAGCACTGAGTTGTCGCCCTATTGTAATTACAGGAGAAACTCATGGCTGTAACAACCGTCGCAGAGACGCTCTCCGATGGGGTTCGCCCCTATCGGGAGGACATAGATGAACACGCGGGGCATCCAGGGATTCGTGCGACGACCCTGAGCTATGCCCAGATCAATGACGACATGATAGAGATGTTGGAGAAACCACATCCTTCATATTTCTTGCTCATTCTTGGCTTCTTGTCCGCTTTGCTCCTTGGAGCAGTCAGCTTGGCCATTCAGGTCGATGTTGGCATTGGCTACAGCGGTATCAGCCACCCCATCGCGTGGGGTTTTTACATTACGGATTTCGTCTTCTGGGTCGGGATTGGCCACGCGGGAACGCTCATCTCTGCCGTGTTCTACCTGACACGAGCACCTTGGAGAACCGCGATTTATCGCAGTGCGGAAGCAATGACCGTCTTTGCGGTGATGACAGCGGGCCTCTTCCCGCTATTGCACACGGGGCGTCCTTGGCTCACCTACTGGCTGATTCCTTATCCAAACGAGCGGTACCTCTGGGTGAACTTCAAATCTCCTCTCGCTTGGGATGTCTTCGCGGTAAGTACCTACATGTCTGTCTCCATCATGTTCTTCTTGCTAGGACTGGTGCCAGATATGGCAATCTTGCGCGATGAAGCACGCCGCAAAGGCCAAATGCTGAAGGCGAAAATTTACGCGGTGTTTGCCCTGAGCTGGAGAGGCACTAATCACCAGTGGGTACACTACATGCGCGGTTACCTGCTCTTTGCTGCCTTAGCTACCCCCCTCGTCTTCTCAGTACACTCCATCGTTTCTTGGGACTTTGCGATGTCGTCCATCGCCGGATGGCACACCACGATCTTTGCTCCCTACTTCGTGGCAGGCGCGATCTTTTCAGGGATGGCGATGGTCATGACCGTGCTCATTCCTGTCCGCATCGTGTTTCGACTTGAGGACTACATCAGTGATCACGTCATCAACAAAGTTTGTCAGGTGATCATCTTCACCTCATTGATCGTTGGCTACGCTTACGCGACGGAATTTTTCATCGCTTGGTATAGCGGGAGCCCCTACGAACGAGCCATCTTTTACTTCCGACCTTTCGGGCACCTAGCCTCTTGGTCGCTAACCGGCGATCAACCAATCTCGTTCCCCGTGATTGCCTTCTACCTGATGGTCTTTTGTAACGTGATCGCGCCAATTCCGCTCTGGCGTAAAAAAGTTCGCTTCAACCTGACGGCCGTCTGGATCATCTGCGCTTTGATCAATGTGGGCATGTGGTTCGAACGCTTCAACATCGTCGGTAGCTCTCTGCAACGTGACTTCCACCCACACAACTGGGGGGAATACTGGCCAACTCTAGTAGAGGTCGGGATCACAATCGGTAGCTTCGGATTCTTCTTCACTCTGTTCAGTTTGTTCATGAAGTCATTGCCGCCAATGGCAATTATGGAATTGAAAGAAGCAGCAATGCCGCCAATGAGAAAGGGACATAGTCATGAGCACTAAGTTTAACGGAGTTTGGGGCACTTTTGAGTACCTAGACGATACCACAGAAGCCATCGAAGAAATTCGCAAGAAAGGCATTCAACCTACGGTGATTTCTCCGTGTCCCCGTCATGAAATTGACCATGCGTTGGGCGAACCGCAGAGTCCCATCCCCTTCATAACCTTGTTCTTCGGAGCCCTGGGATGCTTTGTCGGCTATAGCTTCACCGCTTGGACGGCTGCGGACTGGGTGCTTCCAGTCGGGGGCAAACCCATCCTCTCAATTCCAGCGTTCACGGTGATTGGCTTTGAGTTGACGATCCTGCACGCTGCGCTGTTCACTTTGTTGGGGATTATTGTCCTCTGTACGATTGACACGCTCAAAAATCCACTCCCTAAGCGAGCAACTGAGTACTTGCGTTTTCAGCGCGATCGTTTCGGTGTGGTTGTACGCTGTGAGCCATCCCAACAAAACATTTTCGAAGAGTTGTTGAAAAAACATCACGCCGAGGAGGTCTATGTTGAAAAAGGCTAAATTGCGCGTCGCTGCTCTCAGCACGGCGTTACTGGCCGTGGGTACAGCAGCGGCTTGGGCCGTAGACAATTACCCGTACTTTGATCCGAAGGATACGGGATACAATATTACCAACGATGAGAACCCGTGGTTTGACGGCACCGACTATCCCTTTTTCCGAGATATGTATGACGGAAAGAGCCTGAAAGCTCAGGAAGAAGGATCTTACGAAAAGTTCCCGGAAGGCTCAGTACCAGTAAAAGTTACACTCAACAAAATTGAGCGAATCTACGATCCTTTTGTTCCAGCAATTGCCGGCGATGGAGCAGGTCCCGAAGGCCACCCGAGGGAGTTTTATCCGCGTAATCCAACTCAGGCTACAGCGGTATCGATTGAGCGCGGTCGCGTGCTTTACAACACATACTGCGCCGCTTGCCATGGTGAGGACGGCCAAGCGAAAACCGTCGTTGTCGAAAAAGGCGTTCCCGCTCCAGCCATACATCTGATGGTTCAAAACCCCAACTGGGGCCCCCACCTCTACAACAAGATCAAATACGGCAGTTTCTATCAGGAACCCCGTGGTTACATGCCAGCATATGGGGCTCAGACCTCCGTGCTCGACCGCTGGGACATGGTCAACTACATGATGAGCGACGCCTTCGGTAAAGGGACTGGACAATGAAAGCAATTATTGAAAGTTCACAAGTTGAACTACCTAAAAATTTGAAAATGCTGATGTGGGCTTTCGTTGTGATTGGAGCCGGAATGTTTGTGGTTGGCTTGGCCACCGGCAACGAAGAAGGAGTCACGCGCACTTGGCAAACTCTGCTGATCAACGTGATGTTCTGGGGGGGAATCGCGCAAGCTGGCGTCATTCTCTCCGTTATTTGGCAGATCACAGATGCCAAGTGGGGACGCCCTTTTAAGCGTCTCGCGGAAGCCTGCGGAGCTTTTCTTCCAATTGCCTTCGCGATGTTCATCTTAGTTTTCTTCGGAAGCCATGTTCTCTACGAGTGGACTCACACTCCCTTCTTGCACCACGGCGTCGCGGTTAAGGAAGATTGGCTCAACATCCACTTCTTCGTAGTGCGCAACATTTTCTGGCTACTGCTGCTCTACGGGATCTCTTATTGGTTCGTCGTCACTTCGATCCGCCCCGATATCGGCCTAGCACGTAAGATTATGGGATCACGTTGGGGCGGAGCGTTAGCAGACAAATTATTGGACGGCTATGGCGAGCAAGAAGATGAAGTAAAGCGACTAGAGCAACTCTCTCAGAAACTGGCTCCCGCGCTAGCTTTGCTCTATGGGGTTGGCGGGTCTTTTCTGGCTTGGGATTTTGTGATGACACTCGATCAAGAGTGGTTCAGCACCCTGTTTGGTGTCTTCTTCTTGGTCGGCAATCTCCAAGCGGCTATGGGGATTATCATCGCAATCGCAGTCACGGTTCGTAACAATTCAAAGGTTTTTGCCGAATACATCACGATCAACCGTCTACACGACTTGGCAAAACTTATTTTTGCCTTTTCACTGCTCTGGACCTACATGGCCTTCTCGCAGTACATCGTGATTTGGTATGCAGACTTGCCCGAAGAGACGCCTTACTTGATCATCCGCTCCCGAACAGAGCCTTGGGCAACACTCTTCTTCATCATCTTCGTGTGGTTGTTTGTGTCTGTCTTTCTCGGCTTGATGCCAAAAACGTTGTGTCGCATTCCCAACTATGTTCGCTTTATGGGAATCTACGTTGCGGTGGGACAATGGATGGCAATCTATATGATGGTAGTTCCGTCACTCCAGCACTACGGCCACTACCACATTCTCCTCGGATTCCATGAGCTGTTCATCACGCTGGGTTTTGGCGGAGCTTTCTTTCTATGCTACATCGCATTTTTAGAACGAGTCCCGTGGCTGCCCATCTCTGACAAGCACCTCTGCAAGTCGTGGCACGGTCACTGAGTTCAGTCTCCTCCTCAAAGAAAGGCGCTTTCCGCACAGAGAGCGCCTGCACTTACCTCCCGAAAAGACTTCTCTCCCTCACCCAAAGGGCACCCCGAGCAGCTGCATTAGCCCGTGATCCTCTCGGATAGACTGAGTGAATTCAAACCTCAGCACAAAGCTCTCCTCATCTCGCGCATGTACGTTTGTTGACAAAACTTGACCGTGTAAGGAAGCGTACCAATCTCCCTCTAGCTCGGGGTCGCCACTCTCGGTGTAGCGCTGAATGTTGAGAGACCCGTGGGCCCCCTTGACTACGGGGCGGTGATATCGAAACGTGACTCTCTCTCTCGTCACATTTTGCAGAGCCACCACCTTCTTCTCTTGTCCAATGCGCACAATCGCTTTGGGGCACTGATCCTCAAGCTCTTTGCGAGCAGTTTTCCACAGGGTCTCAAGTGTGTTTTCAGGCATTCTCAAGGTTTGCCCGACCTTGTAGAAAAAGTGGATTTCGCTCGGTGACAGTCGGCCATCACTGATCATTACTCCCGCCAGCATCTTTAACACTTCGAAAGAGTCCTTCGCATCCATCTCGATTTGTGTGGGAAGACGCATTTTCTTCTCTAGCCGCACGACTCTCATGAGGTCTTCGACCAAAGCCTTATCTGTCGGCCATTCTAAAGCCTGCCGCAAAAAAGGCAGCTCTCGGTCTTCGACTTTCCCGTCTGCCACAATCATTCCGACAAAAGCTTGCGCCAGCCAGTTGCGCTGCGACGGTTCCATTCCTTGAATCAACGCGAAGTTCATCCTGTTCTCCTGCACCGTAAATATGCGACGATTAACTTCAGTGAGCGATCCCACCAAAAAGACTAACCGATCTTCAAATTCCAACACGTCTTGGTCACGAAATTTCTTCGCAACTTCCTGAACTCCAGAGGCGAGCTCTTCGTCTGTAAACTCTGACAAGTGAGACCAAAAGCGGTTAGCTAACATCTCAAGCCACTGTTGCTTGCGCAGGCGCACCGGATAGACACGATGTTGCACTTCCACCGTTAGGCCTACTTGCTCTTGCGCCTCCACATACAGCTGCCAAGGGGCCTGCACTTTCTTCCAACTTTGCAAGGCGGCATGAAAGAAGGGGTAATCCACTTCTTGGGGACGAGTCACGGTCAACACGCGGCCATCGCGCACTAGCTGGCGCTGTATGCCAGAATATAGTGGTATCAAATCCGCATGTGGCAGGTGGTGCACGACCTCTTTGAGCAGACAGCAATCGTAAACATAGCTTTGATGCGCGAAGCCCACTCCATCCGCTACAACCGAGAGCAAGGCCGAGTGGCGTTTTGTACCTTCTAGCATTTCCTTACTGGGGTCAACCGCCCAAACAGGATTCTTGAGCTTTGCCGTCGCGGCTAGGGCCGCGGCAAAGTCTCCATTTCCACAGCCGATGGAACAAAGCCAGCGACTCGGCTGCAAATCCAACGCTTCAATTACTTGTTGCACCAGCCAATGTTGATAGTCGGACGCATTCTCATAGAAGAAGGCCTCGCGATATGATTCTGCCACTTGCTCATAGTGCTGTTGCACAGTATCTTGCGCCTCGTTTGGCATGCTCTCCTACTTTGAAAAGTTTTCTGCAATTTTGTTGATGCCTTCACGCAACAACTCGTTCGCGCCTCGTTTGTAGCCCACTCATGATTCACACGCAAACTCCGCTTCATCACATTCACTTTAGTGGTATTTGTGGCACCGCGATGGGGTCTCTGGCCGTCCTCCTACAACAGAGAGGTTACCAAGTCACAGGCTCTGATCAGAATGTCTATCCGCCGATGAGCGACTTTCTTGATCGCCACAACATCCCTGTACAAGAAGGCTTTGCCGCAGAAAATCTAAGCCCCAACCCCGATCTCATTGTGATTGGCAATGCCCTCTCGCGCGGAAATCCAGAAGTGGAAGAAACACTTGCCCAACGCTTGCCTTACATCTCTATGGCGGAGCTGCTGCGCGAGTTTTTCATCCGTGGCCGCACGTCGCTTGTCGTCACTGGAACCCACGGTAAGACCACGACCACGTCCCTGCTCGCTTGGACGCTCACTCACGCGCAACGCAACCCTGGCTTCATGATCGGAGGCATCGCCGAAAACTTAGGAACCAGCTGCGCAGAGGGAGACTCCGAGTTTTTTCTCACAGAAGGCGACGAATATGACACAGCCTTCTTTGACAAGCGCTCCAAATTTTTCCATTACCAGCCCGATCAACTCATCATCAATAACCTTGAGTTTGATCACGCAGACATCTTCGCGTCTCTGGAGCAGATCCAACAGTCGTTCAAATGGTTGCTCCGTCTGGTTCCCAACAACGGGATCATTGTGGCCAACGGCGACGAAGAAAACTTGCGCCCAGTGCTCGCGACTGCCCACAGCCCCGTGATGACCTTCGGTCTGAGCGAGCAGTGCGACGTCCAAATTCAGAACATTCGCGTGCGTGAGCATGGGACGTTCTTTCAAGTGAAAGGCGCTCTCTTCGATGAGCGGGAATGGTTCGTCCCTCTGACTGGAACCCACAACGTTCGCAACGCGACGGCGGTCCTCATTCTTGCTCAGCACAACGCGATCTCCTTCGAAACGATTCAAGAGGCGTTCTCTCAGTTTGTGGGCATCAAACGCCGCCAAGAGTTACGGGGGAACATCAACAACGTGCGTGTCTATGACGACTTCGCCCATCACCCCACAGCCGTACGAGAAACCGTGAGCGCCTTGCGTCAAAAGCACCCTGGCCATCGCCTCGTTGCCGTGTTTGAACCCCGCAGCAACACCAGTGTTCTCAACATCCACCAACCAGAACTCACCGAGGCTTTTGTTGAGGCTGATCACGTCGTTCTCGCGTCTCCGCATCGCGCCGCTGGCATTGCCGATGAACGCCGACTCAATGTGCAACAAGTCGCGGCTACCCTGCGCCAGCAGCATCACAAAGACGCGCGCGCGTTTGCCAGCACGGATGAAATCTTAGAGCATCTCACCGCCACGGCTTGCTCTGGAGACATCATCTTGATCATGAGCAATGGCAAATTTGACAATCTCCATCAGCGGTTACTCGCCGCTCTTGAGGTCAAGGATCTCGGATGAAGCCCATCAACTGGCTGATTTTGTTCTGCATCGGCATGTTGCCTGTCGTTGGACTCGTCTGGACTTTTATGAGCGATCCCAACTTAGCGCCCCCTTCGACAGCTGAAAACGTCTGGAAAGATCCCTTCACCGGGATCGCCTTTGTTCAGGTCCCTGACAACTGCACAGGCGCACAACAGAGCTGTGTCGCGGCGTTTTGGATTTCTCAAACAGAAGTCACCAACGCTCAATTTCAACGCTATCGAAACACTCACATCAGCCGCCCTTACCGCGAGCAACCACTCAACGAAGCGCCTCAACCGGTCGCTTATGTGAGCTGGGAGGATGCAAACGCCTTCACGCAGTGGCTGACGGCACAGCACCAAAACAAGCTCAGGTTTCGCTTGCCTCAAGCTGCGGAATGGAGACGTGCCTGCCGCGCGAACACGACCCAGCCACCTTGGCCGACGCCGAAGCAGGCTTGCTCGCATGCTTCTGTCAATGACGCCATCTCCGCTGCGACGTTTGGTTGGACGCAGCCGTCTCATCCGTGCCAAGACAATTTCACGGTCAGCGCACCAGTGGGGACGTTCCCCCCCAACGCTCTGGAAGTCCACGACATGCTCGGCAACGTCGCCGAATGGACGCTGGAACAAGACAGAGCCCAAGCCTCCAATGAAGTCCGCTATGTGACTCGGGGAGGCAGCTGGTTTAGCCCTCCCGCAGAAGTTTCCTGTGAAGGGGGCGTTGCGGTCTCGCCGCTGACTGCCGATCCGCGCATTGGGATTCGCATCGTCGCCGAAGGCATTCCAACGCCAGAGTCGCCGTGACGGGGCGCGCGCTCGTTCTCCTGCTCTGTTTTCTCTCCGTTGTTTCCACTGCTTCGGCCAACCCTTCTGTTGTCAACGACCTCTTGCAAGCAGCAGAGTCGCGCCAATTGCACCGTCACGCCTACTGGCACAAACTCCTGCACTACACTGGAGACCGAGACTCGCCTCAAAGTGAAGTTCTCAACCCGCACTTTTTTCTTGCTCCCAATGGTCGCTTCGACGCCAGAGCAGAGTTGCAGGCGACCCTGCGCGCGCTCTTTCTCACGCCGGACGACAACCCGGATTTCCATGCTCAGTGCCGCTTCGTGGCTCGTTTTCGTTGGTTGCAAACCAAGCTCAACTTTCCTGAAGGAAGCCTCCCCAAGGTGCCGTGTCCGCAATTTGAACGCTGGGCGAATCTGCAACACTTGGACGGCATCAGCGTCGTGTTTGTCTCTGCTTACATGGACAACCCGGCGTCGTTCTTCGGGCACATTCTCATCAAAATCAACTTGCGCGGCGGAATATTTGGGCACTCTTTGCTGAGCCCGACGCTGAACTTTGGCGCCAATCCGAACCCCGATGACAATCCCCTCGTCTATGCGACCAAAGGAATCTTTGGCGGCTACACGGGGCGATTCTCTGACGAACGGTTCTATAACTTTCAGCATGTCTACGGCGAGAGCGAACTGCGTGACCTGTGGGAATTCCCACTCCGGCTCAGCCGTGCGCAACAGGAGCGCGTTCTCTTTCACGCGTGGGAGCTGCTGCAAAATATCCAATTCCGCTACTACTTTTTCCTCGAAAACTGCGCCTATCGCATGGCCGAACTCTTAGAAATGGCTTGGGAAGACGACAGACAAGTCCGCCCTGCCAATCCGCTGTGGGCCATTCCGATTGACGTGTTTGATCGCTTGCACAAGCTGCGCGACGCGCAAGGAGCGCCTTTGCTGCAAGAGCCTACGCTTGTGCCTTCGCGACAACGACGTCTGCGCTGGAAAGTGCAAAGGCTCAGTCTTGCCCAGCAAAATTGGGTTTTGGGGCTAGAGCAGTCTCCGTCTCAGCTCACAGAATTGAGACGTTCTCCTTTGTCGGCGACGGAACAGGCGGAAGCGCTCGACGCGTTCATTGATCTGCTCCAGTATCAAGCCTCCCGTGATGATGGCCTGAGCGAGGCACAACAAGCGTTCCGCCAGCGAGTCTTATTGCAGCGCAGTCAGCTCCCGATTTTGGAAAGCGTGGAGCCTCCCGCCACACCGTCCCCCATCAAAGGACATCCACCGCTGCGCACCCAGCTGGGGCTTTACACGACAGAACGTGAGCAAGGCGCAGAGTTCGGCGTTCGCGCGGCTTATCACGACCTCCTTGACCCAGAGACCGGACACCAGCCGTATGCAGAATTACAGGCCTTGGATTTGCGGCTGCGTGTGCATGAGGACGGCTGGCGGTTCCATCGAGCGACCTTGTTTGAAATTCAGAACATTGCGTTGTCGCCTTCCAAGCTTACGACGGTTTCGGGCCTATCTTGGCGAACCAGCGGCGCGTGGGAACCGGAGTCAGTCGCTGAGCCGCAGCATCAAGTGTTGCGACTGACGGCAGGCGTCGGAAGAGCCGCCTTCTTGGCTCCTAAATGGGCGGGCTTCGCATTTCTCGACTCGCACTTGCAATCTCGCACGGGGTCGATGCCCGAGAGCGCGTTAGCCCTCACGCCTGTGGTCGGAGCACTGTGGAGACCCTCCGCCGTCGTGGGAGTCCTCACTTCGCTGGAGTATGACCAGACCCTGTTGGGCGAGCGCAGCCAGGGGCTCACCTTTTCAGCAAACGCGGCGTGGCAATTTCATGAGCAATGGGGAGTGCGCTTCCACGCTCGCCAGCAAGGAGCGGCTCAGGCTGCCAGCCTCTTATTTCATCGTTACTGGTGAGGCCTGATGGACTCGGTTGAATTTTACATCGCAGCGGTGTGCGCTGTCCTAGTTGCCGCCGTGTCTAAGGGTGGGTTTGGTGGTGGGCTAGTCGTGATGGCCGTGCCGATTCTTTCGCTAGTGATTGAACCCGCGCAAGCGGCCGCGATTCTCTTACCTTTGCTGCTGGCAATGGACGCGGTTAGTGTGCGTGCTTTTTGGGGACAGTGGGACAATCGAATTTTGTGGCTGACGTTGCCAGCAGCAACCGCAGGAATTCTGGGGGGCTGGCTCGTTTTTCACTTCTTGGATGGCAACTGGATTCGATTACTAGTCGGAGGGATTGCGGTGCTCTTCACCATGAAACACTGGGGCTGGTTGGGGAAAATCGCGCAAGGCAAGAACCCAGGAGATCGAGAGGGGCGCTTTTGGGGAGGTGTCGCTGGGTTCACGAGTTTTGTAGCACACGCAGGCGGGCCGCCCATCTCCATGTATTTGCTACCGTTGCAGCTTGAAAAGACGCTCTACGTCGCCACGACCATTTTCATGTTTGCCGTCATCAATACGGTCAAACTGGTACCATACTACTTTCTCAACCAGCTCTCGGGGCACAGCTTATGGACTTCGCTCTGGCTGTTGCCGGTCGCGGTCGCGGGCACCCAATTAGGTGTCTGGCTGCATGATCGAATTCGTCCCGACTGGTTTTATCGCATCTGCTACGTCCTGTTATTCATCACCGGTTGGAAGCTGATTGCAGATGGCTTTCAAGGCATCTTCGCATAACTAAGCATGCACTCTTTACTCGGCAACCTGCCTCTACTGCTCGTTTTGAGCGCTTGTGCTCTGGAATTTTACGGTCTTTTCCACAAGCGGTTAGCCGTCAAAATGGCTGCGACGTACTGTTGTACTGCCGGCGCGCTGTTCACGTGGCTGCTGTGGGCGGTTTGGATACCCACCCCTTCAGAATACAACGAAGCGCAAGAGCTGCTCTTCAGCAAACATCAGCAGAACGCGACCCTGGGCTGGTATTTGATGCTGGTGACCACGGGCCTGATGTGGTTCATCCGCAAGCCGAAACTCTCGCCCGTCATTCGTGATGGCCTCGAAGCTGTCGCTGTGATGTTTTTGATCACCGCTTGCTTGACGCTTGGTGGAGCAACCATGATCGGTTCTTGGCTCGTCAAGACCTAATCCTTGCGCTGCCTGCTTCAGCTTGCTACCGTTCTTCGCTTTTGCCTTAGGTTTAATCAATCTGGAGTCGTTCCATGCGTCATTTGATTACTGTCCTCGGTTTTCTCCTGTTCTCGGCATCTGCGGCGCCCGCTCAAGACCAAAGAGAGCTGGTGCAGCTCCCCAGCATGATGCGCGATCACATGCTCGCCAACATGCGCGACCACCTAGTGGCCCTCACAGAAATTCAACGGCACATTGCGACGGCAGAGTATGACCAAGCCGCAGCCGTCGCCGAGAACCGCCTCGGCATGTCTTCAATGGGATCACACGGCGCTTCACACATGGCGAAGTTTATGCCGACAGGGATGCAGCAGATCGGAACCGAGATGCATCGGGCGGCGAGCCGCTTTGCCGTGAAAATCCAAGAAGCTGCGATTGAGGGCGACAACCGCCAAATCGCCAACGGCCTCGCGGATGTGATGCAACAGTGCGTCGCCTGTCACACTGCTTATCGCGTGCATGAATGAGAGCCTTGCTCTGCCGAACCACCTCACCACTCTGGCTGCTCAGCCTCCTCGCTGTCGCTACAATCTGGACAACCTGCTGCCACCTGTCGCCAGCAGAGGTCGCATCTCACGGGTTTGTGAGCGCCCCGCCTGAAGGCCACGTCGGCGAGCCCGCCGAGCAGACACACTGCGATTTCCCCGACGATCCTCACTGCCTGACGACGCTAGAGTGGGAGTCAGAGGCTTCGCTGCGTGTCGCCGAGGAGCTGCGTGAGCTGGCGCTGCGGACGCCGGACGGGTGGTTTCGACAAGCTCAGCACCTCCGCGCTCCTCCTCTGTTCCCTCCAACTCCACCTCCAGACCAGCCCATCTTTCTTAAAAATCGTGTTTTTCGGATTTGAAATTCATTTCGCTGAATGGCTGCTTATTCGTTTGATCGGTACGCGTGCACTCTTGAAGTGAACTCTTTTCCAAACCTCCTGAATTTGGAGCGTCACATGCGATTTCGTAGACTCTCGCTAGCATTTCTTTTGATGACCCTCTCCTCGACCGCTTCGGTGTTGGGCGTTGAGGTGACGATGTATAAACACCCACAGTGTGGCTGCTGTGAAAAATGGGCCGATCACTTGCGCGAAAATGGCTTTACGGTCGAGAGCCGATCGTTCACAGCCATGCAACAGGTCAAAGACCAGCTTGGCATTCCGGACAATCTACGCAGCTGCCACACTGCCGTGGTCGAGGGCCGATTTCTCGTAGAAGGGCACGTCCCGGCAAGCTCACTACGACGTTTTCTCCAAGATCCGACAGCAGGAGTCGCCGGACTCAGCGTCCCCGACATGCCGTTTGGATCTCCGGGGATGGAGCACCCTACGCGCAGTGACTCCTACGAGGTGTATCTCTTTGATCGACAAGGAACCCCCCAAGTTTTCGAGCAAATAGATTGATCTGTCTCTTTCAGACTGCGGCGGCCTAAGATCTCTAAAACTCTTGCGGTCAAGGCGACCGTGTTGTAGCTTGCGACGCAAATTCCTTCTAACCCTTTGATTTCTATGGAGGCTTTGTATGGCTGATCTGGGAACCATTTCCCTGATGGTGGCTCTAGCCGTTTGTTTGTATGGCACGTTTGTCCCGCATATTGGCGTGCGCAATAACAACTGGAACTTGGTCCGTTCTGCACAAAACGCGAGCATTATCAGCTTTTTTCTGATCGGGATTGCCTCTGCAATTCTGATTCATGGGCTTGTTGTCAGCGATTTCAGTATTCATTACGTGTGGCGCAACTCCAGCACCGACATGCCCCTCTTTTACAAAGTGACCGCATTTTGGGGCGGCTTGGAGGGCTCTCTCCTCTTCTGGATTCTCGTCCAAAGTTTCTTCGCGATGGTGGTTGCCTTCCGTTATCAATACTCGAATCGTGAGATCATCCCTTACGTCATTGCTTGTTTGAACGCCATTCTCGTGTTCTTGCTCTTCTTGCTCATTGGTTGGTCGAACCCCCTAGACGTCCAAGCGGCGATTCCTGCGGAAGGACGGGGTTTGAACCCGCTGCTACAGAACGTTGCCATGGTGGTGCATCCGCCGTCTCTTTACCTTGGATTCATCGGTTTCAGTGTGCCGTTTGCCTTCGCAATTGCCGGCCTCATCCGCGGCAAAATAGACAACGAGTGGGTGCTGACAACTCGACGTTGGACGCTCATCTCTTGGTATTTTTTGTCGCTCGGCCTCATCCTTGGTGGACAGTGGGCTTATGAGGAATTGGGCTGGGGCGGCTTCTGGGCCTGGGATCCGGTTGAGAACGCGGCGCTGATGCCTTGGTTGACGGGAACCGCGTTTCTGCACTCTGTGATGATTCAAGAGAAGCGGAACATGCTCAAAATCTGGAACATTGTGCTGATCATCATGACTTTCGGGCTGACGATCATTGGCACGTTTATCACTCGCTCTGGTGTGATCAACTCGGTGCACTCGTTTACCCAATCGGAGATCGGGCCCGCCTTCCTTGTCTTCCTCGCCATTGTCTTAGTGGTGGGGATCGGCCTGCTCTTCTGGCGCATCAACCTGCTGGAATCAGAACACAAGATGGAAGCGGTGCTCTGCCGCGAGAACGCCTTCCTCACCCAGAACGTGATGTTTGTCGGCATGGCCTTCACGGTTCTGTTGGGCACAACCTTCCCGCTCCTCGCGGAAGCCATCAGCGGCACCAAACTCTCCATCCAAGCGCCCTTCTTCAACACGATTATGGGGCCTATGGGGTATGTCCTCTTCTTCTTGATGGGGATCGGCACGGTGATCGCGTGGCGCAAGTCCAGTAAAGAGAGTCTCCGACGCAACTTCCAGAGCCCGATGCTACTGGCAACCGTCGGTACGGCGATCATCGCGGTCTTTGTCCCTTTCTCTTTAGAGCCGTTCACCATCTTCTGGATCGCGATCTTTGTCACGGCCACGATCTTCATTGAAGTGGGCAAAGCCGCGCACGTGAAAGGGAAGCAGCTGCAAACGGGACCGCTACTGGGGCTGGTTTATGTGTTTCAGCGGAACCAACGCCGCTATGGTGGCCTCGTCATTCACTTCGGCGTCGTGCTGATGTTCATGGGCTTTGCGGGGACTTTCTTCAGCGTGGAGCGCGATGTTTCCTTGAAGCAAGACGAAATGTTCCAACTCTCTGATGACTACTACTTGAAGTTTACGGGGGTGGAGCAGTTCATGGTCCGCAACGCGACACACCGCGCGGCAGTCGTAGAAGTCTACAACCGCGACAAAGAGCTGCTTGAAGTCATGAAACCGGCCAAGAGCTTCTATCCCACCCAGCCGCAACCCCTCACAGAAGTTGCGCTGCGCCGCGAATTTATGCGAGACCTCTACCTCATCTTCTCTAGTGAGTCAGGGGAGCAAAGCGAGCTAGTCGCGCTGAAGACCTATGTCAACCCGCTCGTGGGCTGGGCATGGATGGCTCTGCCTGTCTTTACTCTCGGAATTGGCATCTGTTTGATGTATCGCCCACGCACTCTCGCGGTCCGCAACGAAGTGCTGCGGCAGCGCTACATCACGGCAGAAGGCTAATTATGTGGACTTCTTGGAAATTCTGGACGGTCTGGGCGGTCCTCGCTGGCTTTATTGGGCTCTTCGCGTTTGGGTTCACAACTGACCCCAAAAAGGTGCCATCGCCTCTCATTGGGCAAGAGGCGCCCAACTTTGAGCTGGTCAACCTGTGGAATGGCCAAAAAGTAGACTTGCACCAACTGCGCGGTAAGCCGATTGTCCTCAACTTTTGGGCGTCGTGGTGCATGGAGTGCCGCTCCGAAGCCCACATTTTAGAAGCGTTTCACCAACGTTACGGCCTGCAGAATCCTCCACAAGTCCATGTGTTGGGCGTCGCGATTCAAGATCAAGCAGATCAGGCCCAAGCTTTCGCGCGCCAATTCAAAAAAACTTACTTTCTCGGGCTCGACAACACGAACGGCGATATTGCCTTAGAATATGGCATCTACGGCGTGCCCGAAACCTTCTTCATTTCGCCTGACGGAACGATCCGGTTCAAACAGGTCGGTGGCGTGACTGCGGAGCTGATGCAGTCACAAATCGACGAAATGCTTGGAAACACCGCGCCCGCTCCCACAGGCTGATCTCACTACTCCAGAGCCCTCATGCGTACTTTGTTCCTCTTCCTGTTGAGCTGGATTTTCTGGAGTAGCCCCCCCTCTGTCCTTGCCGACCAAGACCACCCGAAGCTTCCTAAGCTCTTCGCCCAGCTTGAACTTGCCGAGACGTCGGTACAATCGCAGCTGCTTGTGCAAGAGATTTGGAGCGCTTGGATGGAGCACGCCAACTCCGTCTTCACAAAGCAAATGCAGCGCGGAATAGACGCGATGTCTGCAGGTGATTTGCAGCGCGCAGAGGCGGCTTTCAGTCAGCTAGTGAACATCGCCCCCGACTGGGCAGAAGCGTGGAACAAGCGCGCGACCGTGCGCTATTACTTGGGTGACTTGGAGGGCTCTGCCAACGACATCGCTGAGACACTCGCGCGCGAACCTCGCCACTTTGGAGCCTTGTCTGGGCTGGGCATGATCCAAGTCCGTCAAGAAAAATTCATTGAAGCCTTGCAAACCTATGAACGCCTGCAACAGATTCACCCGCAAGCACAAGATGCGCAACGGCTGATCCCCAACCTTCGCCAACAAGCCGCACAGCAAATGCTCTGAGGCCGCCAAACAGGCCGAAACCCCTCCGCACAAAATTTGCGACCCCCTTGCTCCGCGACCGATACGGGGCTGCACTTTGACAGAAACGTCAGGAACAAAGCCTCGCCCTCCCTCGCGCTGTACGGTTGTCTTTTTCCTCGCCCGATTTTCCTGACAAACCCCGTTCGACGCCGTGTTTTTCTGACAAAATTTCCGGCCCCAAACACTTTCCTAACAATCCTGCGGTAACTTCGAATTCTTTGTTTTTACGAAGTTTTTCTCTTCTCTGAACCTAAGGTGCCGCATGCGATCTCAATCTTCTCTAGCTACGTTCTCCTTGCGGCGCTGGGCCGTACACTTTCTGGTTGCCAGCGCGGTGATTGGGCTGACCGTCAGCTGCGCGGCCTCCGATGATGACAACGACAACAAAGAAACAACGACGACCTACGCTTTTGATTACGGAGTCGCGAGCGGTGATCCCGAAGCCGACGGCGTGATCTTGTGGACTCGTGTGACGCCCTCGGACAACGTGAGCGAGGTGGCCGTGACGTGGGAAATCGCTACCAAAGACAACGCGACAGACGAGACCATGAGCAACGTAGTGGCTTCAGGCACCTTCACCACCAACGCCGCTCGCGACTACACCGTCAAGGTGGACGCCGACAACCTCAACGCCGACACCCAATACACCTACCGCTTCACCGTCGGCGACACGAACTCCGTCGTCGGGCACACCCGCACGCTCCCCGCCGCCAACGCGAGCGTCGAGCAGCTCAGGTTCGCGGTCTTCTCCTGTGCGAACTACCCCAAAGGCTACTTCAACCCTTACGATGACGCTGCGAAGCAAAGCGACTTGAACGCCGTGATCCACTTAGGCGACTACTTCTATGAGTATGGGCCGGACGGCTACCCTTCGCTGGTGGGACGTGGCGACAACAACACCGATCCTCTGCTCTTTTCTCCAGCCAACGAGCTGCTGACGCTGGCTGACTATCGCACGCGCCACGGGCAATACAAACAAGACGCGGACTTGCAAGAGCTGCATCGCAAAGTGCCGTTTATCACCGTGTGGGATGACCACGAGACCGCCAATGACGCTTGGAGAGACGGCGCGGAAAATCACGACGAGACCACTGAAGGCTCTTGGACAGACCGCAAAGCCGTCGCGCTGCAGGCTTATCACGAGTGGATGCCAATCCGGACTTATGCTGCGAACGGCACGGAAGACCGCGAGCGCATCTATCGCAGCTTTGACTTCGGCGATCTAGCGAGCTTGGTCATGCTCGATACTCGCATCGCTGGGCGCGATCAGCAGATCTCACAGGTCAACACAATCCTCGCCAACCACAACCCGCAGGCGTTCCTAGACTCTGACAACGTCACACCTGTCAACCCTTATGACAACCTCACGGCGTTCCTGACAGGGCAGGGAAATCTGACCTATCCGGCGCAGTTCGGTTTGCTCCAAGGCTCCCAAGTAGCGATGGATGCGGTGCTGAGTGACTCTAGTCGTAGCTTGCTGGGCGCTACCCAAGAGACATGGTTAGACGAGCAAGTGAGCAACAGCACGGAAACTTGGCAGATCTTCGGGCAGCAGATCATCGCAGCTCAGGTGGACTCCCCCAATTATCTGCTCGGTAGCGACAACGTGACGGACTACTTGAGCTACTTAAGTATGGACGCCGCGACCTTGCAACAAGCGCTGGCAGGACTCTCTGAGACGCAGCAAGCACAAATCCTCGCCGTCTACACCGGAGCTTATGGACAGCCTTACAACTGGGACGCGTGGGATGGCTACGGAGAGGCACAGCGCAAGTTTTATGACGTGCTCAAGCAAGCGAATAACCCGATCGTGCTCAGCGGGGACACGCACAACGCGTGGGGAAATCAGCTGATCGGCGACAACGCGACAGACTTCATCGGGGTAGAGCTGGCGACGCCCGGAGTCTCCGCGCCAGGATTAGAGGAATACTTGGCGACCACACTGTCTCCGCTGACTTCCGCTGACCCGACAACGCTGGAGACAATCGCGGGAGTGCAGGCAATCAACAGCCCCGACGGCACCACTGCGAATTCTCGTATGCAGTTCATGAACATCACCGACCGCGGCTACATGCTCGTCACGATCACCCCAGACAACGTCACCAACGAGTGGCGCTTCGTCTCGGGGGTCAACAGCCAAGACTACACGATCTCTTCCACCGAAACGGCGGTCGTTCAAGCTGGGACGCGCACGATTAGCGTGCCGTAACGGTTCACTAGAAGACGCTCCGTTCGGTGTCTTCTGCATCTCGACGCAAAAGCGTCACACCCTTCTCTGAAAAGAGTCCTTATGAATAAGTTCCAAAAATTGATGTTGAGCGCGATCAGCGCCGCGTTGTTGGTCACGGCCTGTGCATCAGACGACGATGACAACAACAACACAGTCGACACCACCCCAACTGTAACAGTTGACACCAGTGTCAAAGCGATTGGTGAAGTCACGGCGCTCATTCCAGAAGCCAGCACGGCAGATGACGCTAGCGAGCGTGTTGATGGCCAGAGCGGCGACACAGACTTCCCCTACATTGACGCGATGAAACCAATCGCAACTATTGGTGAGTACGACGATGCGACCGGACTTGCGCTGACCGGTTACCCTGATGGGCACGCTGCGTGGCTAGAAGATCACAACACCATCCGCGTCGCGTATCAGTCCGAATCTTACTCTACGATGAGCAACGAGACCTATGGCTGGGAGATGGCGAGTGGTGTGAAATTTACGGGGTCCCACATCCACACTATCGACTACGACCGAACTAAGTTTGCTGACTTTTTAGCCAATGAAGCTCCAGCGAGTGACATGGTTAAAACAACCGGTCATTTGTTCAGCACGGTTTACAACCAATTTGGGGACGTGGTTACACCGAAAGCAGATGGGGGCAAGTGGGGTAATCAAACTTATCCGGATGGAACAGTCGTAAACTTTGCCGCTAGCATGCAACTCACTGAAGGTGATTTTTTCTTTCAGTCTTTCTGCGGCGCTTACTATGAAAAGGCTCACAAGTATGGCAACGGAATCGGTTTAGCCGATGACGTTTGGCTAACCGCCGAAGAGTGGAACATCAGCAGCATGTTCTCCGACACAGGAATCGACACAAACGATACGCTTGGCCTCGCCTCAATGGTGGTCGACATTGCCAATAAAACCGCTTATGCAGTGCCGAGTTTAGGTCAGTCTGGCTACGAGAAAATCCTTCCGATCAATCCGAAACATGAAGATTATGTAGTCATGGTCCTCGCTGGCTACAATCACTACAAAAACGTAGCGCCCCTGCGAATCTATGTCGGCAAGAAAGGGGTAGACTGGAATAATCAAGCCGTCGATCAAAATGATCCTAACGTGTCTGAGCGGGATAAGTTCCTCGCACGCAATGGTCTGCTGTACGGTAAGATTTACGGTATGGCCTTGGAAAATAGTGAGTTCGCGAACCTGAACATCACTAATGACAACCTCACGGCCGAGATGATGGACGAATATCTGAAAGATGCGAGCGCTCCCAACAACTTCTCGGTCAAGTTTTTCCCGACGAGCTATCAATGGGCAGGGTGGGACAACAACGTCTCTGTAGGCGATACGGAAATCAGCCTGTGGATTGATGCTAATGAGCAACCCGACAATCACACCTTCTTGAACGCCAACACGAAGACTGAGCACCCAGCTGTAGATCCTGACGATACCAAGCAGCGCTATGTGCAAAACATGACGAATGAAGGGGCTCTGGTTGGAGTTGAACTGACAGACTTTGTAAACGAGGTCGCGGGAGGCGATTTGCCTGCTTCAGTCTCGGCAGACGTAACAAGAATCATCTCAGCTGTAGACGGATCTCTTACGTTAGAAGTGGGAGGGAAAGGTATCGGTCATGGAGACGATCCAAGCGCTACTGCTGCGAAGCATATCGAAGCTGACGCCGCCAAGATGGTCGCCCCCGATGGTCTCCAGTGGATCAAAACCTCAGACGCTGATGTGCTGATCGTAGATGAGGATTCCGGCAACGATTATGGAGAGCGTAAATATGCGCTAGTGCTAGACCCTGCAACGTTGCAGTTGAAGACCGCTAACACGGGCCATTTCTTAGCGATGGCCGGCGGTAGCGACAACCCACGTGGAGCCGACAACGCATCTGCTTACGGTGGTGCTGTCAGAGAGTCAGGCCCCACATCCGCTGAATTTTCTGGCACATGGAATGTGACGGCCTTGGTCGCTAAGAAGGCAGACGGAACCTTCTACACAGAACAGGAGCTAGAAGGTCAAGGTGAGCAAGACGTCAACGAGAGCGTCTCTTTGGCTGGGTCATCGTTAATCGGAGTAGTGCAACACCGCACAGACTCTGGCGGTGCCGTGGCCGAGGTGAAGGCGGATGCTGGAGGACAAGTCTTCTTGTTTAGCCCAGAGAACATTCCTACCAACTAATTTTCTCTAACCTATCAGAAGGCACATGGTTTGGGCTGTGTGCTTTCTGTCTCTAATGAGCGCTGCTACTGTTTGTCCTCTGGCGTACAGAACGAATCGCCACGAGAGGAGCCTCTGCTGCAAGAGGCTCTCTTTCTTAGCGTGTCAGCGCACCATTCCAACAGGAGTCATTCCCATGAATAAATTCAAAAAACTAATGCTGGGTGCTTTAGCCGTAGCATTGATGACGGCGTCATGTGCCACCAGCGATGACGATGACAACAACACAAGTTCCACGACAGATGATGCTTTCACTTTACAGCTGCTGCATTTTTCAGATGTGGATGGCAACGAAGAGAGCGCCCTCGACAGCGTGGATGAGTTCTCTGCGCTAGTAAATGCTTTCAAGAGCGACGCGACATATGGAGCGAATACTCTGTTTGTGAGTTCGGGCGATCATATCATCCAAGGGCCCCGCTTTTACGCTGCTGAACAAGACGCTGTTGAGAATGTGACCGATAGCAATGAGCCCGGGCACGCGGATATTGCGCTGATGAATGCAATGGGCGTTCACGCGGCAAACGTGGGGAATCATGATCTGGACGCCGGCCCTGGCGAACTCGCCGACGCGATTTATGCAGACAACGCCTCGACAGCCGAGTTTCCTCATTTGTCGGCGAATATTGACTTCAGCAGCGAGCCGGATTTTACCATCGGAACGAACGGCGACAACGTCGCGAATATGCGAGGACAGGTTGCGGGCTACGCGATCGCCACTATCGGTGGAGAATCAATTGGAATTGTAGGGGCGGCTACTCCGACACTCTCTACGATTACAAGTATCGGTGACTTGGTGATTTCACCGAGCGACACATCTGCGACAGCAGCAGAGATTGCTGCCGCGATTCAACCTGCGGTAGATCTTCTGGAAGAGCAAGGTGTGAATAAGATTGTTGTGCTCGCGCACATGCAGCAAATCGCTGTAGAAAAAGCGATGGCAGAAGCGCTAGACGGCGTTGATATTATCGTGGCAGGCGGCTCCAATACTCGTATGGGCGACAGCAACGACACATTGTTCTCTGGAACATACGTGACAGATAGCGATTTTGCGGAATCGTATCCATATCAAACCACCGACGCTTCTGGTAATCCGACCTTAGTCGTCAACGTTGACGCCGATTACAAATACTTGGGTCGGCTCGTTGTCGACTTTGATAACAATGGGGTCATTGACACTGATAGCTTGGACTCAACCGTAAATGGCGCTTATGCCGCCACATCAGCTGTGGTCGCTCAAGTTGGGGGTACCGTGAACAGCGAGGTTGTTGCGATCCGTGACGCGATTCAGACCGTAATTACGGCTCAGTATGGAAATGTCGTCGGCTATACGGACACATACTTGGATGGACGCCGCAGCCAAGTTCGTACAGAAGAAACCAATCTTGGTAATCTCAGCGCGGATGCGAACCTATGGTACGCGAACACACTTTATGACAATGGCACAGTACACGTCTCACTGAAGAATGGCGGAGGCTTGCGCACCGAGATCGGTTCTGCGGTCGTGCCACCCGGTTCAACCGACTACAGCGAAGCGGTACTTTTGCCTCCAGCTGCTAACACCGAAGCTGGGACAGCCGCAGGAGCCGTGTCTGAAGGCCATTTGCGAGCGACGCTCCGCTTTGACAACGGCCTAGTCTTAATCAATGTGACAGGTTCAGAGTTGAAGGATTTGCTGGAGCACGCTGTTGCTGCCACTGCGGACGGCGCCACTCCAGGACAGTTCCCACAAGTTGCTGGAATGCGCTTCACTTACGACACAACACGAACCGCACGTACAGAGGTTGGGAACGGAGAACGAATCCGTGACCTAGTGATCATAGATGATAATGGAACGATCACCCCGGTCGTAGAAGATGGCTCTGTCGTGGACAATAGCAACTTCCGCCTAGTGACCCTGAATTTCTTGGCAAACGGAGGAGATGCCTATCCTTTCGACCAATTGAGCAACCCCGACCGCGTTAACCTATATGAAGGTGCTGGCTTTGGCGAAAGCACTGATTATCCAGACGCGACGCTAACCAACGACCCAGGCAACAATTCAAGCTTCAGCTACACAGGCGGTGAACAAGACGCCTTCGCGGAGTATCTCAAAACCTTCCACCCAGACGCGGCTTCGGCATACAACAAAGCTGAAACCTCCGCTGAGTTCGACTACCACATCGTCAACCTCGCCGAACAGACAAACGCCGATCTCACCGATTTAGACGCTTCTGCTGGCTTTCAAATGACGGAAGTGGGGCGCTACGAATCCAACACATTCGACGTCTCTGCCGCCGAGATTGTCGCCTTCGATAAAGACAACGACCGACTGTTTGTCGTGAACGCGCAGGCGGGGCAAGTTGATGTGCTGAGCATGGCCAGTGACGGAAGTTTGTCTTCCTACGGCACCATCTCGAAGGACGACATCGCCGCCGGGAACCCGAGCGGGCTGGACAACACCACCATCGCGGGATTCAACAGCGTCGATGTGAAGAACGGTGTGGTCGCGGTCGCGGTGGAACACAGCACCAAGAGCAGCAACGGCGCGGTCGCCTTCTTCCACGCGGATAATTTGAGCTTCGTTCAGGCGCTCCCCGTTGGCGTGCTCCCCGATGCGCTACTCTTCAACCCTGCCGGAACCAAAGTCGTGGTCGCGAACGAAGGAGAACCCTTAGACAATGGGACTGATGATCCTGAAGGGTCTATCAGCATCATCGACGTGAGCGACGTAACCGCCTTGGACAACAACAGCGTCACAAACCTCACGTTTACGGCCTACAACACCGCGATCCCAACGGATGTCCGCGTGTTTACTCCAAACTCGACCGCTGCGCAGGACCTTGAGCCCGAATACGTCGCGATCAGTGAAGACGGCAACACGGCTTGGGTGGCTCTCCAAGAGAACAACGCCGTGGCGATTGTGGATCTCTCCACCAATACGCTGACAGACGTGAAGGCGCTCGGCTTCAAAGATCACAGCGTGGCGCCGAACGAGCTGGATGTGAGCAACCGTGATGACAAGATTCAGCTCAACACGTGGGACAACCTGAAAGGGATGTATCAGCCAGACACCATCGTGAGCGCGACGATTGGAGGCTCCAGCTACTACTTCACCGCGAACGAGGGCGACGCACGCGACTACACATTCTTCTCGGAAGAAGCCCGCGTTAAAGACGTCACTCTGGACGCCACGGCCTTCCCAACCGCTGCGACGCTCCAAGCCGACGACCAACTCGGGCGCCTCAAGATCACCACAACGCTTGGTGACACCGACGACGATGGCGACTACGACGAGCTTTACGCTTATGGGGCGCGCTCGTTCTCCATCTGGGATGCCACTGGCGCGCTCGTGTTCGATAGCGGCAGTGAGCTGGAGCGCATCACCGCCCAATATCTGCAGAACGGGTTTAACTCCAACAACGATGAGAATGACAGCTTTGACAGTCGGAGTGATGACAAAGGCCCCGAACCAGAAGCGATCGCAGTCGGTACGGTGGACTCTACGACCTACGCGTTCATCGGGCTCGAGCGTGTTGGGGGCATTGTGGTGTATGACGTGAGCACGCCGGCCGATGCGAAGTTTGTGCACTACATCAATAACCGTGATTTTGACGCAACGTTGGCTGCCGGCGTCGGCGGAGACTTGGGCCCTGAGAGCCTGAAGTTCGTCAGCGCAAGTGACAGCCCAACAGGAAAGGCGTTGCTCATCTCTGGCAACGAAGTGAGCGGCAGCACCGTCGTTTACGAAATCCAGTAATCTTTCTCCCGCAGGTGATGAACCGTCCGCAGTGCGCTGAGGTGGTTCATCACTCGCTCTCAACACTCCCGTGAAAAGTCACGATGAAAACATTCAAAAAACGGATGCTGACGGCCCTGAGCGCCGCCCTTCTCAGCACCCCCGTCTATGCTGGCGAGTTCACTCTTCAACTGTTGCATTTTGCCGATGTGGACGGAAACGAGCAGAGTGCGCTCTCCAGCGTTGATGAATTCTCGGCTCTAGTGGACGCCTTCCGCAGAGATCCGGTGCACGGCCCCAACACGCTCTTTGTCAGCTCAGGAGATCACATCATCCAAGGCCCTCGCTTTTACGCTGCAGAGCAACGCCCCGT